>NZ_JBIAGW010000010.1:0-288526 GCF_042869955.1 Streptomyces sp. NPDC006691
TTACATTCCGAACCCGGAAGCTAAGCCTTTCAGCGCCGATGGTACTGCAGGGGGGACCCTGTGGGAGAGTAGGACGCCGCCGAACAATTTTTGGGGAAAGCCCCGCATCATGGTCTGTAGAAATATGGATCTGATGCGGGGCTTTTTCGCGTTGTGGCAGTATCGGTTTATGGAACACGTCATACGTCCTGTCCGCGCCGATGAGTGGCGCAAGGTCAAAGAGCTGCGGCTCGCGTCGCTCGCCGATCCTGCGGCCCCGGTCGCGTTTCTCGACACCTTCGAAAGCGCCTCCGCGCAGCCCGATGAGTTCTGGCAGGAGCGGGCCAGGAATGCGCAGAGCCCGTCCGTGCGGCAGTTCGTCGCCGAGGCTCCGGACGGCGCATGGGCCGGCAACGTGGTGGTGATCGTCGAGGCCGAAGGTGCCGATGACGTCTTCGGGAACCGGGTCGCCTCGCCCCAGGCGCATGTCGTCGGTGTCTTCGTACGGCCCGAATACCGTGGCATCGGGCTGACCGAGCGGCTCTTCGCGGCCGCCCTCGAATGGGCCTGGGCCCTGGAGGAGCCGCGGGTGAACCGGGTCCGCCTCTTGGTGCACGAGGACAACCCGCGCGCCCGGGGCTTCTACCGGAAGGCCGGCTTCGTGCCCACGGGGTTCACGGCGGTGCTGACCGATGACGGCGGCCGTGACCTTGAGATGGAGATTCTCCGGCCGTAGCGCCGACTACGTCAGGGCCTCGGTCCAGCGGGCCCGCGCCTGTTCGGGCGAGCGGAGCAGGACCAGGAGCGGGAGGTCCTGGCCCTGACCGGTCGACAGCAGCTCCGGTAGCCGGGGAAGCGGAGCCACGGCCGCGACGTCGTCGAGGACGAGCGTCATTGGTGGGTCGAGGCGACCGTCAGATGACCGTTCGGCCATGCGGCGGCCGCGCTCGACCACGTCTGAGGCGAGTGCCGTCAGGAGCGGCATCGCGGCGGGGTCGGACCGGGGATCCTCGATCGCTTCGCCCACCACATAAAGGGTGCCCCCTTCGTTCGCGAATGATTCCAGAGCGAGCGAATCTGCTCGGTTCGGTGTGCAGGCGTCCCGGATGTGGATCGAGGAGAGGCAGCCCAGGGCCCGGGCCGTCAACTGCTGGGCGATTTCCCGGCGTTCGGGGTAGGCCGTGAGGGCCGATTCCAGGAGGCCCGCGCTGCCGCTCTGCGCCTTGGGGTGCGTACGCAGGATCCGTACGGCCTCGTGGGCGGCCGTTCCCTGGGCCCAGCGGTGCAGTTGCTTCGTCGCTCTGCCGTCGCGGCTCTCCAGGGCGGCCGCGTGCAGCCAGCAGCGCAGCAGGGTCTCCGCGGTGTCCGCCATGGCGGCGTCCATGCGGGCCTGGGGGCGTACGGGCGCGAGGAGGGCGGCGGCCCGTGCCGCGGCGGTGTCCGCGTCCTCGCAGTCGGCGGTCGGGGACCAGTGGAGTCGGGCGGGGGTGTCACAGCGGTGGGTCGGATCGTAGACGTACACGGGGCCGAGCTTGGCCCGGGCGTCCTTGGTCTCTGCCCACAGGGTGGGGTCCGAGGTGACGATGAGGGCTGCGCCCTCCGCGTCCTGGATCGCCTGTAGGGCGCGGGGCCTTCGGGTCTCCGGAGGGCCGAAGTGGAGCCGGGAGTGCGGCTGTTCGGCCCGGGGGGTGGGGAACTGCTCGACCGCGCTCGGCGGGATGGGCACGCTCCAGGCCGGAGGGCTGGGCTCGGGAACCGCGGGTGCCGCCGGCGTGGGGGCGGGCGCGGTGGGCTGCTCGGTGCCGGAGGCCGACGGCTCGGCGGGGCCGCGGGCGGGCACCGGGATCCCGGGGACCGGAGCGACCGGGACGCCGGGGACGGGAGTCGGCGAGGCCTCCACGACGGCAGGTGCCGGGTGGGGGGACCGGGCGGAGGGAGCCACCGCGGGCACCGCGTCCTGTCTCGCTCTCGCTCGTACCGCCCGCCAGCGCGTGAACGTCCCCAGCGTGAAGATGGTCAGGACGATCAGGACCAGGAGTTCACCGATCAGGAGACCCCAGAAGAGACCGTAGCCCGGGAGGGCCGGGGGCGGGGTGTCCGGCCAGGCGGTCGCCAGGTCCTGGGGAGCCGTGACCAGGGATCTCAGGGCCATCGGGCTGTGCGTGAACGATACGCCTGGGGGCCAGGACCCATGGGTGAACAGGCCGGCCAGGCCCGTCGCCGTCCACACCAGGACCGTCAGGCCGAGCAAGAAGGCCAGGAGGCCGACCAGGAGGGAATCGGGGATGCCTCGCTGGTCGCCTCTCGGGGTGCCGGTTCCGCTCACTTCAGGCCACCGTGGACTCGGGGGAGTCGGATGCGGACAGGTGTTGTTCGATCATCGCGGCTCGGCGTTCCGTCTCCGATTCGAGCTGGGAGTCGAGCTCCGAGGCCAGGATGTCGTCCGACGCCGCGGACTCCGTCATCGCGCGGTCGGTGAAGACCAGCGGGCGTTCGCGTTCCGTGATCAGGTGCTTGACCACCTGGACGTTGCCGTTCACGTCCCATACCGCGATGCCCGGGGTGAGGGTCGGGATGATTTCCACCGCCCAGCGCGGCAGGCCGAGGACGCGGCCCGTCGCCCTCGCCTCGTCGGCCTTCTGCGCGTAGATCGTCCTCGTCGACGCCATCTTCAGGATGGCCGCCGCCTCCCTGGCCGCGGCTCCGTCCACGACGTCGCTCAGGTGGTGGACGACCGCCACGAAGGACAGGCCCAGGCGTCGGCCGAACTTCAGCAGGCGCTGGAAGAGCTGTGCCACGAAGGGGCTGTTGATGATGTGCCAGGCCTCCTCGACCAGGAAGATGCGCTTCTTCCGGTCGGGGCGGATCCAGGTGTGCTCCAGCCAGACGCCGACGATGGCCATCAGGATCGGCATCGCGATCGAGTTGCGGTCGATGTGCGAGAGGTCGAAGACGATCAGGGGGGCGTCCAGGTCGATGCCGATCGTCGTCGGGCCGTCGAACATGCCGCGCAGGTCGCCGTCGACCAAGCGGTCGAGGACGAGGGCGACGTCCAGGCCCCAGGCGCGTACGTCCTCTATGTCGACGTTCATCGCCTCGGCCGACTCGGCCTCCGGGTGGCGCAGTTGCTCGACGATGTCGGTCAGGACCGGCTGGCGGTCCGTGATGGTGGTGTTGACGTACGCGTGCGCCACCTTGAGGGCGAAGCCCGAGCGTTCGTCCAGGCCGTGCCCCATCGCCACTTCGATGATCGTTCGGAGCAGGGCGAGCTGGCCGGTCGTGGTGATCGCCGGGTCCAGGGGGTTGAGCCGGATGCCGCCGTCCATCGCGGTCATCGGGTCGAGCCGGATGGGGGTTATCCCCAGCTCGCGCGCGATGAGGTTCCACTCGCCGACGCCGTCCTCGCCCTGTGCGTCGAGGACGACGACCTGGCGGTCGCGGAACCTCAACTGCCGCAGGACGTACGTCTTCTCAAGCGCCGACTTGCCGTTGCCGGACTCGCCGAGCACCAGCCAGTGCGGGGCCGGGAGCTGCTGTCCGTACAGCTGGAAGGGGTCGTAGATGTAGCCCTTGCCGCTGTACACCTCACGCCCGATGATCACGCCGGAGTCGCCGAGGCCGGGGGCGGCCGTCGGCAGGTAGACGGCCTGGGCCTGGCCCGTGGAGGTGCGGACGGGCAGCCGGGTGGTCTCCACCTTGCCGAACAGCAGGGCGGTGAAGGCGTCGGAGACGAGAGACAGCGGATCTCGCATGGCGGGTACTGCCTCTCAACTAGCGGCGGATTCCGGTCGCGAACGGCAGGGTGTTGACGAAGGCCCGGTGGTGCTCGCGGTCGCACCACTCCAGCTTCAGATACGACTTGCCCGCGGAGGCTCTGATGGTCCGCTTGTCGCGGGCGAGGGCCTCCGGCGAACGCGAGGACACCGTGATGTAGCCGACCAGGTTGACGCCGGCGGCGCCGCTCGCGAGGTCCTCGCCGCGCTGGTCGAGACGGCCGTGGGCGGCGATGTCGCGCGGGTCGACGGTGCGGTTCATCTTGGCGGCGCGGGACGCCTCCGCCTCGTCGTTGGTCTTCTCCGTGAGCATGCGCTCGATGGCGACCTCGGTCGGCTCCAGGTCCATGCAGACGGCGACCGTGCGGATCACGTCCGGGGTGTGGACGAGCAGCGGGGCGAGGAAGTTGACGCCGACCGGCGTCATCGGCCACTCCTTCACCCAGGCCGTGGCATGGCACCAGGGCGCGCGTGTCGAGGACTCGCGGGTCTTGGCCTGGAGGTAGGTCGGCTCCACGGCGTCGAGCTCGGCCGGCCAGGCGTTGCGCTTGGTCATGGCCTGGATGTGGTCGATGGGGTGGTCCGGGTCGTACATGGAGTGCACGAGCGAGGCGAGCCGGCTCTGGCCGAGCGGCTGGCGTACGCGGATGTCCGCCTCGGCCAACCGGGCGCAGATGTCGGTGAGTTCACGTGCCATGACGACGGCGAGACCGGCGTCGCGGTCGAGCTTGCGGCCGTGCGGGTTGGCGGCGCGGGCCATCGCGTTGGCCTCGGCGGCCAGTTCACGGCTGTACTGCATGCAGGCCACGAGGTAGGCGCGGTGCTGCTCGCTGGAGGTCGACACCATCGACTGGAGCTGCTCGTAGGAGTCCTGGAGCCAGCCGGGGGCCTTGGTGTCGCCGCGCTGGGCGACGTCCTTGGCGTGCGCGTCGGGGTCGGCGGGCAGGGTGCGGGCCAGCATCTGAAGGCGCGTCACGAAGCCGTCGCCGTTGGCGACGTGCTTGAGCAGCGTGCCGAAGCGGTCGACGAGGGCCTCCTGGTCCTCGCTGTCGCGCAGGCCGACGCCGGGCCCTTCGATCTCGATGGCGGCGGTGACGGTACGCCGGTCCGCGTGCAGCAGGACCGCGATCTCGTCGGGGCCGAAGGGGGCGGCGAGCCAGTTGACGTGGCCGATGCCGGGCGGCGGGCCCACCTCGACCTCGCGCCCGTCGAGGCGTACGCCGGCCTCGGCCGCGCCGGAACGGAAGGCGGTGCCGCGACGGAGCGAGCGCTTGTAACTCCGGTTGATCTCAAACCACTTGTAGAACGTGCGGTGCTTGTACGGCAGGTACACCGCGGCGAGCGCCAGGAACGGGAAGCCCATCAGGAGCACGATCCGCAGCGACAGCACGGGGACGAGGAGCCCGCACATCATGCCGAGGAACGCGCCGCCGATGATCAGTACGATCTCGCCGGTCTCGCGGTTCTTGCCGACGACGGCCGACGGCCGGGCGCGGCCGATCAGATACGTACGGCGGGGCGCGACCGGTTGGGACTGGGTCGTCAACGCCCTCCACCTCCAGTGTTCTTGTTGCCTGCGGTGCCGCCGGAATTACGGCGGTGAGTGTGCGGCGTGCCGGACGTCGGGCCGGAGCCGCTGCGCGGCGGAGGTGCGGCGGAGGGGACAGATCCGCCGCCGACCCCGCCGCCGGAGCCCCGGCTGCTGTGGGCGGCCACGCCACCGGACATGGGGTTGGCGGGGCGGGCCTGGGCGGCGCCGCCCCCCTGGTTGCCCCGGCCGCTGTGGGTCTTGATGCCCTGCGAGACGAGGGCGGCGGGCGAGGAGATGAGGGCGGCGGCCTGGGAGCCGTCGGTGGCCTGCTTGCGGTTGGTGCGGGCCGAGGCGATCTCGTCGCCGAAGCCGGGCACGAACCGGTAGATCATCGCCGAGGCGAAAATGGCGAGCAGGATGATGGCGAGGCCCGAGACGACGGCCGAGAAGGAGTCGGGGCCCTTGCCGGAGGAGAGCGCTCCGGCGAGCCCGAGCACGATCACGATGACGGGTTTCACCATGATCACGGCGATCATGATGCCCGCCCAGCGGCGTACGTGGCCCCACATGTTCTTGTCGACGAGCCCCGCGTAGACGACGGTGCCGAGCAGCGCGCCGACGTACAACAGGGCGGCGCGGATGACCAGTTCGAGGAAGAGGACGCCCGCGGCGAGGATCGAGACGAGGGCGACGACGATCAGCATGATCGGGCCGCCGCCGATGTCCGTGCCCTTCTTGAGCGCGGCCGAGAACGAGCCGAAGAACACGTCCGACTGGTTGCCGGTCGCGTTGGCGATGGCCTCCGTGACGGCGTCCGTCGCCGATACGACGGTGTAGAGGATCAGCGGGGTGAACGCGGAGGCGAGCACGGTCAGCCACAGGAAGCCGACGGCTTCCGAGATCGCCGTCGAGAGCGGCACCCCGCGGATGGCCCGCTTGGCGACGGCCAGGAGCCACAGGACGAGGGTGAGGAAGGTGGCGGCGGCGAAGACGACGGCGTACTGGGTGCGGAAGCTGGGGTTGGTGAAGTCGACGGTCGCGGTCGACTTCACCGCGTCGGAGAGCTTGCCGACGATCCAGGCGGCGGCGTCGGCGCAGCCCTTTGCGAGGGAGGTGAGGGGGTCGGAGGCGGCGCTGCTGTCGCCGGGGGGCGGGGTGGTGCTCTTGCTTCCGCCGGATTGGCAGTACTGCTTGGCGGGCCCGATCAAAAGATCGCAGGGGTTGTTGCTGGCGCTCGGTGAGGGAGTCGGGGTCGGCGTGGGTGCAGGTGTGGGGGCCGCCACGGCTCGGGTCGCGAGCAGTACCGCTGTGGTCTGCACAGTCACGAACAACCCGGCGAGCAATCGGATGCGGGGGCGAGGACTACCTGGCATAGGTGAAGCCTCCGTACTCCTCGACGGCCTTGCTGATGACATCGGCGCTGGACGCAGCGACATCGCCGGGGACTGGGGCCGGCCCATCGACCTGAGTGTCGGTGGCGATCTTCCAGTCGTTGCTGGACCACTTCAGATCGAAGGTCCAGGTCTTCCACGTTGTGCGTACGGGGTCGGTCGAGCCCGGGCCGGACATGCCGATGAGGCCGGTGTACCAGACCGCGACTTTCGCGCTGTCCGCGCTGTAGCTCACCACCTTGGTGCCTACCGGGATGGTGCGGGACACGAATGTGTTGCCCTGAGGCGGATTGCCGTCCGCGTCGAGCCCGAGCTTCTTCAGGAAGTCGGTTGAGTAGGCGCCATCCTGAGGCCCTTTCAGGCCTTCGGCGGCTTCGCTGGTGTAGGTCGAGTCCACGATGCGGTGGCGGCTGTCCTTCTTGAACATGCCGGTGGACCCGAGCACCACGGCGTAGTTCGAGGCTGCCGACTGCGCCCCTTGCTCATCGTGGGCGAACCCAGAAGCGATCCCCCCCTGCTTCCCCGCCACCGGCTTCGTGCCCGTCGCCGCCGTCGGCTCGGCCGCGCCGGGCTTGGCCGGGTTGTCGGGGGTGGTGGCGGAGCCGTCGCCGCCTCTGTTGGCGAAGGCGATCGCGGCCACGAGCAGGACCACGACGCCGACCACCATCACGAGCGAGCGCGAGGTGCGCTGGGGGCGGCGGGCGCCGCCGTAGACGTCGCCGGTCGTCTCGGGCATGCGCGTACGGGTCTGCCGGGTGCCGCCGAGCGTGCTGAAGCGGTCGTCGCCGCGGCCGGGGTCGCCCCCGACGTGGCCCGGCTCGTCGTCGAAACTCATGCCTGCGCCCCCTCGGCCGTGTACGAATCCGCGTAGTACGACGGTAGCCGTGCTGGTTGCCGCGCGGGCGCGGTGTGGTGACTCGACATCAGGGAGACGCAACCTCTGCCGGTGGGCACGACGGACGGGTGGTGTGAGGGGGACGGAAGGGGTGGCGATGCGGCTGACGCGGGGTCAGACGGCCATCCCGTAAACGATGGTGAAGAGCGTGCCCAGGGAGCCGATGATGAAGACTCCGGTCAGGCCGGCCACGATCAGGCCCTTGCCCTGTTCGGCGCTGAAGGTGTCGCGCAGCGCCGTCGCTCCGATCCGCTGCTTGGCCGCACCCCATACCGCGATGCCGAGGCAGAGGAGGATGGCGACCGCCATCACCACCTCCACCATGATGCGGGCCTCGTTGCCGAGCGTCCCGAACGGCCCCCAGTTGGGGGCGATTCCGCCGATGATGGTGGTGATGTCGCCTTTTCCGGCTGCCAGGTACATGTAACTCACCGCCCCTGTCGGGTAGTTCGATGCCCCTGCCCCATGGCATGGGTCAGGTTCTATCTTCGCTGATGAAACCGGCGGAGTAGGACGCCTTGGCGCCTCTCTTTACCCGCCCCCGCACACATGTGCCCGTAGAACCGCCCTGACCTGCGGTGAATCGGCTGTATGCGAAAACGCGTATGGTCACTCTGTGTATCACGCAGGGTGACTCCGGGCAATGACTGTCGTTGTTACACCCTTGGGCCGCTTGTCGTGTCGGAGGCCGACGGCGCAGGTCGGAGCGACGGGCCGTTCATAGAAACTTCTCAGAAAAGGTTCATGGTCGCTCTCAGCCGGGGCAGCGAGAGTCAGAGTGTTCGCAGTCAGCAAGCACGCCCGCCGACCTCCAGGAGACGCACCGTATGAAGCGCACTGGCATCTTCGGGACGAGATTCGCGACCGGTCGCGGAAGGGTCGGCGCGCTGTCCGCCGCGGCCGTGCTCCTCGTCATACCGGCGCTGGGAGCCAGTGACGCGGGGGCGGCCGGCCGGACCGCGACGGCTCCGGCCACCGCCGACAACGCCCGGGTGGGGGCGCTGTTCAAGGGGGGCCTGGACGACGGGCACTACTGCACCGCGTCGGTGGTGCAGAGCTCGGGCCACGACGTCATCGTCACCGCCGCGCACTGCCTGCCCGCGGACGAGTCGGAGGGCGGCAAGGCGGTGTTCGCGCCCGCCTACCGGGACGGTTCCGCGCCGTACGGGACGTGGCCCGTGGAGTCGGTGTACGAGGAGGACAGCTGGACCGAGGACGGCGACCAGGACAGCGATGTCGCCTTCGCGGTCCTCGGGCCGGGCTCGCAGGGGGGCAAGCAGATCGAGGACGTGGTGGGCGCCGCCCCGCTGTTCGCGGGCCGGGCCACCGGGGAGTCCGCGACGCTGACCGGCTACCCGGCCGACACCGAGGTCCCGCAGGTCTGCGCGAACACGGCCGTGGCGTACGGGGACACCCAGCAGCGCATCGAGTGCCCCGACTTCCCGGGCGGCACCAGCGGCAGCCCGTGGGTCGTCGAGGGCGGGGCGGTGGCGGGGGTCATCGGCGGGTACCAGTTCGGCGGGGACGACCCCGACGTCTCCTACAGCATCGTCTTCGGGCCGAAGGTCAAGTCCCTGTTCCAGCTGGCGAACACCGCGGGTATGCCGAAGCCGGCGGCTCCGACCGCGTCCCCGTCCCCGGCCGCGCCGGCCCCGTCCGCGACGCCGGAGGCCAAGGCACCGGCGACCTCCGGGCCCGCCCCCGCGTCCTCCGGCGCCAAGTCCGCCCCCGAGGCGTGGACCGGACAGGTCCTGCGGTTGCTCACCGTCTTGATTCCCTGGAGCTGAGACCGGGGCGTACGGGCTCCGCGACGGTTGGCCGTGGGCCACGGCGAACACTCCCGCGCGGCCTGGACAGTGACGTACCGTCATATGGGCCCGGTGGATCGCGGCGGACCGGTGGATCACGGCCCTGTGGCGCGTCGGGTTCCTGGCCGAATGAGCGAGGGTCCGACACGAGTGCGGGCGAAGTGGCGGTGAACCGCGCCTCGATGGGGGAGGGTTGAGGGGTGCGCAGAGTCTGGGTGGTCGGCGGGATCGGGTTCGGGGTGTGCCTGAGCTTCGTCGCGCTGCTCGTCGTCGGTACGTACTCGGCCGCCGCCGGGCTCGCCTCCCGGGCGGGCGGGGCCGTCGGCCTCGCCAAGGGGGCCGTGCCCGCGCTCTACCAGCCGCTCGTGCAGAAGTGGGGCGACTACTGCCCCAGTCTCAACCCGGCGATGCTCGCCGCTCAGCTCTACTCGGAGAGCGGCTGGAAGACCACCGCCGTCAGCCCGGTCAACGCGCAGGGCATCGCCCAGTTCATGCCCGCCACCTGGGCGAGCCACGGGATCGACGGCAACGGCGACGGCAAACGGGACATCTGGGACCCGGCCGATGCCATTCCGTCAGCGGCGTCCTACGACTGCGAATTGGCCAAATACGTCAAGGACGTGCCCGGCGACGCGAGCGACAACATGCTGGCCGCGTACAACGCGGGCGCGTACGCGGTCATCAAGTACCAGGGCGTTCCGCCGTACAAGGAAACCCAGGGCTATGTGAAGACCATCCGCTCCCTGGAGAAGAGCTTCGCCGCCCCCGTCGGCCGGGTGCAGCCCTCGCAGCAGGCGGCCGGGGCGATCTACTACGCGCAGCAGAAGCTCGGCACGCCTTACCTCTGGGGCGGGGAGGGGACGCCCGAGCAAGGGGGGCGTTTCGACTGTTCGGGGCTTACGCAGGCCGCGTACCAGACCGTCGGGATCACGCTGCCGCGTGTCGCCAACGACCAGTACAACGCCGGCCCGCACCCCGCCCGCAACGAGCTGCTCCCGGGGGACCTGGTGTTCTTCTCGACCGACCTCGGCAACTCCAGGGCCATCCACCACGTGGGGCTCTACGTGGGCGGCGGATACATGATCAACGCCCCGTACACCGGTGCGGTCATCCGCTTCGACAAGATCGACGCGCCCGACTACTTCGGCGCCACCCGCGTCACCAAGGACGGCGCGGCGGCCCTGCCCACTCCCCAACCAGGGGCCTGAACAAGGCCCTTCGATGGCTGGAACTCTCCGTGAAGCCAAGGCCCTGAGCTGGGGCTATTCGTCACTCTTCGATAACGTCGAGGTGATCATTCAGTGGAGAGTGGAACGCGGCCGCCGCAGAAGGCGTTCCCTGGACAGTGACTGATGTACGTACTGACCACGGGGGTTGGTAGCAGGACGGATCAAGGCAAGGGGCCGCAGCATGGCTGGACTCGCATTCGACGGAGCGAATCCCGATGTCAGCCTGCTCTACGACATCAACGGACTCGCCAAGGACGCCCCCTCCTGGCTCGACCGGGCCATGGCCTTCGTCGGGGAGTACGGGATCCTGCTCGGCCTCGTGCTCGTCGTGCTGTGGTGCTGGTGGAGCGTGCGGCGCGCGGCGGACCGGCAGGCGGCGGTCGCGTCCGTCGCCGGGATCGTGTGGGCGCCGCTGGCCGCCGGGATCGCCGTCCTGGTCAACATCCCCATCCGCGGCTTCGTGCAGCGGCCCCGGCCCTTCCTGGACCACAAGGGACTCGACGTCCTGGTCGGCGGCAAGAGCGACTTCTCGTTCGTCAGCGACCACGCCACCCTCGCCATGGCCCTCGGCGCCGGACTGTTCGTCGCCAACCGGAAGTTCGGCCTGATCGCGCTCGGCCTCGCCCTGCTCGAAGGGTTCTGCCGGATCTACATGGGCGTGCACTACCCGACCGACGTCGTCGGCGGGTTCGCGCTCGGCACGGCGGTCACGCTGCTGCTCGCCCCGCTCGCCCAGCTGCTGCTCACCCCGGTCGTCGCGGCCGTCGCCCGCTCGCCGCGGCTCGGCCTCCTGGTGCATTCGCGCAAGGCCCTGACGGTGGTGCCGGCCGCGCCCGGCGGTGCGGTCGAGCACTCGGGGCCCGAGGAGCGCGACCTCGCGGCCTGACGTCCCCCGCCCGGCCCTGCTAGGGCCTGACGTCCCCCGCCCGGCCCTGCTTGTTCAGAGGGCCCGTCAGAGGGCTTGGGGGAAGTCGAAGAGCCGGTCCGGGTCGTACTGCTTCTTCAGCGCGGCCAGGCGCGGCGCGGCCGTGCCGTAGTAGGCCGTGCGCCAGTCGGTGAGCGCGGGGTCCGGGTAGTTCTGGTAGGCCGCGCCCGAGGCGTACGGGCGCATCGCGTCGTGCGTACGCGTCAGCCAGGACTGCTGGGTGGCGCCGGAAGTACCGGGCCGCCACGAGGCGATGTACTGGGCGAGCACCCGTGAGGTGCGGTGCACGAAGGCGGTGGCGCCGGGGTCGACCCGGTTGATCGCGCCGCCGAGCGCGGTGAGCACGACGGTCCCGCCGCCCCCGCCGTCGGCGGCCGGGATATCGGTGAACTCCCGTGCTCCGCTGAGGAGTTGACGTACTCCTGCCGCCGGTATCGCCCGGGTGAAGAAGTCGGACTTCGCAGCGTACGTCTCGCGCTGGAGGACTCCCTGCGGGCTGCGGCCCGGGGTCCGTCCGGGCAGATGGCACTGGGCCTGGCTGAAGGTGGAACACCCGCCGTAGAGCAGCATCGCGTCCTGGAACCCGGTGTGGTGCAGGGACACCGAGGAGGCGGAGGCGCCCGCCCGGTCGGCGAGGCGGTCCAGGGCGTTCTGGAGCTCGCCGTACGAGCCGAGGGAGAACGCGGAGACGGTCAGCGTCGGGTTGCCGCCGCCGGCACCGCCCGCCAGATGGGCGGCGGACCAGATCTCGTCGGCCTGGTCGGGCCCCCACTCCTGCCAGGCCGCGATCACCGCCTGCGCCTGGCGCCAGGGCCAGGTGAGATAGGCGGTGACGCCCTGCGGGGCCTCGTGCGTACGGAAACCGAGCCCGGTGACCACGCCGAAGTTGCCGTTGCCCGCGCCGCGCAGGGCCCAGAACAGATCGGGGTTCTGCTTCTCGCTCGCCGTCAGTTTTCGGCCATCGGCGGTGACGAGGCTCACGGAGGTCAGGCTGTCGCAGGCCAGCCCGTAGGCGCGGGCCGTGACGCCGTGGCCGCCGCCGAGGGTCAGGCCGGAGACGCCGACGGTGGGGCAGGAGCCGCCCGGGATGGTGCGACCGGTCTTGGCGAGGCCGGTGTAGACGTCGAGGAGGCGGGCGCCCGCGCCGATGGTGCCGTCGGCCGACACGGTGTTCAGCCGTGACACGTCGATGACCAGCCGGCCCGTCCCCGAGGACCAGCCGGCGTAGTCGTGGCCGCCGCTGCGGACGGATATCGGGGCGTGGTGGGCGCGGGCGTAGGCGAGGCACTCCTGGACGTCGGCCTCGTGCGCCACGTACGCCACGGCGTCGGGCTTCTGGTCGTCGAAGCGGGTGTTGTAGAGCTGGCGGGCGGCGGCGTAGTCGGCGTCGTCGGGACGGACGAGCTTGCCCTCCAGGGAGTGCGCCAGCGCGTTCCAGTCCGCCGGGGCCGAGGCGCTCGGTGCCGGGGCACGGCTCGCGGTGCCGGCGGGCGGCGGCGGGGCGGTGCCGGTCGGCGCGGGTTCCGGGTGCGCGGTGCTGCCGCAGCCGGAGGTGACGAGGGCGGCGGCGGTGCCGGTGGCGGCGGTCAGGAGGGTGCGGCGGCGCATGGGGGCTCCCGGGGGCGTGGGGGGCGCTGGGCTGGCTCCTTCCCCGGGCCGCCCCTTCCCGAACCGGGGGAAGGGTTCCGGGCCTCGGGCCCTCGGCTCAGCCGGCGGACGGGGTCGGGTTCGGGGAGGGGTGGGATTCGGCGTCCGTGCGGGCTCGGTCGCGGCTCCGGCGGGCCGGGCCCGTCCAGCCGCAGGAGCAACGGGCCACTGCGAAGCTGCCGCGTTCCGTGATGGTGGTCTGGTGGGGCACCTCACCACCGTACTGCGGGCGTGACGGCGGCCGTACCGCGGTCGTTAGGAGTACGGGCTATGCCAAGGGCGTTGGGGGTTCGGCGGCGATGGTGGTGCAACGGCACGGAGCCGGGCGAGCGGGTGCGATCGTGACCGCCGTACTGGTGGGCGGCGCGATCGCGGCGGCGGCCGGATGCGGTGGGAGCACCGCGGAGATGGCGAGCGGTCCCGCACCCGATCCGGCCGCGCTGGTGCGCTCGGCGGCCGACCGCCTGGTGGGGGCAGGCAGTTCACAGGCCACCACCTCCCTGGAGATGGCCACTGGGGGCACCCGGGTCACCATCCGCGGCGAGGGCACCTACGACTTCCGGCACCGGACCGGGCAGTTGACGGTGATGCTGCCCAAGGACGTCAAGGGCGCGGCGGAACAGCGCCCGATCACCGAGGTCCTCGCGCCGGGCGCGCTCTACATGAAGAACCGGGGAGCCGGGGTGCCCGCGGACAAATGGGTACGGGTCGACACGGCCGCGCTGGCCGACGGCAACCTGGTCACGGGCGGCGCCACGGATCCGTACGCGGCCGCCGAACTGCTGCGCGGCGCGCGGGACGTGACGTACGTCGGCGAGGAGAGCCTTGCCGGGGTGAGGGTGCGCCACTACCGGGGGAGCACGGCGCTGCCCGCGAAGGTGGCGAAAGGGTTCTCCACAGCCGTGGTGCCGTTCGACGCGTACTTCGACGAGTCGGGCCGGCTGTGCAAGGTGCGCCAGCAGTTCAGCTACGTCAACCGGGGCCGGCCCGTCGCGGTGGCCTCGACGACGCTCCTCTACGGGTTCGGGGCGGCGGTCGGCGTACGGCTGCCGGAGGCGCGGGACATCTACGACGGGAAGATCCAGCCGTAATCAGCCAGATATGGCCCCCTCAGGTGGGCCGGGGGTGGCGGAAATGGTCCGTCCGTGCCATGCGCGGTCCGTGTCCCCCTCCCTACGCTAGGAAGCCGAGCGGGCGACGGTGGAAGAGCGGAAGAGCGGGAAGAGGTCGAGGAAGAGGTGATGAGCGTGGCTTCGCTTCGCGGTGCGACCGTCCAGGACCACGTGGCCCTCGTCGAGATCGAACTGTGCGGTGAGTTGATGATCGCGGCGTCTGCGGCGGAGGGGGACCGGCTCAGTCCGGACCTCATCGACGAGGTCCTGAACGTCGGCCGCCCGTGCCCGCCCCCACCACCCGGGGCCAGGTCCCGGTAGCCCCTTGGTGCCGGTGCGGTGCCGGTGCGAGTGTGGGTGTCGGTCCGGGTGCCTCGGGGGTGCGGGTGCGCCGGGAGCGGGTGCGCCGGGAGTGCGGGAAGGCTGGGCACTGTTCGTCTGCGGACTCTGCGGACTCTGCGGATCGTGCGGGATTGCTCGCGCAGTTCCCCGCGCCCCTGAACCCCTTTTCGGGCTCGCACCGTGCGTGGCCGTTCGCGCAGTTCCCCGCGCCCCTGGCGGTACCGGTGCCGGCCGGTGCGGGGAACCTCGGCCCGTCATGGGGTCCCCGCCGGCCCTTGAGGCCTTGGGGGAGATGGAGGGCGAGCGCCGTTCAGGTGCGCATCATGCGGGCGATGGCCTTGGTGGCCTCTTCCACCTTCGCGTCGATCTCGTCGCCCCCCTTGACCGCCGCGTCGGCGACGCAGTGCCGCAGGTGCTCCTCCAGGAGCTGGAGCGCGAAGGACTGCAACGCCTTGGTGGACGCGGAGACCTGGGTGAGTATGTCGATGCAGTAGACGTCCTCGTCGACCATGCGCTGGAGGCCGCGGATCTGGCCCTCGATCCGCCGCAGCCGCTTGAGGTGCTCGTCCTTCTGCTGGTGATAGCCGTGCACGCCGCGGTCGTGATCGGTCACAGGGGTCTCGACCGGGGGGCCGGCTGCCTCGGTGGTCGTCATCGCGTCCTCCCGTTGTCTGCCAAGTGGTCTGCCATGTGCCCGGTGGCCTGCCGTGTGCCTGGTGGCCTGCCTTGTGGGGCAAGGGGAGTGATACCCCTCATGGGTATATGGTAACGAATTTCCGGATCCCTGGCGGGGGCCCGTGCTGATCACTGTGCCTGATGGGCGACACTGAAGAACGCCGGTTAGCCGTGGCCGGATGATGCGCCTAGCATCAGCCTGACCGAATCCCAAGCACTCCGAGGACCCCACGTGCGCTTTCGTCTGACCCCCAGGGAGACGAGCTTCTACGACATGTTCTCCGCATCCGCGGACAACATCGTCACGGGCTCGAAGCTCCTCATGGAACTGCTCGGAGCGGATTCCGCGTCCCGGGCCGAGATCGCGGAGCGTATGCGGGCAGCGGAGCACGCGGGGGACGATGCCACCCACGCGATCTTCCACCAGCTGAACTCCTCCTTCATCACGCCGTTCGACCGCGAGGACATCTACAACCTCGCCTCGTGCCTCGACGACATCATGGACTTCATGGAGGAGGCCGTCGACCTGGTCGTCCTCTACAACGTGGAGGAACTGCCCAAGGGCGTCGAGCAGCAGATCGAGGTACTCAACCGGGCGGCCGTGCTGACCGCCGAGGCGATGCCGAACCTGCGGACGATGTCCAATCTGACCGAGTACTGGATCGAGGTCAACCGCCTGGAGAACCAGGCCGACCAGATCCACCGCAAGCTGCTCGCCCACCTCTTCAACGGCAAGTACGACGCCATCGAGGTGCTCAAGCTGAAGCAGATCGTGGACGTACTCGAAGAGGCGGCGGACGCGTTCGAGCACGTGGCGAACACGGTGGAGACCATCGCCGTCAAGGAGTCCTGACCCGGTCATGGACACCTTTGCTTTGATCGTGACCATTGGCGTCGCGCTCGGATTCACGTACACGAACGGCTTTCACGACTCGGCGAACGCCATCGCCACGTCGGTCTCGACGCGGGCGCTGACCCCGCGGGCCGCGCTCGCGATGGCCGCCGTGATGAACCTCGCCGGTGCCTTCCTCGGCAGCGGCGTCGCCAAGACGGTGAGCGAGGGGCTCATCTCCACGCCCGAGGGCAACAAGGGGATGGGGATCCTGTTCGCGGCGCTGGTCGGCGCGATCATCTGGAACCTGGTCACCTGGTACTTCGGGCTGCCGTCCTCGTCGTCGCACGCCCTGTTCGGCGGCATGGTCGGAGCTGCCCTCGCGGGCGGTACGACCGTGTACTGGTCGGGGGTGCTCGACAAGATCGTCATCCCGATGTTCGTCTCACCGGTGGTCGGCCTGGTGGTCGGCTACCTGGTGATGTGCGCGATCCTGTGGATGTTCCGCAAGGCGAACCCGCACAAGGCCAAGCGCGGGTTCCGCATCGCGCAGACCGTCTCGGCGGCCGGCATGGCGCTCGGCCACGGCCTCCAGGACGCGCAGAAGACCATGGGCATCGTGATGATGGCGCTGGTCATCGCCGATGTGCAGGACGCCGGCTCGGAGATCCCGATCTGGGTCAAGATCGCGTGCGCGGCGATGCTGTCGCTCGGTACGTACGCGGGTGGCTGGCGGATCATGCGCACGCTGGGGCGGAAGATCATCGAGCTCGACCCGCCGCAGGGGTTCGCCGCGGAGGCGACGGGGGCGTCGATCATGTTCGGGTCGTCGTTCCTGTTCCAGGCGCCGATCTCCACGACGCATGTGATCACCTCGGCGATCATGGGTGTGGGGGCGACCAAGCGGGTCAACGCGGTGCGGTGGGGGGTCGCGAAGAACATCATTCTGGGGTGGTTCATCACGATGCCCGCGGCGGCGCTGGTCGCTGCGCTGAGCTATCTGCTGGTCCACGTCTTCTTCAGCTAGCCCCGCCTTTGGGCTCTGCCCTGGTCCTGACCCCGCGTTCCGGCTCCGCCGGGGGGCGGGGTTTTGGCGTTGGTGCTGTTGGCGCTGAGCTCCTGGGGCGCTGCCCCGGGCCCCGGGGGTTTGCCCCTCCCCGCCCCTTCCCGCAACCCTCCGGGGGTGGAATGGGGATGAATGGGGCGAATTGGGGTGGGTGGGCTTCCGGGGGTGCGCCCGGGGCCCCGCTTCTTCGGGTGCGGGGCGTGGGTGGCTGGTCGTGCCCACCGCGGTGGGGTCGCGCCGATGGCGTGGCCCCGAGCCCCTGAAAGCCCCTGAACCCCGTTTTTGTCCGCGGACCGTGCTCGCTTCTCGCGCAGTTCCCCGCGCCCCTAAAAGCCTTGGTGCTGGCCCGCATCGGGCATTTCAGCCCGACCATCCTTCCCTAAGCCATCCGGGGGTGAAACGAGGGTGGGTGGGCTTCCGGGGGCTGCGCCCCGGGTCCCGTTTGCGGGTGCGGACCGTGGTCGCTTCTCGCGCAGTTCCCCGCGCCCCTGAAGGCCGCGGTGCTGGCCCGCATCGGGCACTTCAGCCCGTCATGGGGGTCCCCCCTGGCCCTTAAGGCCTTGGGGGAGATTGAGGACGAGCGCCCTTTAGGCGCGACGGGGGTGCAGGGGGCAGAGCCCCCGCCCCCGCCCGGGGTTCGAGGGGCGCAGCCCCTCAAGGGGGTCTGGGGCGCAGCCCCAGGGAGCTGAACCCTTCAACCGGCCGCACGGGCGGGCGGGTGGGCAAACCCCCCGGGGTCTGGGGCGGAGCCCCAGGGAGCTGAACCCTTCAACCGGCCGCACGGGCGGGCGGGGTGGGGGGGCTTCCCCGGGGTCTGGGGCGGAGCCCCAGGGGCCCGGAGCCGACCAACCCCGGGTCACGGGCGGGCGGGTGGGCAAACCCCCCGGCGTAGGGAAAGGGCCCGCCTCCCGCGGGGCGGGAGGCGGGCCGTTCGTCTGGCGGTGGCACCGCCATGCAGCACCGCAGACGGTCGGGGACGGGCCGCGGCCTAGCCGAACCGGCCCGAGATGTAGTCCTCCGTGGCCTGCACGGAAGGGTTGGAGAAGATCCGCTCGGTCTCGTCGATCTCGATCAGCTTGCCGGGCTGCCCGACCGCCGAGAGGTTGAAGAAGGCCGTCCGGTCGGAGACCCGCGCGGCCTGCTGCATGTTGTGCGTCACGATCACGATCGTGAAGCGCTCCTTCAGCTCCCCGATCAGATCCTCGATCGCGAGCGTCGAGATCGGGTCGAGCGCCGAGCAGGGCTCGTCCATGAGCAGCACGTCCGGCTCCACCGCGATCGCCCGCGCGATGCACAGCCGCTGCTGCTGCCCGCCCGACAGACCGGAACCGGGCTTGTTGAGGCGGTCCTTGACCTCGTTCCAGAGGTTCGCGCCCTTGAGGGACTTTTCGACCACGTCGGCCAGCTCGCTCTTCTTGAACGTGCCGTTCAGCCGCAGCCCCGCCGCCACGTTGTCGAAGATCGACATCGTCGGGAACGGGTTGGGACGCTGGAAGACCATGCCGACCGTGCGGCGCACGGCCACCGGGTCGACCGCGGAGCCGTACAGGTTCTCGTCGTCCAGGAGGACCTTGCCCTCGACGCGCCCGCCGGGGGTCACCTCGTGCATGCGGTTCAGGGTGCGCAGGAACGTGGACTTGCCGCAGCCGGAGGGGCCGATGAAGGCGGTCACGGAGCGCGGCTCCACGGTCATCGAGATGTCGTCGATCGCCTTGTGGGCGCCGTAGTAGGCGGAGAGGCCCGATACGTCGATTCGCTTGGCCATGACTTGATCACTGCTTCTTTCGGGATGGCGAGACGGTCGCTGGGTGGCCCCGCCCGGCGGGGCCGAAGGGTGTCGCGTCAGCGACCGGTCTTGGGGGCCTTCCAGCGGGCGATGCCGCGAGCCACCAGATTGAGGATCATGACGAAGGCGATCAGGACCAGGGCGGCGGCCCAGGCGCGGTCGTACGCCGCGTCGCTGCCGACCCGGTACTGCTCCCAGATGTAGAAGGGGAGCGAGGACTGAGCACCCTGGAACGGGTTGGTGTTGATCAGCTGGTTGCCGAAGACCAGCAGCATGATCGGGGCGGTCTCACCGGCGATGCGGGCGATCGCGAGCATGACGCCGGTGGTGATGCCGCCGATCGCGGTCGGCAGGACCACCTTCAGGATCATGCGCCACTTCGGTACGCCGAGGGCGAGGGCGGCCTCGCGCAGCTCGTTCGGTACGAGCTTGAGCATCTCCTCGGTGGAGCGGACCACGACCGGCAGCATCAGGATGGCGAGGGCGAGCGAGCCCATGAAGCCCGAGGGACCCAGGTCGAACATCAGCATCAGGGTCAGGATGAACAGGCCGGCCACGATGGACGGGATGCCCGTCATGACGTCCACGAAGAAGGTCACGGCCTTGGCGAGCGCGCCCTTGCCGTACTCCACCAGGTAGACCGCGGCGAGCAGGCCGAGCGGGGCCGAGATCAGGGTGGCGAGGCCGACCTGCTCCAGGGTGCCGATCAGCGCGTGGTAGACGCCGCCGCCGGTCTCGAAGCCGGGGACGCCGGCCATCGAGTGGGACAGGAAGTATCCGTTGAGGACCTTGGTGCCGCGGCTGATCGTCGTCCACAGCAGGGAGGCCAGCGGGATCACGGCGAGGATGAAGCAGACCCAGACCAGGGAGGTCGCCACCCGGTCCTTGGCCTGCCGCTTGTTCTCGACGGCCGTGGTGACCGCGTACGAGACGAGGATGAAGAGCAGCGCCGCGATCAGGCCCCACTGAACCTTGCTGTGGAGGTCGAAGACGAGGCCGATGCCGACCGCGAGCGCGACGGAGACGACCGCGAAGCCGGCTCCCGCCCAGCGCGGAAGCGAGCGGGCGCTGAGGCTGCCCTTGTGGGGGGCCGGGGTGGCGGGCCGGGCGTCGGATACGGCTACGTGGCTCATGCGGGGCTCCCTTCGGGGGCTGCGGGGCGGAGGGCTCGGGGCTCGGCGAAGCACAGGGCTCGCGGCTCGGCGAGGCGGCGGCCTCGCGGCTCGGCGGGGCTCACGCGTTGGCCCCCGAGTACTCCTTGCGGCGCGCGATGATCATGCGAGCGGCGCCGTTGACCAGCAGCGTCAGCACGAAGAGGACGAGACCGGAGGCGATCAGCGCGTCCCGGCCGAGCTGGTTGGACTCGTCGAACTTCGCGGCGATGTTCTGCGCGAAGGTGCCGCCGCCCGGGTCGAGGACGTGCAGCGACAGGACGTAACTGGGGGACAGGACCGTGGCGACGGCCATCGTCTCGCCGAGCGCGCGGCCCAGGCCCAGCATCGAGGCGGAGATCACGCCCGAGCGGCCGAAAGGCAGGACGGAGAGGCGGATGACTTCCCAGCGGGTCGCGCCGAGGGCCAGGGCGGCCTCCTCGTTCATGCGCGGGACCTGGAGGAAGACCTCGCGGCTGACGCTGGTCACGATCGGCAGGATCATGATCGCGAGCAGGATGCCGACGGTGAACATCGAGCGTGCGACGCCGACTTCGGTCTTCTCGAAGACGTACGTCCAGCCCATGTACTGGTCGAGCCAGTCGTTGAGCCCGCCGAGGTAGGGCACCAGGAACAGGGCGCCCCACACGCCGTAGACGATCGAGGGCACCGCGGCGAGCAGGTCGACCACGTAGGCGAGGGGCGCGGCCAGCTTGCGCGGCGCGTAGTGCGAGATGAACAGGGCGATGCCGACGGCGATCGGAACCGCGATGACCATCGCGATGATCGAGCTGACGACGGTGCCGAAGAGCAGGACCGCGATGCCGAACACCGGCGGGTTGCCGGCCGGGTCCCAGTCGAAGGTGGTCAGGAAGTTGCCCTGGTCCTTCGAGATGGCGATGCCCGCCCGGACACTGAGGAAGATGGCGATGGCCGCCATGACGACCAGCAGGAAGATGCCGGAGCCCCGGGAGAGTCCGAGGAAGATCTTGTCGCCCGCGCGGCCGGTGGACTGCTTGCGGCGCTGCGCGGAAGCGGGAGCGGGTGGTGGCGGTGTGTCGGTTGCTATGGAAGAAGCCATGATCTTTCCGGTCTGTGGGCGGGGACTTGATGGGTCCCCTGGCGGCGGTGCACCGGATGGTGTGCGGCGGGGGCCGGATCGGGGCCCCCGCCCCACCTGAGCCGCCGGGTCTTCGGCCCGGCGGCTCAACTGTGGTTCTAGGAGAGGGAGTTGACCGTCTCAAGAACCTTGGCGTTGATCTCGGCCGGGATCGGGGCGTAGCTGGCGTCGGAGAGCAGCTTCTGGCCGTCCGCGCTGGCGGTGTAGGCCAGGAAGGACTTGACCGCGCCCAGCGTCGCCGGCTTGTTGCCCTTGTCGCAGGCGACCTCGTACGTGACGAGGACCAGCGGGTAGGCGCCGTCGGCCTTGGTCGTGTAGTCGAGCTTCAGGGCCAGGTCCTTGCCGGTGCCCGCGATCTTCGCGGCGGCGATGGCCTTGGAGGCGTTCTCGGCGGTCGCCTTGACCGGGGCAGAGGCGCCGGTGTTGATGTCGACCGTCTTGATGGACTGCGAGGCGGCGTAGGAGAGCTCGAAGTAGCCGATCGCGCCGTTGACCTGCTTGACCTGGGCGGCGACGTCGCCCGAGCCGGAGGCGGCCTGACCGCCGGAGGCGGCCCACTTCTTGGCCGGCGGGTAGGGCCAGTCGGTCTTGGCGGTCGCGGAGAGGTACTTGGTGAGGTTCTCGGTGGTGCCCGAGTCCGTGGAGCGGTGGAAGGCCTGGATCGCGAGGTCGGGGAGCTTGGCGCTCGGGTTGAGCTTGGTGATCGCCTCGTCGTTCCACTTGGTGATCTTGCCGTTGAAGATCTTGGCGATCGTGGAGGCGTCCAGGACCAGGCTGTCGACGCCCTCGACGTGGAAGCCGACCGCGATCGGGCCGCCGACCATCGGCAGGTTGATGCCCTGGCCGCCGGAGCAGACCTTCTTCGAGTCCTCGACCTGCTGCGGGTTGAGCGGCGAGTCGGAGCCGGCGAAGCCGACCGTGCCCTGGGTGAACGCGACGATGCCGTCACCGGAGGAGGACGACTTGTAGTTGACCTGCGCGTCCTTGCAGGCGGCCATGTAGTTCTTGACCCACAGGTCCATGGCGTTCTTCTGCGCGGACGAGCCGGACGCCAGGAGCTGGCCCTTGGCGCCGTCGCACTTCACGCTGGAGGCCGCCCCGGTGGTCTTGTCACCGCTGCCGCCCGTGCTCCCGCCGCCGCTGTTGTTGTCGCTGCCGCACGCCGTGAGGGCCAGGGCGCTGGACACGGCGATGACGCCGAGGGCGGTGGCGCGGAGCCGGTTCTTGCGCTGAAGCTTCACTTTCGGGTGTTCCTTCCGGGAGCCGCCGGTTTCCGTTCGTTGTACGGCGGCGTGCGTTGGATGGGCGGTGAGGGCGGGATGCCGTGCACCGTGTAAGGCCGAAATTAGGCAGAACAGGTGAAGTGGTCGGCGGGGAAGAGTTAACGGAAGGTGAACCGTGGCGGGCAGTGCGGTGCCGACCGTTACCGGTTCGTGTTCAGCAGGCATACGGAACCGCATCCGCGGTGGTCCCGCGCCCGCCCGGAACCGGCCCGGCGCCCCGCCCCGCCCCCACCGGGGCCGGGTTCCGGGCGGATCTCAGGCGGGCCTCAGGCGGACCTCAGGGCGGATCTCAGGCCGAGTGCAGCGCGTCGAGCAGCGCGAGGACCAGCTGGCGGTCGCGCGGGTGGGTCAGGCGGTGATGGGCGGCCGGCGGCGTCAGCCAGAGCAACCGGTCGACCTCGTCGTTCGCGGTGAAGCGCCCCTCGCCCGCCTCGGCGGCCCAGTACTGGACGCGTTTGGGGCGGCCCTGGCCGTCCGTGTAGTGGGCGGTGGGCAGCACCGCGCCCGGCGCGCACGCGAACCCGGTCTCCTCCAGGACCTCGCGCAGCGCGCCGTCCAGCGCGGTCTCGTCCCGCTTCAGCTTGCCTTTGGGGTGCGACCAGTCGTCGTACTTGGGCCGGTGCACGAGGCAGATCTCGATGCCGCCGTCGCCCCAGGGGGAGCGGCGCCACAGGACACATCCCGCGGCGAGGACGGTTCCGTCGGGTGCGGTACTCATGGGGCGGCCGTGGTCGCCGACGCTGCCGTGGTCGCCGGGGCGGCCGTGGACGCCGACGTGGCTGTGGTCGCTGACGCTGCTTGGGTCACCGCCACAGGCTGCCAGATCCGCTGGAAGGCGAAACGCGCGGCCTCCACCTCGTGCCGTTGATCGGCGTGCAGCACGCCGAGCGCGTACGCGGTGGCCGGGGCGATCCGGGGCGTGCGGGCCGCGGCGGACGCGGCCGCGGCGGCCTCGGCCGCGTCCCGGTGCCGGTCCAGGGCGCGGCCCGCGGCCAGCAGCCGCTCGGGTGCCTCGTGCTCGTCGAGCCCGTGGTGCAGTACCTCCTGCGCGTACCGGTGCAGCCGGAGCAGCAGCCGCACCTGGTGCCAGGGGCTGTCCTGGCTTTCGCTCTCCTGGACCAGGGCCTCCGCGTTGTACGGGTGCGCCGCCCGGGCCAGCGGCAGCGCGGCCACCGCCCGGTCCAGCCGGTCCTGGGCCTCCAGGGCCGCGGGCGCGAGCACCTCGCAGGCGTGGGCGGCGGCGGCCGGGGCCAGCGGCACCTCGCTGGCGAGCAGCGCGACCGCGTCCGCCACCGCGTGGAAGCGGGAGGAACCGAGCGCCTGGAGCGCCGACGAGTGGGCCCGGGTTCGGGCCAGGGTGAGCTGCCGGTCGAGCAGGGCGGCCGCGCGGGCCGCGCCCACGGTGAGCGTGCCGGTGTCGCCGCGTGGCGGTGGCACCCGGTGGCCGGACAGCCGGTGCAGGGCGTCCAGGAGCCGGGTGAGCCGGGCCGAGCAGGCGTGCTCGCCCGCCAACGTGCCGGACAGCCAGGCGAGTTCGGCCCGGAGCTGGTCGGCCCAGGCGGTTTCGAGGAGCGGCCGGAAGGTGTGCAGGGTCGCGCTGATGCGGCGGGCCGCGGCACGCAGGGCGTGGGCGGCCTCCTCGGTGGACTGGTTGTCGGGCCCCGCCTCACGGTGGAGGCGCAGGCCGCGCAGGAATTCCGCCGCCTGTTCGTGGAGATAGGGGGCGAGGATCTCGCCCGCCAGCTCCTGTCCGGCCAGGGGGGCGACTCCTGCGGGCCCGGTGGTCCCGGCGGGCCTGGCGATTCCGGCGGTCCCGGCGGTCCCGGTGAATCCGCCGGACCCGCTGGTCCCGGCGACTCCGGCGATTCCGGCGGTGTTCTCAGGGCGTTGCACGCCGGCGCCTCCGGGCGTCTATCAGCATCTCCTGTACGTTCCGCAGCGGCTGGCCCTCGGCGTCGGTCGAGTGCCGGGTCCAGTTCCCGTCGGCGCCCAGGTGCCAGGACGAGGTGCTGTCCGACATCCCGGTCTCCAGGAGCCGGCTCAGGGCCGCGCGGTGGGCCGGGTCGGCGACCCGGACCAGTGCCTCGATGCGTCGGTCGAGGTTGCGGTGCATCATGTCGGCGCTGCCGAACCAGACTTCGGGCTCGCCGCCGTTGCCGAAGGCGAAGACCCGCGAATGTTCCAGGAAGCGGCCGAGGATCGAGCGCACCCGGATGTTCTCCGAGAGCCCGGCGACTCCGGGCCGTATCGCGCAGATGCCGCGGACCCAGACGTCGACCGGTACGCCGGCCTGCGACGCCCGGTAGCAGGCGTCGATGACGGCCTCGTCCACCATCGAGTTGACCTTGATGCGGACGTAGGCG
Source organism: Streptomyces sp. NPDC006691 (assembly GCF_042869955.1). Lineage (NCBI taxonomy): Bacteria > Bacillati > Actinomycetota > Actinomycetes > Kitasatosporales > Streptomycetaceae > Streptomyces > Streptomyces sp. NPDC006691. Next base: position 24,909 of record NZ_JBIAGW010000010.1, read on the forward strand.
GGGCGCCCGGCGTGCTGGTGGGCGATCTCCTTGTTGATCCGCGAAACCAGGCCGTCCCGCAGGGACTTGGGGGCCACGAGCAGTCGGCGGTAGGTCTCCCTGCGGGAGTATCCGGACAGCCGGTTGAAGAGGTCCGAGAGGTCCGCGCCGACCTGCGGGTCGGCGGTGAGCAGCCCCAGGTCCTCGTACAGCCGGGCCGTCTTGGGGTGGTAGTTGCCGGTGCCGACGTGGCTGTAGCGGCGCAGGGTATCGCCCTCCTGGCGCACCACGAGCGACAGCTTGCAGTGCGTCTTGAGGCCGACGAGCCCGTAGACGACGTGACAGCCGGACTCCTCCAGCTTGCGCGCCCACTTGATGTTGGCCTGCTCGTCGAAGCGCGCCTTGATCTCGACGAGGACGAGCACCTGCTTGCCCGACTCGGCCGCGTCTATCAGCGCGTCCACGATCGGCGAATCGCCCGAAGTCCGGTACAGCGTCTGCTTGATGGCGAGCACGTCCGGGTCGGAGGCGGCCTGCTCCAGGAAGGCCTGCACCGAGGTGGAGAACGAGTCGTAGGGGTGGTGGAGCAGTACGTCCCGCTCGCGCACCGCCGCGAAGATGTCGGGCGCGGAGGCGGACTCGACCTCGGCGAGGTCGCGGTGGGTGCCCGCGACGAACTTGGGGAACTTCAGCTCCGGCCGGTCCAGCGCGGAGATCCCGAACAGACCGGTCAGGTCGAGCAGGCCGGGCAGCGGGTAGACCTCGGCGTCCGAGATCTTCAACTCCCTTACCAGCAGGTCGAGTACGTAGGGGTCGATGGACTCCTCGACCTCCAGGCGCACCGGCGGTCCGAAGCGGCGCCGCATGAGCTCCTTCTCCAGGGCCTGGAGCAGGTTCTCGGCGTCGTCCTCCTCGACTTCGAGGTCCTCGTTGCGCGTCACCCGGAACATGTGGTGCGCGAGCACCTCCATGCCGGGGAACAGCTCCTCCAGGTGCGCGGCGATGACGTCCTCAAGGGGTACGTAGCGCTGCGGCGAGGCCTCCAGGAAGCGGGAGAGCAGCGGCGGTACCTTCACGCGCGCGAAGTGGCGGTGGCCCGAGACCGGGTTGCGCACCACCACGGCGAGGTTGAGCGAGAGCCCCGAGATGTACGGGAAGGGGTGCGCGGGGTCCACGGCCAGCGGGGTCAGGACCGGGAAGATCTGCTGCCGGAACAGGGTGAAGAGCCGGGCCTGCTCCTTCTCGGTGAGGTCCGGCCAGCGGATGAGGTGGATGCCCTCGTCGGCCAGGGCCGGGGCCACGTCCTGCTGGTAGCAAGCGGCGTGCCGGGCCATGAGCTCGCGCGAGCGGGTCCAGATCAGGTCGAGGACCTCGCGGGGCTGGAGGCCCGAGGCGGACCGGGTGGCCACGCCGGTCGCGATGCGGCGCTTGAGTCCGGCCACCCGGACCATGAAGAACTCGTCCAGGTTCGAGGCGAAGATCGCCAGGAAGTTCGCCCGTTCGAGGAGCGGGGTCGCCGGGTCCTCGGCGAGCTCCAGGACGCGCTCGTTGAACGCGAGCCAGCTGCGCTCCCGGTCCAGGAACCGGCCCGAGGGCAGCTCGTCGCCCTCGCTCTCGTCCTCGTAGGCGTCCAGGTCCGCGTCGAGGTCCGGCTCCAGATCGGAGACGGCGGCCGCGAGTGTGTGCGGCCGGTGCGCGGCTATGGAGCCGACGGACGGCTGGGCGGGCTTGAGCGGGACATCGGCGCTGGGCTGCTGGCTCATGTCCCCATTGTTCCGCGCACCTGGGTCCTCCAGCGCGTCGGAGAGCGCGGGAGTGAGGGCCCGGGGGGTTCTGGGCGGGGGAACTGTTCCGTTCCGGGGGACGGGCGCCGGCGGCTTCATTACGCGAGCGTCGCAAGCGCGTCTGAATGGCTGGTTACGGGGACATGACGTGCGGGCAAGCGAACCCGGGCCCCGGGACGTCGGGGCATGCCCGCAACGCGTCTCCTCGGGTGGCCGGACCCCAGGATGCGGCGCTTGCCCGGCCGGGGCAAGCCGTCGTTCCGGCCGGGTCGGTGCCCCCGCTCCGGGCGGTCGGGCCCCAGGGCTGTGGCCGGTCCGGCCCCGGGGCTGTGGTCGATCCGGCCCCGGGCCTGCGGCCGATCCGGCGGCCCGGGGGCGGTGCCCGATCCGGCCTCAGGACTCCGCGCGGTACATCAGGTCCACCTCGTGGGTGGTGAAGCCGAGGCGCTCGTAGACGGTGACCGCCGCCGTGTTGTCGGCGTCGACGTACAGCATCGCGGTGGGCAGGCCCTCGGCCGCGAGGTGGCGCAGGCCGGTCGCGGTCAGGGCCTTGCCGAGGCCGCCGCCCTGGGCGTCCGGCCGGATCCCGACCACGTACACCTCGCCGAGCCGCTCCTCGGCGTGCACCTTCGTCCAGTGGAAGCCGACGAGTTCGCCGTCCTTCTCCGCGAGGAAGAAGCCCTTGGGGTCGAACCACGGCTCGGCCTTGCGGTCGTCGAGGTCGCGCTGGGTGAGCGAGCCCTGCTCGGGGTGGTGTGCGAAGGCCGCCGCGTTGACCGCGAGCCAGGCCGCGTCGTCCTCGCCCGGCGTGAAGGTGCGCACGGTGACGCCCTCGGGCCAGACCGGCTCGCCGATGCCGAGCGGGCTCAACGGCCGCCGCAGCTGGCGCAGTTCGCGGAACAGTGTGAGGCCGAGGACCTGCGCGAGGTGGCGGGCCGCCGGGTGGCCGCCGTGCGCCCACACCCGCAGCCGCTTGCCGCTCGCCCCGAGCAGCGCGCTGCCCAGCGCCCGGCCGTGCCCGTGCCCCCGGTGGGAGGGGTGCACGACGAGCTCGGCGGCGGGCGCCTCGACGGGGTCGACGTCCTCCAACTGCGCGTACCCGGCGAGCACCTCGTCCACGGTCAGCAGGAAGTGCCGCACGCCGGGCCGCCGGCCGCCGCGCAACTGGAGCCGCCCTTGCTCGGAGACCGCCTGCTGCCCGTCGGTACGGGCGGCTTCGGCGAGCAGATCGAGGACGGCCTGCGCCTGGACGGCACTGAGCTCGTCGAGCGTCTGGATGTCGCGGGAGGACGGCGAAGGGGCGGCTGCGTCTGTCATGGATACGAGAGTACGGCGGGGGACCCTACGGGCGGCGTCGCCGGTACGGGGTGGACGTGCCGGGCGGGTGGCGTCGCCGGTACGGGGCGAACGGCAACCAGCTCGTAACCCGCCACCCCCTGTTGCGCTACGCGCGTTGACCCTAGGCTGCGCCGGGACTTCACCGGAAACTCACAGGGGACTCAGAGAACACATGCCAGCGAAACCCCACATGAAGCGTGCCGCCACACGAATGTGGGCGGGGGCCGCCGGACTCGCCACCGTCGGAGCCCTCGTCGCCGCGATGCCCGCGGACGCGCACGAGCGCGGCCACGGACACCACCCGAAGCCGGACCGCACCGTCGACGTGCAACTCCTCTCCTTCAACGACCTGCACGGCAACCTGGAACCCCCGGCCGGCTCGGCGGGCGCGGTGACGGAGCGTCAGGCCGACGGGACCACCAAGTCCGTGCCGGCCGGCGGCATCGAGTACCTCGCCACCTCCCTGCGCACCGCCCGCAAGGGCCACCCGTACTCGATCACCGCGGCCGGCGGCGACATGATCGGCGCGAGCCCGCTGCTCTCCGGGCTGTTCCACGACGAGCCGACCATCGAGGCGCTCAACAAGCTGAAGCTCGACGTCACGGCCGTGGGCAACCACGAGTTCGACGAGGGCGCCACCGAGCTCGCCCGCATGCAGAACGGCGGCTGCCACCCCACCGAGGGCTGCTACGAGAAGGGCAAGAAGTTCCGCGGCGCGGACTTCCCCTACCTCGCGGCCAACGTGACGAACGAGAAGACCGGCAGGCCGATCCTCAAGCCGTACACGGTGTGGGAGAAGAACGGCGTCAAGATCGGCTTCATCGGCGTGACGCTCGAAGGCACCCCGAACGTCGTGACCGCGTCCGGCGTCAAGGGTCTCAAGTTCGCCGACGAGATCGAGACGATCAACAAGTACGCCAAGGAACTCGACCGCCAGGGCGTCAAGTCGATCGTCGCGCTGATCCACGAGGGCGGCATGCCGTCGAGCAACGCCTACAACGACAGCTGTGACAGCCAGGGCCCCGGCAGCGGCATCTCCGGCCCGATCGTGGACATAGCCAAGGGCATCACGCCCAAGGTGGACGCGCTGATCACCGGTCACACCCACCAGGCGTACGTCTGCACCATCCCTGACCCGGCGGGCAATCCGCGCCTGGTGACCTCGGCGGCCTCGTTCGGCAAGCTGTACACGGACACGACGCTGACGTACGACCGCCGCACGAAGGACATCGTGCGCACCGCGCCGAAGTCGCCGAAGCCGTCAACGTCTCTGTCGTTCCCGTCGTTCCCGTCGTTCCCGTCGTTCCCGTCGTCCCCGTCGTCCCCGAAATCGGCGAACCACATCGTCAGCCGGGACCAGGCGAAGGCACCCGACATGACCCAACTGATCGCCCGTTGGGGCAAGTTGGCGGCACCGATCGCCGGCCGTCCGCAGGGCTACATCTCGGCCGACATCAACGGCCGCGGCTCCGACGCCCTTGAGCAGCCCCTCGGCGACCTGATCGCGGACGCACAGCTGGCCGGGCTCTCCGCGCCCGACAAGGGCGGCGCGCAGCTCGCCCTGATGAACCCCGGAGGCATCCGCTCCGACCTCGTGTACAAGGCGAGCGGGAGCGAGGGGGACGGGGTGGTGACGTACGGCGAGGCGTTCACGGTCCAGCCGTTCACCAACATGATGAACGTGGTCGACCTGTCCGGTGCGCAGCTCCTGACGGCGCTCCAGCAGCAGGTCAGCGGGCCGAACGAGGCCTCCCCGAAGATCCTCCAGGTCTCCAGGGGCCTGACCTACACGCTCGACCTGACGAAGTCGGGCGCGGCGCGGGTGCTCGTCGACTCCGTCAAGCTGAACGGGGTGGCGATCGACCCGGCGAAGACGTACCGCGTCGCGATGAACGAGTTCCTGGCGGGCGGGGGTGACGGATTCCCGGCGCTGGTAGGCACGAACAAGCTGGTCGGGGCGTCGGACCTGGATGTCTTCGACGCGTACCTGGCTTCGAACTCTTCGGCTTCGGTGCCGATGGCTCCGCCGGTGGGTGGGCGGATCTCGGTGCTGAAGTAGCCCGTCCGGGCGGGTAGTTGGGGCGGCGGGCGTGAGCGGCCCGCCGCCCCCTTGTTTGCCCCTCCCCGCCCCTTCCCGAAACCCTCCGGGGGTGGAGTGGGGGCGGGTGGAGTCTTTCCGGGGCTGCGCTCCGGGCCCGCTTTTCATTTGCGGATCGTGGGTGGCTGGTCGCGCCCATCGTGGTGGGGCCGTGCCGATGGCGCGGCTCCGAGTCCCTGAAAGCCCCTGCACCCCGTTTTCGTCCGCGGACCGTGCCCGCTTCTCGCGCAGTTCCCCGCGCCCCTAAAGGCCTTGGTGCCGGCCCGCACCAAGGCATTTCAGCCCGTCCGCCTGATCGGTTCTGGCCCGCATCGGGCATTTCAGCCCGTCCGGCGATTGAGGACGAGCGCCCTTTAGGCGCGACGGGGGTGCAGGGGGCGCAGCCCCCTGCGGGGGTCCGAGGGGCGCAGCCCCTCGAAGGGGGTCTGGGGCGCAGCCCCAGGGAGCTGAACCCTTCGGCCCGGCCGCACGGGCGGGTGGGTGGGCAGACCCCCGGGGTCCGGGGCGGAGCCCCAGGGGGTCGGGGGCTCAGGGGGCCTCCGGAGGGGGCGTCGGGGCGCCGGGCAGGGTGACCTTGGCCAGCGTGCCGCCGCCTTCGGCGGGGGCCAGCGAGACCTCACCCCCCGCGTGCCGGATCGTACGGGCCACGATCGAGAGCCCGAGGCCCGAGCCGGGCAGCGCCCGCGCCGAGGGCGAACGCCAGAAGCGCTCGAAGACGTGCGGCAGGTCCTCCGCCGAAATGCCGGGCCCCTGGTCGCGGACGGTCAGGACCCCCCGGTCCAGGACCACCGTGACCGCCCCGTGCGGCGGGCTGAACTTGACCGCGTTGTCCAGCACGTTCACCACCGCCCGCTGCAACGCCGCCGGCTCGGCCCGTACGTACCAGGGCGCCAGTTGAGCCGTGATGGTGAGCTCGGGGCCCCGAAGCCGCGCCCGGTCGAGCGCGATCCGCGTGATGTCGTGCAGGCCCACCACTTCGAGGGGGCCCTCCCGGACCGCGTCCGGACGCGAGAGCTCCTGCAAGTCCCCGATGAGGGCGGCGAGTTCGGACATCTGCGCGGTCACGGACGCCATCAGCGCCTTGCGGTCGGCGGGCGGAATGGCCCGCCCCGTCTCCTCGCTCCGGGCGAGCAGCTCGATGTTGGTGCGCAGCGAGGTCAGCGGCGTACGCAGCTCGTGCCCCGCGTCGGCGATGAGCTGTGCCTGCCGGTCCCGGGAGGTGGCGAGCGCGGCGGTCATCGCGTTGAAGGACCGCGAGAGCCGGGCGATCTCGTCCTCGCCCTCGACGGGGATGCGGACCGTGAGGTCCTCGGTCCGGGCCACGTGCTCGACGGCCCCGGTCAGCTTGTCCACGGGCCGGAGCCCGGTCCGCGCGACCCACAGGCCCGCGGCCCCTGCCGCGAGGACGCCGATCCCGGCGACGGTGAACAGGACCCAGGCCAGCGTCGACAGCGGCTTGTCGACCTCTTTCAGAGGGCGGGAGAGCGAGTACGTGAGGGTGCCGATGGGCGTGCTCGCCAGCGCGGTGTACACCCGGACCGGGCTGCCGTCCGCCGCCCTGGCGTCGTGCCGGGCCCAGGGACTGAGCCCGAGCGCCACGTTGACGTCCTGCTGCTGCACGACGACCGCCTCGGAGCCCCGCCCCACGCACCGCGCGCCGTTGGGCTGCACGACCTGCACGTTGTACGCGCCGGGCCGCTGGTCCGCGCTGGCCTTGGTGGACCCCGAGGTGCACCGCTCCAGCGTCTGGGCCAGATAACCGAGGTCGGGCTGGACGTTGCGCAGCGAGTTGTCCATCTGCTCCTGCAACTGCGCGCGCGTCACGAACCAGCAGGCCACCGCGACCGCCGCCACCGCCACCGCGACAGCCGTCGCGACCAGCATCGCGAGCCGGGAGCGCAGCGGCATCGCGCGGTAGCGGCGCAGCACACGGTTCACACGGTTCACTCCGCGCCGCCGGGCCGGAGCGCGTACCCCACGCCGCGCACCGTGTGCACGAGCCGCGGCTCGCCGCCCGCCTCGGTCTTGCGGCGCAGGTACATCACGTACACGTCGAGGGAGTTGGACGAGGGCTCGAAGTCGAAGCCCCACACCGCCTTGAGGATCTGCTCGCGCGTGAGCACCTGGCGGGGGTGGGCCAGGAACATCTCCAGGAGGGTGAACTCGGTCCGGGTCAGCTCCACCACCCGGTTGCCGCGGGTGACCTCGCGCGTGGACAGGTCCATCCGCAGGTCCGCGAAGCTGAGGACGTTCCCGGCGTCCTGCCCGGCCGCCCCCGCGTCGACGGCGTACGAGCTGCGCCGCAGCAACGCCCGGATGCGGGCGAAGAGTTCGTCCAGCTCGAACGGCTTGACCAGGTAGTCGTCGGCTCCCGCGTCGAGCCCGGTGACGCGGTCGCCCACCGTGTCGCGGGCGGTCAGCATCAGGATCGGGGTGGTCGAGCTGGCCGCACGCAGCCGACGGGCCGCGGTGAGCCCGTCCATCCTCGGCATCTGGATGTCGAGGACGATCAGCTCGGGCTGGTAGGCCTCGGCCTTCGCGAGGGCGTCGAGGCCGTCCACGGCGACCTCGGTGCCGTATCCCTCGAAGGCGAGACTGCGCTGCAGCGCCTCGCGGACGGCGGGCTCGTCGTCGACGATCAGGATGCGCTGCGGTTCGTCCTCGGCGGGGCTCATGGGCGGTTTTCCTTCTGGTGCGTCTTGTCGGCTCGGGACCATCAGCCTCGCATGCGGACGGTGTGGCGCGAGGCGGCTCGCTGCCCCAGGAGGGTCAGTTGCCGCCCCACGCGGTTCTGGGTGCCGCCCGGGCGGCTCAGTAGCTGCCGCCGAAGCCGCCGGAGTTGTCGCTGCCCTGGCTGTTGTCGTTGCCGCCGGTGTCGGCGCCGCCGCTGCCGCCGTTGCGCAGGCTAGACAGGTCGGACTTGACGGTGTTGATCGGGATGGCGAAGCCGAGCCCGACACTGCCGGCCGACGAACCGCTCGCGCTGCTCGAACTCGGCGAGTACATCGCGGAGTTGATGCCGATGATGTTGCCGCTCATGTCGATGAGCGCGCCGCCGGAGTTGCCCGGGTTGAGCGAGGCGTCGGTCTGGAGCGCCTTGTACGTGGTCTTCGACGAGCCGGTGTCGCCGTTGAACTGCTGCCCGCCGAACTCGAACGGCCAGCCGCCCTGACCGCGCCCCTGGCCCTGGCCCTGTCCTTGCCCCTGGCCCTGCCCCTGGTTGCCCTGCTCCTTGGCGACGGTGACATCGCGGTCGAGCGCGGAGACGATGCCGCTGGTGACGGTGCCGGTGAGGCCCTCGGGGGAGCCGATGGCGACGACCTGGTCGCCGACCGCGATCTTGCTGGAGTCGCCGAGGGAGGCGGGCTTGAGGCCGCTCGCCCCGTCCAGCTTGACCAGTGCGAGGTCCTTGTCGGGGTCGGTGCCGACGACCTTCGCGGTGTACGTCTTGCCGTTGCTCAGCTTCACCTTGATGGAGGTCGAGCCGGAGATGACGTGGTTGTTGGTGATGATCTCGCCGTTGGCCGTGACGATCACGCCGGCGCCGGTCGACTCGCCCGAGCCGGACGTCGCGTTGATCTCGACGATGCTCGGCATGACGGCCTTGGCGACGCCGGAGACCGTTCCGTTGGTGCTGTTGGACGCGTTGGTCCCGCTCACCCCGGAGCTGACGCTCGTGCTGTCGTCGCCGACGTAGTGCTCGACGAAGCTCGCGGTGCCGCCGCCTATCGCGGCCGCGATGATGGCGACGGCCGCGATGAGCCCCACCGACCGCTTGGCGCGCCGCGGCTTGGGGGCCGGGGCGCCCGGCTCGCCGGCCGCGAAGTGGGCGGTTGCCGGGTACGGGGGCGGCGGCGGATAGGCGGCCGCGTAGGCCTCTGCCTCTCGCCGGGCGTCGTCCTTGGCCCGCTGCCAGGACTCGTCAGAGTGGTTCGGCTGCTGCTCGGGGTACTCGCCGCTGTGGCGGGGGCTCTCGGTCATGTCTATGACCTTCGCCACGGATGATGAGAGCAGTCTGAGGACGGGGTAAGAAGCCCGGCAGAACCGCGTTTGCCCGAAATAAAGACGCCTGCGCGGCGTCCGTCAACGGCTCGTGGGGCGGGCTAACCGCAGCCGCAGGAACGGCGCACGACGAGCCGCGAGGGGAACTGTTTGAGGCGTTCGCGGCGCGAGCCCGCGACCCGCAGTCCGTCGTCCAGGACCAGGTCCACCGCGGCCCGCGCCATCGCCGGCCGGTCGGAGGCGATCGTGGTCAGCGGCGGGTCGGTCAGGGCCGCTTCCTTGACGTCGTCGAAGCCGGCCACGGCCAGCTCGCCCGGCACGTCGATGCGCAGCTCGCGGGCGGCCCGCAGCACACCGATCGCCTGGTCGTCGGTCGAGCAGAAGATGGCAGGAGGCCGCTGGGGCCCGGCGAGGATCTCCAGGGCCACCTTGTAGGCGTCGTAACGGTTGTACGGGGCCTGGAAGAGGCGGCCTTCGAGCGAGCGGCCGGACTCCAGCATGGCCCGGCGCCAGCCCTCGACGTGGTCGGCCACCGGGTCGCCGACGGCCGGGGTCGACTCGACCCCGCCGAGGCAGGCGACGTACGCGTGGCCGTGTTCGAGCAGGTGGCGGGTGGCGAGCTGGGCGCCGCCGATGTCGTCGGTCACCACCGCCACGTCGTCGATCGCCTCGGGCCGCTCGTGCAGCAGCACCACCCGGGCGTCCCACGCGTCGATCTCGGCCGCGGCCCGCTCGCTGGGACCCTGGCTGACCAGGATCAGACCGGCGACCCGCATGCCGAGGAAGGCCCGCAGATAGTGGACCTCGCGGTCGTCGATGTAGTCGGAGTTGCCGACCAGGACCATTTTTCCGCGCTCGGACGCGGCCTGTTCCACCGCGTGCGCCATCTCCGCGAAGAACGGCTGGCGCGCGTCCGGGACGATCATTCCTATGAGGTCGGTACGCCGCGACGCCATGGCCTGGGCGACCCGGTCGGGCCGGTACCCCAGCTCCTTGATCGCGGCGAGGACACGCTCGCGCGTGGCCGGGGCGACCGGCCGGGGTCCGTTGTTGATGACATAGCTGACGACGGCGGTCGAAGTACCCGCAAGTCGTGCCACGTCGTCCCGCGTCACCTTGGCCACGCGCGGCAGTCTACGCGGGGTGACCCCCCTCTGGGCAGGGCGTATCGCAGGTCGTACCCCAGGTGTGATCTACCGTCCGGGTCACGACTTCGAGGAGCGCGCCGCCGCTTCCTTCGCCTCGGCGGTGGCCGCGTCCACGACCGCCTTCGCCTTGGCGTCCTCGGCGGAGCGCTCGGGCTTCTCCGGGGTCACGAAGCGGTAGCCCACGTTGCGTACGGTGCCGATCAGCGACTCGTGCTCGGGGCCGAGCTTGGCCCGCAGCCTCCGTACGTGGACGTCGACCGTGCGGGTGCCGCCGAAGTAGTCGTAACCCCAGACCTCCTGGAGCAGCTGGGCGCGAGTGAACACCCGGCCCGGGTGCTGGGCGAGGTACTTGAGCAGCTCGAACTCCTTGAAGGTCAGGTCCAGGACCCGCCCCTTCAGCTTCGCGCTGTACGTGGCCTCGTCGACCGAGAGGTCGCCGTTGCGGATCTCCATGGGGGAGTCGTCCGAGACGGCCTGCGCGCGGCCGGTCGCGAGCCGCAGCCGGGCCTCCACCTCGGCGGGGCCCGCGGTGTCGAGCAGGACGTCGTCGATGCCCCAGTCGGCGGTGACGGCGGCCAGCCCGCCCTCGGTGACGACCAGGACCAGCGGACAGCCGGGCCCGGTGGAGCGCAGCAGCTGGCACAGCGACCGCACGTGCGGCAGGTCGCGGCGGCCGTCGATCAGGATGACGTCGGCACCGGGGGTGTCGACGAGGGCCGGGCCCTCGGCGGGGGCGACCCGCACGCTGTGCAGGAGCAGTCCGAGGGCGGGGAGCACCTCCGTCGACGGCTGGAGGGCGTTGGTGAGGAGCAGCAAGGAGCTCATCGGGCTCCACCTGCCCAGGTAGTCCGCTTCGTATCGTGCACGGTTGGCTCGCCCATGACGTCGGTTCCTCCTGCTCGCTGAGAGCTCGGGGGCGTTGCGGCACTGCTTCGTACGTCCTGCGTTCTTCGTTCTTCGATCTCCTGGTCCCCGGCCCGCACGCACGGCCCGAGACCTGTGTGAGCGTTTGTTCACCCGTCCGTAACAACGACCGGGAAACACAAAAGGACCCGGGGGCTTCGGTGCCCGGATCCTCTGCCCAGCAGAATAGCCCACATGAATGCCGAGGCAGATGATCGATTTCACACTTCCGCTGTTTCCTCGATCACTCCCGGCCTCCGGCGCGCAACCCTGTGTACGACCGACGGTGTCCGGATCGAGGCGGTTCACACCCCCTGTGTGCAGGGTCACGTCCCTACCGCGATCGTGGTCGCGCACGGTTTCACGGGCTCGGCCGACCGGCCCGCCGTACGCCGGGCCGCGGGGGTGTTCGCGCAGTACGCGGGCGTGATCACCTTCTCGTTCCGCGGGCACGGCCAGTCCGGCGGCCGCTCGACGGTCGGCGACCGCGAGGTGCTCGACCTGGCGGCGGCCGTCGAGTGGGCGAGATCACTCGGGTACGGACGCGTGGTGACCGTCGGCTTCTCGATGGGCGGATCCGTGGTGCTGCGGCACGCGGCGACCCACCGGGGGAGCGCGGTGGGGCGCACGGAAGCAGTGGCGGCGGTCAGCGCGCCCGCCCGCTGGTACTACCGGGGCACGGCCCCCATGCGGCGGGTGCACTGGCTGATCACCCGGCGCGCGGGCCGGCTGGTCGGCCGCCTCGGCTTCGCCACCCGCATCCACTCCGAGGACTGGGACCCGGTACCGCTCTCGCCCGTCGAGGCCGTCCCGCTGATCGCGCCGACCCCGCTTCTCATCGTCCACGGCGACCGCGACCCGTACTTCCCGGTGGACCATCCGCGGATGCTGGCGGCGGCCGGACCTGCGTGCTTGTGGCTGGAGCCGGGCATGGGGCACGCCGAGAACGCGGCCGGTGACGAGCTGCTCGGGCGGATCGCGGACTGGCTCATCGCCGCTCGGGCCGCCGCGTAGCCCATCATGGAGGGCGACGAAAGGAGCCTGACCATGGCAGCGGGAACCATCCGCTTCTGGGCCGCGGCCAAGTCCGCCGCCGGTGTCGCCGAGGAGCCGTACGCGGCCCGGACGCTGGCCGAAGCCCTCGACGCGGTGCGCGAACGGCACCCCGGAGAGCTCACGCGCGTACTCCAGCGGTGCTCCTTCCTGGTCGACGGTGACCCCGTCGGCAAGCGGAAGCATGAGACCGTACGCCTTGCCGAGGGCGGCACGGTCGAGGTGCTCCCGCCGTTCGCAGGAGGGTGACCCCCACGTCATGAGCGAGCAGTACCCGTACCCGTATCAGCAGCAGCCACAGGCCCAGCCCCCGTACGACCAGTACGACCAGTACGGGCAGCCCGTGCCGGCACAGCCGCAGCCCCAGCCGCCGTTCCCGCAGGAGCCGTACCAGGACCACCAGCAGTACACGCAGACGTGGGAGGGGCAGACCTGGGACACCCAGTACCAGCCCACGATCCCGCCCGTGCAACAGCCGGTGCGCGATGAGCCCGTACAGCAGCAGTCGATGCAGCAGCCGGTGCAGCAGCCGGTCCAGCAGCATCAGCCGGTGGAGCCGTCCCCGCGCCGGGGGCGCCACGCCCAGCCCGTGCAGCCCATGCAGCCCGTGCAGCCCATGAGGCCGGCGCAGCCCGAGCCGTCGTGGGAGGAGCGTCCCGTCGACCCGGCGTACGCGCCGCCGCGGCACGCGGGCGCCGAGGAGACGGCCTACCTGCCGCCCCAGCCCGGCGCGGGGACGGCCTCCGTGCCGCTGCCGCCCGAGATGCCGATGGCCTCCGCGCCCGCTCCGGCCCCGGTCTACGAGCCCGCCACACCCCCGGCCGCCGTGCCGGCCGCCGCACCCGCGTCGGGTCCGGCCTACAGCCCGCCCACCACGGTCGGCAACGCGCGGATCACCGACGCCCAGCGGGCCCGCGCGGAGGGCCGCTCGCCGGTCATCGCGCCCGGCATGCAGCCCGCGGCCCTCACGGCGGTGCTCGGCCTGCTCCTCGCGGTGGCCGCGCCCATCGGCCCGTACGCCCTGGCCGTCCCGCTCGTCGCGCTCCAGGCGGTGACGGCGGCGGGCTGGTTCCGGCTCAACGGGATGTGGCCGGCCCGGCAGGGCATCGCGCTCGCCTTCGCGGGCGCGCTCGTCGCGGACGTGGCCCTGCTGGCTCTCGGCCGCGAGCACGCGCCCGCCGCGATCCTGGGCACGCTCGGCGTCTGGGTGCTGCTCACCCTCGTCCTCCAGCTCCGCTCGCACGCCGACCCCGACGAGCGGATGTACGGCCTGATGGCGACCGTCACCTCGGCGGCCCTCGCGGTCCTGGCGGGCGGCTACCTCGCGGCGCCGCCGCACGCGGTGTCCGTCGGCGCGGCCGCGGTGGCCGTCGCGGTCCTGGCCCGCGCCCTGCCGCTGCCGTCGGCCGTCTCCGTGGCGGTCGCGCTGCTCGCGGCCGCGGGCTCCGGCATCGCGGTGGGCGGACTGACCGGCATCGGCGCGTCCGGCGCGCTCCTCGGCCTCGGGGCCGGCGCCTGCGCGCTGATCGGGCTGCGGGTCGCCTCGTACGACTACCCGTCCCGGTTCGTCCACATGACGGCGGGCGTGGCCCTGCCGCTCACCGCGGCCGTGCCTGTGCTGTATCTCATCGGGCGGGCCGTGGCGTAGGGAACCGCGGCTAGTGTCGTGATCGTCGTTCAGAGGCATCGGCTTTTTCGCTTCTGATCCGACGTTTCTGATCCGACGTTTCTGATCAAAAGGTCGACGGCCGAGTGGCGGCCGAGTGGTGGGGGACACGTAGGCAATGCGCGCACTGCGAATACTTCTGGTCATCGCGATCGTCCTCGGCGGAATCTTCGTCGCCGTGGACCGCATCGCGGTGAACGTCGCCGAGTCGAAGACGGCCGACAAGATCAAGAGCAGCCAGCGGCTCGGCTCGACGCCCGACGTCGACATCAAGGGCTTCCCCTTCCTGACGCAGGTGCTCGGCAAGGAGCTGGACGAGGTCGACGTCTCGCTCTCCGGGGTCACCGCCACGGCCGGGGGCCACTCGGTGAACGTCACCGAGGTGACGGCCGAGCTGTACGCGGTGAAGATCGACAGCTCCTTCTCCTCGGCGGTGGCCGGCCGCGCCGACGGGGCGGCGAACATCTCGTACGCGGACCTCTCCAAGGCCGCGCCCAAGGGGGCGACGGTCGGTTACGCGGGGCCGGAGCGGGCCGCCAAGGGCCAGGTCAAGGTGTCGGGTCCGCTCACGGACCTCATCGAGGGCCAGGGCGTCACGCTGCCGGCGGCGGTGAAGGCGCTGCTCCAGGGGCGTACGGTCTCGGCCTACAGCACGGTCGGTCTGAACGGGGCGGGTTCGGTGCAGCTTCGGGCGGAGTCGCTGCCGACGTTGCCTGTGCCGGGGTTCGATGCGCGGTTGCGCAAGGCGGTCGACTACGACCTGAAGATCGACGGCATGCCGTCGAGCATCAAGCTCAGCAAGGTCACGGCCTCGGAGTCGGGCCTCCGCTTCTCGGGCGAGGGCAAGGAAGTCCGCCTCGCGGGCTGAACTCCCGGGGCTATGCCCCGGGCCTACGGGTTTGCCCCTCCCCGCCCCTTCCCGCAACCCTCCGGGGGTGGAGTGGGGGCGGGTGGGTTGCCGGGGCCCCGGGCTCGCTTTTTGGGTGCGGACCGTGGGTGGCTGGTCGCGCAGTTCCCCGCGCCCCTAAAAGCCTTGGTGCGGGCCGGCACCGGGCATTTCAGTCCGATCCTTCCCCAAGCCCTCCGGGGGTGGAGCGGGGGTGGGTGGGTTTCCGGGGCTGCGCGCCGGGCCTGCTTTTCGGGTGCGGACCGTGGTCGCTTCTCGCGCAGTTCCCCGCGCCCCTGAAGGCCTCGGTGCTGGCCCGCATCGGGCATTTCAGCCCGTCCGGCGTTTGAGGACGAGCGCCCTTAAGGCGCGATACGGGGTCCGGGGCGGAGCCCCGAACCGGGGTGCAGGGGGCGCAGCCCCCTGCGGGGGTTCGAGGGGCGCAGTCCCTCAAAGGGGGTCTGGGGGCGGAGCCCCCAGGGCCCGAACCCATCAACCCCGCCGCACGGGCGGGCGGGTGGGCGGGATGCCCGGGGTCTGGGGCACAGCCCCAGGTGGCCCGGAACCAACCAACCCCGGGTCACGGGCGGGCGGGTGGGCAACCCCCCAAACAACACACGGCCCGCATACTGAGACACCCCCGTCCGCAGGACAGGAGCACGGCCGGGGAAAGCCGGCCGGGGCAGAGCCGGAGGGGGCTTCGCGACCCCGTGCGTATCAGTATGCGGATGATCGAGTCTCAGTATGCGACACACCGGTGACACGCCCCACTCCCCCTCCCTACGATCGGACGCATGAAGCGACAGGCGGACCTCACGAAGCGGCGGGCAGTAGACCTGTGCCGCGTCGCCGCCATGCTCTGTCGCCCCTTCTGAGCGGGACGCTCACACTCCCGCATTCCCCGGGCCCCTCGGCCGTACCCAGGCCCCCAGGCCCACCCCTCGTGCCGCCGTACGCGCCCCGCAGCCGCGCGAAGCCGCCGTCGCCGAGGCCGCGTATCCGCACACCGCACCGCCCCCGCAGACTGCCCCGGAGGAGAAGAACATGAGCCGCAGTGACGTCCTGGTAGACGCCGACTGGGTCGAGGCCCACATCGAGGACCCGAAGGTCGCCATCGTCGAGGTCGACGAGGACACCTCGGCCTACGAGAAGAACCACATCAAGAACGCGATCCGGATCGACTGGACGAAGGACCTCCAGGACCCGGTCCGCCGCGACTTCATCGACCAGGAGGGCTTCGAGAAGCTCCTCTCCGCGAAGGGCATCGCGAACGACACCACCGTCGTCCTGTACGGCGGCAACAACAACTGGTTCGCCTCGTACGCCTTCTGGTACTTCAAGCTCTACGGCCACCAGGACGTGAAGCTCCTCGACGGCGGCCGCAAGAAGTGGGAGCTGGACTCCCGCGACCTCGTGGACGGCGACCAGGTCCCCAGCCGCCCGGCCACCCAGTACAAGGCCAAGCCCCAGGACGCCTCGATCCGCGCCTTCCGCGACGACGTCGTGAACGCGATCGGCTCCAAGAACCTCGTCGACGTGCGCTCGCCCGACGAGTTCTCCGGCAAGCTGCTCGCCCCGGCCCACCTCCCGCAGGAGCAGTCGCAGCGCCCGGGCCACGTCCCGTCCGCGCGCAACATCCCGTGGTCGAAGAACGCCAACGACGACGGCACGTTCAAGTCGGACGACGAGCTCAAGGCCCTGTACGAGGACGAGCAGGTCGACCTCGCGAAGGACACCATCGCGTACTGCCGCATCGGTGAGCGCTCGGCGCTGACCTGGTTCGTGCTGCACGAGCTGCTCGGCCAGGAGAACGTCAAGAACTACGACGGCTCGTGGACCGAGTACGGCTCCCTCGTCGGCGTGCCGATCGAGCTCGGCGCCAACAAGTAACCCGCACAGCCCGCTCAGCCCCCAGACCAGCAGAGACCGTAAGGAAGAACCCATGTGTGGAGCGAAGGCCGGCGGCCCCGACGCCTCGACGATCAAGCCCGGTGAGACCACGATCCAGGGCCAGGTGACCCGCGACGGCGAGCCCGTCACCGGTTACGTGCGCCTGCTGGACTCGACGGGCGAGTTCACCGCCGAGGTCCCGACCTCGGCCACCGGGCAGTTCCGCTTCTACGCGGCCGAGGGCACGTGGACCGTGCGCGCCCTGGTGCCGGGCGGCAGCGCGGACCGTACGGTCGTCGCCCAGACCGGTGGCCTCGCCGAGGTCGCCATCGCCGTCTGACCGACGGCAGCACGCCGTACCGGCCGGAGGGCCGCACCCCGGGGGTTGGACGCCTTGGAATGGGGTGCGGCCCTTCGTGCCGTCCGGCCGCCCGTACCAGGGAGCCGATCCCAGGGCGCCGATCCCAGGGCGCCGATCCCAAGGCGCCCATCCCGTCCGGCCTCTTCCCGTATCCGGCTCGGCTCCCCGGTCGTACGCTGGATGCATGTTGGCCCGACGTCGGCGCGGCTATTTCTGGATGATGGGCGGCTGCATCCTGCTCTTCGTGTCCGCCTGGGGATTCGTGCGCCTGTGGTCGGTCCCGGCGGCGGTCGGGATGTGCGTCGTCGCCATGGTGATCCCGCCCGTCGCGGCGATGGTCGCCAATCGGCGCGGCCCCGACGACCGCTGGTGGGACGACCCCTCGGGCGACCCGAAGTCGGACGAGTGGTGGGACGAGCTGGACGGCAAGAAGCGCCGCCCCTAGCCCCAGGACCGCGCCGGCCTCAGCCCACGGCCGCCGCCCGCTGTCCGCCGCCCCTCATCCGTCAGTACACGAGCGCCTGTACGCCGTCCGCCATGATCTCCTGCACGAAGACCTGCGCCCCCGCGATCCGTACGCCCTCCAGGACGTCCTGCTCCGTGATCTCCCGCCGGGTCGCGCACTGCGTGCACAGCGTGATCCGCCCGCCCGCCTGCACCGATGCGATGAGGTCCGGCAGCGGCGCGGCATGGGGAAGCGTGAATTCGGCGGCCCGGCCCGGCAGGGCGAACCAGGAGGACTCGCCGGTCAGCCAGAGCGAGACCTCGACTCCGCTGGCCACGGCCACCGCCGCCACGGTGAAGGCCTGCGAACACCGCTCGGGCGCGTCGGCACCGGCGGTCACCTTGATCACGAGCTTCTTGTTCGGCATATGCGGAACTGTAATCCGCCGGGTCACGACCTCCCCCCGTGGCCGTGAGTCCCTTGTGTGCCGTGGAGGGGGCACCGGTTGTGTCGTGCAGTACCAGCGGCAGCCGATCCCCTGGACGCCGCTCGCACAGCAGGGACGCGAGGGGCGCGCCACCGGCGGCGTACCTCACAGAGAGGGCCGGCCTCCCACCCATTAGGCTGGGGGCCGGCCCTGACCGCCCCTACACCCGCTCATGCGAGGAGCCCCCCGTGCTTGAGGCTGTTTTCTCCACCCTCCTTGTCCTGGTCTGCGTCGGCGTCCTCGCCTTCGCCGGTCTGACCGTCAAGAAGCTCTACCAGGGTCAGCGCTAACCCCCACCGCAACGAAGAGATCGCAGCCTCATGATCGAGATTCCGTCCGACCTCCACCCCGACCTGGTCCCCCTGGTCTTCCTCCTCGGTACGTGGGAGGGCGCCGGTGTCACCGACTTCCCGGGCGCCGAGAAGGCCAACTTCGGGCAGTCCGTGACCTTCTCCCACGACGGCCGCGACTTCCTGGAGTACGTCTCGCACTCCTGGATCCTGGACGCCGAGGGCAACAAGGTGAAGCCGCTGGAGTCCGAGTCGGGCTACTGGCGCATCGACAAGGACCGCAAGGTCGAGGTCGTCATGGTCCGTGACCAGGGCATCGTCGAGATCTGGTACGGCGAGCTCGCCCACCAGAAGCCGCAGATCGACCTGGTCACCGACGCCGTCGCCCGCACCGCGGCCTCCGGCCCGTACACGGGTGGCAAGCGGCTGTACGGCTACGTGAAGAGCGACCTGATGTGGGTCGGCGAGAAGGCGACCCCCGAGGTCGAGCTCCGCCCCTACATGTCGGCGCACCTGAAGAAGGTCGTCACCCCGGAAGAGGTGGCGGACATGGCCCGTGGCCTCGGCGACCTCCCGGACGACGGCATCGCCTTCTTCAAGTAGAGGCGAGCAGGACCGCAGAGCAGGACCGCAGAGCAGGACCGCAGAGCGGGATCGCACAGCGGGACGCACCGCAGGGCCGCTTTCGAAATCCGGGCTCCCTGCACCACGGGCGGGCGCCGCACTCCCTCCTACACTGGGAGCGTGGTGACCACCGACTGGCAGAGCGACCTCCGCAGGCGCGGGTACCGCCTGACCCCCCAGCGACAGCTCGTCCTGGAGGCCGTCGACGTGCTCGAACACGCGACGCCCGACGACATCCTCACCGAGGTGCGGAAGACGGCGGGCGGCGTGAACATCTCGACCGTGTACCGGACCCTGGAGCTCCTGGAGGAGCTGGGTCTGGTCTCGCACGCCCATCTGGGACACGGCGCCCCCACGTACCACCTGGCCGACCGGCACCACCACATCCACCTGGTGTGCCGGGACTGCACCACGGTGATCGAGGCGGACGTGTCGGAGGCCGCGGACTTCACCGCGAAGCTCCGGAACACCTTCGGCTTCGAGACGGACATGAAGCATTTCGCCATCTTCGGGCGCTGCGCGGACTGCGCAAAGAAGGCTTCAAGCGCCGAGTCGTAGGCTTGCCCGCATGAAGAGCCCTCTGCTGTCCCAGGCCGGCGCCGTCCCCGCCGAAGGGCGCGACGAAGGAGTCGCGGCGCACTACGGCGACCTGTTCCGCGAGCAGCGCGCGCTCGCCGGCGGAACCGGTCTGGTCGACCTCTCGCACCGCGGGGTCGTCACCGTCACCGGCGACGACCGGCTGAGCTGGCTGCACCTGCTGCTCACCCAGCACGTCAGCGAGCTGCCCGCCGGACAGGCCACCGAGGCGCTGGTGCTTTCCGCGAACGGACACGTCGAACACGCCCTGTACCTCGTCGACGACGGCACCACGGTGTGGATCCACGTCGAGCCCGACACCCAGGGCGATCTGATCGCGTACCTGGAGTCGATGAAGTTCTTCTACCGGGTCGAAGTGGCCGACCGCACCGAGGAGTTCGCGGTCGTGCACCTGCCGGCCGGCTCGATCGCCGAGGTGCCGGACGGGGTGGTCGTGCGCGAGACGGCGTACGGCCGTGATCTGTTCCTGCCGCGCGCCGATCTGGAGAAGTACGCGGCGCAGGCGGGCCCGCTCGTCGGGATCCTGGCGTACGAGGCGCTCCGGGTCGAGGCGCAGCGGCCCCGGCTCGGCTTCGAGACCGACCACCGCACGATTCCGCACGAGGTGGGCTGGATCGGCCCGGCCGTGCACCTCCAGAAGGGCTGCTACCGGGGTCAGGAGACGGTCGCCCGTGTCCACAACCTGGGGAAGCCGCCGCGTCGCCTGGTCTTCCTGCACCTGGACGGCAGCGAGGTGCTGCTTCCCGGGCACGGCACTCCGGTGCGGTTGGCGGCCGACGGTGCCGAGGGCCGCCAGCTCGGCTTCATCACGACCTCGGCCCGCCACCACGAGCTGGGTCCGATCGCCCTGGCCCTGGTGAAGCGGAACGTGCCGGTCGACGCGCCCCTCCTGGCGGGGAACACGGCTGCGGCCCAGGAGGTCGTGGTCGAGCCTTAGGCGGCCACGCCGGGTTCCGCTCCCGGTCCGGTCGTGGTCGAGCCGTGGGCCAGGCCGGGTCCCGGGTCTCAGACCTCGATCTGGAGCGTGAACGGGCCGTGGTTGGTGAGGGACACCCGCATGTCCGCGCCGAACCGGCCCGTCTCCACCCGGGCGCCCAGCGCCCGCAGCCGGTCCACCACCTCGTCGACGAGGGGTTCGGCGACCTCGCCGGGGGCGGCCGCGTTCCAGGTGGGGCGGCGGCCCTTGCGGGCGTCCCCGTAGAGGGTGAACTGCGAAATCACCAGCAAGGGCGCATTCACGTCGGAGCAGGACTTCTCGCCCTCAAGGATGCGAACCGACCACAGCTTGCGGGCGAGCTGTGCCGCCTTGTCCGGATCGTCCCCGTGGGTGACCCCGACCAGGACACAGAGGCCCTCGCCCTCGATCTCGCCGACCGTCTCACCGTCCACGACGACCTTCGCGCCGTCGACCCTCTGCACCACCGCTCGCATGCGCCCCAACCTATGCCACCGGCGCGGCCGAATTCCGCGCGGCTGAACGGGTGCAGTGCACCTGCACGTGCCGTACCCGGAGTGGCACGATGCGTACAGGCGGTGCTTCCCCTGGGTCCCCTGGGCCGGGGGAGACCCCATGCACCGGTCGAGGGGACGAAAGAGCATGAGCACATCAGGCGCCGGGCAGCCGTCCGGTCCCGTATCGCTGACCCGGACCAACCCGCGTACCGCCGTGCGACCGCCCGTGCAGCGGGCGGGCGGCACCCTGCCGCCCCAGCGCGACCACGACCTGGCCGCGCTCCGGCTGGTCGAGCTGCGCACGCTGCGCCGCCAGTCGCAGCGCGACGAGGCCGACCTCAGCTACGTCCGACGGCTGCTGCACGGCCGGATCGACATCCTGCGGGCCGAGCTGGCGCGGCGCACCGGGCCGCAGGCGCCGGTGGTGGAGCGGCTCGCCGAGATCCTCACCGACGCGCCGTCCTCGCACCGCGCCTCGGCCCGCCACGTCACGCTGTCGGCGCCGCGCAGCGAGGAGTACCGGCTGCTCGCCGCCGAGATGGACGCCGAGGTCGAGCTGTCGGACCTGGGCGCCCGTACGGACGACGAGCTGCACACCGCCACCGGGCGCCTCATCCGCTACGAGCAGCAGGTCTCGCGGCGTCGCAAGGAGGTCCAGCGCACCGCCGACGATTGCAGTGCGGAGATCGCCCGCAGGTACCGTGATGGGGAAGCACAAGTAGACGATCTGCTCATGTGACCCACCCGCATCGGAAGCGATCCCTCCGGGGCGGGTCACCCGCCCGGAAGGCCGCACCCCATGACCGCCGTGACGTCCCCGATACCCCCGGTCCTCGCCGAAGTCGTACGCTCCGGATTCGTCGAGGGCCATCATCGGGGCTCGCTGGTGGTGCTGGCGGCCGACGGCAGCGTCGAGTTCTCGCTGGGCGACCCGGCCGCGCCCGTCTTCCCCCGCTCGTCCAACAAGCCCATGCAGGCCGCCGCCGTGCTGCGGGCCGGTCTGGAACTGTCCGGCGAGCGCCTGGCCATCGCCGCGGCCAGCCACTCGGGGGAGGGCTTCCACCTCGATCTCGTCCGCAAGATGCTGGCGGAGCACGGCCTCACCCCGGACGACCTCCAGACCCCGCCGGACCTGCCGCTCGACCCCGCCGAGGCCGAGGCGTACCTGGCCGCCGGGCAGGTCCGCGAGCGAATCACCATGAACTGCTCCGGCAAGCACGCGGCCATGCTCGCGGCCTGCAAGCTGAACGGCTGGGACCAGGGCGGCTACCTCGACCCCACCCACCCGTTGCAGCGGCTCGTCCTGGAGTCCGTCGAGTCGGCCGCCGGTGAGCGGGTCGCCTCGGTCGGCACGGACGGCTGTGGGGCGCCGCTCATGGCGATCAGCCTGACCGGCCTCGCACGCGCCTTCCGCACCTTCGCGACGGCGGACGCGGGCACCGTCGAGGGCCGGGTCGCCGCGGCCATGCGCGCCCACCCCGAGTACGTGGCCGGCACCCGGCGGCCCGACACCTGGCTGATGCGCGAGGTGCCCGGCACCCTGTCGAAGATGGGTGCCGAGGCCGTGCAGGCGGTGGCCCTCGCCGACGGCCGGGCGCTCGCCTTCAAGGTCGACGACGGCGCGATCCGCGCGCTCGGCCCGATCCTGGCCCGCGCGCTCCGGCAGCTGGGCGTGGCGGGCCCGGTCGTGGACCGGATCGGCCGGGCGCCGCTGTTCGGCGGGGCCGCGGAGGTCGGCGAAATACGGGCGACATTCTGAGCCCGACCCGCCTAGCCTGGCCGCCATGAGTACTCCGGCCACGCCCGACATCGAGGTCCGTACCGTCGCCGACGACGAGTTCACCGACTGGATGAGGGCGGTCGACGTGGGATTCCTGCGGCCGTCCGCGGCGGACGAGGAGTACGTGAGCGGCCTGAAGGCCAACAGTGATCCGAGCCGGATCCAGGGCGCCTTCGACGCAGGGCGGTGCGTGGCCACGTTCCGCTCCTTCGCGCAGGAGCTGACCGCGGTCGGCGGCGCCGCGCTGCCGGTGAGCGCGGTCAGCGGTGTCACCGTCACGCCCACCCACCGCAGGCGCGGTCTGCTGACGCGGATGATGGCGACCGAGCTGGCGGCGGCCAAGGAGCGCGGCGAGGTCGCGTCCACGCTGATCGCCGCCGAGTACCCGATCTACGGCCGTTACGGGTACGGCCCGGCGTCCCACATCACCGAGTGGGAGATCGACACGAGCCGCGCCGGGCTCGACCCTCGCTGGGCGGCCCCGGCCGGCGGCGGCAGCGTCGAACTCGTGGACATGGCCGAGGCGGCCAAGCTCGGCGCCGAGGTGTTCGAACGTTTTCGGCCGACCCGGCCCGGCGCGATCAGCCGTGACCGGCGCTGGTGGGACCTGAGGACCGGCGTGGCCCGCGGCTACGGCCCCTGGACCGAGCCGTTCTTCGCGGTGTACCGCACCGCCGACGGCGACCCGGCCGGGTTCGTCGCCTACCGCGCCGACGACAAGTGGAGCGATGCCAAGCTGCCGGAGAACACGGCGACGGTGACGGACCTGATCGCCCTCACCCCCGAGGCCGAGCGCGCGCTGTGGCACTACCTGTGCTCCATCGACTGGATCCGCAAGGTGCGCACCGGCCGCCGCGCCCCCGACGACCTGCTGCCGCAGTACCTCCCGAACCCGCGCGCGGCCAGGATCGTCACCCACTCCGACTATCTGTGGCTGCGGCTGCTCGACGTCGCAGGGGTCCTGGAGGCGCGCACCTATGCCGCCGAGGGCGCGGTGGTCCTTGAGGTCGTGGACCCCGCGGGCCTCGCGGCGGGCCGCTTCCTGCTGGAGGCGGACGCGGCGGGTGCCCGCTGCACCACGACCACCCGGGCCGCCGAACTGACCCTGGACGTAAGGGAGTTGGCCTCCTTGTACCTCGGCGACGAGTCGGCGCGGCGGCTGCTCGCGCTCGGCCGGGCGGCCGAGGAGAGCGCGGGGGCGGCGACACGCACGGACGAGCTGTTCCGCACGGCCGGCCGCCCCTGGTGCCCCGACATGTTCTGACCCCCACCCCCGTGGGGGATCGGCACCGTGCGGCATGCGGCATGCGGCATGCGGCGTGCGGCTTGGGTCGCCGGTTACGGCGCGGGGTGTGAGCCGTCCGTCACGGCGTTGGGTGCGGCCCGCCCGTCACGGCTTGAGCAGCACCTTTCCGACCAGGGTGCGGTTCTGGACCGCCCGGTGCGCGTCGGCGGCGCGGGCGAGCGGGAACACCTCGCCGATCACCGGCCGCAGCCGGCCGGCCGCCGCCTCCTGGAGCACCCGGCCGAGCAGCGCGCGGCGGCGCTCCGGCGTCAGCTGTACGTCACCGATGCCGAGCAGGGTGATGCCGCGCCGTTCGGCCTCCGTCGGGTCGACGGCCGCGAACCCGGTGCCGCCGGGGGCGCCGTGTGCGGAGAAACGACCGCCGTCGGCGGTCAACGGGAAGGCCGCCAGGCCGAGTTGGCCGCCGACGCCGTCCAGGACGAGATCGACGCCGCTTTCGCCCAGCGCCGCCCGGGCCCGGCGGTCCCATCCCGAGCCGGCCGCGTCGATCACCTCGTCCGCCCCCAACTCCCGTACCAGCGAGGTCTTTTCGGCCCCGCGTGCCACGCCCACCACCCGGGCGCCGAGCGCGTGGGCGAACTGGACGAGCAGGGTGCCCATGCCACCCGAGGCGCCGGTGATCAGGACGGTCTCGCCCGGCTTGAGCGCGGTGGTGTCGAGGAGCGCGAGGGCGGTGACCCCGTCGTGCACCAGGGAGGCCGCCTCGCGCAGGCCGACGCCGTCGGGCACGGGGGAGAGGTGGGTGGCCGGGACCCTCACGAACTCCGCGTAGGTGTTGTCCGCACCGGACACCGCCACCCGGCGGCCGGCCAGCCCCTCGTCGACACCGGCGCCGACGGCGGTGACCGTGCCGGAGACGCCGCCGCCGGGCACGTAAGGGGGCTTGACGTGGAAGTACTCGCCGAAGGCTCCCGCGCGGATCTGGGTCTGCACGAAGAGGGTGTCGATGTGGTCGACGGCCACCACGGCCTCGCCCTCCCCGGCGACCGGGTCCGGCGCGCTCGCCGTCACCAGTACCTCGGGCCCGCCGAATTCCTTGACCTCTGCCACACGCATGTCGATCACTGCTCCCAGCCTGTTCACCCGTGCCGGTGCGCTGCCCGTGCCGGTGCGCTGCCCGCGCTGCCCGCGCTGCTCGTACGGCGAGTGTTCGACCTCAAGTGCGCTTGAGGTCAAGGACGGACGGCTGGTCGGTCCGTACTCCTGGTCGGCCCGTACTAACGGTGCCGGGATTCCCTTAAAGTGAGGGAAGCGAGGGACAGCGAGAGGCGAGGGAAGAGGGCTCGTCTCCGTCGGGCCCGGAACGGGAGTCACGCGTGGAGGGCAAGGAGCCGGGAACGGTCCGGCCGGGCGGGCGGACGGCCCGGGTACGGGCCGCCGTGCTGCGGGCGGCCGGGGACGCGCTGGTGGAGCACGGCTTCGACCGGCTCGACCTCGCGGATGTCGCGCGCCGGGCGGAGGTGGGCAAGACCACCGTCTACCGGCGCTGGTCCACGACGACGGGTCTGGTCGCCGACCTCCTGGACGACATGGCCGAGCAGTCCTCGCCGCGCGCGGACACCGGCTCGCTCGACGGCGATCTGCGGGCGAACGCCCGGCTCGTCGTCGGGACGCTGACCGACCCGCGGCAGGGTGCCCTGTTCAAGGCGGTGATCGCCGCCGCCACGTGCGACGACCGCGCGGCCGACGCGCTGCGCCGCTTCTACGCGACCCGCATCGAGGAGTGGGCGCCCTGCGTGACACGGGCCGCCGAGCGGGGCGAGGTGCCGCCCGGCACGGATGCCCGTGAGGTGATCCGTGCTGTCTCCGCCCCGCTCTACTACCGCTTCCTGGTGAGCGGCGACCCCCTGGACGAGCCGACCGCGGACCGCGCCGCGCTGGCCGCGGGGGCGGCTGCGCGGGCGGGTGCGTACGGGAGTTGAGGGGGCGGGTTCCTTGGCGGCGCTGGGGGCTGGGGCATCTCCGCCCGCTTGTGCAAGGGCGACGGTCCACCCTGGCCCTTGAGCCCTTGAGCCCTTGAGCCCTTGAGGCCTTGAGCCCTTGAGCCCTTGAGGCCTTGAGGCCTTGAGGCCTTGAGGCCTTGAGGCCTTGAGGCCTTGAGGGCGTTTGAGGACGTGCGCGCCCGTCCGCCCGAGCGCCCAAGCGTCGTCCGGGCGCGAACGGGGTCCGGGGCGGCGTGGAGCCCGGGGCTCAGCGGGGTTTGCCGAACCAGTGGGCGAGCGCCGGTACCAGCGCATCCGGCCCGGCCCAGCACACGTAGCCGTCCGGCCGGATGAGCATCGGCCCGGTGCCGGCGCCCGAGCCCACCCGGTCCACCCCATTCACCGGGTCCACCGGGTTCACCCGGTCCACCCCGTTCACCCGGTCCACCCGGTCCGACCAAGGCCCGGCGATCCTGGCGAACGCGTCGGCCGGATCGAGCAGGACGCCGCGCCCGGACCGCAGCAGCTCGTGCACCCGGGTCGGGCCGAGGTCCAGGTCGGGCGCGGCGTGGCCGACCAGGGGATGGGCCTCGGCGCCCGGCATCGGGTAGCGAACGGCCGTCCCGGACATCAGGCCGGCGAGATGCCGCTGTACGTCCGGGAGTTGGGCCAGGGCCGTGAAGACCTCGCGAGCGGCGAGCACGTCCGGGTCGCGGGTGCCGGCCCAGTCCATGAGGAGGCTCTGCGCCCGGACGTTGCGCAGGACGGCGGCCCCGGCCGGATGCCGTTCCGCGTGGTACGTGTCGAGCAGGTGCTCCGGAGCCCAGCCGTGCACCGCGGCGCCGAGCTTCCAGCCGAGGTTGAACGCATCCTGCATCCCGGTGTTCATGCCCTGTGCGCCGAGCGGAAGGTGGACGTGGGCGGCATCGCCCGCGAGGAACACCCGGCCGTGCCGGTACCGCTCGGCCTGCCGGGACGCGTTGGTGATGCGGCGGGCGTAGCGCAGTTCGAGCAGCCGCACCCCCGTGCCGAAGACGGTGGCGAGGCCGTCACGGACCTCGTCCTCGGTGACCGGTATCTCCCTCGACAGGGACCGGCCGGGACCGCCGAGTACCAGCCGCCGCAGCGGCCGGCCCTGCGCGTCGGTGCCGAGCGGGAACAGCGCCGCCCAGTGCCCGTCCTCGCGCCAGGTGTGCGAGCCGGCCTGATCGGCGCCGCTCAGCCGCACATCGGCGGCGACGATCGTCAACGTGCCGGGCTGCCCCGGGAACGCGTCCCGCAGCAGCGACCGTACGGTGCTGTGGGCGCCGTCGGCCGCCACGAGGTAACGGGCGCGGAGCGCCGAGCCGTCGGTGAAGGACGCGGTGACACCCTCGTGGTCCTGGGCGAGGCCGGACAGCTCGTGGCCCCGCCGGGCGTACAGGCCGCGCTCGGCCAGGTGCCGGTCGAAGAACCCCTCGATCACCACCTGCGGCACCGAACGCCACGGCAGCCGACGCCCGTTGGCGTGGAGCGGGAGCGGGATGCCCGCGAAGTGGCCGGTGGCCACGGGGTGGTCCCCGGTGGCCAATAAGGGCTCCAGGAGCCCTCGCTGGTCGAGCGCCTCCAGCGTGCGGGACTGTACGCCGCCCGCCTTGGACAGGTCGCTGCGCCGGGTCAGCTTGTCGACGAGAACGGTCGACACCCCCGCCGTCAGCAGCTCGTTGGCGAGCGTCATTCCGGTCGGCCCGGCGCCGACGACGAGCACATCGGTATCCATGGAACCTCCTCTGGCTGTGCGATCAGAACAGAGGCAACGCTCCGCCGCCCACCCCACCCGCACCAGAAAGCGGCCCCATCACGCCGGTATCCGACATGCACCGGCCGGTCTGCGGGGGAATCCGACAGCAGGCGCGATCCGGAGTCACGGCCGCGTGGGACAGGGCGGGGGCCCGGAGCCCGGGCCCGCTCGACCTTGGGCAGCCGCCTCTAGGGTGTTCATCGCGCAATGACTCGATCGGTTCGGAGACGCCATGACCATGCCCATACAGATGAAGTTGGTCGCGATAACGCTGGACTGCTCTGATCCGATGGCGCTGGCGGCGTTCTATCAGCAGGCAACCGACCATGAACTGCACCCGAAGTCGGATGCCGACTTCGCGGGCCTCAACGGCGAACACGGCCTCCTCATCGGGTTCCAGCGGGTCGACGACTACCGGGCTCCGAGCTGGCCCGGCCAGATCGTCCCCCAGCAGCTCCATGTCTGCTTCAAGGTCGAGGACTTGGACGCGGCCGAGGCCCGGCTACTGGAGTTGGGCGCGGGCAGGCCGGACCACCAGCCGCACGGCGACAAGGCGCGGGTCCTCACCGATCCGGCCGGGCATCCCTTCTGCATCATCAGAAGCTGATCGAGGGGTTCGAGGGCGCCCCGGTGCCGGTCAAGGTGAGGCAGCGTGAGCGCCACCGCGCCGGCGTGGCCGTCTCGCTCAAATCATCCCGCTCAGGCCGTCCCGCTCAAACCGAGGAGTCGCGCCGGGTGTCCGAGGTCATCCCCATCGGGGCAGCGGCGACCAGCAGCGCGGCGAACGCAAGGGGGGCGACCGACTGGTACCCCATCCAGACTTCGCCCCCGGCGCTGCTGCCCTGCCACGCCATCAGGAGGCCGGCCAGGGCCGTCAACACCCAGCCGGCGTCGTAGGCGATCATGAGCCGCGTGTAGGTGCGCATCGACCGGCTGCGCGTGTATCCGATCTCGAAGCCTCCGCCGATCAGCAGGGCCACACCCGAGACGACCATCAGCCAGGCCGGAGTGCCGAGCAGCCGGCCGAGCGGGGCGGCACCGGCGATGCAGACAGCGGCGAGCACCACCTTGAAGGCGCCATCGGCGATGGCTCCCACGGTCTGACGGGTCACTCGCGGTGCCACGACCTGGGTCATGAGCGTCCCCCTTGAAGTTTGTCCCCCCACCACTTCCATAACGAGATTACGGTAATAATCAACCTATGAGAATGACAAGAGCGGAGGCCAAGGAACGCAACCGCCGTGCCCTGCTGGACGCCGCGTTCCAGGTCGTGTCACGGGACGGATACCGGGCCAAGCTTGAGGAGATCGCCGAACGTGCCGGCTTGACCACCGGCGCCGTCTACTCGCTGTTCGGGAGCAAGAACGGTCTGGTGGTCGCCCTGGTCGCCGACCACCTGCGGCCGTACTACGAGGAGATCGAGCAGGTGGCTCCCGCCGAGCTCGATCTTCTGGAGGCGGTCGACGCCTTCGCCCGGTACTACCGGCGCAGTTGTGACGCCCCGGACGCACTGGCTCGCCTGTCGCTCCAGATCACCTTGCTGGACATGGCTCTGCACGACCCGGAGCTGGGCTCCCGGCTCGCCACGTCGGTCCGGTCGCAGGAGGACCATCTGGCCGCGCTGTTCACCGGAAGGTCGCACAACGGAAGCGTCGTGACGTCGCACCAGGCACAACGCCTGACCACCGCGCTCAGGGCACTCTTCGTCGGCCTCGGCCAGGGGGTCCCCCTCGGTCTCGCCCCAGCGGCCGACGAGCAGTACTTCGTCGACATGGCCCGCGCTCTGGCATCCGGGATGTCTCTCCTCGATCACGGTGCGGGTCCGGATGCATCGTGATGGCCGATCGGGCGAGGCGTGCGACCGGATGCCTCTCGATGCCCTGTGCCATCGGCCCCGAACCTCTTGGGCGAGCCGGTCAGGGTGATGTACGAATCAGCTGTTCTGGGCCCCCGTCGCGATCGAATCGCCGTTGGCCGTGGTGCTGCGATGTGGAAAGCCCCGAACCCGCCCTCACCGCTTCGGATCTGCACGTGGTGATGTGCTGTGTGATGTGCACCTTTACCTGTACGCCGTGCTGAGCTGCACTGTTGATGGGGAGTCGAACCCCCGCGTTGCTCTTGACGCGCCAGGAGTGGGCTGGAAAACCGCCGGCCCTCGGTGTGTGCACGCCTCCGAAGCAGCTACCTGCTCCACATCGTCCCTGCCTGCTGGACTGCTCAGTCCAGCAGATCGACCTCCCAGTTCGTGCGCTGGATCCGCACATCGACCTCGCGGATCTCCCGCGCGAGAACATCCGCCTGAGCGCGCAGTTCCGCGACCGGAAGCGCGGAAAGCATCATCAGTTCGGACCGGAGTTGCCGGCCGTATCCCCGCTCGCCGCTGCCTGCCGCCGCGTCCGCCGCCGCGGTGACCACGGAGTGTCGCAACCGCAGGACGTCCCGGCGCGCAAGAGCGTCGGTGAGCGTGCCGTCGGGACCCATCTCCACGGTGGCGTTGGTCCGGTTGATCCGCCGGATCAACGCTTCCAGAGCGCTCAGCACCTCACCGGCCTCAGCCAGCAACTGGGCGGCATTCTCGGCGGGCGCCTCCCCCTCCTGGTACCGCGCACTGCTGACGACGCGCGCTCGCAGCTGTTCTACACGGCGCGTCGCTTCCGCTCGTTCCGCCAGTGCCTCAGCAAGCTTCACCGTCTCCACCTCCCCCTCCATGAACTCGCACAAGTATACGAGTGCGAACCGGCGCATATGCACGCGGATTTCGCTTCACGGGAGCCCTGACCAGCCACTGGAGCTGGAGTGAGAGCGGACAGCCGCTGCGAGCACCACGAACCGCTGCGAGCACCACGAAGGAGAATCCGGCCATACGAACGAGAACGAGGGGGAACCCGACAGCTTCAGCGCGACAGAACACCGATCGACCAGCCGACCAGCCAGCCGACCAGCCGACCAGCCGGCCGACCGGCTTCGTCGGGACTCCGCCAGGCCGTTCGGGGAACCACGGGGGCTCGGGGCGTCTGCCGAACCCGGACGCGGTCAACGGACTGCTGCCTGCGGCAGACTCTGAGGCGGGGGCGGTGTGGTCGCACCGCTGCCGCTGGGACGACTTGCTCCTACGGGCGTCGGCAGGTGCTGGTCCCGGACCAGCGTGTTCGCACAGGTAGGTGCCGCAAGACCCGCAAGAAAACTCCGAATCCCACCACAACTCATCGCGAAGGATGAACTGATTCACCTGCCGCACCGCCGTGCTGCCGCACTCGCAAGGCGATGCGATCTTCGCGGTCTGACCAGTCACCCGGGCTCACCGACGTTCCACTCCTGAGGCAGATCCTCGCCGCAGAAGACGCATACGAAGTCCTCCTCCCGCACGATGTTGAGCTCCCGGCAGGAGTGGCATTGGCGAAAGACGACCTCGTGCGTGAATCCGGGCGGTCGATGGATCCCGATCCGATCCAGAGCCTTGGCCACGGCGGGCCATGAGCTGATGTCCGGGCAGTAGCCGGTCGACTGGTTGCTGACCTCCTCGACCGCCCACCGGCCGGACTCCTCGCGGAAGCTCATCTCACCGGCGCTCAGGACCTCTCCGCCGCCGGCACACACCACGTGCTCACTGCGGCGCGGAGCCAGTCGCAGCACCCCGTCGCCATCGACGACGAACGTGAACGGCTCGGCCAACTCGTCCAGGGTCAGCGCCGAGACCCACTCGCCGAAGTCTGCCGCCGTGTGGATGCTCCGACCCTCACCACCCGCCCGGACGAGCTCCTTCAGCTCAGCTGGACCCACATACCGATACCTCTGCCCCCGCGTCTCCACGCACACCAACCTAGTGGCTCACACAGCCAGGGCCTGGGGGATTACCGCTCGGCGACTACGGGCGACTGGTGACAGAAATCCCTGCGAAGTGACAGTTATCGCTGCGAGTCACATCAATGCGACGCAGCACCGCCGGCGGAGTGGCGCAGCGCACTATTGCAAGCATCTGCTTGCAATAGTTAGCGCGATGGGTGCACCATCGGGGCATGGCATCGCTCAACGTCGGCAATCTCGGCGAGTATCTGCGCGAGCAGCGGCGCAACGCACAGCTGTCGCTGCGGCAGCTCGCCGATGCCGCCGGGGTGTCCAATCCGTATCTGAGCCAGATCGAGCGCGGGCTGCGCAAGCCGAGCGCGGATATTTTGCAGCAGCTCGCGAAGGCGCTGCGGATCTCCGCCGAGACGCTGTACGTGCAGGCCGGAATTCTCGACGAGCGGTCTCCCGAGGCCGCGGGGACGCGGAGCGTCATTCTCGCCGACCCCTCGCTCAGCGAGCGTCAGAAGCAGGTTCTGCTCCAGATCTACGAGTCCTTCCGCAAGGAGAACGGGCTCGACGCCGACGAAACGGGCACCGAAAGCGCGGCCGACGGCAGCGATGCCGATGGCAGCGATGCCGACGGCAGCGATGCCGACCACCCTCAAGCGAGCAACTGAGCACTGATCCGGGAGGACAGTCATGGCCATCACCGATGACCTGCGCAAGACCCTCACCGACCCCACCCCCCTCTACTTCCTCGCCGGCACGGCGGACATCGCGGGGCAGCAGGCCAAGAAGGTTCCGGCGCTGATCGAGAAGATCCAGGCCGAGGCGCCCGAGCGCATCGAGGCCGTGCGGCGCACCGACCCCAAGGCCGTGCAGGAGAAGGCGACCGCACGGGTCAAGGAGGTGCAGAGCGTCGTCACGACGCGGGCCAACGAGCTCTTCGGGGCCCTCGACGGCGACCTGAAGAAGCTCGGTGAGAACGCCCAGGACCTGGCCCTGCGCGGCGTCGGCGTTCTCGCCGAGTACGCCGTCAAGGCGCGCGAGGGCTACGACTCGGTCGCCGAGCACGGCCAGGAGGTCGTCAAGCAGTGGCGCGGCGAGGCCGCCGACGAGATCGTCGAGATCGCCACCGTGGTCGAGCCCGACGCGGAGACGAAGGACGCGGCTCCGGCCCAGGGCACGGCCCAGGACACGGCCGTGGCCGGCTCGGACGCCGACCAGCCCGCCGCCAAGAAGGCCGCCCCGCGCAAGGCGCCGGTGAAGAAGACCACCGTCAAGTCCGCGGAGTAACGCCTTCCGCGGTGCACGCGCCGGTTCCGCGGGGCATGCGCCGGGTTTCGCGGGGCACGCGCCGGGTTCGCTGGTCGGGCACCGCGTTGGGTACGGGTCGGGCACCTTCAGGGTGTCCGGCCCGTTGAACCAGTACCTTGACCGCGAGGCGTTTTCCACACACATCAGTACTGACTAGGCGGTGCACGGCATGTTGCTCTCGGGATTCAGCCTTTTCACCTCGCTGCTGTCCATCGCGATGCTCGTCATCGCCGTGGTGGCGCTGGTCTTCGCCGTCATCGCCCGCGAGGACGCGTACCGCGCGGCCGAGAAGCAGACCAAGCCGTTCTGGCTGATCATCCTCGGCATCACGGTCGTGGTGAACCTGTTCGTGCCCGTGCTCTTCCTCCAGCTCGCCGGGCTCGTCGCCTCGATCGTGTTCATGGTGGATGTCCGGCCCGCGCTCCGGCAGGTCTCCGGCGGTGGCCGGGGCGGCCGTCGTGGCGGCGGCTCCAGCAGCGACGGTCCGTACGGGCCCTACAACGGCGGCCGGTAGGCGCGGGTAGGCGGATCCCCGCAACGGGCGGTTCCCAGAACCGGCGAGTGGATTTCTCAGGCGCGGCGGCCGTTCCGGTCGCCGCGTTTGCGTTCGAGCAGGACCACGGCCACGTCGTCCGTCAGCTCGCCGCCGTTGAGTTCGCGCGCCCGGGTCACCGCCGCTTCCAGGAGGGCCTCGCCGCGCAGGCCGGACGCCAGCTGGGTGTTGATCATCTCCAGCATCCCGTCCTGGCCGAGCCGCTGGCCGCTGCCCGCGTCGGTGCGGCCCTCGATCAGGCCGTCCGTATACATCAACAGGCCCCATTCCCGGCCCAGTTGAACCTGCCGGCGCGGCCAGCGGGCGCGCGGAAGCAGACCGAGGGCCGGGCCCCCGTTCTCGTACGGGAGCAGCTGCGCCCGGCCGTCCAGGGCGATCAGTGGCGCGGGGTGGCCGGCCAGGCACAGCCCGGCGCTGCGGCCGTCGGGCGCGATGTCGACCGTGCACAGCGTCGCGAATATCTCCTCGCTGTCGCGCTCGTGCTCCAGGACCTCCTGGAGGGTGGAGAGCAGGTCGTCCCCGCACAGCCCGGCGAACGTCAACGCCCGCCAGGCGATGCGGAGTTCGACCCCGAGGGCCGCTTCGTCGGGGCCGTGGCCGCAGACGTCGCCGATCATCGCGTGGACGGTTCCGTCGGGCGTGCGCACCGTGTCGTAGAAGTCGCCGCCGAGCAGCGCCCGGGAGCGGCCGGGGCGGTAGCGGGCCGCGAAGCGCAGGTCCGAGCCTTCGAGCAGCGGCGTCGGCAGGAGGCCGCGCTCCAGGCGGGCGTTCTCCTGGGCCCGCAGCTTCGACTCGG
This sequence comes from Streptomyces sp. NPDC006691, assembly GCF_042869955.1. Taxonomy (NCBI): domain Bacteria; kingdom Bacillati; phylum Actinomycetota; class Actinomycetes; order Kitasatosporales; family Streptomycetaceae; genus Streptomyces; species Streptomyces sp. NPDC006691. The sequence goes on from NZ_JBIAGW010000010.1 coordinate 59,152, forward strand.
CCAGCTTGTACTGGGCCGTGTCGGCGCGCTTGCGCTCCACCGCGTACCGGATGGCGCGGCTCAGGAGCCTGCCGTCCAGCTCGTCCCGGAACAGATAGTCCTGCGCACCGACCCGCACCGCTTCCGCCGCCCGCTCCGCGTGCCCGGACGGGGTGAGGGCCAGTACGGCGTGGCGCGGCGCGAGGCGGAGCAGATGGCGCAGGGCCGCCAGCTCGTCGTCGGGGTCGCGGCCCGGCAGCGCCAGGTCGAGCAGGATGCAGTGGACGTCGTCGGTGAGCAGTCGCTCGGCCTCGGTGAGGTTGCGGGCGGTACGGATGCGGATCCGGGGGCCCGCCGCGTCCAGCAGTTCGTGCACGGTGAAGGTGCCCGCCGGGTCGTCCTCGATGACCAGCAGGTTGAGCGAGCCGTCGCCGGCGCTGCCCGGCGCGGCCTGAGGGGCGGCTCGCTGGTGCGGTACGGGTACGTGCTGGGATGCGGGCATCGTCGGTTCCGGAATCCTTCCCTCCCCCCGAGGGCGCGGGGGAGCGCCGGTCGGCGCCCCACCAGCCGGGACCCTAGCGCCATCCACGGGCGTGGCGGAATGGCGTTGGGTGGTTCATCACGTCCGACCGGATGGCATATGCCACATGCCTTATTTGTCCGGGCCTCAGGAAGTTGCGCACTGCCCCGGTCGACGGGGCCGGTGTGCCCCGGGTGCCGGTGCGCGGGTGCCCGGCTTGCCCGTGGGGCGTGCCCGTACCGGCGCTCCGCCGTTGCCCGGGCGTGCCCGTCCCGCACGGCCGTCCCGCCCGCACCCTCCCCCCCCCCGCTCCTTTCTCCGCCCCATTTCCCCACTGTTCGTCGGGACTGTTTGTCGGGCGCCTCGCTGTATGTCGGGTCGCACGACTACTTGTCGGGCCTCACGACGCCGAGTATCGGCATGGAGCCCGCGCCCGTGATCGTCACGGTCCGGCCCGGGCGGGGGGAGTGCACGATCGCGCCGTCGCCGATGTACATCCCGACGTGGGTGGCATCGGCGAAGTAGATGACGAGGTCGCCCGGGCGCATGTCCTTGATCGCCACGTGCGGCAGCTGGGCCCACTGCTCCTGCGAGGTGCGCGGGATGGGGTGTCCGGCCGCGAGCCACGCCTGTGAGGTGAGCCCCGAGCAGTCGAAGGTGTCGGGGCCGGCGGCGCCCCAGATGTACTTCTTGCCGATCTGGTCCGTGGCGAACTTCACGGCCTTCTTGCCCTGCTCGCTCGCGCTGCTGTTGATGTCCTTCAGGACGCCCGTGCTCAGCCAGGCCGTCTGCGAGTCGAACTCCTTCTTGCGTTCCAGCTCGGCCAGGCGCTCGCGCTCCTGCTCCTTCAGCTGGGACTGGAGTTTCTCGGCCGCCGCGATCTTCTCCGTTATGTCCTTCTTCGCCGCTTCCTTCTTGACCCGGTTGGCCTCCAGGTTCTTCCACTGGGCGGTGGCGTCCGCGCTGTACGCCGCCAAGTCGGCCTGGGTCTTGTTCAGTTCGCCGAGCAGGCCCTGGGCCGCCTGCTGGCCCTGGCGCAGTGAATCGGCCCCGTCGAGGAAGGTCTCCGGATCGCCGCTGAGCATCATCTGCGCGCCGAGCGGCAGGCCGCCGTTGCGGTACTGCATCCGTGCGGTGGCGCCCGCCTGGTCCTTCAGGCGCTGGATCTTCTCCTGGCCCTTCACGATCTCCTGGGCCAACTGGACGATCCGCGCGGACTGTTGCTTGGTCTTCTCCTCGGCGAGGTTGTACGCGTCGGTGGCCACGGCCGCCTGGCGGTACAGGTCGTCGATCTCCTTGCTCACCTCGTCGAGCGTCTTGGGCGCGCCCGGTGCCGTGGTCGACGGCGTCGGTGCCGGGTCGGCGAACGCCGTGCCCGGCGCGGCCAAAGCGGTCAGGGCGCACACCAAGGCGATCGCGGTCGCCAAACGGCGCTTCTTCGGCACTGAGAACTCCCCCTCCAGTCAACTCCGGCCCCACACCGGAACACCGGGCAACCGCATGTGATTTACCGTCAGTAACATCACACCGATGCCCGCGATGCTGCCACGCCCCCGGCCAAAACGACAGAGGCGCAGGGGCCCCGGACGAGCTCGTCCCCTTCGCGTGCGTCGCCGCCCGGCTCCCATCCGTCTGACGAACCCCGGGCTCCAGGCGTTCCTCGGGCCACGGGAGTTCACTCGTTAGACGACAGCGACAGCGGCAGCGGCAGCGACTGCCCCAGCGACAACGGCCGACGCAGCGACAACGGCCGACGCAGTGACAGCGGCCGACGGAGGGACAGCGGCCGACGCAGTCGCAGCGATGCCGCAGCCGCAGCCGCAGCGATGCCGGGCGCATCGCCCCCCCGCGATGCGGGCCTCAACGGGGCGCGAGCGCCGACCAGTTGACCGTCACTTCGCCCTGCCGCCAGCGCCGGGCGCCGTCCACGACCGGCCAGTCGCCCGCCAGATCCCGTACGGACTTGATCCAGCGCTGGCGCGCGCCGAGCGAGGCGTACGGGGCCGCCGCCGCCCACGCCCGGTCGAAGTCGCGCAGGAAGGCGTGCACCGGCTCGCCCGGCACATTGCGGTGAATCAGCGCCTTGGGCAGGCGTTCTGCCAGGTCGGAGGGGCGGTCCAGGGAGCCGAGCCGGGTTGCGAAGGTCACCGTTCGGGGGCCCGAACGGTCGAGCGCGACCCACACGTGGCGGCGGCCGATCTCGTCGCAGGTGCCCTCGACGAGCAGCCCGTCGGGCGCGAGCCGCTCGCACAGGCGGGCCCAGACCGCGGCCACCTGCGCCTCGTCGTACTGGCGCAGTACGTTCGCCGCGCGGATCAGCAGCGGCGGCTCGGGCAGCGGGACCTCGAAGCCGCCGTGCCGGAAGGTGAGGCCCTCGCGTTCGTACGGCTTGGCCGCGGCGACCCGGGCCGGCTCGATCTCGATGCCCACCACCGAGACGGCGGGGGCCGCGGTCCGCAGGCGCTGGAGCAACTCCACCGCGGTCCAGGGGGCGGCTCCGTACCCGAGGTCGACGGCGACCGGGGTCGACGCGCGGCGCAGCGCCGCCCCGTGCGCGTCCGCGATCCAGCGGTCCATGCGGCGCAGCCGGTTCGGGTTGGTGGTGCCGCGGGTGACGGTGCCGACGGGGCGTTTCGCGGGCGGGGCGGGTGGAGCCATGGGACGAGGGTAGGCGGCGCGAGCGGTGTCTTCGCAGGTCTGGGGCGGCGTACGCGGTGCCTCGCGGGTCCGGACGGAATGCGGAGTGCCCCTCGCGGGTCCGAGGGGCGCGCACGCGGCGATCCAAGGGAGTCGGGGTGGGGGGGCCAGGGCCAGGGCCGGCGGCAGGTACCACGGCCGGGGCAAGCGGCGGTGGTCGCGGCGAGTCCGGGCCTGCGCAAAGCGGTGCCCCGGCGGGTCCGGCAACATTTTGGCAAAGTGGAAATGAAAGAGAGGGTTCCGGTGTTCGGGGCTTTGGAGGGGCGTCCCGCATGCCCGATCCACGTCACAGGCAGTGCCCCGATACGCGTCCCAAGGCAGTGCCCCGAGCCGAGGAGGCCCTCGACGTGAGCCAGTACGTGTCCCGGTTCGCCGGCACCCTGGCGGGGCCGCCCAGGCTCCGGCTGCCCGGCGGCCACCGCAAGCCGCGGCGGGTCGCCATGCTCAGCGTCCACACCTCCCCGCTGCACCAGCCGGGTACGGGCGACGCGGGCGGCATGAACGTGTACATCGTCGAGCTCGCCAAGCGCCTCGCCGCGATCAACATCGAGGTCGAGATCTTCACCCGGGCCACCACGGGCGGGCTCGCCCCCGCCGTGGAGATGTCGCCCGGGGTCCTCGTGCGGCACATCGACGCGGGGCCGTACGAGGGGCTGGCCAAGGAGGAGCTGCCCGCGCAGCTCTGCGCGTTCACGCACGGCGTGATGACGGCCTGGGCGCGGCACCGGCCGGGCTACTACGACCTGGTCCACTCCCACTACTGGCTCTCCGGGCACGTCGGCTGGCTCGCGGCCCAACGCTGGGGCGTGCCGCTCGTGCACGCGATGCACACCATGGCCAAGGTCAAGAACGCGGCGCTCGCCGAGGGCGACACCCCCGAGCCGGCCGCGCGGGTCATCGGCGAGACGCAGATCGTGAACGCGGCGGACCGGCTGATCGCCAATACCGCCGAGGAGGCCGACGAACTCGTCCGCTTCTACGAGGCGGACCCCGGCAAGGTCGCCGTCGTGCACCCCGGGGTGAACCTCGACCGTTTCCGCCCGGCGGACGGACGCACCGCCGCGCGCGACCGGCTCGGGCTGCCGCGGGACGCCTTCGTTCCGCTCTTCGCGGGCCGCATACAGCCCCTCAAGGCGCCGGACATCCTGCTGCGCGCGGCGGCCGAGCTCCTGGACCGAGACCCTTCCCTGCGCTCGCGGATGATCGTGCCGATCGTGGGCGGGCCGTCAGGGAGCGGCCTGGCCAAGCCGGAGGGCCTCCAGAAGCTGGCGGCCAAGCTCGGCGTCAGCGACGTCGTACGGTTCAAGCCGCCGGTCGGCCAGGACCGGCTCGCGGACTGGTTCCGGGCCGCGTCCGTCCTGGTCATGCCCTCGTACAGCGAGTCGTTCGGCCTGGTCGCCATCGAGGCGCAGGCGGCCGGGACGCCGGTGGTCGCGGCCTCGGTCGGCGGGCTTCCGGTGGCGGTACGGGACGGCTCGACGGGCTTCCTCGTGCAGGGCCACGACCCCAAGGACTACGCGACCGCGCTGTACCGCTTCGTCCAGGAGCCCGCGCTGGTGGAGCGTATGGGCGGCGCGGCCGCCCGGCACGCGCAGTCCTTCGGCTGGGGAACGGCCGCGGCGGCGACGGCGGACGTGTACACGGCGGCGATGCAGGCGCACCGGCGGCGGGTGCGCTCGCACGGCTGAGGTCCTCCCGCCGGGCTCGGGGGCTTCGCGTAGGCTCGCGGCATGGCTGACGTGCGGCAGGTCATCGAGGCGGCGCTCAAGGACGCGGAGCTCTCGTGGGAGTCCCCGGAGCCGGGTGCGTACGTGGTGACGCTGCCGGGCACCCGCAAGCTCTCCACGACCTGCTCGCTGCGGGTCGGGGCGCACTCCCTCTCCGTGAACGCGTTCGTGGTGCGGCACCCCGACGAGAACGAGCCGGCCGTGCATCGCTGGCTCCTGGAGCGCAACCTCCGTCTGTACGGGGTGAGTTACGCGGTCGACCGGCTCGGGGACGTGTACCTGGCCGGGAAGGTTCCGCTCGCCGCCGTCACACCGGAGGAGCTCGACCGGCTGCTCGGGGTCGTCCTGGAGGAGGCGGACGGTTCCTTCAACACCCTGCTGGAGATGGGGTTCGCGTCCGCGATTCGGCGGGAGTACGCGTGGCGGGTGGCGCGGGGGGAATCTACGCGGAACCTGGAGGCGTTCGGGCGGGTTACGGGGGAGGCGGGGTAGGGGGTACGCCCACCGGCCCGCCTGTATGCGCAGGGCTGAGGGTGCGGCCCCGGGGCTCCGCCCCAGACCGCCTGAGGAGCTGCGCCCCTCGAACCCCGCGGTGGCTTCGCCCCCTGCACCCCTCCCGGGGCCCCGCTCCAACGCAAGCCCCCTCGGCGCACTCCCCCCTCACACCGCAGAGTCAGCCCGAACCTCAACCGCAACCGCCATCGGCGACGGCGGCGACGACAACGGCTACGACGACGGCGATGCCGCCCCACCCGGCAGGGCATCCACGCCCACCCGCATGTCCGACGCCGGGGCCGACGCCGGGGCCGACGCCGGGGCCGCCGACGCCGGGGCCGCTGCCCCAAGGCCCGCCGCCTCCGCCGACAGGCGTGCCTGACCCGCCGCCCCTGGGCAGGCCGCCTCCGCCCCCTCCGCCGGCAGGCTCCGCATCAGCCCCCAGTACCCCACCGCCGTCACCGTCCCCAGGACCGCGCACGTCCCCCACAGCCACCCGGCCCCGAAGTGGTCGATGACGTAACCCGACAGGAGCGGGGCGACCAGCGCCGCCACCGACCAGGACATCGTGTAGACGCCCTGGTAGCGGCCCCGGCCGTGGGTGGGGGAGAGGCGGACCACCAGGCCCGTCTGCGTGGGGGCGTTGACGATTTCTGCCAGGGTCCAGACGCAGATCGTCAGGGCGTACACCGCGACCGAACCGGCGAACGCCGTCAGGCCGAAGCCGTAGCCGGCGAGCAGCGCCGAGACGACCAGCAGGCGGCGCGGATCGCGGTGCTGGATGTAGCGGGTGACGGGGATCTGGACCGCCACGATCAGGATGCCGTTCACCGCGATGGCCAGACCGAAGTCCGCGCTGGAGAACCCGTCCGTGCCCATCGCGACCGGCAGCCCCACGTAACCCTGCTGGAAGATGAGGGAGATGAGGAAGGACAGGCCGACCACTCCCATGAAGCGGCCGTCGCGCAGCACCGTACCGATGCCGATCTGAGGCTCCGTCACCTTCTCCTCGGCCGTGCGTTGCGGGCGCGACTCGGGCAGCTTGAGGAACACCACGATCGCGCAGACCAGGGTCAATGACGCCTCGCCGAGGAAGCCGGCCAGGTAGCTGTACTGCGCGATGAACCCCGCCGCCATCGACGAGACGGCGAACCCCAGGTTGATCGCCCAGTAGTTGAGGGAGAACGCCCGCACCCGGTCCTCGGGCCGCACGATGTCCGCCATCATCGCCTGCACCGCGGGCCGTGACGCGTTGCTCGCCATCCCGACGAGGAAGGCCACGCCCGCGATCGCCGCCGGGTCCGTCATGAAGCCGAGCAGCGCGACGGAGAAGGCCGTCGCCGTCTGGGCGATGACGAGGGTGGGCCGGCGGCCGAGGCGGTCGGTCATGATGCCGCCGCCGATCGAGGAGACGACCCCGCCGAGCCCGTGCAGCGAGGCCACAAGTCCCGCGTACGAGGCCGAATAGCCCCGGTCCAGGGTGAGGTAGAGCGCCATGAAAGTGGCGACGAAGGCCCCGAGCCGGTTGATCAGCGTGCTGGTCCACAGCCACCAGAATTCTCGGGGCAGCCCCGAGACGGTCTCTCGTGCGGCGCGTCTCAGACTGGCGACGGACATACGGCTTCCCCCGGAACTGTGGCCTGCTGCTGTGGGTGGCGCAACCCTGCTGCTGTAAGTGGTGCAACGGATGCCCGCACGTTACAAGTGGCCCGGTTCCGGGGGCCAGTGAATTGACGGCGTCCGTCAATCGAGACGGGCCCGGGACCTTGGTCCCTGCGCGCGCGAGGGCCCCGGAACGTCGATTAGGCTCGGACGCATGGCCGACGCACCGTACAAGCTGATCCTGCTCCGCCACGGCGAGAGCGAGTGGAACGAGAAGAACCTGTTCACCGGGTGGGTGGACGTCAACCTCACGCCGAAGGGCGAGAAGGAGGCGGCGCGCGGCGGTGAGCTGCTCAAGGACGCCGGCCTGCTCCCCGACGTGCTGCACACCTCCCTCCAGAAGCGTGCCATCCGCACCGCCCAGCTCGCGCTGGAGTCCGCGGACCGCCACTGGATCCCGGTGCACCGCAGCTGGCGCCTGAACGAGCGCCACTACGGCGCGCTCCAGGGCAAGGACAAGGCGCAGACGCTCGCCGAGTTCGGCGAGGAGCAGTTCATGCTGTGGCGCCGCTCGTACGACACCCCGCCGCCCGCCCTTGAGGACGGCACGGAGTTCTCGCAGAGCGACGACGCCCGTTACGCGACGATCCCGCCGGAGCTGCGCCCGCAGACCGAGTGCCTCAAGGACGTCGTCACGCGCATGCTGCCGTACTGGTACGACGGCATCGTCCCGGACCTGCTGGACGGCAAGACCGTCCTGGTCGCCGCCCACGGCAACTCGCTGCGCGCGCTCGTCAAGCACCTCGACGGCATCTCCGACGCCGACATCGCGGGCCTGAACATCCCGACCGGCATCCCGCTGGTGTACGAGCTCGACGCCGACTTCAAGCCGGTCAAGCCGGGCGGCACCTACCTGGACCCGGACGCGGCCGCCGCCGCGATCGAGGCGGTCAAGAACCAGGGCAAGAAGAAGTAGCCCCGGCCCGAGTCCGTTGCCGAGCCCCCTGCCGCCGTTCGACCGGTGACGGGGGGCTCGCGGGTTTCCGGGCCGCGCTCGGCTCCCGGTCACGTTCTGTCATGGCCTCGGCACCCTCCGGTCGCCGTATTCCGACTCCGTGGATAGCCTCGAAAGGTGCATTTCGCCCGAAGTGGTGAACTGCGTTTCACCTGGGGGAGTCCGCCAAGACGGGAGTCCAGATCGTGAACACCACCCTGCGCAACCGCTGTGTCCGTACCTTCGCCGCCGGTGCGCTGTCCGCCGCCCTGCTGACCGCCGGGGCCGCCGGCACCTTCGCCTCGGCCGCCGCCAGCCCCAAGCCGAGCCCGTCCGCGTCCAAGACGACCGGCTCGATCACCGTGAAGGCGTCGTCCACGTCGGTGAAGGCCGGCGACAAGGTGACCTTCACGGGCCGCACCAAGGGCCTGCCCATAGGCACCAAGGTCGTGCTCCAGCACAAGAAGGGCAACAAGTGGACGACCCTCCAGGCCAGCACCGTGGTCAAGCAGGGCAGCAGCTACTCCCTCGACGCCAAGCTCAACGACAAGGGCAAGCAGGATCTGCGGATCAAGTACGACGAGGTCGTCTCGCCGACGGTCACCGTCACCGTGAAGTGACCCCGGCCCCGCCTCCGCCCTCACCTCTGCCCTCGCGGTAAGCAGTAAGCGGTGAGAGCGGTGAGCGGTGAGCGGTGAGCCGTTAGCCGTGAAGGGCCCCGCCCGAAACCGGGCGGGGCCCTTCGACTGCCGGTCCCCGTGGTTCAGCCGCCGCACTGGCAGGGCGCGCCCGACTGGCAGCCGCAGCCGCAGCCGGAGCCGCAGCCGCACGCGCCGATCAGGGGAAGCCGGACCACTTCGACAGGTGTGACGGGTGTTTCCTGACGTGGTTCGGTCGTGGGTGAATCGGCCATGGGTCCCTCCCGGGGGTAGGCAGCCGCAACGAGCCTTCGCCCATTGCATGCCCACTGGGGCGGGCGCATCAACGGCGCATGTGCGCAAGCTTGTTGGGAGGACCCCAGCGGCCGACCGGAGGCCGCAGGCCGCAGGCCGGAGGCCGGAGGCTGGAGGTCGGAGGCCGGAGGTCAGGCCCCTTCGACCTGTGCGGGCGGCTGGAGGTCGTCGGCGTGCTCGCCGGTGACCAGGTAGACCACGCGCTTGGCGACCGACACCGCGTGGTCCGCGAAACGCTCGTAGTAGCGGCCGAGCAGCGTCACGTCGACCGCCGTCTCGATGCCGTGCTTCCAGCGGTCGTCCATCAGGTGCTGGAACAGCGTGCGGTGCAGCAGGTCCATCTCGTCGTCGTCCTGCTCCAGTTGGAGGGCCAGGTCGACGTCCTTGGTGATGATGACCTCGGCCGCCTTGGCCATCAGGCGCTGGGCGAGCTGGCCCATCTCCAGGATGGTGGCGTGCAGGTCGTGCGGTACGGCACGCTCCGGGTAGCGCAGCCGGGTCAGCTTCGCCACGTGCTGGGCGAGGTCGCCCGAGCGCTCCAGGTCGGCGCTCATGCGCAGGGAGGTCACGACGATCCGCAGATCGGTGGCGACCGGCTGCTGGCGGGCCAGCAGGGCTATCGCGCGGGCCTCCAGATCGTGCTGGAGGTCGTCGACCTTCTGGTCGGCCGCGATCACGCTCTCGGCGAGCTTGAGGTCGGCGTCGAGCATGGCCGTGGTGGCGCGCCCGATCGCCGACCCGACAAGGCGGGCCATTTCGACCAGGCCCTCGCCGATCGAGTCCAGTTCCTCGTGGTACGCGTCCCGCATGGGTGTCCCTCTCTACAACGGTCTCCGGGGGGCCGGGGGTGCCTGTGACCCCCACGCTCCCACGTTCCGTCCAGTACGCGTCCGATTCGGCCACAGGAAGTGAACCGTCCCTATCACCTCGGTGAACTCTGGGCGACGAACGTTCGAGCGGCCACCCATTTGGCTGGGAGAGTGTCGGTGGCGCCGCATAACCTGGGTGCATGGACGTGAACGCGGCGGTCGCCGCATTGGCAGCGATCGCCGGGGTGTGCACTGGCGTGATCGCCATGCTGGCGTTCCGCTGGAGCGAGCGCGACCAGGCGCGGCCCACGCGGACATCCCTGCACACCGACGCCGTACTGCCCCCGGGCGTGGACACGGTCCTCTCCGTGCTGCGCTCCTCCGCCGTCGTCCTCGACGAGAGCGACTCGGTGGTCAAGGCCAGCTCGGCGGCCTACGCGCTGGGCCTGGTCAGGGGCGGCAAGCTGGCCGTCGAGCCCATGCTGCACATGGCCCGCGACACCCGGCGCGACGGCGAGATACGGCAGGTCGAGCTCGACCTGCCCCGGCGCGGCACCGGCCGCGGCGAGGCCCTCGCGGTCTCCGCCCGGGTCGCCCCGCTCGGCTCCCGGCTCGTGCTGCTCCTGGTGGAGGACCTCACCGAGGCCCGCCGCATCGAAGCCGTACGGCGTGACTTCGTGGCCAACGTCAGCCATGAGCTCAAGACCCCGACCGGGGCGCTCTCGCTGCTCTCCGAGGCCGTCATGGACGCCTCGGACGACCCCGAGGCGGTCACCCGCTTCGCCGGCCGGATGCAGATCGAGGCGACCCGGCTCACCAACCTGGTCCAGGAGCTCATCGACCTCTCCCGGGTCCAGAACGACGATCCCCTGGAGGACGCCGAGCCGGTCCGCGTCGACGAACTCGTCGCCGAGGCCATAGACCGCTCCCGGCACACCGCGTCCACCAAGCAGATCACCATGGCCGCGGGCGGCACCGCCGACCTGTACGTGTGGGGCAACCGCGGCCAGCTCGCCGCGGCCCTCGGCAACCTGGTCGAGAACGCGGTGAACTACTCGCCGGCCAGGACCCGGGTCGGCATCGCCGGGCGGCGCATCGCCGCGCCCGGTGGGGACCTGATCGAGATCGCCGTGACCGACCAGGGCATCGGCATCTCGGAGAAGGACCGCGAGCGCATCTTCGAGCGCTTCTACCGGGTGGACCCGGCCCGCTCCCGCGCCACCGGAGGTACCGGCCTGGGCCTCGCCATCGTCAAGCACGTGGCCGCCTCGCACGGCGGGGAGGTCACGGTGTGGAGCTCCGAGGGACAGGGCTCCACCTTCACCCTGCGGCTGCCGGAAGCCGGCGCCGTACGCGACCGCGCCTCGGCCGGGCGCGGTCCGGTCACGGTCGACGAGGACGACGACGTCCCGTACGAGACCTTCAGTTCCGCTGTGCCTCATTCACCAGCCATAGTTCCTGCCCCGGAGGTCCTTCCGTGACCCGAGTGCTCGTCGTCGAGGATGAGGAATCCTTCAGCGACGCCCTGTCCTACATGCTCCGCAAGGAGGGCTTCGAGGTCGCGGTGGCGGCCACCGGGCCCGACGGCCTCGACGAGTTCGAGCGCAACGGCGCCGACCTGGTCCTGCTCGACCTGATGCTCCCCGGCCTGCCCGGCACCGAGGTCTGCCGTCAGCTGCGCGGCCGCTCCAACGTCCCGGTCATCATGGTGACGGCGAAGGACAGCGAGATCGACAAGGTCGTGGGCCTGGAAATAGGAGCCGACGACTACGTCACCAAGCCGTTCTCCTCGCGCGAGCTGGTCGCCCGCATCCGCGCGGTGCTGCGCCGCCGCGGCGAGCCCGAGGAGGTCACCCCGGCCGCCCTGGAGGCGGGCCCGGTCCGCATGGACGTCGACCGGCACGTGGTCACCGTCTCCGGCGGCAAGGTCGACCTCCCGCTGAAGGAGTTCGACCTTCTGGAGATGCTCCTTCGCAACGCGGGCCGCGTGCTGACCCGTATGCAGCTCATCGACCGGGTGTGGGGCGCGGACTACGTCGGCGACACCAAGACGCTCGACGTCCACGTCAAGCGCCTGCGCGCCAAGATCGAGCCGGACCCGGGCGCCCCGCGCTACCTGGTCACGGTCCGCGGCCTCGGCTACAAGTTCGAGCCGTAGGCCGACGGCCGGACCAGGACATGAAGGAGGGCGGCCCCGGATCGAATCCGGGGCCGCCCTCCTTCTGCTGCCTGTGACGTGCCGTCTACGACTGGCTGCCTACGACAGGGTCAGTGATCGGTGCCGGTGCTGGCGCCCGTGGTGTGCGAGGGCGAGCCGGAGCCGGCGGGCTTGCCGCTGCTGCCCGCGTTCGGGTTGGCCGAGTTGGACGGCGTACCCGAGGGGCTGCCGGAGGCCTTGCCCGACGGCTCGCCCGAGGGGGTCTCCTTGGGCTTGGGGAGCTCGCTGGGGCCGACACCCTCGAAGTAGCTGGTCGCCGGGACCACGAAGGCGTCCAGGCTCACCGCGCCGGCCTTGCTGAACTGGAAGGTGACCTTCTGCGCGTCGCCGTTCTTGGCGGCCTCGCGGCCGTTGTCGACGACGGCGGAGGCGTTGTTCTTGCCGCCGAGGACGACCGAGCCGTGGCCGGGAATGGTGATCGCGCCGGTGCCCTTGGCGGGGGAGAGCTTGACCGCGGTGCTGCCGATCTGGACGGAGTCCAGGGTCTGCGGGTCGGTGCCGTTGTTGAACAGCGTCGCCGCGACGACGGCCGGGCCTTCGGCGTCGGCCTTCGGCTGGGTGACGACCGTAGCGTTCTGGATCTTGATTTCGCCGACGGTGACATAGGCGTTGTCCGCCTTGACCCCGAGCGTCTGGGCCTTGTTGCCCGCCGCGCAGGCGGAGAGGGAGGCGAGCGAGAACGCGATGGCAGAAGCGGCGAGGGCGCCGCGTCGAAGGCTGCGGCTCACGGCGGCGGCAACTCCTTGGACGTACGAGACGGACTGCTTCGGACGGACTGCGGGTCAGCCGGCCGCGTACCTAAGGGCCGGCTAAGGGTGTGTCAGCGGGCCTAGATTACCGAGCCGTCCCACGCGCCCCGCACCCGACCCGCCCCTACCGGCGACGGGCCCGGAGAAGTCGGGTGGATCATCGGCCGATCTCCGGTGGACGCCCTGCTGATCTCGCGCTTTCGTACGCCGTTCACATATCGGCGAGTGATCAATTCCCCGGCCCGCCACGCATTCCTTACCGAAAATCCACCGAGGCGGTCCGACCCGGCCGTTCGTTGATCAATTCCGGAAAGAATCCCGCACGGCCGAACGGGTGAACGGGCGCCGAACGGAGTAGATGAAGTTCACCGCCCGGACCCGGCAAACCGGGACGTTCGGCCTCCTGGAGGCCCTTCCGGGGGTGGGGAACGCACGCGTTTCGCTGCCCCTTCGCAGCCGCTCCGACCTGCGAATACCGCCTTCCCCGCGCCCCGCGCAGCACGTTCCTGTTGCTGTTGTCAAGCCCCGAGATATGCCCTGACCTGCGAAAACGCCATTCAGAAGAAGCAGTTTCCGTGTTACCCTGGATAGCCACGGAAGGGGTACCTGTCACATGACGTTCAAGGTTGGCGACACCGTGGTCTATCCCCATCACGGGGCCGCGCTGATCGAGGCCATCGAAACTCGTCAGATCAAAGGCGTGGACAAGACCTACTTGGTGCTCAAGGTCGCCCAGGGCGACTTGACTGTGCGCGTGCCCGCGGACAACGCGGAGTTCGTCGGCGTTCGCGATGTAGTTGGTCAGGACGGGCTGGACCGGGTCTTCGAGGTGCTGCGCGCGCCGTACGCGGAGGAGCCCACGAACTGGTCCCGTCGTTACAAGGCAAACCTTGAGAAGCTCGCCTCCGGCGATGTCATCAAGGTCGCCGAAGTAGTGCGTGACCTGTGGCGTCGTGAGCGCGAGCGCGGACTGTCCGCAGGTGAGAAGCGCATGCTCGCCAAGGCGCGCCAGATCCTGGTGAGCGAGCTGGCCCTCGCGGAAAACACCAACGAAGACAAGGCCGAGGCCCTTCTCGACGAGGTTCTCGCGTCCTGACGCCGTAGGGCCCGTCCGCTGGACAGGCCCTTGTTCCGGGGCCGCCGCCCTGGAATGCCCGGCTTTGCCGCGGTGCCCGCTGACCAGCAGTGAACATTGCTGTGTCGCCGGGCGCTGCGGCATGTTCGTATGCCCTCGCCGCGGGCGCCCGCACCCCATCCCCATGTCCCGGTCAACCTCATGCCCCGGTCGCCCTCGGTGCTCGCACTGTGTGTGCCGGACCCGGGCGGCCTGCCTGACCGGTCGTCACGGAAGGGCCGGTCAGGGCGTCGCGCCCGGCACTCCCCCAGGCTCCAGGAGCAGGGGGTACTCCCAGGCCACTACCCATGTCGTTTGAGGACACAAACCTTGTCTGACGAATCGCGCCCTTTCCGCACCGCCGCGGTCATTCCAGCGGCCGGACGCGGTGTGCGGCTCGGCCCGGGCGCCCCCAAGGCGCTCCGCGCGCTGAACGGCACTCCCATGCTCGTGCACGCCGTCCGGGCGATGGCCGCGTCGCGGTCCGTCTCGCTCGTCGTCGTGGTCGCCCCGCCGGACGGCGCGACCGAGGTGAAGAACCTCCTCGCCGAGCACGCCCTGCCGGACCGCACCGACTTCCTCGTGGTGCCCGGCGGCGAGAGCCGCCAGGAGTCCGTGAAGCTCGGCCTCGACGCGCTGCCGCCCGGCTTCGATGTCGTCCTGGTCCATGACGCGGCCCGCCCGCTGGTCCCCGTCGACACGGTCGACGCGGTCATCGAGGCGGTCCGCGACGGCGCCCCCGCCGTGGTGCCCGCCCTCCCGCTCGCCGATACGGTCAAGCAGGTCGAGCCGCGCACCGACGGCTCGCCGGAGCCGGTCGTGGCCACCCCCGAGCGAAGCCGGCTGCGCGCGGTGCAGACCCCGCAGGGCTTCGACCACGCCACGCTCGTGCGCGCCCACGAGAGCGTCACCGAGAACGTCACGGACGACGCGAGCATGATCGAGCAGCTGGGTCTGCCCGTCGTGGTGGTGCCCGGGCACGAAGAGGCGTTCAAGGTGACCCGCCCCCTCGATCTCGTACTCGCCGAGGCCGTACTCGCACGACGGAGGGCCAACGATGGCTTCTGAGACCCCGGCCGGCGCCGCTGCCGACGCCCCTGCTGCCGCCCCCCTGACCCCGCCGCTCCCGCTGGTCGGGATCGGCACCGACGTCCACGCCTTCGAGCGCGGCCGCGAGCTGTGGTGCGCGGGGCTGCTGTGGGAGGGCGAGGAGTACGGCCTGGCCGGGCACTCCGACGGCGATGTCGCCGCCCACGCCGCCTGCGACGCGATCTTCTCGGCGGCCGGCGTCGGCGACCTCGGCGCCCACTTCGGCACCGACCGCCCCGAGTGGTCCGGCGCGTCGGGCGTGCGCCTGCTCGCCGAGGCGGCCCGGATCGTGCGGGCCGAGGGCTACGAGATCGGGAACATCGCGGTGCAGGTCATCGGCGTACGCCCCAAGATCGGCAAGCGGCGCGAGGAGGCGCGGAAGGCGCTGTCGGCCGCCGCCGGGGCCCCCGTGTCGGTGTCCGGCACCACCACGGACGGGCTCGGTCTGACCGGCCGGGCCGAGGGGCTCGCGGCGATCGCCACGGCGATGGTGTACCGGTTGCCGTAGAAACGCGGCGGTCTGGGGTAGGAGAGGAGGCGACGATTCCGACCTCCTCCGGAAGGACCCGCACGTGTCCGTTCAGCTCAGCGACGACCTCAAGGCACTCCTCGACACCCCCGTCTTCGTCAACATCGCCACCATCCAGCCCGACGGAAGCCCCCAGGTGTCCCCGGTCTGGGTGAAGCGCGACGGCGACGACGTACTGATCTCGACGACCGTGGACCGGCGCAAGGAGAAGAACCTGCGCCGGGACCCCCGCGTCACCGTCCTCGTCCAGCCCTTCGACGCCCCGTACACGTACGCCGAGATCCGGGGCACCGCCGAGCTCACCACCGAGGGCGGCCAGGAGCTGATCGACGACCTCGCGATGAAGTACGTGGGCAAGAAGTACCGGGAATTCAACCCGGACTCGGTGCACGACGCCGAGCGGGTGGTCGTCCGGATCACCCCGCGCAAGATCGTCGGAAGCCTCTGAGACCCAACAGTCGCCAAATTGTGTGCCCCGAGGCCCGGAAAGGGTCGCGGGGCACTGGTATTGGGCCACTACCCTGGTGTGGTGACCATTCGCCTGTACGACACCAGCGCCCGGCAGATTCGTGATTTCGTCCCGCTCACGCAGGGCTGTGTCTCGATCTACCTCTGTGGCGCCACCGTCCAGGCGGCCCCGCACATCGGCCACATCCGCTCGGGGCTCAACTTCGACATCATGCGCCGCTGGTTCGAGTACCGCGGCTACGACGTCACGTTCATCCGCAACGTCACGGACATCGACGACAAGATCATCAAGAAGTCGGCCGAGCAGGGCCGCCCCTGGTGGTCGATCGGGTACGAGAACGAGCGCGCGTTCAACGACGGCTACACCGCGCTCGGCTGCCTCGCGCCCACCTACGAGCCGCGCGCGACCGGCCACATCACCGAGATGGTCGAGATGATGCGCGGCCTCATCGAGCGCGGCCACGCCTACGAGGCGGACGGCAGCGTCTACTTCGACGTGCGGTCCTTCCCCGAGTACCTGGCGCTGTCCAACCAGGACATCGACGAGCTGCGCCAGCCCGCCGAGGACGGCATCACCGGCAAGCGCGACCCGCGCGACTTCGCGATGTGGAAGGCCTCCAAGCCGGGCGAGCCCGACTGGGAGACCCCGTGGGGGCGCGGCCGGCCCGGCTGGCACCTGGAGTGCTCGGCGATGGCCCACAAGTACCTGGGCTCCGCCTTCGACATCCACGGCGGCGGCCTCGACCTGATCTTCCCGCACCACGAGAACGAGATCGCCCAGGCCAAGGCCTTCGGTGACGAGTTCGCCAGGTACTGGGTGCACAACGCCTGGGTGACGATGTCCGGCGAGAAGATGTCGAAGTCGCTCGGCAACAGCGTGCTGGTCTCCGAGATGGTCAAGCAGTGGCGCCCGATCGTCCTGCGCTACTACCTGGGCACCCCGCACTACCGGTCGATGATCGAGTACAGCGAGGAGGCCCTGCGCGAGGCCGAGTCGGCGTTCGCGCGCATCGAGGGCTTCATCCAGCGCGTGGTGGAGAAGGCGGGGGGCGTCGTCGAGCCCGCCGCTCAGGTGCCGCTCGCGTTCGCCGAGGCGATGGACGACGACCTGGGCGTGCCCCAGGCCCTCGCGATCGTCCACACCACGGTGCGCCAGGGCAACAGCGCACTGGCCGCCGACGACAAGGAAGCCGCGACCGCGCGCCTCGCCGAGGTCCGCGCCATGCTGGGCGTCCTCGGCCTGGACCCGCTGGACGCGCACTGGGCCGGCGAGACCGACCGGGGCGAGGACCTGCACGGGGCGGTCGACACCCTCGTACGCCTGGTCCTGGAGCAGCGCGAGGCCGCCCGCTCCCGCAAGGACTGGGCGACCGCGGACGCGATCCGCGACCAGCTGACCCAGTCCGGCCTGGTGATCGAGGACAGCCCCAGCGGCCCCCGCTGGACCCTCGGTCCGCGCTGAGCGGCAGCCTGATGTGCCGCCCGGGCGATCGGGCGGCACACTTCATATACGTACGTACACGATCTGCATCCGCATGTGGATCGCGGATTCACTGAGGAAATAGGTAGGTCATGGCCGGGAACAGCCAGCGCAGGAACCGCCGCACGTCCAACAAGAAGGGCGCTACGGTCGGCAGCGGTGGCCAGCGGCGCAAGGGCCTGGAAGGCCGGGGCCCGACGCCGCCCGCCGAGCAGCGCAAGAAGCACAAGAAGAACCGCATCGCGACCGCCAAGGCCAAGCAGGCCGCGACCCGCCGCCCCGCGCCCCGGCGCGGCGGCGCCAAGGGCACGTCCGAGATGGTCGTGGGCCGCAACCCGGTCTTCGAGGCGCTGCGCGACGGTGTCCCGGCGAGCACGCTCTACGTCCAGCAGTACATCGACAACGACGAGCGGGTCCGCGAGGCCCTCCAGCTCGCCGGCGAGCGCGGCAACATCAACCTGATGGAGGCCCCGCGCGTCGAGCTCGACCGCATGACCAACGGGCTCAACCACCAGGGTCTCGTCCTCCAGGTCCCGCCGTACGAGTACGCGGACCCGCAGGACCTGACCGCCCTCGCGTACGACAACGGCGAGGACCCGCTGATCGTCGCGCTCGACGGCGTGACCGACCCGCGCAACCTGGGTGCCATCGTCCGGTCCACCTCCGCCTTCGGCGGCCACGGCGTGGTCGTGCCCGAGCGGCGCGCGGCCGGCATGACGGCGGGTGCCTGGAAGTCGTCCGCGGGCACCGCGGCGCGTACGCCGGTCTCCCGCGTCACCAACCTGACGCGCGCCCTTGAGGCCTACAAGAAGGAAGGCCTCACGATCGTCGGTCTCGCGGCCGACGGCGAGCACACGGTCGAGGACCTGGAGCAGATCGGCGGGCCCGTCGTCATCGTGATCGGCAGCGAGGGCAAGGGACTTGGCCGACTCGTCGGCGAGACCTGCGACTACCGCGTGCGGATCTCGATGCCGGGTGGCGCCGAGTCCCTCAACGCCGGTGTGGCGGCGGGCATCGTGCTCTACGAGGCGGCCCGCCGACGCGCCTGAGCCGGGTGATCTTGACGGGTCTCGGACAGATTCGGACCCGTCAAGCAGTGTCCTAAACACCCGTCACTCGGTTAGATGAGTGTGGACACCAGAACGCCCCGGCCCGGGTTCGACGACCAGCCTGCCCTGAGCATGGCCAAGGTGGACTGCGACCCCGCGCAGGTCATCGTCAACCACGCGAGTTTCAGGGTGCAGCTTGCCCCCAAGTCGCTGCCGAAGCCCGTCATTTCGAGCACCGCGGTGCGCCGCAGGGCGCCCGTGGTGTGGAGCGGGAAGTCGGCGCCGGGGGCGAGCGGACTGCTCCAGGCGGTCCGCGCCACCTCCGTCGGCGGCGGTGGCGCGCGCTACGACACCGGCGCGACGCAGACCATCCCGCGCATCTCCGTCGACGACACGATGCCGACGCCGCTGGTCCCCGGACCCGGCGCCGGGCCGGAGACCGCGCTACTCCCGCAGATGCGCACGCCGTACGGTCAACAGCCCTATGCCCAGGGCGAGTTCGAGGACTTCGACGAGCTCGACGGCGGCGCCGACGACGGCTCGCCCGCCAAGCGGCGCGGCGCCGATCCGGTCCGGCACGCCTACTACCCCGGCCGCCGGATGAACCTCGGCGTCGTGCTGCTCCCGCTGCGCGTCTTCCTCGGCTTCATCTCCGTCTATGCCGGCATGGGCAAGCTGTGCGACCCCGTCTACTTCGACGGCGGCGAGCGCGGCTCGATGGTCAAGTGGCTGAATTCGCTGCACCCTTGGGCGCTCGCCGAGCCCCTGCGCGACTTCGCCCTCTCGCACCCCGTGGGTGCGGGTCTGACCGTCGCCTTCCTCCAAGTCGTCGTCGGCGTACTGACGATGCTCGGGCTGTGGCAGCGAGTGGCCGCCGTGTTCGGCGCGCTCCTGTCGGCGGCCCTGCTCGTCACGGTCAGCTGGCAGACCGTGCGCGCCTATGACGCGCCCGACATCATCTACCTCGCTGCCTGGTCCCCGCTGATCATCGCGGGCGCCCCGGTGTACTCCCTGGACGCCCGCCTGGCGGGCGAGGCCTGGCGCAAGCTCGGCCCGCGCTCCGAACTCTGGGAGCTGCGGCGGCGGGTGCTGCGCCGCGGCCTGGTCATGACGACCGTCGTCATCGGCCTCACCCTGACCACCGGCGCACTGCTCGGCGGCGCGGTCCGCTCCACCACCGTGGTGACCGTGCCGGGCCCCGACGACGACCCGACCAACTACCTGCCCGGCACCCCGCTGCCGAGCGAGACCGGCCCGGCGCTCGCGCCCCGGAACACCCCCAGGGCGGTCAAGCCCTCGCCCAAGGCGAAGAGTTCGGCGAGCCCGTCCCCGAAGGCGTCCAAGAAGCC
Source organism: Streptomyces sp. NPDC006691 (assembly GCF_042869955.1). Lineage (NCBI taxonomy): Bacteria > Bacillati > Actinomycetota > Actinomycetes > Kitasatosporales > Streptomycetaceae > Streptomyces > Streptomyces sp. NPDC006691. The sequence continues at coordinate 78,973 of NZ_JBIAGW010000010.1, forward strand.
GAAGGCGCACCAGACGGTCACGGCGGGCACCACCGGGCAGCCGAGCCACTCCGCCGGCACCGGCGGCCATGCCCCCTCCCACCACCGGGGCACCACGCCCCAGGCCCCGGCGGCACCCACCAGCGCGGGTCCGACGTCGTCGGGCGGTACGGGTTCCAGCGGTGGCGGCGGCACCAGCGGCGGAGGCGGCGGCGCCCGCAACCCGATCGGCGGCCTGCTGGGCTGACGCCCCCGACACACAGCAGGGGCCGGACACTTCACGTGTCCGGCCCCTGCGGCGTTCCCGTTCCGTCCGGTTGACGCGACGAACGCTCAACTCCCTTCGCCGGAAAGCTCCTTGGCGGCTTCGGTGAGGTCCTTGACGGTGTCGATGGCGCGCCAGTACGCGCCCTGCGGGAGCGGGAAGCCGGCCAGGCGGCGTTCGCGGGCGAGCCGGGGGAAGGTGGTCCGCTCGTGGTCGCCGACGTCCGGCAGCATCGCGGTGAAGGCCGCGGAGAAGACGTACACGCCCGCGTTGATGAGGTACGGCGAGGGCGGTGACTCGATGAAGTCGGTGATGTGGCCGAAGGCGTCGGTCTCGACGGCGCCCCACGGGATGCGGGGGCGGGCCAGGGCCAGCGTGGCGGTCGCGTCGCGCTCGCCGTGGAAGGAGGCCATCTCGCGGAGCGAGAAGCGCGTCCAGATGTCGCCGTTGGTGGCGTACCAGGGCCGGTCGTGGTGGGGCAGGGAGGCCGCCGCGTACTTGAGGCCGCCGCCCCGGCCCAGCGGCTCGTCCTCGACGACCGTGGTGACGCGCAGCGGCAGATCGGCCTTCGCCAGCCAGTCCTTCAGGACGTCGGCGAGGTGGCCGCAGGAGACCACGGCGTCAGTGACGCCCTCGGCGGCCAGCCAGGCGAGCTGATGGCCGATGATCGGGACCCCGGTGCCCGGGATCTCGACCATCGGCTTGGGGCGGTCGTCGGTGTAGGGCCGGAGCCGTGAGCCCTGGCCGCCCGCCAGAACCACGGCCTGAGTCGGAAAAGTCGCAGTCGTGCTCGCAGTCATGCGGTGAACGATAGGCGTCCCCGCAGCGGGACGTCACCGCTCCTGGGCCACGCCGGAGGCGAAGGAGGTGTCGCAGACGGGGCGGGAGAACGACTGGGCCTTCACGGGGCCGTAGTGCTCCACGGCGGCCCTGCCGAGCGCGCGGGCGATGGACATGCAGTGCTGGGCGAGTGAGGGACGGTGCTCGACCTCGCGCTGGAGGTGGGTCAGCGCGGTGCCGGGGTCCTTCTCCTGGAGTTCGGTCAGGAGCGCGTCGCGCAGCACGTCCTGCGGGGCACGGGACTTGGCGCGTACGGAGACGTTCTCCGAGGAGGCGGTCAGGATCTGCGATTCGTTTCCGGCCCAGTTGACCCGGGTGACCGCGAGCGTCCCGGAGAGGACGAGGACGACGGGCAGGACGAGGGCGAGAGTTCGGCCGATTCGGCGGGCTGTGTGCGTCACGGAGGCGAGCGTAGCGGGGAGTGATGATTTGGCGACATTTAGTCACTCCGTCGGGGGATGGTTCGACGTCGTTTTTCGAATGGCGTGTTGACGAACGCGATTCGAAATGACCGGCGTGCCGGGGTATTTGTCGACAACCGGCTGCGGCCCCGCACTCGCGTGCGGGGCCGCCACAACCGTAGACCCCCTGGTGGCGGCCGCCTCACGGTCTCAGTCTGTAAGGCGCTCGCCCGTAGAGGTGGAGAACACGTGGGTCTCACCCGGACGCGGGACGACGTGAAGCTGTGTGCCCTTGTCCGGCACCGCGCGGCCGTTGACGCGGACCACGAGGTCCTTGGTCTCGCCGCCGACCTCGGCGGAACCGTACACATAGCCGTCGGCGCCGAGTTCCTCGACGACGTTGACGGTGACGGCCAGACCGGCCGGCGCGTCCGCGGCCGCCTTGGTGAGGCCGGTCCCGGCGCCGCCGTTCTGCTCGACGATGTCGAAGTGCTCGGGGCGCACGCCGACGGTGACCGTACGGTCACCGCGGTCGGCGGCCGCGGCCAGCGCCTCACGGCTGACCGGCACCACGCTGTTGCCGAACTTCACACCGCCGTCGGTGATCGGCACCTCGACCAGGTTCATGGCGGGCGAACCGATGAAGCCGGCGACGAAGAGGTTGGCCGGTCGGTCGTACATGTTGCGCGGCGAGTCGATCTGCTGGAGCAGACCGTCCTTGAGGACGGCCACGCGGTCGCCCATCGTCATGGCCTCGACCTGGTCGTGCGTGACGTACACGGTGGTGATGCCGAGCCGGCGCTGGAGCGAGGCGATCTGCGTACGCGTCGAGACGCGGAGCTTGGCGTCGAGGTTGGAGAGCGGCTCGTCCATGAGGAAGACCTGCGGCTCACGCACGATGGCGCGGCCCATCGCGACGCGCTGGCGCTGACCACCGGAGAGCGCCTTCGGCTTGCGGTCCAGGTACTCGCTCAGGTCGAGGATCTTGGCCGCCTCCTCCACCTTCTTCCGGATCTCCGCCTTGTTCACGCCGGCGATCTTCAGGGCGAAGCCCATGTTGTCGGCGACGGTCATGTGCGGGTACAGCGCGTAGTTCTGGAACACCATCGCGATGTCCCGGTCCTTGGGCGGCAGGTGCGTGACGTCACGCTCGCCGATGCGGATCGCTCCGCCGTTGACGTCCTCCAGGCCCGCGAGCATGCGCAGGGAGGTGGACTTTCCGCAGCCGGAGGGACCGACGAGAACGAGGAACTCGCCGTCCTCGATCTCGATCTCAAGCCCGTCGACCGCGGGCTTGGTGGAGCCCGGGTAGATCCGGGTCGCCTTGTCGAACGTGACAGTGGCCATGACTGATGTGTCCCTTCACCGGCAGGAACGTGCCGGACGATCCGAGTAGAGGGAGAAGTGGTTTAGTCCACCTGGGTGGGCTGGGTCAGGACGCTACCCGGGGATGCCCGGCTTGTCAGCAGCCCGGCGCCCACCAAATTCCCGGCCGCACTCCCGCGAGCGTTGGTTACACTTCACGGGTTGCCTCCTTAGCTCAGCTGGCCAGAGCACCGCTCTTGTAAAGCGGGGGTCGTCGGTTCGAACCCGACAGGGGGCTCGTGGGCGAAGGGCCCCAGCCGGTCTCGGCTGGGGCCCTTCGGTGTCCGCCCCTGACGTCAGGCGGCTGGTCGTTCCCGGCTTGTTGCTCCGGGTGGTCGCTTCCGGGCCGGGCGACGGGCGAGCAGCCGGTCCATGTGGCTGATGGCCTCGCGCTGAGCGGCGTGGGTAGATGTCGAGAACGGCTCGACGAATCGCTCGCAGATCTCGTGCAGGTACCGTTACTCGATTGCGGACGGCCGCTGGCCGAGCGTCTCCGTTGGTCTCTGACGAGGGTCGCTGCCCTCCAGGGGCGCCTGGTGGGGGACCGCCAAGCGGTGACCGCGGCTTGTTGCTACGCGAAGAGTGGTCTGCAGGGCCTCGACCAAGGCCGTCGCCAAGCGCTCCAGCGTGGGCCGTTCAGTGTCCTCATCGCTGATCAGCTCCCGCCCGTGGGCTACCAGCTCGGCGGCTGTGTCCAGTTGGTGCGCTTCCACCTCGTCCGCCAAGCGGGACAGGTGGCTTGCGGGATCGTCCGTGCTCAGGAAGCACGGCTTGCCGTCCGGGCCTGGCCAGGGCAGGAGGCGGAGTTCGTCGTGGAGTGTCATCGTTCCGCCGGCCTTCCTGGCGTCGTGCGGTGGGTCGTGAAGAGAGCGTTGGCGCGGTCGCCGGGTAGGACGAGGTGGGCCGCTTCGGCTACGCGGCCCGTGATGTCGGTCGAGACCCGCGTGATCGCCAGGACGGCCAGTGTCGTGCTGAGGCGGAGGGTGGCAGCTTCACTCCGGGTCGGAAGGCGGGCGGCCACTGTCTCCTGAGTGTCGGCGAGTGCTGGGCGCACCTCGGCCAGGGCTGGCTTGACTGACCCCCAACAGGACACCTCCGCTTGCAGGTTGATCGGTGCCAGGTCGCGCGGGACGTAGACGCGGATCAGGCTGTGCGGCGATTCGCCCTCGTAGCCGACACAGAGGAGTTCGGTCAGCGGACTGTGTAGCGGCACCTTCAGGAGCGAGGCCAAGCCGCCTCGCGCCCGCGTCTTGGTCGCCCGCACCGTGACGCGGAGGGTCGCTCTCGGCACGTCCCGGTCGGTTGCCGTGTGGCCGCCGCCGACGTAGGTGAGCTGATGAAGGCGGCGGTGTACGAAGTTGCCCTTTCCGTGGACCTTCTCGATGAACCCTTCGCCCTGGAGAATCGCCAGAGCGTTGCGCAGGGTCGGTGTGCTGACCCCGTAGTGCGCTGCGAGCTGGGTTGCCCAGTTCTTCACGCGGACCCCTCGGCAGGCACGTCCCGGTCGGGCGGAGTGTGGCACGAGCACGTGCAGGCCTCGTAGATCACGGGGATGCCCCCCCGGTGCTGTCTGCGGTACTGCATGCGCACATTCGCCGTGCTGGCCGACCTGACAGGAGCCCGATCGGTATGGGGCTTCGGGAGTTCTCCGCGCGGTACGAGCCCGGAGACGTCGTGGCATCAGCGCACCTCTGCCGAGCGATACGGCGTCCTTGTCAGAGTGCGAACGACGGGCGGCACGGCATGCCGCCGAGCTCGTTGTTCGGGCGCCAATAGATATAGGCGGACGAGGGCTGTCTCCTCTCCGCGCAACACCCCGGTGCGCTTCTGCGGCCGCCGGGGAATGCGAGCCGCCCTGCGATCGCTACCGGCCCGTTGATCGGCCTTTACACAAAGGGCAGTTGAGGGGTGCTGGCGTTGTCTGCACCGCCTTTCTGTGAGCCGCGCGCGGATCTGCGAGGCCGCGCGGCGGATGTGGTTGAACACGATGGTGCTCCTCTCGCTGGTGGCCACTCCCGGGGAGTGGTCCGGCGCCCGGGCAGGCCTGTGTACGGCGGGCGGCTCCGTAACGTGCGGCCGTTCCGGCTGGTGGCCGGAAATCCGGCTCGGTCGGCCTTGACGACCACGCCTGAGGCAACATCTCTAGACAACTCCAGAATGGAGCTCCTGTCTAGAGATGTCAATGTGGATGTCTGGAGGTGTTCAGCGGGCGAGATCGCGGTCACACGCACAGAGCGAGCGCCCAAGCCATGGCCTAGGCTGTCTAGAGAAGAGAGGAAGGCTCCGGACATGGTCAACACCGACGAGGACCGTCGGCCGAAGTACCAGCGGATCGCGGACTCGCTGCGCGATGCGATCCAGTCGGGCGAGTACGGTCCCGGTGATCGACTTCCGGGGGAGAACGAGCTGATGGCCGCGCACAGCGTGGCGCGCATGACGGCTCGACAGGCGTTGAGCGTGCTCCGCGACGAAGGCATCGCCGAGGCCCGCAAGGGCGCAGGCGTGTTCGTCCGGTCCTTCCGCCCTCTCAGACGCCGGGGAATCCAGCGACTTGCCCAGGAGCAGTGGGGCAACGGTCGCTCCATCTGGTCCGTTGACACCGGAGAGCGTGCGCTCGAAGTTGATCAGGTGGCTGTCTCGGAGGAGCCGGTTCCTGCCCGTATCGGTGCCGTCCTGGAGTTGGATGAAGGCGAGGCCGTATGCGTCCGGCGGCGACGCTTCGTCCTGGACGGGAAGCCTGTGCTGCTGGCCACGAGCTACCTGCCGATGTCGGTGGTGGCCGGGTCCGCAATCACCCAGGCGGACACGGGGCCGGGCGGTACTTACGCCAGGCTCGCCGAACTCGGTCGTAAGCCCGTGCACTTCCGCGAAGAGATCCGCTCTCGGATGCCGTCGAAGGATGAGGCGGCGCGGTTGAGCATGGCGTCCGGCACGCCGGTCGTGCTCATCTGCCGCACGGCTTTCGCTGGGGAGGGGCAGCCGGTCGAGGTCAATGAGATGACTCTCGACGCGGCCTCGTACGTCTTGGAGTACGACTTCGATGCCTGATCGGGCAGACCCAGTTCGAGCCCGCCGGGCCACCCCGTAGACCAGAGGCGCCAACGCTGTCCCGTGGCGGGTCCTCCGTTAAGGTGCGGCCATGATCGACAAGGCCCCGGGCTGCACCGAGTGCAGTGAAGACATGAAGTCCGGGGGTTCGTCTTCTGTCTGCGGGAGGATGACGGGCTGCGGGTCTGCCGGTCGCTCTGGAAGTGTCCAGGTCGGCATCTTTGGTGGAGGTGGGCCGACCGGCTGGACGATCCCTGGGAGGTCTGTCCCCTGCCGCAGTTGTTTCGCTGACGTCGACGCGGGCGGCCGGTCGAGTCCTGTTGAGGCGCGAGTGTGCGCTGATCCGGCCGGATCCTGGACAATTGGCCGTAGTTACGGGGTGCGGGGAGAGGGGCAGTCAGCGCATGAGCCGGCGTTCCAGTGGGCTTGTCGGGGTCTGGGCCGAGGCGCAGCGGCAGCAGCAGCGGCAGCGGGAGGCGCAGCAGCGGGCTGTGGTGCAGCAGCAACGGCAGCAGCGGGCGTACGAGCGGGATCTCGCGCGGATGCAGCGCGAGCAGCAGGCGGCGTACCGGCAGGGGCGGGAGGCCGACGCCCGGCTGCGTACGGAGGAACTGGAGCAGCAAGTCGCCGCGCTGGGTGGGCTGTTGGCTGCGGGGTGCCGGGCCGAGCCCTTCCGGGTGGCGGCGCTGACTCGGGTGGAGGCGGTCGCGCCCTTCGAGCCCGGCTCGCTCGCGCAGCCGGTGCCCATGCCCGACCCGGCGCACTACCAGGCTCAGGGCGGCTGGACGGCGGGGCGGCGGGCGCAGGCTCAGCAGGAGGCGCAGGCCAGGTACCAGCACGACTGGCAGGCCGCGCAGGCCGCGGAGGCGCATCGGGTGCGGCAGCTCGCGGAGTACCGGGCGCAGTACGACGCGTGGGCGGCCGGACAGCTCGCGGAGGTTCGCGCGCACAACGCGGGGCTGGCTCAGCTGGTGGATGCGCTGAGGGCCGGCGAACCGGGCGCTGCGGTCGACTACTTCTCGGCCGCGCTGTACGCGTCGGGCGCCTGGCCGGAGGGGTTTCCGCGTCAGGTGGCCGCCGCCTTCGACCGGGGTGCGCGTCAACTCGTACTCGACTGGGAGTTGCCCCCGATCGACGTCGTGCCCGAGGTCAAGTCCGTTCGGTACGTGGCCAGTTCGGATCAGGAGAAGGAGACCGCCCGGCCCGTCACGCAGCGGCGTGCGCTCTACCGGGACGCGCTCGCGCAGTGTGTGCTGCTCGTGCTGCGCGATCTGTTCGCGGCCGATGAGTTCGGGGTGCTCGAATCGGTTGTCCTCAATGGGTTCGTTGATGACGTCGATCCTGCTACCGGGCGGCGTGCGGAGATCTTTCTCGCGGCGGTGAGCGTGCAGCGCGCCGCGTTCGCGCCGCTCAACCTCGGGCAGGTCAGCGCGGTGGACTGCCTGGTGGAGGCATTGCGCGGGCAGCTGTCGGCGCGGCCCGACCAGCGTGCGGCGGTACGTCCCGGGCGGCGGCCCGCCGACGTGGGTACGGGGGTCGTGTCGCACGGGGGCGGCGAGGAACCGGACCTGTTCACGATGGACCCCATCGAGTTCGAGGGGCTCGTCGCCGAGCTGTTCCGCGCGCGGGGGATGCAGGCGCTCACCACGCAGCGCTCCAACGACGGCGGGGTGGACGTCGAAGCGCTCGATCCGGACCCCATCAGCGGCGGCCGCATCATCGTGCAGGTCAAGCGCTACCGCAATACGGTGCCGCCGACCGCGGTGCGGGACCTGTACGGGACGGTGCAGGGGGCCGGGGCCAACAAGGGTGTCCTGGTGACGACTTCGGGGTTCGGGCCGGGGTCGTACGGGTTCGCCGAGGGCAAGCCGCTGACGTTGGTGTCGGGGGCGGAGCTGGTGGATCTGCTGCACCAGCACGGGTTGCGGGGGCGGCTCGGCGAGGGGGCCCCGGCCGGTCCCGGTGCCGCGGGGGCGGCCGGCGTTCCGGGCCCCCGGGCCGCGCGGGACGCGACCGTGCTGGATGTGCCGGTGCCGGGCGGGACTGTGCCGGACGCGGGCGCGGCGGGCGAGGTCGGGGACTTCAACCTCCTTGGCATGGTGTGGGCCGGGGCGGTCGCGGTCGATGTGTGTGCGCTGGTGTGTGCCGGGGCGCGGGTGCTGTCCGAGGATCAGTTCGTGTTCTTCAACAACCCTTCCAACCCGGGGAGTTCGGTGCGGATGGTGCCGGGGGTGGGAGGTGACCGGGCCGCGGTTCGGGTCGCCTTCGACGCGCTGCCCGAGGGGGCGGACCGGTTGGTCCTGGTCGCCGCCGTCGACCCCGAGGCCGCTCCGGGCGGGGATCTGGCGGGGTTCACCTCGGCGGCGATCTGTCTGCGGGACGCGGGTGGGGTTGAGCTGGATCGGTTGCCCGTTGCGGACGGGCGGCCGGGGGAGACGGCGCTGGTGCTGGGGTCGTTTCGGCGGCGGGGTGGGGGTGACTGGGACTTCGTCCCGGGTGGGAAGGGGTATCGGGGTGGGTTGGCGGAGTTGGTGGGGGAGTACGGGGTGGTTGTGGCGTAGGGGGCCTTCCCCACCCCGCCCCTTCCCTAGACCCTCCGGGGGTGAGAGTGGGGGCTGGGCTCGACTTCTGGGGCTGCGCCCCGGACCCCCTGAGGGGCTGCGCCCCTCGGACCCCCGCAGGGGGCTCCGCCCCCTGCACCCCCGTCGGGGCTCCGCCCCGGACCCCGTTCGCGCCTTGAGGGCGCTCGTCCTCAATCTCCCCCAAGGCCTTAAGGGCCGGGGGACCCCCATGACGGGCTGAAATGCCCGATGCGGGCCCGCACCAAGGCTTTTAGGGGCGCGGGGAACCGCGCGCCCAGCCACCCGGGCCGGCCCGAATCAAAGCCGGGTCGGGGGCGCGGGGAACTGCGCGCCCAGCCACGTACCGCCCGCGGACGAAGGCCCCCGGGGCGCGAGCCGCCACGCACCGCCCGCGTGTGCAGACGGACCTGGGGGTGGAGGAACCGTGCAAACAGGGGGCTGGGGCGCGCCCAGGATCGAATTAGTGCCGGCCCGCGATGCGGTCGGCCAGGGTGGCGAGGGGGTCGGTCGCGGGGCGGGGGCGCAGGAGTTCGCGGCGGTCCGCCGAGCGGTAGGCCGCGTACATACCCCGCACCCCCACCCACCGGAACGGCTCCGGCTCCCACGTGCGTACCTTGTGGTTGACCCAGGGGAGGGCCGTCAGGCCGGTGGGGCCGGCCTGGCCGGAGTCCTGGCGCACCAGGTCGCGCAACGTACGCGCCGCCAGGTTCGCCGTGGCCACGCCCGAGCCGACGTAACCGCCGGCCCAGCCGAGCCCCGTCGTACGGTCGAGCGTGACCGAGGCGCACCAGTCGCGCGGGACCCCGAGCACGCCCGACCAGGCGTGGCTGATCCGTACCCCGGCGAGCTGGGGGAAGAAGCGGACCAGGATCTCCCGCAGCGCCTCGACGGTCGCGGGCTGCGTGCGGCCGTCGTTGTCGGTGCGCGAGCCGAACCGGTACGGCACGCCCCGCCCGCCGAGCGCGATCCGGTCGTCCGCGGTGCGCTGCGCGTACATGTACGCGTGCGCCATGTCGCCGAGCGTCTCGCGCCCCGCCCAGCCGATCGCCTCCCACACCTCCGGCCCGAGCGGCTCCGTCGCGATCATCGAGGAGTTCATCGGCAGCCAGGCCCGCCGCTGCCCCTTGAGGGACGCGGTGAAGCCCTCCGTGCAGCGCAGGACGTACGGCGCGCGGACGGTTCCGTACGGGGTGACCGCGTGCCCGGGGCTGATCTCGGTGACCGGCGTCGACTCGTACACCCGCACGCCGAGGTCCTCGACCACCCGGGCCAGGCCCTTGACCAGCTTCACCGGGTGGATGCGCGCTCCGTGCGGGGTCCAGGTCGAACCGACCGCCCCGGCGACCCGGATCCGCTCGGCGGTCTCGCGCGCGCCGAGCAGCACCCGCTCCTTCTCGCCGAAGGCGACCTCGGCGGAGTGGAAGGCCTTCAGGCGTCCCAACTGGGCTGGTGTGTAAGCGACTTCGAGCACGCCGCCGCGGTGGATGTCGGCGTCGATCCCCTCCTCCTCGGCGACCCGCACCACCTCTCCCACCGTGTCGTTCATCGCCTCCTGGAGGCGTACCGCGCTCTCCTGGCCGTGCAGCTTCGCGTAACGGTCGCGGCCCGCGATGCCGTTGTAGAGCCAGCCGCCGTTGCGGCCGGAGGCGCCGTAGCCGCAGAAGCGGGATTCGAGGACCGCGATGTCGAGGAAGGGCGCCGCCTTCTTCAAGTAGTACGCCGTCCACAGGCCGGTGTAGCCGCCGCCGACGATCACCACGTCGGCGGTCGCGTCACCGGGCAGCGGCTCGCGGGGGGTGGGGAGGCCGTCGGTTGCGTACCAGAAGGAGATTCCGCCGTTGATCGCGCTCATGGGGCTTGTTCGTACACCCGCCTCCCGGAACTGTCCACCCATGGAATTCGCAGGTGGCGGGCCCGTTGCGGAATCCGTGGGACCAACGGCGGCGTGGGGCGGGACCTTTGGCGCGAGTGGTGGCGCGGGTGGGTGTTTAGTGTCGAAGGTCAGGTGGTTTTCGCCGGGTTCGTGCCGAAGGGTTGAGTCTTCATGGGTGTACGCAGTTTCCGTCGTGCCGCCGTCGCGGTGGTGGCGGCCACGGCCCTCGGTCTCTCGGCGGCCGCCTGTTCGTCCGGCTCCTCCGGCTCCGGATCGGGCGCGTCCTCGCAGGCCGAGCTGACCGCCAAGTCCTCCCCGGACGCGGCCACGCTGGCGAAACTGCCCGCCCAGGTCGAGGGTGCGGAAATCGTCGTCGGCGATCCGAAGGCGCCGCACACCGTGACGGTGTACGAGGATCCGCGCTGCCCGTTCTGCAAGCACTTCGAGGAGGGCGGCGCCGGAGCGGTCGCCCAGCTCGCGGCCGAGGGCAAGGTCAAGATCCGCTACACGATCGCCTCGTTCCTGGACGGCAACTTCGGTGGCGACGGCTCGAAGCGGGCGGTCAACGCGATGCGGGCGGCGGTCGAGCAGGGCAAGTTCCCCGAGTTCCACGCGGCGGTCTTCGCCAGCCAGCCGGAGAACGAGAGGGACGACGCCTTCACCGCCGACAACCTCCTGAAGATCGCTGACAAGGTGCCGGGACTGCGCGGGGCCGCCTTCGACAAGGCGGTGCGCGAGGACGCGTACAAGGACTTCGTGAGCGCGGCGGAGAAGGCCTTCGAGGACTCGGGCCAGACCAGCAGCCCCGTGGTCCTGATCGACGGCAAGAAGCCGGCCGGTGACGGCCGGGCGCTCTTCGACGCGGACGCGTTCAAGAAGGTGCTTGCCGAGGCGGGCATCTCCTAGCGGGAGCGGGCCTACCACTTGTCCCGTCCCGCGAGCCGCCCACCCGTACCTCCGGGCACGTGCGAGGGTGCCCCGGCCTGGCCGTCGGTGCCGCGCGCCGGCCGGGAGACGGACCGGCGGTAGCGGGCCGTCCGGGGCAGCCCGGACGGTTCGGCGGAGCCGGCCGGAGCGGTCTGGAGCCGGGTCCAGTAGTAGCTGAGCGCGGGCGCCTGCACGCGGGGGTAGAGGTGTCCGTAGCGCTGGAATCCATTGCGCACCGCGTGGGCGCCACGCTCGGTGATGGATACGTGTGGCTGGTCGGCGCGTTGTGGAAGGTGCCTCTGTACGAAGCGTCGCAGGACGAGCGCCTGTACGTCGTTGACGTGTGCGTAACGCTCTGTCCCGCTGAGCGGCATCCCTTCCTGCGTGTCGTGCAGGGCGACCATGAGGCGCCACTGGCGTACGTTCATGGCCTCGGACAGGAAGCGCGTCAGATGCTGCGCGGAGCGCCGGTGGGCGTCGGGAAGCTGCGCGTCGAGCGACTCCGCGCGGGTCCGGGCGCGTGCCGCGGCCCGCGCGCTCTGGGCGAAGGCCATGTCGGCCCTGAGGACCGCTTGTTCGTGCAGAAGCCCGCGGTAGGAGTCGAGTTCGGCGTTGACGAGCCGGCAGGACACGGCGAGGGACCGCTGGAGCAGCGGGGCGATGGCCAGCAGGTGGGGGTCGTCGGCATCGACGACGGCGGGGGTGTGCGTCGTGTGGGCCCGGCCGAAGATCTCGCCCAGGTGGTCGGCGAGCTCGTCCTGGCGGCGGCGTGCCGCCGGATGGGTGCGCAGGGCGCGGTCGACGACGCGCGGGGAGGTGCCGAACACGTCCGGCAGGGCGTTGCGCACGGACCCGTCGTCGCGGGCGGGCAACAGGGCGCTGTGCTCGATGTTCGTGTAGCCGCTGCGACTGATGGACAGGCGGCGAGCCGCCTCGGCGATGGTGAGACCGGCGTCGCACCGCAGCCGGCGGATGCTGGTGCCGGTGGCGTGAGGACGCAGCGCCTTGGGCGGGACGCCGAACAGGTCGGCGATGTCGGCGACCCGCTGGGGGTCGGGCCGGGAGGTCCCGTTCTCGTAGGCCAGGATGCGGCTCTTCGAGGTCCGCAGCGCCTTGGCGAGTGCGGCTGCGCTGAGCAACCTGCCCTCCACACGCCGTGTTTGACGCAGTTCTCTGAGCGCTTCCCCGCTGAAGTCGGCACTACCACGACCCACTGACAACTGCCTCCGCCCGCTCTTCGCCGCAGCCGTCTGCGGTACCGTTTAGACCCAGTTCCGTGTTAGGTCATTCAGTCGGATGGGTGCTTCAATCCCTTTTCGCAGCTCAATCCCTGTTCAGCGGTACCGTTTACGCCTAGATTGGGTTCACGCCGTACGGTCTGAGCGAGAGGCTTGCCTCGTTCGCGGGGAGGCTTGCACGGTTGGGACCTGAGGCTGGGGGCTGTTTCCTCCGGCCCGGTCGGCGTAGCCCGGCGACGAAGACTTACCGAAATGCAAGTGGACCCGTGTCTGGTTGGGAGCCTGAGCACGGGTCCACGGCGGCTACTTCGGTAACTGACGGCGGATGAGGTCCCTGTGCCTCATCCGCCGTTGCTGTGCGTTTCGAGTAGCAGGCGGACGAGCCAGAACAGGCACTCACCCACCATGCGGGCTCGACGCCTACGCAGCGCGCTTCCCGGGTCCGCCTCTTCGTGGACGCACCGCCGTACTTCCCCGCCCTGTGGTGCCGGTGCCGGGACCTCGGGGTCCGGCTCCTGCCCAGGGACGGCGTCGTCCCGGTCGCGCGGCCGCTCGGAGTCAGCCATCGAACCTTGCTCCTTCCTCTTGGGTGCCAGGGCCTTGTGGACCCTTAAGACGCCCACCGGCACTAGGCACAGGGAGGAGCTAGACGAAGACTACCGGGTCTCCAGGGCCCCTCAGGCAACGCCCGGAGAGCCGACCGGGCAACCGTCAAGGGGCTGAACGTCTCAACACGTATGAGTGCAATCGTAGTTACGACGTTACTGGCAGCTAATCTACACAACTGCGCTGTCTGCTCCTTCAGTTCGAAGCCGACGGGCGCCAACCAGCCTCAATCCAGAAGGATTTGTTACCGCCAAGTAGGTAAATGCCGATCGAGCAATTCACAGTGGCGATCATGAAAAGTTCTGTCGCTTAGCGCCTCGGACAGATCATCCGGCGTCCAGATGCGAAGAGTTGGGCGTCGGCGACGCCCCGGGGGGCACGGGCCGCCGCCGGTGCTGTGTGGCGGCGGCACGGCACGGCCGCATACCCGTCCGCGGCGGCCGGATTTGCTCCTGGGACCGCCCTTCGGGGCTTCAGGGTGTTGCGCTGCTGCCGGGCTTTCGGCGGAGCCGGTGGACGACCGTGTGGACGCTGTCGGCCGGGTTCCACGGCGGCCCGCCCTGCCCGCGGGTGAGCGGGTACCAGGCGAGCCCGACGAGCACGGACGCGAAGTGCCCCAGATCCGTGAAGGTGCGGCCGCTCACCAGCGGGGCGCCGTAGATGACGAGTACGCCGAGCAGATAGAGGAAGCGGTACGGATACGCGATCCGGTACGTGAGGACGGCGATGACCCCGGCCAGTGCGTAACTCACGCCCACATCAAGGGTGTTGACGGCCGATTGCGGCGCGTGGCCGTGCCGGATCGCCCACAGCAGGGCGCCCTCGCTGATGAAGGTGGCGGCCACGTGCGTACCGAAGGCCACGAGCAGCCAGCGCGCGGTGCCCAGCCAGCGTTCGGCCTGGGCGTGGAAGACGCTGTAGAGGACGGCGTACGAGAGCCAGGTGCCGCCGTCGATCCAGAACGCGCTCGCGATCAGGACCCGGCGGGGATTGGTCGACAGCTCGTGGATGTTGGTGGACCGCTGCCGCAGGAAGTCCGCCTCGAACTCCGGTGACATGTGGTGCATGGCGATGGTGGTGACGAACAGCGCGGCGAGCCAGAGGTAGGTGCCGGGCGCGCTGCGGATGTACCCACCGATGCGGCGGCCGAGGGAACGCAGCACGTGCCGGGCCGGTCGTGCGCCGGGGGGAAGGGGCCTCATGCCCCGATTCACGCACGGGGGCGGGGCGCGCGGGTGGACCGACATCCCGGGCCGCCGGAGCCGCCACCCGCGACTGGCCGGCTTCGGTGGCCGGCCACCGACATCGCCATCCGTGACTGGCCGGCTTCGGCAGCCGGGCCGCCGGAGCCGGTATGCGGGAGGGTTATCCGGTCCGGGCCGTCGGGGTCGGTCCGCATGACGAAATGGTCGCGCGGGGCGCCGGGCCCGGTGCCTACCCTTCGCCCATGATCCGTAACGCCACAGCCGCCGACGTCCCCGTGATCCACGAGATGATCCGCGAGCTCGCCGAGTACGAGAAGTCCCTGGACGAGGTCCGCGCCACCCCCGACCAGCTGCACGAGGCCCTGTTCGGAGAGCGCCCGGCCGCCTTCGCGCACATCGCCGAGAACGAGTCGGGCGAGCCGATGGGCTTCTCGATCTGGTTCCTGAGCTTCTCGACGTGGCGCGGGGTGCACGGCATCTACCTGGAGGACCTGTACGTACGCCCCGCGGCCCGGGGCGGCGGCCACGGCAAGGCGCTCCTCACCGAACTGGCCCGCATCTGCGTGGCCCGCGGTTACGAGCGCCTGGAGTGGTCGGTCCTGAACTGGAACACCCCGACGATCGACTTCTACGAGGCACTGGGCGCGCGGCCGCAGGACGAGTGGTCGGTGTACCGGCTCACGGACGGGGCGTTGGCGGAGCTGGGGAAGCCGGGGGCGGCTGGGGCGGCGGATGTCCAGGCGTAGCCGCTGACCGTCGCTCACCGGTCGTTGGCTGGTCGATGACCGGTCCACCATGCCGTCCACGCGGCCGGGCTCCGATCCTGTGCCGGGACGGAGCCGTGTCCGGCGGGGCGCGGGCGAGGGGCGGTGGACGTGGACGTGGACGTGGACGTAGCCGGGGCCGGGGCCGGGGCCGGGGACGGGGACAAGGACGGGGAAGCGTTCCGGCCAGCCCGCGTTCTCCTGGGGCAACTCGGGCTCCGGCGGCTCCTGTTCACGGCTTCACGGGGTGTTGCTGCGCCGGCGTGTGGTTCCTCGTTCGTGCGGTCCGGAGCGTCGGCGGTACGGCCCCGGCACCGGGCGCGGTTCCGGTCCCGGAAGGCGTACGGAAACGGGACGGAACGGGCGGCTGGAATGTGACATGTCCAGGGCGCGAATTTATGGAGTGTGCGGTTCCCCCGGTTCCGAGCAGGGGTGATTGTCAGTGCCATGGTCCAGCATGGGGATATGGCAGCGGCACGGAGTGCGAAGAAGACGGCGGCTACGGCGGGTGCCCGCAGGGCGGAGGTGCGACTGCCACCACTGGCGCCGTTCGGCGCGGGTGAACTGGAGCCGGAGGGCGACTATGACGGGCTTGAGTTCAGGGACCTCGACCTGTCGCGCCAGCAGGCGCACAGCTCGCGCTTCCTCGACTGCGGTGTGTACGGATGCGTCCTGGACGATACGCGGCTGACCGGAGCCCGGTTCGTCGACTCGGTGCTCTCCGGGATCCGTGGTGTGGGTACGGATCTGGCGCGGGCCGGCCTGCGCGATGTGGAGGTGCGCGACGTCCGGATGGGCGGGGTGCAGCTGCACGGCTCGGTCCTGGAGCGGGTGCTCGTCCGGGGCGGGAAGATCGACTACCTGAACCTGCGCGAGGCCGAGCTGCGCGATGTCGTCTTCGAGGGCTGCGTGCTCTCCGAGCCGGATTTCGGCGGGGCCTCCCTCGTACGGGTCGAGTTCCACGGGTGCGAGCTGCGCGGGGTGGACTTCACCGGGGCCCGGCTCAAGGACGTCGATCTGCGCGGGGCGACGCTGCTCGACATCGCGCGCGGGGTGGAGCGGCTCGCGGGGGCGGTCATCAGCCCCTCCCAACTCCTGGACCTGGCACCGGCGTTCGCGGCGCAGGTGGGGGTGCGGGTGGAGGCGTGAGCGTGGGTTTCGCTCCCGCGCCCCTTTCGGTCCCGCGTCCCTTTCGCTCTCGCGTGCCCAATGGCTTCCGCTTGCCTTGGACCGGCTCCCTCGGCCCCGGTACCTTCCGTCCTGGTTCCCTCGGCCCGGTTTTTTCAGGGCCGGCCGGGGTCAGTCGGTCCGGGGGAAGCGGGCCTGTAGGTCCCAGACGATCGGGTTCTCACCGAGGCCCTCGTGGAGGTCGGTCAGGTCCGCGATCAGGTCGTGCAGGAAGTCCCTTGTCTCGCGGCGGAGTTCGGTGTGCGAGAAGGTGAGCGGGGGCTCGTCGGCGGGCATCCAGTCCGCCTCGACGTCCACCCAGCCGAAGCGGCGCTCGAACAGCATGCGATCCGTCGACTCGGTGAAGTCGATCTCGGCGTACTGGGGGCGGGCGGCGCGGGAGCCGAGCGGGTCCTTGTCCAGGTTCTCGACGGTGTCGCACAGCGCCCAGGCGAAGTCGAGCACGGGCACCCATCCCCAGGCTGTGGATACCTCGCGGTCCGCCTTGGTGTCGGCGAGGTAGACGTCTCCGCAGAAGAGGTCGTGGCGGAGGGTGTAGACGTCTGCGCGGCTGTAGTCGATCCGGGTGGGGTCGGGGAAGCGGCGGGATAGGGAGTAGCCGATGTCGAGCACGCCTCGATGGTGCCATGGCTTGGGGCGTCTCCCCTTTGCGGCCCCCTGCGGCCCGCGCCCCTGTGGCCCTCCCTTGCGGCCGCCTCACTGTGGCCTGCTGTGCCTGCTGGGTGTCCTTTTCCCTGCCCTGCCCTTTCCCCGGGTTACCTGTGCGGCCCCGCCGCGTGGCCTTCTGGGGGGATCGGCTGCGGGCCGTGGGGGCCGTTCGCGCGGTTCCCCGCGCCCCTGTAGGTGGGCCGGGGGTTGCTGGTCGCGGCCTGATGGGGCAGAGCCGTGGGAGTGGCATGGTTCCGCGCTCTGTGGGGTGGGCCGGAGGATCGGCTGCGGGCTGTGGGGGCCGTTCGCGCGGTTCTCCGCGCCCCTGTAGGTGGGCCGGGGGTTGCTGGTCGCGGTTGCCTGGGGCGGGCCGTGGGAGTGGCACGGTTCCGGCGGGGCCTTATGGGGCCCCGGGCTCGCCCGCGGGCTGGCCGGGGGTGCGCGGGGGTAGGACCCCCGTGTCGCTGGCAGCGCCATCTTCCATTCGGCCGGCGGAGTTTGAGGGCGAGCGCTCTCAAGGCGCGAACCGGGACGGGGGCGGAACTCGCTGTGCGGGTCCGAGGGGCGTAGCCCCTCGGGCACTCCTTCTGGCCTACGGTGGTCGCATGGCGCTTTCGGCGAAGATGATCACGATTGACTGTGCGGAGCCCCGGGACCTCGCCGACTGGTGGGCGGGGGCCCTGGGAGTTGAAGTGGCCCAGGACTTCGGCGAGTTCGTCGTCCTCGCGGCCCAGCCGCTCGTCCTGGGCTTCCAGCGCGTGCCCGAGGAAAAGGTGGGCAAGAACCGCATCCATGTCGACTTCTCCTCCCCGGACCGCAGGGACGAGGTGGATCGGCTGGTGAAGATGGGGGCCACGATCGTCGGCGAGCACACCGCGCCGGGCCTGGCGTGGACCACCCTCCAAGACCCCGCCGGCAACGAATTCTGCGTCTCCGGCTGACCCGTCCCCTGCTGACCCGGCCCGGGTGCCCCGTCCCCCGCTGCCCCGTCCCCCGCTGCCCCGTCCCCCTGCCCCGTTGCCGGCGGATCGGCCGAGGGACATCACGGCGGGGGGGCTAGCCTCCCCGGGAGCTGATCATCCCCGCCAGCAGCACCCGGCGGCCGACCCATTAAGCACCTCGGCCCCCCCCGGCCCCCCGCACGCCCCCGTCAGGGAAGCAGGCGGTGTTCCTTGGCCACGGAAACCGCTCCCGCCCGCGTATCGACGCCGAGCTTCTCGTAGATGCGTCCCAGATGCGTCTTCACCGTCGCCTCGCTGATGAAGAGCGCCCGGGCGATCTCCCGGTTGCCGAGGCCGTTGGCCAGCTGGGCCAGGATGTCGAGCTCGCGCGGGGTCAGGGCGGGGCGGGAGCCGCCCCGCAACTGGCTCATCACCCGGCTCGCCACCGGCGGCGACAGCGCCGTACGCCCCTGCGCCGCCGCCCGGATCGCGGCGAACAACTCCTCGGGGCGCTCCGCCTTCAGGAGGTAACCGGTCGCCCCCGCGGCGATCGCCCGGGTGATGTCCGCGTCCGTGTCGTAGGTCGTCAGGACCAGCACGTGCACCCCGCTCCCCGCGATCCGCCGCGTCGCCTCGACGCCGTCGATGCCCGGCCCCAGCTGGAGGTCCATCAGCACCACGTCCGGCTTCAGCTTCGCCGCAGCGGCCACCGCCTCCTCGCCGGTGCCCGCCTCGCCGACCACCTCGATGTCCGGCTCGCTGCCGATGAGCGCGAGCAGCCCCGCCCGTACCACCGCGTGGTCGTCGCAGAGCAGGATCCGTACGGAAGGAGAACCCGCATCGGGGACGGTCATGGGCGCGGCTCCAAGGGGATCGCGGCGGACAGGACGGTGCCCTCGCCGGGGGAGGACTCGACGGTCAGGGTGCCGCCCAGCTGTAGTACCCGCGCGTACATCGCGGGCAGGCCGTGCCCCCGTACGCCGGGGGAGGGGGCCCGTACGCCGAGGGGGCCGGGCGTGAAGCCCCGGCCGTCGTCCGCGATGTCCAGGACCACTTGGTCGCCCAGGTAGGTGAGGGTCAGCGCCGCCGTCGTCGCGCCCGCATGCTCCCGTACGTTCGCGAGCGCACCCTGGGCGATGCGCAGCAGGGCCGAGCCGACGCGTTCGGGCAGCGCCGCGACCGGCGCCCCGTCGATGTGGCAGCGCACCTCGAACGCCCCCGACTCCGACTGCGACTCCGCCGACTCCCGCGCCGCGAGCGCCCGCAGCGCCTCGTCCAGGCCGCCGCCCTCCGCGAGGTCGGCGGGGGTCAGGTCGTGGACGAACCGGCGGGCCTCGGCAAGGTTGCGTTCCGCGATGGACTCGGCGGTACGGACATGGCGGCGCGCGGCGTCGGCGTCGGTGGCCCACACCCGGTCGGCCGCCTGGAGCAGCATCTGCTGACTGGACAGGCCCTGCGCCAGGGTGTCGTGGATCTCCATGGAGAGCCGCTGGCGCTCCGCGAGCGTGCCTTCGCGGCGTTCGGTGGCGGCGAGCTCGCGGCGCGTACGCAGCAGGTCGTCGATCAACTGCCTTTGCTGCTCGGCCAGTTCACGCTGACGGTCGGCCTGGCGCTGCATCTGGACGAACACGGCGGTCGCGATCGCCGCCACGGCGGGCGGGGCGAGGACGAGGTTCGGGTCGAAGCCGTTGGTGGAGAGCTCGACCTGGGCGATGACCACGAACGCGGTCAGCACCGCGACGAGCACCAGCGCCGCGCGCGGCCGCAGCGTACGCAGACCGGTGTAGAACAGCGGGACCGCGCACCACGCGAAGCTCGGCGCGAGCACCACCAGGACCATCCAGGTGGCCACGACCCCGCCGAGCCAGGCGAGCCGTCGCGGTGTCGGCCGCGAGCCCAGCGCGGGCCCCAGCACGTACAGCAGGGCCAGGGCCGTCGAAAGGGCGATGATCCAGGGGGTGCGCGCGTCCCCGGGATGCCGGATCAGGAAGCGGGCGAGCGAGGCGCCGAGCAGCAGGAAGAACGCCGCGTGCATGACCACCGGAAGCCATCGCTCGGTACCGGGAGGACCGGCCGCGTCGACAGTTGCGCCGGGGGCGTCGACGGCAGCGCGTACCGCGTGCCCGTCGCCGTCGCCGTCGCCGTCGCCGTGGATCATCCGCGTTCCTCCGTCCCGCCTCTCACCTGCCCGTACGCACGAGCCGCCCCCTCATCGTCACCCGCTCCGGCCACCCCCGCATCAACCGATCGGCTGACGGGACCATCCGCCGTACCGCGCCGCGGGAGCAGCCGGTACGCCGAGGGGGACGGGGCCTTCGCGCCGCCAGGATCGAAGCATGAACCTCACCAAGAAGAACAAGAAGCTCGCCCTGTCCGCCACCGCGCTCGCCATCGCCGCCGCCGGCACCTTCGGCGTCGTCACCGCCAACGCGGCCAACGCCACCGGCGCCGCTGCCCCTGCGGCGGCCCCCGCCTCCGGCCAGAACCTCACCACCTCCACCCACCTCACCGTGACCGCCGCCACCAAGGCCGCCCAGGCCGCCCTGAACGCGGCCGTCAAGGAGAACCAGAAGGTCTCCGTCGCCGTGGTCGACCGGGACGGCAACACCCTCGTGACGCTGCGCGGCGACGGCGCGGGCCCGCAGTCGCCGGAGTCGGCCGAGCGCAAGGCGTACACCGCCGTGTCCTGGAACGCGCCCACCTCCGAGCTGGCCAAGCGCCTCGCCCAGACCCCGAACCTGAAGGACATCCCCGGCACCCTGTTCCTCGCGGGCGGCGCCCCCGTCCAGGCGAAGGGTGCTCCGATCGCCGCCGTCGGCGTGGCCGGGGCCCCGAGCGGCGACCTCGACGAGAAGTTCGCACAGGCCGGCGTCGCCGCACTGGGGAAGTAGAACCCCGGGTGGCCCTCGGCCAAGGCCCTCAAGTAAAGCCCTGGTAGCGGAATCACGGCCCCCGGTCGCGGGTGGCCGTGTCGCCCGTAGGATCACAGACGTGGACAAAGGACCGGAGAGGCGGGCACTACCGGCACGGCTCGGGAGCAGCCGAGCACGCCGAACGCACCGCACCCGTCGCACCCGCCTCGCGGCCGTCGCGCTGCTCACCGCCCTCGCCGTCACGTCGTGCAGCGGCGGAGTGACCGGCACCCCGGGCTCCTCCGGCATACGCGACGCGCTCTTCCCCAAGCTCGGCAACGACGGCTATGACGTCCAGCACTACAGCCTGGACCTGGACTACGACTCGGGGAGCGGACGCCTCAAGGGCGGGGCCACCATCGTGGCCAAGGCCGTCAAGGACCTCAGCTCCTTCGACCTCGACTTCGCGGGCATGGACGTGGAGTCGGCCACCGTCGACGACGAGCCGGCCGCCGTCAACCGGGCCGGGGACGAGCTGACCCTGCGTCCCGAGGAAGACCTCACCGAGGGCGAGACGTTCACGGCGTACGTGCGCTACTCGGGCCGGCCCAAGACCATCACGGACCTCGACGGCTCGCAGGAGGGCTGGCTGCGCTCGCCCGGCGGACGCGTCCTCGCGCTCGGCGAACCGACCGGCTCGATGGCCTGGTTCCCGTCCAACAACCACCCGAGCGACAAGGCCACGTACGACATCAAGGTGACGGTGCCCGAGGGTCTCCAGGCCGTGTCCAACGGGGAGTTGGTGTCACGGACCGTCAACAAGGGCCGTGCGACGTTCAGTTGGCGCACGAAGGAGCCCATGGCCACCTATCTGGCGACCGTCGCGATCGGTCCGTACGAGATCGACAAGGGCACGACCAAGTCCGGCATCCCGATCTACAGCGCCATCGACCCCGGGGTGCGCAAGCAGACCGCCGACGTTGTCGCGCAGCTGCCGGACATGCTCGCCTGGGAGGAGAAGCGGTTCGGGCCCTACCCGTTCGCGTCCACCGGAGTGATCGTGGCGCCCGCGAAGGCCTCGGGCTACGCCCTGGAGACGCAGAACCGGCCGGTGCTGCCGCTGGACCACTTCGACGCCAGCACCCTCGTGCACGAACTGGCCCACCAGTGGTTCGGCGACTCCGTCACCCCGGCCGCCTGGCGGGACATGTGGCTGAACGAGGGCTTCGCGCAGTACACGGAGTGGCTGTGGAGCGAGGACCACGGCGGTCCGAGCGCACAGCAGATCTTCGACGGGGAGTACGCCAAGGAGGACGGCGACGAGATCTGGGCGTACCCGCCGGCCAAGCCGCCGACCGCATCCGATGTTTCGGGGCGGCCGGTGTACGTGCGCGGCGCCATGGTGGTCCACAAGATCCGCGAGGCCGTCGGTGAGGACAGGTTCCGCACCCTGGTCCAGGACTGGGTGCGCGTCCACCGCCACGGCAACGCCTCGACGAAGGACTTCACCCGCTTCGTGGACGACGAGGCGGGCCACCCCCTCTCGGCGGTGTGGGACACCTGGCTCTACGGAGACGGAAAGCCCGACACCCCGTAGGGTGCCGGGCCGAACTGCCCGTGGAGGCAGGCGCGTTGGAGCGCTACCTCAAGCGGTTCACTTCACGTTGATGGCGGTCCAGGCGGCGCCCACCGTCTTGTACTCGGTGCTGGTCGTGCCGTACAGGTCGCCCGCCGCCTTCAGGGTCGCGGCGCGCGCGGCCTTGTAGTTGGTGGTCGAGGTCATGTACGTCGAGAGCGCCTTGTACCAGATCTTGTAGGCCTTGACGCGGCCGATCCCGGTGACCTTGGAGCCGTCGTACGTGGGCGAGTTGTAGTTCACCCCGTTGATCGTCTTCGCGCCGCTGCCCTCGGACAGCAGGTAGAAGAAGTGGTTGGCGGGGCCGGACGAGTAGTGCACGTCCTTGTTGCCGACGCCGCTCGACCAGTAGTCGGCCGACGCGCCGTCCTTGCTCGGCTTGTCCATGTAGCGCAGCGGGGTGCCGTTGCCGTTGATGTCGATCTTCTCGCCGATGAGGTAGTCGCCCTTGTCCGAGGCGTTGTTGGCGAAGAACTCGACCGAGGTGCCGAACATGTCGCTGGTCGCCTCGTTGAGGCCGCCGGACTCACCGCTGTAGTTGAGCTTGGCGGTGGCCGCGGTCAGGCCGTGGCTCATCTCGTGGCCGGCCACGTCGAGCGCGGTGAGCGGCTTGTTGTTGCCCTGGCCGTCGCCGTACGTCATGCAGAAGCAGCTGTCGTCCCAGAACGCGTTGACGTACGCGTTGCCGTAGTGGACCCGGGAGTAGGCGGCCTTGCCGTTGCCCGCGATGCCGTTGCGGCCGAGCTCGGTCTTGTAGAAGTCCCACGTCTCGGCCGCACCGTAGTGGGCGTCGACGGCGGCGGTCTCGCGGTTGGACGGCGAGCCGTTGCCCCACGTGTCGGTGGACTTCGTGAAGAGCGTGCCGGTGCCGGAGCTGCCGCCCTTCAGGTCGTACGTCTTGTGACCGCCGCGGGAGGCGTCGGTGAGGCTGTAGGTCGAGCCGCTCTTGGTGGTGCCGAGCGTGACGGTGCCGGAGTACTCGCTGGTCCCGGTGCCGGTCTCGATCTCCTCGTGGGAGTAGAGCTGGGCGCCGGTGGTGGCGTCCGTGACGATGTCGCGGCGGCTCGGCGTGCCGTCCGGCTGGGTGCCGGTGACCGTGCGCTCGTACGCGAGGACGGGCTTGCCGGTGGCGGCCCAGACGACCTTGCGCGAGCCGGTGGGGGCGGCCTTGAGCGAGGTGGTGGTGGCGACGGCTATCTTCGCGTCGGTCGCCTTGTCGACGCCCTTGACGGCGCCGTCCTTCGCGGTGTGCACGACGAGGTCGCCACCGAGGACGGGCAGTCCGTCGAGGGTGCGCTCGTAGCGGGTGTGGACCGTGCCGTCGGCGTCCTTGATGACGTCGCGGACGACGAGCTTTTCCTTGGCGCCGAGCCCGAGATGCTGGGCGGTGGCGGGTGCCGCGTCCTGCGCCGCGCTCAGGGCGGCGGCGCGCTGGGTGGTGGTGAGGTCCAGCGCGGTGGCGCCGGCGGCGCGGTCGGTGGCACCGGCGGTGGAGCCTGCCTGGACGCCGACGACGACCATGGCGGCGGATGCAGCAAGAGCGGCGGCACGCAGAGTGGTTCGCACTCGGTGGTCTCCTTCACTCGTTCCGTGGGGGCGAAGGGGAGCCTGCCAGCCGATGACCACTTCTTGACAGTGACGCGACAACTATTCGACCTGATCGTGTCCGAAAACTGGTGGATGCTGTCCGCTGACCGACTAATTCAAGCCGCGGGTAGGGGAGTTGATGAGGGGGCGCATGTGCTCGGCGCGAGTGCGGAGGCCCCTTCGTCGGGCCCCTGCAAGCGCCGCGCCCGGCATGGGTGCCGCACCCGGCAAAAGGTGTCGAGCCGGGTGAAAGGTATCGAGCCGGGTGAAAGGTGCCCCGTGTGGCAAAGGTGGCCTCGTGCGGAGAAGTCGCGGCCGCGCACGTGAAGTTGCCCCGTACGCGCAGGTGCCCCCGCACGGCATGGGTGGCGTCGCGCACGTGAAGGTGCCCCGTACGCACAGGTGCCCCCGCGCGGCATGGGTGGCGTTGCGCAGGTGAAGGTGCCCCGTACGCACAGGTGCCCCCGCACGGCGTGGGTGGCGTCGCGCAGGTGAAGGTGCCCCGTGCGCGAAAGTGCCCCCGGCTTTCCCCGCCGGGGGCACCTCCGCGTCAACTGGCGCCGGAACGTCAGACGCTGACGCCGAAGTCCTGCGCGATGCCGGCCAGGCCCGAGGCGTAACCCTGGCCCACGGCACGGAACTTCCACTCGGCGCCGTTGCGGTACAGCTCGCCGAAGACCATCGCGGTCTCCGTCGCGGCGTCCTCGCTCAGGTCGTAGCGGGCGATCTCGGCGCCGCCGGCCTGGTTCACGATGCGGATGTAGGCGTTGCGCACCTGGCCGAAGTTCTGCGAGCGCGTCTCGGCGTCGTAGATGGAGACCGGGAAGACGATCTTGTCGACGTCGGCGGGCAGGCCCGCCAGGTTGACGTTGATCGCCTCGTCGTCGCCCTCGCCCTGACCGGTGGTGTTGTCACCGGTGTGGACGATGGTCTGGTCCGGCGTCGACTTGTTGTTGAAGAAGACGAAGTGGCCGTCCGAGTAGACCTTGCCCGTGGCGTTCACCGCGATGGCCGAGGCGTCCAGGTCGAAGTCGGTTCCGGTGGTGGTGCGGACGTCCCAGCCGAGGCCGACCGTGACGGCGGTCAGGCCCGGGGCCTCCTTGGTGAGCGAGACGTTGCCGCCCTTGGACAGGCTTACAGCCATGGGATGTCCCCTTCATCGTGGTGTGCGGGCTTCGAGCCGTCCCGAAGCTACCGTCATCTCCCCTAACGTCGGCAGGGGACCGAGAGGTTCCATCCCGCTTTGCTTTCTTTGCCAAAGGGGCGTCAAGGGCGGTCGAGGCCCGGCGTCCAGGCCTCCTGGCGGGGGACCGGGCGGCCGCCGCAGGGGCCCCGAGGGCCTGCCGACGGCGAAAAGCGCGTGACGAGGTGCCGCGCACCCGGCACCATGGATGTCATGTCCGGGCCCTATTTCATCCGCGGCTCCGTCTCCCTCCCGGAGGCCGAGCTGATCTGGCGTTTCTCCAGGTCGTCAGGGCCCGGCGGCCAGCACGTCAACACCAGCGACTCCCAGGTGGAGCTCCGCTTCGACCTGGCGAAGACCGAGGCGCTGCCGGAGGTCTGGAAGGCCCGCGCCCTGGAACGGCTCGCGAGCCGGCTGGTGGGCGGTGTCGTCTCCGTACGCGCGTCCGAGCACCGCTCGCAGTGGCGCAACCGCGAGACCGCGGCCGTCCGCCTCGCGTCCCTGCTCGCCGAGGCGACCGCCCCGCCGCCCAAGCCGCGCCGGGCCACGAAGATCCCGCGCGGCATCAACGAGCGCCGCCTGCGCGAGAAGAAGGCGCGGGCCCAGACGAAGAAGGGCCGCTCGGGGCGGGACTGGTAGGCGAGCGCCCGGGCCGCCGGTGCGGGTCCCGGGCGGTTGCCGGCGGCCGGTCCGGCCTTGGCGCCGACCACGGGCGCCGGGCATGCGGAGCCGCCTGTCGCGGGTGTACGGAGCCGGCGCCCGCAGGAGTCCGACTGCGGCCCCTATGCCCCCTCGGCGACCAGCGTCACCAGACGCTGCGTATCGGACAGGTCCGGCAGGACCGCGAACGGCCCACAATCGCGCAGCTCGTCCTCGCCGCTGTTCCCCGTCGCCACGGCAATGACCCGCACCCCGTTGGCGCGCCCTGCCTGGACGTCGGCCGGTGTATCGCCGATCAGTACCGTGTCCGCCGCCGAGGCGCCGGAACGTTCCAGGGCGAGCCGTACCAGATCGGCCCGCTCCTCCTCGTCTTCGCCATAAGCGCCGAGCTCCCAGCGAATGTGCCGGTCGAGCCCGAACACGGTCAGCTTGATCTCCGATACGGCTCGTACGTTTCCCGACACCACGGTCTGCGTCACGCCCACCGCGTCAAGGGCCTCGACCGCTGCGGCAGCTCCGGCCAGCGCATGCCCGCGCTCGCGCAGTTCACCCGACCGCACCAGATGCTCGTCTGCCAGGGCCTCGGCGAACGACTCGAACTCCGCTCGCCCGGTGGCCAGTCCGTGCAGCTTTGCGGTCTCCCGGAAGATGACCGGCTCCGTAATTCCGTCGATCTTCGCCTGTTCCCGCATCGGCTGCCCAGTCACGCGCAGGAACGCCGCAGCCGACAGCTCCCGCCCCACCCCACGCGTCGAGATCAACGTGTGGTCGATGTCCCACAACACCAGCCGCATGCCCGGCCTCCCCAACTGCCCGAATCCCACAGGGTATCGAGCCTGTACGTCAACGGTCACAGACAGTGCCCAAAGAGCGTGCGATCCCCTTAGGCTGACGGAACACCCACCATGCCGGGAGGGGACGAGCACGACATGGAGCCACCGAGACTCCCGATCGGTGAGCGGATCGCGTACTACCGCACCACGAAGGGCAACCGCACACAGGCCGCCATCGCCGGCCTGTGCGGCATCAGCGAGCGCTACTTGTCCCTCATCGAGAACGGCGCGCGCGTGCCCTCCGCCGCCGTGCTCGCCCGTCTCGCCGCCGAACTCGGCGTACCCGTCGCCGCCCTCCTCACCGAGCACCCCCCACCCGAACTCTCGGCACCCGTGACCGACGAACCAGCCGTCGCACGCGCACTCATGGGCTACGGCCCGGCCCGTTCCGGCGAGACCGTCGAGCCCGCTGTGCTCCGTGAAAGGGTCGAACAGGCGTGGCGGATCTGGCAGACCTCACCGACGCGCTTCACTGGCATCGCCGCCGTGCTACCCGCCCTCATCGAGGACGTCGAGCACGCGGTGCGCGTCCACCGTGACGGCAACGACCCGGAGACCCGCCGTGCTGCCCTGCGCACCTCCGTCGACCTGTACGGGCTGCTGCGCTCCTACTGCCGCCGCGTTGGCCGCCTCGACCTGTCCCTGATGGTCGCCGATCGGGCCGTCCGCGCCGCCGAAGACGCCGACGACCCGGTTCGCATCGCTGCGGCATCCTGGAACCTCGGCCACGTCCTGCTCTCCGATCCCCGCGACGAAGCTGTCGAAGAGGCCTCGGACATCGCACTCAATGCCGTCAGTCATCTCAATCGCGAGACCAGAACCCCTCGGATCAGCGCCATCCAAGGTGCCCTGGAACTCGTCGCCGTTGTTGCCGCGGCCCGCCGCCACAAGTGGTGGAACGCCCGCGAACGCCTTGCGGAGAAAGCCGTCCCTCTGGCGAGGAAGGCCGGGGAGGGCAACGTGCAGCACACCGTCTTCGGGCCCACGAACGTGGAACTGCACGCCCTCAGTGTCGAGATGCTTGCCGGTGAGTCCGCCGAAGCGCTGCGAGTCGCGGACGAAGTCGACATCGAAGCTCTGCCCAGCCGGGAGCGGCAGTTCACTTTCACCTTGGAGGTCGCTCGCTGCTACGCCATGCGTCGGGACGACGCCGCGGTCCTCGTCCATCTCCTCGCTCTGGAGGAGCTGTCGCCCGAGGATCTCTCACGCAGTCCGACGGCGATCACCCTCATCGCAGAACTGCGCAAGCGGGTACGTCCCACCTATCGCCGCCAGGTCGACAGCCTTGCCGCGCGCCTCCACATGACCTGACCCGAACTCCCGGTTCAGCCGAACTCTCCGTTCGGGTGGCGGGCCTGATCCGCCCTTACCTTCGCTCCATCCCAGTGAAGGAACCGGAGCAGATGATGAACGTGCCCCGCAGAACGGCCCCCACCCAGCCCAACGTGCGAGTCGCCCGACCAATCCTGGTCGGTGACGAGAGCGCCGTCCACACCCCCGGCGGCCCGGCATGAGCACGGCAGACGTACGGGAGGTCACCGCGTGGCTCGCGGGCCCGGAGCCCGGGGCCGTACCGACGCTTCGGGAGTGGGAGCGCAGCCCGGCCGCGGCTCCCGTGATCGCGCTCGGGGCCCGGTTCGAGGCCGTGCGGATCGCCGACGCGGTCGTGCACGCCGCCGTCAGCAGCACCGCGCACGCGACTCTGGCCTGGTTCCTGGCGGAATACCTCCAGGGCGCGGTCATCCGCGGTACGGGCCTGTACTACGCGCTGGTCCCGACCCGGACCGCACGGGACTGGCAGGCCCCGGCGAGCCGTTGCCTGGGCCGGGGGGCCGGGCTGGCGATTCCGCACCCCACCTGTCGGCGGGGGCCGCGTACGCACTGGGTCGTGCCGCCGGAACACGAGGGGGACGTGTGCGATCCCGTCCGGGTCGCCGACCTGGCGCGGGTCGGGCAGGAACGGCTCCTCGCCCGGCCGGCGCCGAGAAGGTGGCCGGCCCCGCACGCCCCGGCCGTGCTCGACGGGGGAGCCGCGTCGTGAAGCAGTGGGACTACGTCGTGTACGAACGCGAGGGCCGCACCGGGCTCATCACCCTCGACCTCGGCGACGACCTGATGAGGGTGGCGTTCCTGCGGCCGCCCCCGTGGGGCCGGTTGCGTGAGGCCACGATCCGGACCGGCGACCTGAGACCCGCCTCGGCCCAGCAGACGGAAGCCGCCCGTGCGGCCGGGCTGACGCCGGAGTCTCAGAGGAGCTTCCTGCCTGGCCGCGGCTGTGGGGATCGCCCGGCGGACCCGGACAGCGGCCGGGTCAGCCCAACTGCCGGTACCGCCCCCGGAAGTACGTGAGCGGGCCGCCCTCCGCGCTGGGCAGGGCCGCCGTCAGGACGCGGCCGATGGCCAGGGTGTGGTCGCCCGCCTCCACGCGCTGCTCGGTGCGGCACTCCAGGGTCGCGAGCGCGCCGCCGACCAGGGGGGCGCCGCTCGTCTCGCCCCGGGTGTACGGGATGTCCTCGAACAGCAGGCGGTCGCTGATCCGGCCCTTCATGGCGAACCGGCCCGCGATGTGCCGCTGGCTCTCGGACAGCAGGGACACCGCCCACAGCGGCTGTTCGGCGAGGAGGTCGTCCATGCGCGAGCCGTTGCGCAGCGAGATGAGGACGAGGGGCGGGTCGAGGGAGACCGAGAGGAAGGCCGTCGCGGTCATGCCGACGTCCTCGCCGCGCGGGCCGTCGTCGGTGTCGTGCGCGGTCACCAGGACGACGCCTGCGGCCAGTCGGGACATCGCGGCACGGAACTCGTCATTGCTCACCCCCACAGGATGCGGGGTTTCCGGAGCAAGTGCGGAAAGGGCGGCGGTCAGGGGTGTCTGCAACACAAGCGGAACGCTAGTCTCCTGCCACCGCGCGGCGCATCGGGCCTTGGGACCAGGCGGGACCTAGGTCCCTGGGCCGAGGCGGATCCGGCCGCGGTGCACTGGTGTGAAGGGGCCGTCGTTCTCGGCCCGTTCTCAGTTTGCGTTCAGGAAAGGTAGGGGGCAAAGACGGAAAGAACGGCCAACCCCCCATCATCTGCTGTGACTTGAGTCACAGAGGGCACTATTTGTTGACCCTGTGTACCGGCTAGACAGCTCGCTGTGATTCAGTGGCTGGACAGTGCACGAAGGAATGCCGATCTGAAGCCAGGAGTTGCTGTCGAGGTCTCGGGGAGAGCGAGCAATGGAGACCGAGTCGGAGCCCTACGTCCGTCTTGCGACCCTGCGGCAGCTGCACCAGGTGGTCGGGGAGCTCAACACGGCCCGCAGCCTCGCGGACACGCTGCAGACCGTTGCGGACGGCGTCATCGCCGGGCTCGGCTACGAGCTGGCCTGTGTCAACCTCGTACGCCCCGACGGTGACCTGGTCGTCGCCGCCTTCGCGGGCAACGCCGCGGCCGAAGCCCTGATCACCGGGCGGGTCGGCTCGCGCCCCTCCTGGGAGCGCCGCCTGTCGATGGGCGAGGACTGGGACGGCCTGCGCTTCATCCCGCACACCGAGGGCTGGGTGCTCCTGGAGGACGACGTACCGCAGTGGTACACCGAGGGCCCCGACCCCCGGTTCGAGGACGAGTGGCACCCGCAGGACCGCCTCTACGCCCCGATGTACTCCGCGGGCGGCACCCAGGAACTCCTCGGCGTCATCTCCGTCGACAAGCCCCGCAACGGCCGCAAGCCCGGCGCCTGGGGGCGGGAAGCCCTCCAGATGTACGCCTCGCAGGCCGCGATTGCGATCAGCAACGCCCGGCTGCGCGCAAACATGCAGCGCGCCCTGGTCCGCCTGGAGCGGGAGCAGCAGGCGCTGCGCGCGAGCGAGGAAAGCTTCCGGCAGGCCTTCGAGTACGCGCCCTCGGGCATGGCCATCGCCGAGATGGGCGGCGACCAGCACGGGCGCCTGCTGCGCACCAACGACGCGCTGTGCCGGCTGCTCGGGCGGCCCGCCTCCGTCATGCGGCGCTACTCCTTCGCCGACCTCGTCCACCCCGAGGACATAGGGACGCTCCTGCGCACCTCCGCCGAGGGCGGCCGGGCCGAACTGCGGCTCGGGCGGCGCGACGGCACCTATGTGTGGGTGTCGCTGCGCAACTCGGTGGTCGCCGACACCGCCGACGGGCCGCGCTTCCTGCTCACCCACGTCGAGGACATCGAGGACCGCAAGCGGCACGAGCTCCAGCTCGCCCACCGCGCCTCGCACGACGCCCTCACCGGCCTGCCCAACAGCGCCGAGCTGCGCGCGCGGCTCTCCGCCCGGCTCTGCCCCCGGCCGCACTCGGTCGGCCCGGCGGCCGCAGCCGAGTCCCTGGACGCGGCCTACGGCCGGCCGCCGGGAGCGGCCGAGGCCGAGGTCCACGGGCACGCCTTCCGCGCCGACGGCTTCGACTTCGAGGCGGTGCCCGGCGGCGGACCGTACGACCACCACGTCCACACCGTGGCCCCCGACAGCGAGATCGACGACGGCGCGAAGGGGCTCGCGGTGCTCTTCTGCGACCTCGACGGCTTCAAGTCGATCAACGACAGGTTCGGCCACCACACCGGCGACGCCGTCCTGATCGAGGTCGCCCGGCGCCTCACCACCGGCGTCCGCGACGGCGACACCGTCGCCCGGCTCGGGGGTGACGAATTCGTCGTCCTCGCCGACGGGCTCGGCGCGGCGGACGCCGCCGACCTGGCGGTTCGGCTCCGCAACGCGATCATTCCGCCCATCCGGGTCGACGGCCGGGCGGTCCGCGTCGGGGCCAGCTTCGGCATCGGCTGGGCCAGCTGCGGGATGTCCGTCGAGGAGGTCCTGCGCTCCGCGGACCAGCGGATGTACATCGAGAAGCGCTCCCGCTCCAAGGTCCACCGCCGCGCGGGCTGACCGCGGCCCGGCCCGGACGGTGTGTGCTCGGGGCCAGATCGGGCAGTGGTCCGTTCGGGGTAGGCTCGGCCGGTCGGCGACGGCTGGCGGACAGTGAGGAGTGACCCCGGATGACGACGCCCGGCAACAACGGCGCGAACACCCCCGAGGACGACGATCCGTTCGGCTACCTCTATGAGGACGGGCAGGCGCAGGGCGCCAACCCGCCTCGCAACGGTGGCGGTTACGGCTACCCGGGTCCGACGGTGGGGCAGCAGCAGCCCGGAGTCCCCAGGACGTCGTACAACCAGGTGCGCACGGTCGGTGAGCGCAAGTACGGCGGCCAGATCCCGCAGCAGCAGTACCAGGGACCCCCGCAGTATCAGGGCCCGCCGCAGCAGGGGGCCGCGCAGCAGTACGGGCAGCCGACCGCGCAGTACGCGGCGCCCGAGAACTACGCCGGCGGCCCGCCCCGGCAGGGCCCGCCCCCGCAGCAGAACGGCGGTGGCGGCCGGGGCCCCAACACCAAGGGCCTGCTGATCGGAGCGGTCGCCGTGGTCGCGGCCGTCGTCATCGGCATCGCGGTGGCGCTGGCCAGCAACGGCGGCGACAAGGACAAGAAGGACAACACCGCCAATCCGGGCAATTCGGCGTCCGGTCAGACCTCGCCCACGCCGAGCGGCGACCCGTCGTCCACGCCCTCCGGCTCGACGGAGCTGCCCAAGGGCGACGCGGCGACGCTCACGCTCGGCGGCTCCGCGCAGGTCGGCACCAACGTGCCGGGCGCCAAGGGCACGGGCGGCGCGTTCGTCGGCAACTTCAACAACGTGGGCGCCTCGGTCACCTGGAAGGCCAAGGTGCCCAAGGCCGGCTCGTACCGGCTGAACCTGCGCTTCGGCGTGCCCGGTACGGACGCGAACGCGACGATAACGCTCAACGGCAAGGCCGAGTCGCGCCCGATCAACATGAAGAACTACGCGCACGCCGCGGCCGGTGACTGGGCCAAGGGCTGGGCGACCACGTACGCGAACGTGACGCTCGCCAAGGGCGACAACGAGATCAAGCTGTCCTGCGAGCAGGGCAACCAGTGCAACGCCAACCTCGATCAGCTCTGGCTGACGGCCGACTGACGGATCGTCAGCTCTGCTGGAACGCTCGGCTCAGGACGCGTGCTCGCTCACGCGCACCGAGCCGAGCGTTTTCTCGTATGTCGCGCGATCGAAATCGCCCGCCGTGGGCGCCGCCACGGTCGCCGCCGACAGGGCCACCGCGCGCGTCAGGCGCCCGGGCCAGTCCAGGCCCTCGACCAGACCCGACAGCAGACCGGCCACCGCCGAATCGCCGGCGCCCGTCGGATTGCCGCGCACCACGGCCGGCGGCGCCGCCTGCCACAGGCCGTCGGGGGAGACGGCGAGCAGTCCATCGGCGCCGAGCGAGGCGACCACCGTGTGCGCCCCGCGCCTGCGCGCGTCCCGCGCCGCCCGCAGCGGCTCGCGCGAACCGGTCAGCTGCGCCAGCTCGTCGGCGTTGGGCTTGACCAGATCGGGCCGGGCCGCGATCCCGCGCCGCAGCGCCTCGCCGCTGGTGTCCAGGAGCACCGGAACCTTCGCGCCGCGGGCCTGGCGCACCAGCTGTGCGTACGCCCCCACCGGCAGACCCGGCGGCAGACTCCCGCACAGCGCCACCGCGTCCGCGCCCTCCAGCAGCCTTCCGTACGTGACGAGGAAGGCCTCCCACTCGGCGGGCGAGACGAGCGGTCCGGGCTCGTTGAGCTGGGTGGTGTCGCCGGTCGCCGCGTCCACCACGGCGATGGTCCGCCGGGTGGCGCCCCCGATGGAGACGAGCTCGTCGACGGGCGCGTCCTTGGCGAGGAGCGCGCGCAGCACCTCGCCGCTCGGGCCGCCCACGAATCCCGTGACGACCGCCTCGTGCCCGAGCGCGGCGAGCACCCGGGCGACGTTGAGGCCCTTGCCGCCGGGGCGCTCCGTGACCTCGTCCACGCGATGGCTCGCGTGCGGTACGAGGGCGGGGACGCGGTAGGTGATGTCCAGTGCGGTGTTCAGCGTGACGGTCAGAATCACCCGGTGATCATGTCAAACGGACGGCGGCAGGCCCAGCCCCCGGACCGGCCGCCGTGCGAAAGACGTGCGGCCGGGGCTCAGCCGAGCTCGGGCTCGACGACCCAACTGCCCTTGTGCAGCACGCCCTTGACGCTGAACTCGGCGTCCAGGACCACCAGGTCGGCGTCCTTGCCGGGCTCCAGCGAGCCGACCTTGCCGTCGAGGCCGAGCAGCCGGGCCGGGTTCGCCGACAGCGCCCGTACGGTGTCCTCGACCGAGATGCCGTCGACCGTCACCGAGCGCTTGAACGCGCGGTCCAGGGTGAGCGTGGAGCCCGCGATCGAGCCGCCTTCCACGAGCCGGGCCACGCCCTCCCTGACCTCGACCTCCAGCGGGCCCAGGTGGTAGAGGCCGTCGCCGAACCCGGCCGCGTCCATCGCGTCGGTGATGAACGCGACGCGGCCCGCGCCCTTGTGGTGGAAGGCGAGCTCCAGGGCCGCGGGGTGCAGGTGCGTGCCGTCGTTGATGAGCTCGACGGTGATCCGGTCGTCCTCCAGGAGCGCCGCGATCGGACCGGGCTCGCGGTGGCCGAGCGGGGGCATCGCGTTGAAGAGGTGGGTGGCCACGGTGGCGCCCGCGTCGATCGCCTCGACGGTCTGCTCGTACGAGGCGTCGGTGTGGCCGATCGCGGCGATGACGCCGTGCTCGGCGAGCAGCCGCACCGAGTCCAGGCCGCCGGGCAGCTCGGTGGCGAGCGTGAACATCTTGGCGGTGCCGCGCGCGGCGTCCATCAGCTTGCGGACCTCGGCCGGGTCCGGGTGGCGCAGCAGGCTCTCGCTGTGCGCGCCCTTGCGGCAGGGCGAGATGAACGGGCCCTCGAAGTGGATGCCGGCCAGATCGCCCTGCTCGACCAGCTCGGAGAGCAGCCCGGCGCGCTGCGCGAGCACGTCCATCTCGCCGGTCACCGTGGAGGCGACGACGGTGGTCGAGCCGTGCAGGCGGTGGGTGTGGACGCCCTTGAGGACGTCCTCGACCGTGCCGTTGGTGAAGGAGGCGCCGCCGCCGCCGTGATTGTGCATGTCGACGAAGCCGGGAACGATCCAGTGGCCCGACAGGTCGAGCGAGGCCGCATCGGCCGGGGCGGCTCCGGCGATCACGGTGCCGTCGACGATCACGCGTCCGTTCTCGACGACCCCGGTCGGGAGGACGACACGGGCGCCGGAGAGAACTTTCGATGCGGCCATCAGGCGGTTACCTCACTGGAGTCGGAGTCGGCACTGGGGTTGGGGTCGGCACTGGGATCGGAGTCGGGGGCCGGGTCGGCGCTCGGTCCGCCGGTGCCGGCGGTCTTGGCGTTCTCAACGGTCCTGGCGGCAGTGGCGGGTCGGGTGGCTTCCGCCACCAGGTCCCAGGCGAGCAGGCCCGCGCCCAGGCACCCGGCGGTGTCCCCGAGGGCCGCGGGGACGATCTCGGGCAGCTTCTGGAACGTCACCCGCTCCTCCACCGCGGCCCGGAGCGGTACGAACAAGGTTTCCCCGGCTTCGGCCAGTCCGCCACCGATGATCAGCACCCGGGGGTCGAGCAGGGTGAGCGCGGTGACCAGACCGTCGGCGAGCGCCTCGATCGCGTCGCGCCACACGGCGATCGCGCGGGGGTCGCCCGACTCGACGGCCTTGGCGCAGTCGGCGGCGTCCGCGGCCGGGTCGCCGCTGGCCTCGGCCCAGGCCAGCGACACCGCGGAGGCCGAGGCGAGGCGCTCAAGACAGCCCCGCTGGCCGCACGGGCAGGCGACGCCGCCGGGGCGTACGACGATGTGGCCGATCTCCCCGGCGAAGCCGTGCGCGCCCGGCTCGACCCGGCCGTCGATGCCGATGGCGCCCGCGATCCCGGTGCCGAGCGGCACGAACAGGAAGCGGTCCGCGCCCCGGCCCGCGCCGACGCGGCCCTCGGCCAGACCGCCGGTGCGCACGTCGTGGCCGAGCGCGACCGGTACCCCGTGCAGCCGCTCGCTGAGCAGCCGCCGCATCGGTACGTCCTGCCAGCCCAGGTTCGCGGAGTACGCGGCGATCCCGTTCTCGGCGTCGACGATGCCGGGCACGGCCACACCGGCCGCCACCGCGCTCTCGCCCAGGTGCTCCTCGCCGTACGCCCGCAGATCCTCGGCGAAGGCGAGGATCGACTCGACCACGGCTTCGGCCCCGCGCTCCCTGCCGGTGGGCCTGCGCGCCTCGTGCAGCAGCCTGGGGGGGCTGGGGGCAGTGTCCCCGGACAGCGCGGTGTCCGCCCCGACCAGGGCGGCTTTCATCCCGGTGCCGCCCACATCCAGGGCGATGACGTGTCTCACGGAGGACAGTCTCGCGCCAACACCCACTAAAGGTCTAGTCCACTCGCCGGAAGAAAGAGAAAGCGCTTTCTGCGCTGAAAGTTTCCCAATGTACTCTTGCTCCGGGCGTTGCGGAAGCGATATGCGACTGGTGTAGACCTCATTCCCCCGTATGAGGGAAAATCGCAGCTCAATACAGGACGTCACGGGGGACCGGCTGGATCCGCCAGGATCACAACGAGGGTGGGATAGCGCGTGCGCAGGCGCTTCTTGGGCTTGACCGCGGCGGTTGCCGCATTCGGTATGACGGCAGTGCTCTCGGGATGTGGCGGGCAGAGCGGGTCCGGTGACGTCACCCTCAAGCTGGTGGCCGCCGACTACGACATAGCCGGCGGCAACACCACGAAGACGTACTGGCACGACGTGGTGGCCGACTTCGAGAAGAAGAACCCGAACATCAAGGTCGACGTCCAGGTCTTCTCCTGGGACGTGGTCGACGCCAAGGTCGCCGAGATGGTGAAGGCGGGCAACGCCCCCGACATCGCGCAGATCGGCGCGTACTCCGACTACGCGGCGAGCGGCAAGCTCTACAGCGTCGACCAGCTGCTCTCGATCCCCGTCGAGGCCAACTTCCTCTCCCCGCTCGCGGACGCGGGCAACGTCAAGCGCGTTCAGTACGGCATGCCGTTCGTGGCCTCCACCCGGCTGCTCTTCTACAACCAGACGCTCTTCGACCAGGCCCACATCAAGGCGCCCACCACCTGGGCCGAGATCGCGTCCGACGCCAAGGCGCTCAAGGCCAAGGGGGTGAAGACCCCCTTCGCGCTGCCGCTCGGCAGCGAGGAGGCACAGGCCGAGACAATGATGTGGATGCTCAGCGGCAACGGCGGCTACACCAACACCGTCGACGGCTACGACATCGACTCGCCCGAGAACATCCAGACCTTCGACTGGCTGAAGACCAACCTGGTCGAGCCCGAACTGACCGGGCCGGTCGCCCCCGCCAAGCTGAACCGGCAGGCCGCGTTCGACGCGTTCGCGAAGGGGGAGGTCGGCATGCTGAACGGCCACCCCTCGCTGATGGAGCAGGCGAAGAAGAAGGGCATCAAGTTCGGCATGGTCCCGCTGCCCGGCCCCAACGGCCAGGCCAAGGCGGCGATGGGTGTCGCCGACTGGATCATGGGCTTCAAGCAGGGCGGGCACCGGGCGCAGATCGGCAAGTTCCTGGACTTCACGTTCTCCGACGACAACGTGCTCAGGTTCGCCGACCAGTACGACCTGCTGCCGTCCACGGTGTCGGCGTCCTCGGCGATGGCGGCGGACGCCAAGCACAAGGAGCTGAAGCCGTTCCTGGCCGCACTGCCGACGTCCGAGCTGCCGCCGGTCGGCAAGACGTCGTGGCCGAAGGTGAGCGAGACGGTGAAGAAGAAGATCGGTACGGCTGTGGCGCCCGGGGGGTCGCCGAAGGCGGTTCTGCAGGACATCGCGAAGGTGGCGCTGGACGCGGAGAACGCCGAATAGCCCTGGCTTCCTCGGGGCCCCCGGCCCCGAACCCCGGGGGGTTTTCCCACCCGCCCGCCCGTGGCTCGGGGTCGGTTGGGTTCCGGCTCCCTGGGGCTGCGCCCCAGACCCCGGGGGTTTGCCCACCCGCCCGCCCGTGCGGCGGGTTGGGTGAGCTGAGCCCTGGGGCTGCGCCCCAGACCCCTGCGGGGGCTCCGCCCCCTGCACCCCCGTTCGCGCCTGGACGGCGCTCGTCCTCAATCTCCCCCAAGGCCTTAAGGGCCAGGGGGACCCCCATGACGGGCTGTAGGTGCCCCAGCACCGGTACGGCCAGGGGCGCGGGGAACTGCGCGAGAAGCGACCGTGGTCCGCAGCCGACAGGGGCCTTTAGGGGCGCGGGGAACTGCGCGAACAACCACCCACGGTGCGAGGACGTAAACGGGTTTAGGGGCGCGGGGAACTGCGCGACCAGCCCCGCACGGCCTGCGGACGAAGCACGAAGGACGCAGACGAGGCCGCGCCTCCGGGGTCCGGGGCGGAGCCCCAGCCACGTCCGCCTCCGGGGTCCGGGGCGGAGCCCCAGCCACGTCCGCCTCCGGGGTCCGGGGCGGAGCCCCAGCCACGTCCGCCTCCGGGGTCCGGGGCAGAGCCCCAGTCACCCGCGCCTCCGGGGCCCGGGGCGGCTACCGTGGGCGGCATGGCAGACGACGACCTGGACGCCCGCGCCCGCGCCGTCCTCCGGATGGAAGCGCAGGCCTGGTCCACACCCGGCGCCAAGGAACGGGCCATCCGCGAGGAGCTCGGGGTGTCGCCCACCCGCTACTACCAGCTCCTCAACGCCCTCCTCGACGACACCCGCGCCCTGTCCCACGACCCGGTCACGGTCAACCGCCTCCGCCGGATCCGCGACGAACAACGCGGGCGGCGCTGACCAGAGCCGAGCCGGACGGGCCGGCGCCGGGCCCCACGCCCCGTTGCGCCACACGTGCCCCCGTCCGCCACCGGCCGGCTCCCCGATAGGGTCACCCGCATGGGAAGCCAACCGGAACCCCTGCCGACCCCCGCCACCCCGTCCGGCCGTGACGGCCTCGCGGCGATCCTCGCGCGGCCCGAGAAGGCCGTCGTGGCCATCGACTTCGACGGCACGCTCGCAGAGATCGTCGCCGACCCCGAGCTGGCCCGGGCCCACCCCGACGCCGTACCCGCGCTCGCCGCGCTCGCCCCGCACGTGGCCTCCGTGGCCGTGATCACCGGCCGCCCGGCCGGTGTGGCCGTCCGCTACGGGGGCTTCGCCGGCGTACCCGGCCTGGAGCACCTGGTGGTCCTGGGCCACTACGGCGCCGAGCGCTGGGACGCGGTCACCGGCACCGTCCACACCCCCGCGCCCCACCCCGGCGTCGCCGCCGCCCGCGCGGAACTCCCCGGGTTCCTGGAATCGCACGGGGCCTGGCGCGGCACGTGGGTGGAGGAGAAGGGCCAGGCCGTGGCCGTCCACACCCGCCGGGCCGCCGACCCCCAGGCCGCCTTCGAAGCCCTGCGCGACCCTCTCGCACAGCTGGCCGCCCGGCACGGCCTGGTCCTCGAACCCGGCCGCATGGTCCTTGAGTTGAGGCCCCCCGGCATGGACAAGGGGGTGGCGCTCGCGGCGTACCTGCGCGAGGTGGGCGCCGAGTCCGTCCTGTACGCGGGCGACGACCTCGGCGACCTCCCCGCCTTCGCCGCCGTCGAGAAGCTCCGTTCGGACGGCACCCCGGGGCTGCTGGTGGCGGCGGACACGGTGATCCCCGAACTGGCCGAGCGGGCCGACCTCTCCCTGAACGGGCCCGCAGCGGTAACGGCGTTCCTGACAGCCCTTGCCCAGCACCTGTAGCCCTGGCCCAGCACCTGTAGCCCGCCGCGCGCCCTCCGGGGTCGAGGGCGGCGCCCAGGCAGGCCCTAGCCCCCCAGCGCCTCCAGCTGGTCCAGGAACCACCGCCGGGGCGGCAGCGCCGTGCCGGCCGCCGCCAACCGCTTCGTGCGCTCGGCCCGTTCCCCCTCCGGCAGGGACAGCGCCGCGTGCAGCGCCGACGCCGTCCCCGTCACGTCGTACGGGTTCACGACCAGCGCGTCGTCCCCCAGCTCCGCCCACGCCCCCGCCTCCCGCGAGAGCACGAGCGCACAGCCCGCGTCGGAGACCACCGGGACTTCCTTCGCGACGAGGTTCATGCCGTCGCGGACGGGATTCACGAGGGCGACGTCCGCGAGCCGGTACGCCGCGAGGGAGCGCGCGAAGTCGTCCTGGACGTGCAGCACGACCGGGGTCCAACCAGGCGTTCCGTAAAGGGAGTTGATCTCCTCGGCGACCCGGGCGACCTCAGCCGTGTAGTCCCGGTACACCGCGAGGTCCTGCCGCGAGGGGTACGCGAACGCGACGTGCACGACGCGCTCGCGCCACTCGGGGTGCGTGTCGAGCAGATGCCGGTAGGCGAGCAGCCCGCGCACGATGTTCTTGGACAGCTCGGTGCGGTCGACCCGCACGATCGTCTTGCGGCCCGCCCCGATCTGCTCGCGCAGGGCCGCCATCCGGTCCTCGACATCGGCCTCGTGCGACCGCTTCCGCAGGAAGTCGCCGTCCGCGCCGAGCGAGTGCACGGCGATCTCCGTCGTACGCTCCTGCCCACCGGACCCACCGGACCCACCGGACCCACCGGACCCACCGGACCCCCCGGCCGCCCCGTGCCGGAAGAAGCGGCGCCCCTGCGCGTCGGGCCCGGACACCTCGCCCGCCTCCGCGGGCAGCACGCCC
This sequence comes from Streptomyces sp. NPDC006691, assembly GCF_042869955.1. NCBI lineage: Bacteria > Bacillati > Actinomycetota > Actinomycetes > Kitasatosporales > Streptomycetaceae > Streptomyces > Streptomyces sp. NPDC006691. The sequence continues at coordinate 119,133 of NZ_JBIAGW010000010.1, forward strand.
GCCACCGAGTCCAGGAACGCCGACGCCCACCGCCGGGTGAGGAACCCGAGCCGGTCGGCCCCCAGCATCCCGCGCAGCAGCTGCTCGGCGATGTCGTCGGGCAGCATCCGGAAGTAGTCCACCGGCGCCCACGGCGTGTGCGAGAAGTGGCCGATGCGCAGGTCGGGCCGGAGCTCGCGGAGCATGCCCGGCACCAGCGCCAGGTGGTAGTCCTGCACCAGGACCCGCGCCCCGTCCGCCGCCTCGGCCGCCAGCGCCTCGGCGAAGGCCCGGTTGTACGCCTCGTACGACGCCCACTGCCGCCGGAACTCCGCGTCGAAGACCGGTTCCAGCGGGATCTGGTACAGCATGTGCTGGACGAACCACAGCACCGAGTTAGCGATGCCGTTGTACGCGTCGGCGAACACCTCGGGGTCGATGTCCAGCATCCGGACGCCCTGCTCGCCCACGCCCTGCCGTACGGCCGCGCGGTCGCCCTCGCCGAGCGCGGCACACACCCACACCGAGTCCACGTCGGAGCCGATCGCGCTGAGCCCGGAGACCAGCCCGCCCCCGCCCCGCTTGGATTCGAGGGACCCGTCGTCCTTCAGGGTGTACGAAACGGGGCCTCGGTTGGAGGCGACGAGGACCTGAGCCCGGGGAGTTTCCTGCGCGGTGACCATATTGCGGAACCTAGCCCGCCCCGCATTACCTCAAACACCCGTACGCCCACCCCCATGGGAAGGAACCGGCCACCCCCTCCGCCACCGGGCCCGCTCGTCCTCGGAGAGGGGCCGTGCGGAGGCGGGGGTGGCCGAGCGGAATGCCCGCCGGTAGGCGGACGGGGTGATGTCCAGGGCGGTGCGCATGTGCTGCCGCAGGTTGGCGCCGCTGCCCAGGCCGGCCCGGGCGGCGATGTCGTCGACGGGCAGTTCGGTCGACTCCAGCAGATGGCGGACGTGGGCCAGGCGGGCCGAGGCGAGCCACTCGGCCGGGGAGAGTCCCGTCTCCTGCCGGAAGCGCCTGGTGAAGGTCCGTACGCTCATGTGGCAGTGGGCCGCGAGGTCCTGGAGGGAAAGCCGCCGATCCAGGTGTTCCGTCATCAGCGTCCGCGCCCGGGCCGTCGAGGTGCCCGCGTCCTCCCGGACCGGGTGCTCGACGTACTGCGCCTGCCCTCCGTCCCTCATGGGCGCGACGACGTTGTACCGCGCCACCCGGTTCGCCACGGAACTGCCGTGGTCCTCCCTGACCAGGTGCAGGCACAGGTCGATGGCGGCCGCGCCGCCGGCCGACGTCAGGATCCCGCGATCGGCGATGTAGAGCGGGTCGGTGTCGAGGTCGACCGCGGGGAAGAGCCGCCTGAACTGCTGCGCGTAGCGCCAGTGGGTCGCGGCCCGGCGGTCCTCCAGCAGGCCGGCGGCCGCGAGCACGAACGAGCCGGTGCACAGGGACACCACCCGGGCACGGCGCCGGGCCGCACGGCGCAGCGCTTCGGCGACGGGGGCGGCCACCGTGCCGCCGTCCAGTACCTCCGGGCAGCGGGTGCCGGCGACGATCACCGTGTCGGCGTGCTCCAGCAGGGACAGGTCGCCCTGCGGTGTGACGCCGTACCCGTTCACCGTCGGTACGGGGGAGCCGTCCGGGGTGAGGGTGCGCACCTCGTAGGCCGCCGTGCCCGCGCGGGTCTCGACCGCGGCCAGCATCTGGGCCGGGATGCTCAGGTCGAAGGCCACCACCGGTGCGAGAGCCAGCACGGCCACAAGATGCGGAGTCGCCACAGTCATGGCCCGATAGTTGCACATAGTGACTCTCGGGCCACTTCTGGGCCGCTCGTGATCGGCAGAGACTGAGATCAGTTCCGCACATCAGGCCGGGCAGCACCCGGTCGAACACCCGGAAGGTGCTCATCCAGCCATGACCGTCCCCGCTGTGGATCCCGAGATCCAGACCCTGCTCGACACCGCCGACACCGGCGTCTTCCCCGTCCGTGGCCTGGACGCCGTCCTCGCCGACCCCCAGCGCTACGCCCTGCTGCGCGCACACCCCGACACCCCCGTCGACGACCGGGTCGAGGTGCGAGACCTGTACATCCCCGGCCCCGCAGGGCCACTGCGACTGCGTGTCTACCGCCCGGACACCACCGAGGACCTGCCGATGATCCTCTACATACACGGTGGTGCCTTCACCTACGGATCCCCCGAGGCCGAAGAGGGACGCTCCCTGCGCTACGCCCGCGACGCCCACGCCGTCGTCGTCTCCGTCGACTACCGCCTCGCCCCCGAACACCCCTACCCGGCCGCGGCCGACGACGCCTACGCCGCTCTGACCTGGATCGCCGACAACCCGGCCGAACTCGGCGCGGACCCCACACGCATCGCGCTGGCCGGCGGCAGCGCCGGCGGGAACATCGCCGCCTCCACCGTGCTCCGCGCCCGCGACCAGGCGGGTCCGCACCTGCTCTTCCAGTCCCTGACCTACCCCAGCGTGGACGGCGGTCTCACCACCGCCTCGGCACGGGAGTTCACCGATACCCCGGTCTTCGACCGGGCCGCGCTGGAACGGGCCGTGCGGTACTACGCGAAGGACGGCCACGCCGACCCGTACGCCTTCCCGATCCGCGCCACCGATCTCAGCGGCCTGCCGCCCGCCTACATCGCCGTGGCCGAGATCGACCCGCTGCGCGACGAGGGCCGCGACTACGCCGCCCGCCTGTCCGCCGCCGGCGTCACCACCGAACTCGTCCAGGTCCCCGGCGCCGTCCACGGCTTCGACCTCCTCTTCCCCGGGGCCCGGATCAGCGAACGCAACCTCACCGACCAGGTACGCGCCCTGCGCGAGGCCCTCCACCCCCGAGAGTCCGCCGGGGCCGCGCGCTGACCCGGCCGAAGCCGCGGCCGCCCGGGCCGCGCGGCGGACCACGCCGCCCGGGCCGCGCGGTGGACCACGCCGCCTAGGCCGCGCGGTGGACCGCGTACTCCTCGATCTCCCGCATCGGCGGCCGCTCCTCGGTGTCCACCGCGTATGTCCGCGGTACGAAGCCGTGCTCGCCCCGCTCGAACTGGGTCAGCTCGGGCCGGACGAGATGGCCGCGCGACAGCCGCGACTGCGCGGTGCGGTAGATCGCGGCGGCCATCCGGCCGAGCGCCTGCCCGTCCTGGTGGCGGTGCTTGCGCACGCCCACGTCGACCTGGGCCAGCGCGTCCAGGCCCACCGTGTGCAGCGCGTCCACCAGCAGCGCGAGCTCCACGCCGTACCCGACGGGGAAGGGCAGCCGCTCAAGGAGCGAGCGCCGGGCCGCGTACTCGCCGCCCAACGGCTGGACGATTCCGGCCAGTTGGGGCCAGTGCAGATTGAGCAGCGGGCGCGCCACCAGCTCGGTGACCCGGCCGCCCTGGCCGGCCCCGGTCCCGAAGGGGCGGTCGTACATCGCCTTGACGAACGCCACGTCCGGGTCGGTCAGGAGCGGTCCGACGATGCCGGAGACGAACCCGGCGTCGAAGTCCTTCAGGTCGGCGTCGATGAAGCACACGATGTCGCCGCTGGTCACGAGCAGCGAGCGCCACAGCACCTCGCCCTTGCCGGGCAGCGCCGGGAGGCGGGGCAGGATCGCGTCGCGGTGCACGACCCGGGCGCCGGCCTTCGCCGCGACCTCGGCCGTACGGTCGGTGGAACCGGAGTCGACGACCACCAGCTCGTCGACCAGCGGCACGGCCTCCGTCATCAGCTCGCGCCGGATCGCGGCCACGATCTCACCGACCGTGCCCTCCTCGTCCAAGGCGGGCAGGACCACACTGACCGTGGTCCCCGTGCGGTGCTTCGCGGCCAGGATCCGCTCGATCGGTCGCTCGGCCGCGGCCCAGGAACGCCTGCTCAGCCAGCGTTCCACCTCTTCCAGCACGGCTCCTGGCCTCCTTGTGTGATCCATCTCGCGGTTCGGACGACTATCTCAACCGTCCAGGGCTTCGGTTACAGTCTTGAACAACGCGGATGACCGTCGCATGTCGGGGGTCGTCGTCACGCTGACAATCGAATACCGCTCATCCAGAGGGGCAGAGGGATACGGCCCGTTGAAGCCCCGGCAACCCTCCAGTCGGTTCTCGTCGATCGCGTCGGTCACGACACGGTCCGGACACGAGGCCACCGGCTAGGGAAGGTGCCAAATCCGTCTCATGGCGAAGTTCGTCATGAGGAAGATGAGGAGAAAGGGCCTCCCCTCCATGTCTGCTCAGACTGTTGAAACCCGCACCGCCGTCGACCTCGGTCCGGCATCCGGACTCTCCTGCCGCGAGTGCGGCCAGCGTTTCGAACTCGGGCCGATTTTCGCCTGCGAACTGTGTTTCGGACCGCTCGAAGTGGCCTATGACCTGCCGCTCGGCGACCCCGAGGCGCTGCGCAAGCAGATCGAGGCCGGCCCCGAGAACATCTGGCGTTACGCCCCGCTGCTGCCCGTCCCCGCGGACGTCGCCGACAAGCCGAACCTGAACCCGGGCTTCACCAAGCTCGTCAAGGCCGAGAACCTGGCCCGAGAGCTGGGCGTCGAGCCCGGCAAGCTGTTCGTCAAGGACGACTCCGGCAACCCGACGCACTCCTTCAAGGACCGCGTCGTCGCCCAGGCCCTGGAGGCCGCCCGCGCCTTCGGCTTCACCACGCTCTCCTGCTCCTCCACCGGAAACCTGGCCGGCGCGGTCGGCGCCGCCGCCGCGCGGGCCGGCTTCCGCTCCTGCGTGTTCATCCCGCACGACCTGGAGCAGGGCAAGGTCGTCATGGCCGCGGTGTACGGCGGCGAGCTCGTCGGCATCGAGGGCAACTACGACGACGTGAACCGGTTCTGCTCCGAGCTCATCGGCGACCCGCTGGGCGAGGGCTGGGGCTTCGTCAACGTGAACCTGCGTCCGTACTACGGCGAGGGTTCCAAGACGCTGGCGTACGAGATCTGCGAGCAGCTCGGCTGGCGGCTGCCGGACCAGCTGGTCATCCCGATCGCCTCCGGCTCCCAGCTCACCAAGATCGACAAGGGTCTCCAGGAGCTGATCAAGCTCGGCCTGGTCGAGGACAAGCCGTACAAGATCTTCGGCGCGCAGGCCGAGGGCTGCTCCCCGGTGTCGACCGCCTTCAAGGCCGGTCACGACGTCGTGCGCCCGCAGAAGCCGGACACCATCGCCAAGTCGCTCGCCATCGGCAACCCGGCGGACGGCCCGTACGTCCTGGACATCGCGCGCCGCACCGGCGGTGCCGTGGAGGACGTGAACGACGAGCAGATCGTCGACGCCATCAAGCTGCTCGCCCGCACCGAGGGCATCTTCGCGGAGACCGCGGGCGGTGTGACGGTCGGCGTCACCAAGAAGCTCATCGAGGCCGGCCTCCTCGACCCGTCGCTCACCACGGTCGTGCTCAACACCGGTGACGGGCTCAAGACGCTGGACGCGGTGGCCGCCACGTCCCAGGCGACCGCGACCATCCGCCCGAGCCTGGACGCCTTCCGCGACGCGGGCCTCGCCCACTGAGCCACTGCTGATCGACTAGGAGCACCGAACCATGAGCGTGAACGTCCGCATCCCCACGATCCTGCGCACCTACACCGACGGCAAGGCCGAGGTCGCCGCCGAGGGCACCACCCTCGCCGAGGTCCTCGCCGACCTGGAGAAGAACCACACGGGCATCGCCGCCCGCGTCCTGGACGACCAGGGCAAGCTGCGCCGCTTCGTCAACGTGTACGTCAACGACGACGACGTGCGCTTCGAGCAGGGCCTGGAGACCGCCACCCCCGAGGGCGCCGGCGTCTCGATCATCCCGGCCGTCGCGGGCGGCTGAGCCGCGCCGCGTTTAACCCGAGTCGTACTCGGAGTTGCTCTTGAGTTGCCCCTGAGTTGCCCCCTCCGCACGAGAAGCGGAGGGGGCAATTCAACATGGTTGAGCGGGGTAGAGTTGGGGAAGCCCCTTCGCTTCGAGTGCCAAGTGCATATGAGAACGCGACAACATGGGGTCAAAGTGTGAGAGCCCTTTGCGCAGTAAGTGCGCTTTGTCCGGCCCGACTTGCCCCGGAATGCAGAATAAATGGCATTCCGCTCCCCGTGCGTGCCCGGAATTCTCGTCCGATTGACCTGTTGCAGAGGGCAGTTGGACAGATACATTCAGCCGCGGTCGACGCGTTCCGGCGCACACCCTCTCCTGTCGGAGGGTGCAGGTCTGACCCGGGTCCGCGAAGTGTGGTCCCGTGCAAGGGCCAGTAATAGGGGAGTTAGGCATGGCTCAGGGCACCGTCAAGTGGTTCAACGCGGAGAAGGGGTACGGCTTCATCGCGGTCGACGGTGGTGCGGATGTTTTCGTCCACTACAGCGCGATCCAGATGGACGGTTACCGCACCCTTGAAGAAGGTCAGCGAGTCGAGTTCGAGATCTCGCAGGGCCAGAAGGGTCCGCAGGCGGACATGGTCAAGCTCGCCGTCTGATCTCGGCGCGATCGACCAGCGACGCAAGCAAACTTGAAGGGGGCCACCCGAGAGGGTGGCCCCCTTCGAGCACCCCCGGCCCCGCTGCGGCCCGGCTCCACCGCGGCGAGCGCGAACGGTGGGGTGCTGACTCGCCTACAGGATTGCGGGGGCTGTGGCATGTGCGCGGCATCGCCGCGAGGGCGGCGGGGCGCTGGGTCACCTTCAGGGGCGCGGGGAACTGCGCGAACAGCCACGCACGGTCCGCGGGCGGGAACGGGGTGTTGGGGGCGCGGGGCAGTCATCATGTGCGGTTTCGCCGCGTGGGCGCGAGGTGGCGGGGTGCTGGGTCACCTTCAGGGGCGCGGGGAACTGCGCGATCAGCCACGCACGGTCCGCGGGCGGGAACGGGGTGTTGGGGGCGCGGGGCAGTCATTATGTGCGGTTTCGCCACGTGGGCGCGAGGTGGCGGGGCGCTGGGTCACCTTTAGGGGCGCGGGGCAGGGACATGTGCGGGGCTTCGTCACGGTGGGCGCGAACAACCACGCACGGTCCGCGGCCGAACCGATCCAGCCGGGGCGCGGGGGCGGAGCCCCGCCGGAAACCGGGGCCGGGGGCCCGTGAGGCACCAGTAGGGCACCCCGAAGACCCCGTGCGGCAGCCCGAAGAGAAGGCACCCGGTTCCAGAGACTCGCTTGCACTCGCAGGGGCCGAGTGCTAATCATTGGGCTTAGCACTCTCCCAGTGAGAGTGACAGAACTTGGATCGGGTCAGTGAGGTCCGCAGACCGCGTGGGGCAAGGAACCACAAGGGATGCAGGCCGTCCGTCGCGGGCACCGGCGCGATCCACGAAGAACGCCACCCCTGTCCGGGAGGACCACTTCACATGGCCAAGATCATCGCGTTCGACGAGGAGGCACGGCGCGGTCTCGAGCGCGGGATGAACCAGCTCGCCGACGCCGTCAAGGTCACCCTCGGCCCCAAGGGCCGCAACGTCGTCCTTGAGAAGAAGTGGGGCGCCCCCACGATCACCAACGATGGTGTTTCCATCGCCAAGGAGATCGAGCTTGAGGACCCGTACGAGAAGATCGGCGCCGAGCTGGTCAAGGAAGTCGCCAAGAAGACGGACGACGTCGCCGGTGACGGAACGACCACCGCGACCGTCCTCGCTCAGGCCCTGGTGCGCGAGGGTCTGCGCAACGTCGCCGCCGGCGCCAACCCGATGGCCCTGAAGCGCGGCATCGAGAAGGCCGTCGAGGCCGTCTCCGCCGCCCTCCTGGAGCAGGCCAAGGATGTCGAGACCAAGGAGCAGATCGCTTCCACGGCCTCCATCTCCGCCGCCGACACCCAGATCGGCGAGCTCATCGCCGAGGCGATGGACAAGGTCGGCAAGGAAGGCGTCATCACCGTCGAGGAGTCGCAGACCTTCGGTCTTGAGCTTGAGCTCACCGAGGGCATGCGCTTCGACAAGGGCTACATCTCGGCGTACTTCGCCACCGACATGGAGCGTATGGAGGCGTCGCTCGACGACCCGTACATCCTGATCGTCAACTCGAAGATCAGCTCGGTCAAGGACCTGCTGCCGCTCCTTGAGAAGGTCATGCAGTCCGGCAAGCCGCTGCTGATCATCGCCGAGGACGTCGAGGGCGAGGCCCTGTCGACCCTGGTCGTCAACAAGATCCGTGGCACCTTCAAGTCCGTCGCCGTCAAGGCTCCGGGCTTCGGCGACCGCCGCAAGGCCATGCTCGGTGACATCGCCATCCTCACGGGCGGCACCGTCATCTCCGAGGAGGTCGGCCTCAAGCTGGAGAACGCCGGTCTCGACCTGCTCGGCCGCGCCCGCAAGGTCGTCATCACCAAGGACGAGACGACGATCGTCGACGGCTCCGGTGACAGCGACCAGGTCCAGGGCCGCGTCAACCAGATCCGCGCCGAGATCGAGAACTCGGACAGCGACTACGACCGCGAGAAGCTTCAGGAGCGCCTGGCGAAGCTCGCCGGCGGTGTTGCGGTCATCAAGGCCGGTGCCGCCACCGAGGTCGAGCTCAAGGAGCGCAAGCACCGCATCGAGGACGCCGTTCGCAACGCGAAGGCGGCCGTCGAGGAGGGCATCGTCGCCGGTGGTGGCGTGGCCCTGCTCCAGGCCTCCGCGGTGTTCGAGAAGCTTGAGCTTGAGGGCGACGAGGCGACCGGCGCCAAGGCCGTGAAGCTGGCCCTGGAGGCCCCGCTCAAGCAGATCGCCGTCAACGGTGGTCTTGAGGGCGGCGTCATCGTCGAGAAGGTGCGCAACCTGCCCGTCGGTCACGGCCTGAACGCCGCGACCGGTGAGTACGTCGACATGATCGCCGAGGGCATCATCGACCCGGCGAAGGTCACGCGCTCCGCGCTCCAGAACGCCGCCTCCATCGCGGCGCTCTTCCTCACCACCGAGGCCGTCATCGCCGACAAGCCGGAGAAGGCCGCCGCGGCCGCTCCGGGCGGTATGCCGGGCGGTGACATGGACTTCTGAGCCACGGCTCAGTAGCTCCACGCAGGCAGCGGTACACAGCGGTCCACAGCGGTACACAGCTGTACGCGCGCCGAGGGCGGCACTCCCCATCGAGGGGGTGCCGCCCTCGGCGTTTCCGTACCACCCGAACCAGGGTGGTAGGGAATTCCGAACCATCGAAGGTGGTACTGGCTCCATGGTGCGGGTAGGCGGATGGGGGCTAGCTTGGTGATCAGAGGGGCAGCCACGGACCGCCCCAACTGACGCACATCCGGGGGACCTTCATGACCAGCACACGACTGCGAATCCGCTCCGCCGCGGCCGTGGCCCTGACCGTCCTGGCGGCCGGCGGCGTCGCCGCGTGCGGCCCGCTGGACGACCAGACGTTCAAGGACGACGCGACGGTCAAGGACCAGATCACAGCGGTACGCATCGACGGGAATTCGGACGGTTTCCGGGTGCGCGGCAAGAAGGACCTGGCGAAGGTGTCCGTGCACCGCGAGGTCACCTACCGCGGCAAGGCGAAGCCGACGGAATCGACGTACCGAGTGGAGAACGGCGTGCGCGTGCTCGGCGGCTGCGCGGGCCACTGCGCGGTCGACTACACGGTGGACGTGCCGGCCGGAGTCCCGGTCACCGGTTCCACCAGGGCGGGCGCGCTGAGCCTGTCCTCGGTCGGCCAGGTGCGGGTGTCCACGAGTGACGGCGCGGTGAAGGTACGGGGTGCGACGGGCCCGGTCGACATCCGCACGAGCAACGGATCGATCGACGCGAACGGCCTGAAGGGCACGGGCATCACGGCCATGGCGTCCAACGGCTCGATCTCCCTCACCCCCGACACCGCCCAGAACGTCACGGCCCAGACCTCCAACGGCAGCATCACGGTGACGGCCCCCCGCGCGCCCTACCGAGTCTCGGCCCAGACCGGCCACGGCCACAAAACGCTCGGCATACCGGATGACCCCTCCGCCATCCACCACCTGAACCTGACCAGTGGCAACGGCGGCATAACCCTGAAGTCCTCGAACTAGCCCACCAACGGGCCGGCGAACGAGCACTTCTGCCGCTCCGCACCCGACATTGGCCTGTTCCTGCCCCTCTTTGCGAGAGCACGACTGGGAACCGCAATTGCCGCTCGTTAGAGTTGCGTTGCGTGTGAAAACGGTGCTGTACGGGGGAGGGTGTTTTGCCACCAAACGGGGGTGGAGCGGCATCGGAGTCGCCGGACTGGCCTTTCAACGTCCTTGAGGTGGCGCAGTCGGCCGCCGGGGACGTGGTCACCGAGCTGACGTCGTTCACGAAGTTCCAGCAACGCGTGGACGAACTGATCCGAAACCTCAAGGGTTCTCCGGCCGGACCCGGTGAGGTGGGCCAAGAGCGGCTCGCCCGAGACCAGTTCGGGGGCGGGGGCGGCGCGTTCGCGGAAGCCACGGGCCTGTTCAGCTCGTACGAGACGGTGATCACCGAATTGGAGAGCCTGTCCAAGCTGCTGGCGGACTCGATCGAGGGCATGGGCATCGCAGTACTGGCCTCGCACAAGGGCTACCAGAACATCGACGCGGACGTCCGCAAGCGGATGGCGGCGATCGCGGTGGAGACCAAGAAACACTACGGCGGCGACTACCACCCCGCTCAGCCCAAGCCGGACAAGCCGAGTCAGCCGGACCAGCCGCCGACGGGCGGCGACGCCGGAGGGACGATCTGATGGGCAACGGCACCCCGTTCGAGGGCATGAGCCACGAAGCCATGCTCGCCTGGCTCGACCAGGCGAACAGCGGCACCGTGCAGGGCGCGGCCGACCGTCTGCTGGCAGCGTCCAAGGAGATCCGAAAGATCGCGGACGACCTGAAGGTCCGCCCCCAGTGGGTCGACTGGAAGGGCGCGGGCGCGGACGCGTTCCGCACCTGGACCGCGGACCTGGCCAACGCGACGCTGCGCCTGGGCGACTTCAGCGAGGGTTCCTCAACTTGGCTGGGCCATGCCTCCGACGCGATCGCCTCGGCCCAGGCAGCCATCCCCCGCGACAAGCCGGGCGCGGAGGGTAACTTGGCCGCGGCCCAGAAGGCCCACAACGACCCGGACGCGGCAGCGATCAGCAGGAAGTCGACGGCCGAACTGGCAGCGCTGGAAGCGGACAAGGAGAAGGTGCGGCAGGAGGCCGTGGCCCAGATGCGCAAGCTGGGGCAGGCGTACCAGCAGTCTGCGACGCAGATGAACGGCTTGGAGCGGCCTCGGTTTCCGCCGCCGCCGCAGTCGATTGTGCCGGAGGTGGATGGCGCGTCCGATCGAGGCGGCTCCTCGGTGCACTACAAAGGTGTGGCTGACAGCGCCTCTCAGTCCGGCCGCACCGGCTGGGGGCATTCTGAGCAAACCCACGCTGTCGTCTCTGGCAGCCCCAACCCAAGCCACTACTCGACGCCTGTCTCGCCTGTCCAGCCCTCGTTGGGGAATGCACACCAGCCTGCACGGATGGACGTCGACTCGGTGCCCACGCTGCTGCCGACAGCACCGCCGCCTAGCTCCACGGGGAGCGGACCGGGCCCTAGCTCAGGCCACGGCGGTGAGGCGTCGACAGTGCACATGCCTCCACCCGTTTTCGATGGAGGATCGCGTGTGCCTTCAGGGCCCTTGGGTACGGGTCGGGCTACGGCCGTAGAGGGGCCTCTGGCCCGGACTGGGCAAGTATCGTCCGGACGCAGCAGCGTGCGTATGCCGAGCGACAGCCCAGGAATCGTCGGCGGTCGTCCCGTCCCAGCAGGGCCAGATCGGCCAAAGGGCAGCGTTCCCAAGGGAAACGTCGTCGGGGCGGAAGACGCAGGCAGCCATGGCGCGGCTCGACCCGCTGTGGGAGTCGGCCCTGCGGGGCAGACAGCGGGGCGACCGGGAGCAATGCCCGGCCGCGGGGCGCTGACTCCCCGCAGTGGGGTGAGCGGTGGAAGCGCCCAGCAGCCGGGACGGACCGCTAGCCCCCGTTCCGTATCCGGAGCGGCCGAGGAACGAGGAGGCATCTCTGGCGGAAGGCCGGTTGCCGGGAATCCGGGCAGCGGAGCTCATTCTCGAAAACGCCGCCCGCAGCGTGAGACGGGCGGGGAAGGCCGTGGCTATCTCGTCGAGGACGATGAGACGTGGCTGCGCGAGGACTCACGTGTTGTGCCGCCGGTCATCGACTGATGCGTCCAGGAAAGGCGCGGTGGGAACCCATGTCAAGGAACGCTGCCCGACGCAGTCGCGGGTCAGCTGCGCTAGCGGCGTCGTGCGGACTGTTGTTGGTGGGTGTCACTGCTGTGCCTGCCTTGGCGGAGTCGACGCGCGGGGAACAGTGGTTTCTCGATGCCATGAAGGCCGAACAAATGTGGCGGACCAGCACAGGTAAGGGCATCACTGTCGCTGTGATCGATTCAGGCGTCGATCCCACCAATCCCGACCTAACAGGGCAGGTTCTGCCGGGTAAGGATTTTGCACACGGCCAGCCGGGAGACGCACACGTCGACTACGAGGGCCATGGCACCGGTATGGCGGGGCTGATCGCTGGAACTGGGGCTGCCAACGGCGGAAAAGGTGCTTTCGGCCTTGCTCCAGGGGTAAAGATTCTTCCGATCCGCATGCCGAAGTCGGGGGAAGCCGCGAACCAGGCCGAAGGCAACAAGCGGTTCAATGAGGTTGCCTCCCAGGCGATCCGCTACGCGGCCGACCACGGTGCCCAAGTCATCAACATGTCCTTGGGGACGGGCAGAACCGAAGGCTCACCACAACTGACCGCAGCAGTGAAATACGCCTTGGCAAAGGGATCTTTGGTCTTCGCGGCGGTGGGGAACCGCGGCGATAGCGGCAATGAGATCGAATACCCGGCTGCCACACCGGGCGTGGTGGGCATTGGGGCGGTCGGCAAGGACCTCCGCAAGACCGCGTGGTCCGAATACGGTGCTCAGGTAGACATGGCCGCACCGGGAGAGGGCATGGTGCACCCGTGCGGAGGTGAGACCGGTCTATGTAAGACCGACGGCACCAGCGACGCGACCGCCCTGGCCTCCGCCTCCGCCGCGCTGATCTGGGCCAAGCACCCCACCTGGACGAACAACCAGGTCCTGCGGGTCATGCTTAACACGGTCGGCGGGCCGACAGACGGTGCCAAGCGGAACGATTCGATCGGCTACGGGATCGTGCGCCCCCGGGTCGCCCTGGAGAACCCCGGCGACCCCGGTCCGGCGAACGTATACCCTCTGCCCGACCTCACCGAGTCAGCCCCGCCTTCCTCGCCGAGCCCCGCCGGGAGGGCCGCCGGTGCGCCCGCCGGCGACGTAACGCCCCCGGCTGCCGAGGCAGGCGGAAGCAAGGCGTCAACTTACGTTCTGCCCCTGGGAATTGGGGTCGCCGCACTGGCGCTCATCGGGGGCCTCCTCCGTCTTTGGTTCGTCCGAACCCAACGCCGCAAAGCGGCAGCCACTCGGAATCAACTGCACTCGCAGGGAGCGGGGTTGGGCTGGTCGGGGCAGGAGGGCGACGGGCGAACGGGGGGATTTTGAGATGACATGGAACGAGTGGGAGCAGCTGAAGGCCGACGCGACAGTGCGGCGCCAAAACCAGCTCCGGCTGGCCGGCGCGGGAAGCAGCACGGGGAGCGGCGCGGGAAGCGGCGCCGGTGATCTGAAAACGAGTGCCTCGCGGAAAGAGGCTGCGGTCAAGGCATTGCGGGAGCACATACGGCCCGGGACGGACAAGGCTGGTCGCCATGTCGACGAGGGGTCGGTATCGGTTGCCCGGGCGTTCTCGGGCTGGGCATTCGGTTCTGCGCTCGGCGACGCGCAGAACGAATGGCGGTTGCAGGTCGACAGCCTCATGGGCCGCCTGGCTTCCGACCAGGCGGCGCTGGAGCAGACCAAGCAGGACTTCCAGCAGATCGACCACGGGGTGCACAGCCGACTCGCGCAGATAGACACCCCGCCCGACCCGCGGCGCGAGGTCTAGGGGAGGGGACGGGGCGAGCATGCTTACGTACCAAGATGTGGTCACTGCCCGAATAGGTGTGTTGACAGATCTGGCCCAGGCTTGGGACGACATGGCCGACGGGTTCACCGAGCCCGGGAGCCTGTACGAGGCTCGGGTGGAAGGCGTGGGGAACGACGGGGCCTGGGTCGGGGTCAGCGCGGACGCGGCGTTGTCGCAGTTCGCCGCGACGCGTAAGCAGTTCTCCGACGCCCAGGTGGAAGCGCGCGCAATCGCTTCGATTCTGCGGGACGCCCACGGGCAGTTCGTCCAGCGGATAAGGCATGTCCAGGATCTTGTAGAACAGGCGCAGAAGAACGGAATACACGTCGACGGCCGAGGCCAGGCGGTCTACGACCCCGGCAGCCTGAGCCCCTACAGGACCGACTACGACGCGACCGTAAAGCAGGGGAAGGAGGCCGCGGAGACTTGGACGCAGAGCATCAAGGACGCGGTCAGGGCAGTCGACGACGCCGACCAGGGCGTCAAGCTGGCCCTTCAAAAGGCGGCCGGCATCAAGAGCTTCATGGAGCGTGCGGCCGCACAGGCTCTGGGACTTGATGCCCACTCCTTCAACGGGGACGCGCTCGGCGACATCGAGGTGTACGAGGCCCGCGAAGCCAAGATGTACGCGGACCAGGTTCTGGCCGGCAAGAGGCCGGACGATCTGGAGGAGTGGGAACGCCTCATGCGCGACAACTCCGGTGACCGGGTCTTCAGCCAAACCCTCTTGGACTCGCTCGGCCCGGACAACACCCTCAAGCTGTCCAACAAGATCGACGACTTGGCCTACTTCGACGATGCCAAGCGCAAGGGCTCCTACCTGCGTATCAACAGTTCCTTGGCCGACTCGCTGGCAACTGCGACGCGCGTCCCGGAGTTCTACGACCCCATGGGAAATCGACTGCAGTTCGGAACGGCTGCCTACAACCAGCAGTTCGGAGTCTGGCAGGGGTCCAAGGAAGCACAGTTCTATAACCGGTGGCGCGAGGCGCTGCGCGACCATGGCGTTGACCATTACGACCTCGAATCGGTAAGTGACAAGGTCAAAGTGGGCCCGGGGCATGGCCAGCAGGTGCGGGGCTATCAGAGCCTGGCCACCCTCATGCAGCAGGGACATGGATACTCCCCGCAATTCGTCGCGGACGTCACCGATGACATGATTGAGATGGAAAAGCGGGATCCGAACGTTTGGGGCCTGTACGGGAATTTCGACAGCAAGAATGGTGACGCCTGGTTCGCGAACGATCCCGTCGATGCCATGCTCGGCGTCATGTCGCACAATGCAGAGGGAGCTGCTGGTTACCTCGACCCTGGAACGGAAGAGGGAAAACGGCGCTATGAATACCTGCTGGGCAACGGCAGTGGTAGTCGTGACTGGGACGTCACCAACACCACCAACTGGGACGGATCGGGTGGCAAAGTGGAGACTCGCGGTCCAGGCATACCTGATGGCGATACCCGTCAGGGATTGGGTGACGCCTTGGTCGCAGCTGCAACCGGCATCGATCCCGCAGGAACTCACGGCGGCGCTACGCCACACTCGGACGTCAACAATCGAGTATTCGAGCGTTCGCTGGAGTTTCTGTCCAAGCAGGGCAACGATATGCCTGCCGCTCTACGAGACGACATGGCAAAGATCATGACCAATCACGGGGACAGTGTGTATGCCACGATGAGTAACCCGAGCGGGCATACGCCACTCAACCAGGGACAGGTCATGGAAATGACCAAACAGATCTCACGAAGTGAAGAATCCTATGGGATGCTCCACGAGGGTATGAACTACGCCATCGTGGCCGGCTTTCATGACAGCAGTAGGAGGCCGGAGGACACGCTGGAAGCGGCGGGATATGCGGTTGGGTTCATGGAGGAAGGCCGCTACAGCGCGCTTAAGGGTGACCAACACGACTACACCTGGGACAAGGCGTGGAGCTATCACACATCGGGAGCGCTCCTCAACTTCCTTCCCGTAATAGGCGACATTGCGCAGCGCGGTGCCGACGTTGTTACCACCGCCTGGATCATGGATGAGCAGAAACACCAGGCGGACCAGTTGACCAGTGACAGTCAGCAGACGTACATACGGCGTCAGAATCAGCTCAATGCGCTCGCTGATCAGTGGTATGCGAGGAATTCCACATGGGCGGACGCGCAAACGGGCTACTCGGCCCACGAGGGAATCTACAAGAAAATAGCAGCGGCAGCCAATGATGGAAACGCCATGGCGGACGGCCTCGCGGGGAGCCATTGATGAGGGCGGCCCTTCGGGCCCTGGCCGCCGCACTTGTGCTTGCCTTGGCGGCAACTGGATGTAGCAAGGGAATTGACGTACCGAAGACCTTCTGCGACGTACCGGTGTCGGGTGAGTCCTTGTCCCCTCTCCTGCCCGGTGAGGGGGACGTCAAGGTGTCGAAGAGTGAGCTGCGGGACGTCATCTGCAACTTGAGCGTCGACGGGGTGCAGACCCTAAATGTCAGGATCGCGAAGATCGAGAAGCAGCTGCCGCCCGAAGACTGGAAGAATGCGCAGGCAGAGTTCATGCGGGGCGCTCGCCGAACGATGCAATTTCCGGGCACTGCTGTCATCGGCGCCAACGGAGGCCTGGCCACGACCAGTTGTGGGCCTCCTGCCTCGTATCTGCTGTTCGATGTCGCTTTCACGGGAAAGCGGGTCGAAGACTCTGAAGCGGGCGTGCAGAGGCTTCAGCGATTCCTTGAGGATTTCGTTCCTCATGCTAAGAAGAAGCTGGGTTGCACGGGTTAGCACCCGAGGCCGGGGTGATGATCTCGGGTGGCCCTGGAGAAGCCCGGCGCCCCCGGGCCGGCGCACGTCCATTCGTCGCCGGACCCGCCGTCGTCAGGTGCCCAGCCGCGCCCGCGGCACCGAGCCCGGTCGGCATCCCGGCCAAGGTCGATGCGCCCCAGGTGAAGGAGGTCGCTTGCTCCACCCGTCGGAGCGGCAGTCGATCCGAGGGAGGGAGAGCACAGCCGGTTGGTTTGTAAGCTCGTGCGGTTCAATCACCTCAGGCACCTCATGCAGCTCGTGCAGCTCATGAACCTCGTGCAGCTCATGAACCTCGTGCAGCTCGTGCAGCTCGTGCAGCTCGTGCAGCTCGTGCAGTTCAAGCAGTCCGTGCGGCTCAGACGGGCGTGCCCGCCCGACGTCGGGCCACCGCTGCCGCCCTGGCCTCGGCGGCGTGGGCTCGAACCCGTTCGGACGGGAGGGGCGGGCCCGACGGACGTGGTTCGGGTTCGCCTCGGCAGGGGCCGCATACGCCGCCCGGCAGGGCCTCGGCGCGGCCCGGCGCACCGCACCTCGCGCACTCCAGAATGCGCAGCACCGGACGCGTCGGCGGGGGCGGCGGCGGTTCCGGGGGCAGCTTGTCGATGAGCCGGGCCCGGGTGAAGGCAGCCGGGCTGTGGACCGGGGTCGGCAGGCCGGAGGTCAGGGCACGCAGTACGTCTTCATCCGTCGCCCCGCGCTCGAACCACGCGGACGCCAGCGGTGCCAGCTCCGCGCAGTCCCTCGCCGAGAGGGAGAGCGGCGGTGCGGCACGCCCCAGCGCGGCCAGCAGGATCAAAGCCCGGCTCCGGAGGGCCTGTTGGGCGGCCGGAGGGGCAGGGTGGGCGACCGTTGGAGCAGATGGGGTGATCGGGGGAGCGGAGTACGGCGGCGGGGATGGCGGTGGTTGTGGCGGTGAGGAGGAACCTTCGCCGACACCCCCACGGGTGAATTCCGCCCACCACGCGTCGTCCCGGGCCGTACGTGAGAACCACGTACGGGTCACCCAGCGCGCACTGTCCGAGCCGCGCAGGTGTTCCCGTCCCCGGCGCAGGTGTCCGGCCTGCACGAGGCGCTGAAGCGCGGTGCGCAGGGCGCACTGCCCGTACGGAAGCACCTTGGCCAGCATCTTCACGGACATGTCCGCGCCCTCGGGAAGCCGGTCTATGTACCCGGCGACAGCTGCTTCGCGCGGCGGAAGGTGCATGAAATCGTCATTTGTGCGCGGGTGTTGATCGGGAACGCGCCGTTTTCCGTAGCCCGGACTGGCCATCGGATGCCGGTCTGGATGCGCGGCGAAGGGGTCGGCACTAAAGTGGCTGTCAGCCATCGGATCGCCTAACGATCGAGGTGGTCGCACCGCCGGATCGGTCTTTTCGATCTTGCGGTCAAGCCCCCGGAGGTGTTCGCAGCACCGAAGGGGGCTATTTGTTGTCTGGGACGCTAGACGCTCGTCACCCTCTGTGGCAAGTCGAACGCGGAATGTGCCGATCGCTCTTCACTGCACCCAACTCGCAGGGTGGGAGGGTGGGTTGAGGCCCTCCACCCATTCGATTTCCAGCACGGCTCGGCGCCCGGCGCGTGAGCTTCGAGCCGTAGCGGAGAGAGCCGGTCACCTCGGGAGGTGACCGGCTCGGCCCGGCTTGGCGAACTGTGTTTTCAGGCGGCCGCGTTGGACTCCTTCACGTCGGCGATGAAGGCCGACCACGCATGGGCTCGGAACACGAGCGTCGGGCCGTGGGGGGCGGTCTTCGAGTCCCGGACGGGGACGATGTGGGGCATGTCGTCACGGACTTCGAGGCAGTCGCCGCCGCTGCCGCCGCTGTGCGTCGACTTGCGCCAGCGGCCCACCTCAAGGCAGTTGCCGCCGTCGCCGCCGCTGTAGCTGGACTTCTGCCAGCGGGCCATCTCCAGACAGTCGCCGCCCTCGCCGCCGCTGTAGCTGGACTTGTGCCACGTGGCCTTGCTCAGGTCGTACTCAGGGCTGATCTTCATGGGCGTAATCCTCCGCCACTGATTCGATCAGGGCCAGGGATTGTTGTGGTGACAGTGCGCTGGCCCCGACCAAATCGTAGGTCAGCTCGTACCGACTGACGGTCGCTGGATCGTCCTGCAACCGACCAGTGCCGAGGCCCTGAAGGTAGGCCAGTGGGGGAGCCCCATCGAAGGCCATGAGTTTGAGCGAACCTTCCAGGGCCATATGTGCACCCGCCGAATACGGCAGCACCTGCACGATGATCCGATGCTGGAAGCCGAGGGCCGCCACGTGGGCCAGGGCCTCGGCCATCACCGCGCGACCGCCGACCTCCCTCCTCAGCACCGCCTCATCAAGCACCGCCCACAACAGGGGGGTTGTTGGGCGCGCCAAAAGCTGGGCTCGCTCCAGCCGAGCCGATACGAGGTCGTCGATGGCGGCTTCGGGGGCGGTGGGTTGGTACGCACGACAGACGGCCCGCGCATACGCCTCAGTCTGAAGCAGCCCCGGAATCAGCAGCGGCGCGTACTCGCGGATCGTCGTCGCGACCGCCTCCGCTTCCGCCGCCTCCGCGAAGTGGTCCGGGTACTTGGACTTCGCCGCCGCGACGCAGTTGCGGGTGAAGAAGCCCTCCGTACCGAGGATTTCGTCGATCTGGCGGGCGTATTCGAGGTGCATGCGCCGCGTGCCGGCTTCGAGTTGGCCGATGAAGGAGCCGGAGACGAAGAGGGGCTGGCCGAGTTCGTCCTGGGTGAGGCCGCACTTTTCGCGGGCGAAGCGGAGTTCGGCGCCGAGGAAGGCGCGGGGGGAGGATGAGGGGTCGAGGTCCTTGGGTCCAGGCATGGGCAACTCCCGCGACATGAGGGGTTGTTGGGTTGCCGTCGCTGGTCAGGCTAGCGGCACTCGGCCACGCTGGGTGAGGAAAGTTGAACACTCGGTGTGCAGGAGGGCAAGGCGGATGGCACTGACGGCAATGGAGCGGGTGCGGGCGGCGGAGGACGCCGTGGAGCAGCTGCGTACGGAACTGGGGCGGGCCGGGGTGGTGCTGCCGTCGCTCAGGATCGACCCGCTGACGTGCGGGGGACACGTCCTGTTCCCGCTGGTGGACCTGGGGCGCTGCAACATGGACATGGCGCTGCGCCTGGTGGCCGTACTGGCCGGGACGTACAGCGCGGACGGGGCGCCGCCCGACGGTGGCGCGCAGTCGCCCCGTCCGCACTGACGCCGCACCCCGGCGCCCCCGCACCCCGCATCCCGAACCAATGGCGCGGGACCGGTCTCACAGGCCGGGGGCGAGAAGTGTGAGGCGCAGCAGGGCGGAGAGTGCGAGGGCGGCGGGGATGGCGTACCACCAGGCTCGGAGCCATCGGGCCTTGACCGTGGCCCAGGTCAGCAGTGCCAACAGGACGGAACCGGGCAATGCGAGGCCGGCGGCGAGGTGGGAGCCGGTGACGGCGTCGTGGTCCCAGGGGCCGGCGGGTTCGATCGCGTACGCGATGTACGCGAAGTATCCCGTTGCCAGGGAGATCAGCGTCAGGGTGGCGGCGCAGACGGCGGTGCCCAGCCGGTTCCCCGGCCGGGTGGGTCGCTCACGGCTGCGGGCCGCCGAGTCGTGGTTCATTCCGGCATTGTCCGCGGGGCGGGCGGCTTCCGTCGACGCGCCGGAGAGCCCCGACGCGTCGGAGAGACCCGAGGGGCCCGAGAGACCAGAGGGCCCGAAAGGCCCGAGGGGTCCGAGGGGGAATGCCGGCGCCGGGACGGAGCCGGACTGCCGCCGCCGCGCCGGATGATTCCAGCGCGGCGGCGGCGGCACTCAGGGGTGGTGGTGCGCAACGGCCAAACCCGAAGGCCTAGTTGTGGCTGTTGCGGCGGCGTCGGAGCCAGACCAGGGTCGCGCCCGCGCCGAGCAGGAGTACGGCCGCTCCCGCGAGCGTGGCGATCTGGGTGCCGGTGTTGGCGAGGCCGCCACTGGCGTGCTGGTCGCCGGGGGCGGGCTGGTGGCCGCCCTGGCCGGAGGGGGCCGGTGCCGGGGTGGACGGCGGAGTGGAAGGCCCGCCGCCGCCCGTGTGGCTCGGGGTCGGGGTGGGGGTGGGGTTGCCGCCCGTGCCGGTACCGGTGTGGGCGGCGGTGTTGCCGCCGAGGGCGAGGAGCGCCCTGTTCTCCGCGTCGTCCGTCATCGCCTTGACGGAGATGTCGGTCGTACGCGGCAGGTTCTTGTGCTCGGCGGTGAACTTGGCCTGAGTGACGTTCTGCTTGGGCGACTTGGAGAAGTCGACGCCGCCTGCCACACAGGTGCCGGGGCGGCCGGCCTTCTCGCAGGGGTAGCTGTAGTCGCCCTCGGTGAAGGACTTCACGTACTCCTTGTACGTCTGCGTGGGCGTCCACGAGGCGTTCTTGCCGCGCAGGGGCCAGTCGGTCACCTTGTTGCTGTTGATGACCGCGTGGTAGTCCGTCGGCGACTTCGCGTCCTGCTGGCGGATCCACTCGGCGGCGACCCGCGCGTTGTAGACGGTGCGCAGGTCCGCGTACTTGGCGTCGGTGTTCACCTTCTTCTCGATGTCCGGCACGATCATCGTGTCCATGAGCTCCTGGACGCGCTGGTGCTGGGCCTCGGTGAGGTTACAACTGCCGTTCGGCTGGGGTGTCTTGAAGTCCTGCGGGACCGAGTTGACCTTGAGCGGTGCGTCGAGGATGTACAGGCCGCCGTCCTGCTCGCGCACCTCGGCGGGCTTGGGCACGATCCAGTTGCGTACGCCGTGGGTGCAGGGGATGTGCTCCGCCGCGAGCTTGTCGAAGAGCTGCTTGCCGATGCCGGTGCGGGGGTCCATGTCCTTGGCGTAGTCGTGCTTCATCTCCAGGTCGGCCTGGAGCAGGACGCGGCCGGCGTCGGTGGTGCCGAACGTCTTGTCCATGACCCGGTCGGGCTCGTCCGGGTTGAGGTTGACCCAGAACTTCTCCGGGGTCAGGGCGAGCCAGGTGAAGAACGAGTCGGAGATCAGCTCGGCCCGTTGTCGGCCTCCGTAGCCGAGGCCCGAGGACTCGTCGACCTTGTTGGCGGAGAACGAGTAGTTCAGGCCCTGACCCTTGACCGGCTTGCCGACGTAGCGCAGTTCCAGGGTGGAGAAGTCGACGCCGCCGGGGCCGCGCACGCGCAACCCCTCGGGGTCGGCTGCGCGGATGCGGTCCATCTGGCGCTTCATGTCGGCCGGGTTGGGCGGTGACTGCCGGATGACGTCGGCGCCGCGTCCGATGCTGCGCGCGGTGTCCTGCGCGGTGTACTTGCCGGGCTTGAACTCGGCCTCCGGCGTGGAGACATGCTCGTACGTCGTCACCCGCCCCGGTCCGCCGAGCTTCTTGAGGCTGTCGGTGTAGCGGAGCGTGTCCGCGGACTGCTCCTGGCCGAAGGCGTAACGGAGCTTGTAGTCCTTGTACTTGGGGTCTTTCAGGAAAGCGCGGTCCTTCGGCGCCTGCGAACTGTCGTGGTTGCCGCCGGACTTGATCTCAAGGACTTCCTTGGTCTTGTGATTGACCGCGTCGAAGCGCCGCGTGTACGGCTTGCCGGTGTCCGGGTCGGTGACGGTGAGGCTCTCCTCGCAGATCCAGTCGGGACCGATGAGACCCAGGTCCTTGACGACCTTGCCGTGGAAGGCCTCGCCGCGCGGGTTGCGCCCGTACACCTCGATGTAGGCCTCGTTGAGCCAGTTGCCGAAGCCGCCGTACTTGGTGTCGGTGTTGCCGTTGCGCGACAGGTAGTCCTTGTACGTGGCGTAGACCCGCTCGGGGGTGCCCTCCGCGTACTTCTTGTAAGGCAGGGTGAGCCTGTCGAGAATCCGGTCGCGTGCGGCGGGATCGTCGGGCAGCGTCAGGCCGTCCATGGCCTGGCGCTGGTTGGGGAATCCGTAGGAGTCCCAGTCGGTCTCGGGGCGCACCGCGTCGCCCTTGGCCCACGGCAGCTTGCCGGGATCGGTGGGCTTGCCCTTGAGCTTGAACATCTGCTCGCAGGGCATGGCCTTCGTCGCGGCGTCGGCGGTGCCCTGGAGCTGCGGAAGTCCGCTGACGGAGAGGATGCCGACGGTGGCGAGCGCGACCGTGGCGCGCGCCCACAGGTGCTGTCGGCGCGTGGATGTCGATACGGATATCGCCGATATCCGGGAGTTCGGTTGGTTCACGCGGGCGTGTCTTTCCCCGGGAGCCCGAAGAAGAAGTGGGCGTGCAGCGTGCCGCGACACCAGGGGCCCCCGTGCTCGATGGCGTCGCGCAGCACCACACGCTAGCCCCCTCGACCCACAGGGGCCCCACAGTTTTCCGGCCCGTCGAAATCCCAACTCCGCATCTCCACAGGGCTCTTACACCTCTCCCGTACGCTCGGGTCCCATGAGCGAGTTCGATCGGCATCGGCAGTGGACGGACCATCCGCGGCTCGGCGCATGGCTGGCGGAGCAGGAGGCGGCCTTCGGGGAGTGGGCCGCGTCGCACCCCGGGGACTGGGACTTCTCCGCGTCCTCGGTCGACGCGCTGGAGCGTGCGGTACGGGCCGACTTCGCGGGGGTCGCGTGGGAGGACGTGCGAGCCGCCCAGCACACCCCGGCCATGACGGCCCCCGCGTGGTACCTCGGCGAGGTGTGCGTGCGGGCGGGCGCGGTGTGGAAGGTCAACCCGGCGACGGACTTCGAGTCGGGGGCGTGGGACGGCCCGTTCGTCGGCGTCCCCGGGGACCCCATGGAGAACCCGGACCACGAGGACCTGTACGAGGACGAGGACTACTACCCGGCGGCGGTCCCGGTCCCCGAGCTCCGCGCCATGTTCTTGAAGGACCCCGGGGCCTGGCGGCTGCGGGATGTGGTGACGGAGTTCGAGGAGTGGGCACGGGAGCGCGGCTGACGTCCAACTGAGGCAGTTACAGATCGAGTTCGGGTCCGACCGTGCTCGCCTTGGTGAAGACGGAGACCGGGTACTGGGTGTCGCAGTACTTGTTGCCGGTGGAGACGACGCCGATGAGGACCCCGTTCTCGACGAGCGGGCCGCCGGAGTCGCCGGCGCAGATGCTGTCGGCGGTCCCCTTGGCGGGCAGCCCGCACACGCGCAGGGCAGGGTCGTCGCCGGGGTTGGTGAAGGGCTGACAGCCGGTGAGGGGGGCGAGCGTGAGGGTGGCCTGCTTGAGCTTCTGCCCGGGGACGCCGGTGTCGGTCAGGCCCCACCCGTAGACGGTGGCGCGGCGCCCGTCCGCGTACAGCGCGGCGTCCTTCTTCGTGGCGACGCGGACGGGGCGGTACGGGAGGGGCCTGTCCAGGGTGATGAGGGCGGCGTCGTGGTCGAGGGTGGAGATGTCGAACTTCGGGTCGACCTTGATCGCTTCGACGTGCCGGGTCTGCCCGGCGCGGGTGGTGAGGTCGGTGCGGCCACCGATGACCGTCAGGGCCTTCGGATCGGGCGAGTTCTCGACGCAGTGCCCGGCGGTGAGCACCTTGTCCGGCGCGACGAGCGCCCCGCCGCACCACTGGGAGCCGTCCGGGTTCTGGAGCACGACCATGAAGGGGTGCGCGGCGGTGCTGGTGACGGTACCGCCGCGCACGGCGGCGGCTGGGGTGGCGGAGACGGGGATGAGCGCGGTGGCGGCGAGGGTGGTGAGGGCGATGGCGGCGAGGAGGGTGGTGGCTGGGCGGGGGCTGGGCTTGCGCATGGTCAACTCCGGTCATCCGTAGGTCAGATGACGCCCACCTTGCGTCCTGCGGTGGGCGGACCGCCAGGGGGGAGGGGGGAGCCGGGCCAGGGGTGGTGGAGCCAGGGGTGATGGGGGCCAGGGGTAAAGGGGGCCAGGGGTTGATGGGCGCCGCCCGGCCCGGCGACCCGCGCGGCCGAGGTCAGGCCCTGGCCGGTTCCACGGGGGCCGGGGTGGGGGGCTCCGTCGGGGTGGGGGCCGCGTTCAGGTCGGTCAGGGTCGCTTTGGTGAAGCCGAAGTAGTACGTGGCCAGGAAGCCCACCGCGTAGCCCACCAGGAGGCCGGCCGCGTAGATCGCGATCGTCGTGCCCAGGCCGTGGTTGCCCTGGAGGAGGGGGAACAGGGCCCAGCCCGAGGGGCCGATCGCCGTGGAGCCCACCGTGTCGCCCAGCATCGAGAACAGGCCGACGAACGCGCCGCCCGCCGCGCCGCCCGCGCACGCCGTGACGAAGGGGCGTCCGAGGGGGAGGGAGACGCCGTAGATCAGGGGCTCGCCGACGCCCAGGAAGCCTGCCGGGAGCGCGGACTTGATGGTGGCGCGCAGGGGCTCGTTGCGCTTCGCGCGCAGGTACACCGCCATCGCGCAGCCCACCTGGCCCGCGCCCGCCATCGCCAGGATGGGGAGCAGGACCGTGTAGCCCTGCTGCTCGATCAGGGTGGTGTGGATCGGAATCAGAGCTTGGTGCAGCCCCAGCATCACCAGGGGCAGGAACAGGCCGCCCAGGACCAGCCCCGCGAACGCGCCCGTGTGGTCCAGGAGCCAGTTCGCCCCGTGACCGATGCCCGTCGAGACCTCGCCCGCCAGGAACATCAGGCCGTAGAGGGTGACCAGGCCCGAGATCAGGACCGTGAGGGTCGGGGTCACCAGGACGTCCAGGGCCTCGGGGACCCAGCGCCTGCACCACCTCTCCACGTACACCGCGAGCAGCGCCGCGCCCAGCGCGCCGAGGACGCCGCCCTGGCCAGGGGCCAGCGTCTGGCCGAAGACGGTGATCTTCGCTACGCCCGCGAACACGATGATGGACGCCACCGCCCCGCCCAGGATCGGCGTACCGCCGAACTCCCGCGCCGTGTTGTAGCCGACGAACACCGCGATCAGCGCCATGAAGCCGGAGGCGATCGCGGCGAGCGCGGGGGTCACGCCCGGCAGCCAACCCAGGTTCACCAGAAGGCCGTTGAGGCCCGCGATGATGCCGCAGCCGATGAGGGCCGGGATCAGCGGGACGAAGATGTTCGCCACCTTGCGGAGGAAGAGTTTGAAGGGGGTGGCGTTCTTCGCCTTCCGGGCCGCCTTCAGTTCGGCTCCCCTGGCCGCCAACTGCTCTGGCGTGGCGGCCTGTTGGGACTCACCCTCCGCCGCCACCAGCGCCTCAAGCTCGGGGGTCACCCTGGCCACCGTGCCGGGGCCGAGCACGATCTGGTACGTGTCGTCCTCGACCACGCCCATCACCGCGGGCAGCGCCTTCAGCGCGTCGTCCTGGACCAGCGAGCGGTCCTTCAGGCCGAGGCGGAGGCGGGTCATGCAGTGGGCGATGGAGTCGATGTTCCGGGCACCGCCGACGAGCGGGAGGATCGCGGCGGCTGTGGCGCGGTTCTTGTTCTCTGGTGCCATGGTGCGGGTGCCTTGCTGTGCGGGTGCGTTGTTGTACGGGTGCCTTGTCGTGCGGGTGCGTGGGCGCCTTGCTGTGCGGGTCCTGGATGCGCGGGTGCGTGGGCGCCTTGTTGTGCGGGTCCTGGCCGGCTGGGGTGGGGGTCAGGGGGCCGCGTGCAGGGCCGCGCGGAGATGGCCTCGGGATTCGGCGAGGAGGTGGGCGGCGGTGGTGCCCTCGACGCCGCCGAGGATGACCAGGATCGCGTTCTTCACCTCGCCGTCCGTCGCGGCCAGCGCGGCCTCGATATCGGCGTCGTCCGCGCCGGTGGCCAGGGCCACGATGCGGCGCGAGCGGGCGCGCAGCTTCTCGTTGGACGCCCGCACGTCGACCATCAGGTTTCCGTAGGTCTTGCCCAGCCGGATCATGGTGATCGTCGAGATCATGTTGAGGACCAGCTTCTGCGCCGTGCCCGACTTCAGCCGGGTCGAGCCGGTCAGCAGCTCCGGGCCCACCACGACCTCGATGCCATGCTCGGCCGCCGCCGCGAGCGCGGAGCCCGCGTTGCAGGACAGCCCGATCGTGAGGGCGCCCACGCGCCGCGCGTGCTCGACCGCGCCGATCGCGTACGGGGTGCGGCCCGAGGCCGAGATGCCGACGACGGTGTCGCGGTCGGTCAGGCGCAGCGCTTCCAGGTCCTCGGCCGCCAGCTGCTTCGAGTCCTCGGCGCCCTCGACCGCCCTGACCATCGCGGACGGGCCGCCCGCGATCAGGCCGACGACCTCCGACGGGTCGGTGTTGAAGGTGGGCGGGCACTCGCTGGCGTCCAGGACACCGAGCCGACCGGCCGTGCCGGCGCCCGCGTAGATCAGCCGGCCGCCCTGCGACATCCGCGCGGCCGTGGCGTCGATCGCCGCCGCGATGTCCGGGAGCCGCTCGGCCACGGCGGCGGGGACCGTGGCGTCCTCGGCATTCATGATCCGGGCGATCTCGGCGGTCGGCAGCCGGTCGATCTCCGCGAGGTCGGGCCGGAACGCCTCGGTGGTGAGGGTGGCCAGCTCGGCGCGGAGTTCGGCGTAGTCCTGGGTGGTCATGGTGACGGCGGCTCTTTCTCTGCGGTTCGCGGTCTGCGGTCTGCGGTCTGCGGTCTGCGGTCTGCGGTTCGCGGTTCGCGGTTCGCGGTTCGCGGTTCGCGGTTTGCGTACGGTTCCGGTGGGTGTGGGTGTGGGTGTGGGTGTCGGGCCGGCGGGGCTAGCGGGTGCGCGGATTGTGGCGGTGGGCGAGTGCCTCGTACGAGGCGGACAGGGCCGGGGCCGCCGTTTCGTACGTGCGCTGCGCGATGCCGATGAACAGGCAGTCCACGACGAGGAGTTGACTCGTACGGGACGACATGGCGGCCGGCCGCAGCTCGCTCTCACGGGCCGTGGAGGTCGTCAGTACGTGGTCGGCGTACTGCGAGATCGGGCCGTCCGGACGGCCGGTGATCGCGATCGTGGTGGCGCCGTGGTCGAAGGCGACGCGCAGCGGCTCGATGACGTCGCCGGTCGAACCGGAGTGGGTGATCGCCACCGCCGCGTCGCCCGAGCGCAGCTGCACCGCGTTGGTGACGGCGAGATGCGGGTCGGTGTGGGCGTGCGCGATGAGCCCGATGCGCAGCAGCTTCTGCGCGAGGTCCTGGCCGACCAGCGAGGAGGCGCCCACGCCGTAGATGTCGATGCGCCGGGCGCTCGCCAACACGCCTACCGCAGCGCCGAGTTGGACGGTGTCGAGAGCGGCCGCGGTGTCGGCGAGGGTCTGCTGTTCGTCGTAGGCGAGCTTGGCCACGACGTCCGCGATCGGGTCGTCCACGGCTATGTCGGCGGTGACCGCGGGGGCCCGTCCCGACTGCTGCTGGGCGGCGAGGCCGGCGAGCGCGAGGCGCAGGTCGCGGTAGCCGGGGTAGCCGAGCAGGCGCGCTGTGCGCACCACGGTGGCCTCGCTGGTGCCGGTGAGCTCGGCGAGGCCGGTGACCGTGAGGGCTGCGCAGCCGGCCGGATCGCCGGCCACGGCCTCGGCGACCCGCTGCATGGAGCGGGTCATGGACGGCGCGAGCGTCCGCACCTTGGCGGCGAGGGCCGCCGGTGCGGGCGGGGCGCTGTCGCTTCCGCTGAAACTTTCCTTCAGGTCGTTGGTCACTCTTGAAAGATATTTTCGCGGCTTCCCGTGGTCAACCCCCTTTGGTCCCGTCGCCGCCCGGCCCTACGTCCCGGACGGAGGGAGTGGCGGCGGCCCGTGCGCCGGGAGTGACAATGGAGGGCATGGACGACGTACAACCCATCCAGCCCCTCGAACAAGCACTGCATGCCGCCCGCGCCCTGGTCCTGGCGGATCTGGCGGCGCGCGACGTGGCGCACGCGGACGTCGTCTCGATGGTCGAGGACGCGGTGACCCACCGGCGCTGGTGGGTGGAGCAGTGGCCCGAGGGCACGGAGTTCGTGGCGGGGCTCGTCGCACAGGACGTCCAGGACGCGCTCCTGGAGCGGTACGGGCGCTGGCCGCTCTGCCCGGTGTGCGACGTGGGCGATCCGCACGCCCTCGACGTGGAGCCGGAACTCGGGCCCGACCCGCACTGGGTGTGCGGCAAGGCGGGCGTCGTGGTGGCCTCGGTCGGGGGGCTGGGCGGGCTCGGCGGGCCCGGCGCGCCCCGTGGACCCGGTGGACCCGGCGAATGACCCTCTACATCGACCCGCCGACCTGGCCGGGGCACGGCCGCATGTGGTCGCATCTCGTCAGCGATGTCTCGTACGAGGAACTGCACGCGTTCGCGGCGTCCATCGGCTGCCCGCCGCGCGCCTTCGAGCGCGATCACTACGACGTCCCGTCGCACCGGTACGCGGACGCGGTCCGGGCGGGTGCACGCGAGATCGGCTCGAAGGAACTCGTACGTCGTCTGACGGAGGCGGGGCTCAGACGCCCCAAGGGGCGGCCCGCCTGAGGCGACGAGCAGGGGCCCGTGGGGCCCGCCGGGACCCGGCCGGGGGACTCCGCTGGCCGGAACTTGTCGCCGGTTCGGCTGCGGCCCGTAGCCAGACGACTGCGGATCGGCTAACTTCCTTGCCAGTAGTCGTGGTTCCGAAGTCTCAGCGCCCGCGGTTTACGCCGTGGGCGTTTGCCTTGCAGCAATGTCCGAGGACCAGGGCGATCACCTCACCCAGGGGTACTGACAAGCCAGTACCCCGCGATCCTCGACAGGGGAAACACATGGCAAGCGGCACCGTCAAGTGGTTCAACGCCGAAAAGGGCTTCGGTTTCATCGCGCAGGACGGCGGCGGCCCGGACGTCTTCGTCCACTACTCCGCGATCAACGCCACGGGCTTCCGTGAGCTCCAGGAGAACCAGCCGGTCAACTTCGACGTCACCCAGGGCCCGAAGGGCCCGCAGGCGGAGAACGTCACCCCCGCCTAAGCAGTGAGTGACCCCGGCCCGCCGGGGGAACGAACACCGAAGCGCCCCGCACCCGGGAGACCGGATGCGGGGCGCTTCGCCGTGTGCGGGACGGGTCACACCTCGGCGGGGGCGGCCACGCGGGCCTGCTCCGCCGAGCGGGCCACGATGCGGGACCGCGACTTGTGCAGGCGCAGCGAGACCGTGACGAGGACGAGGGCGACGACCGTCATCGCGGCGCCCGCCCAGGCGGTGGCCGCGAAGCCCATGTTCGCGCTGATCACGAGGCCGCCGAACCAGGGGCCCGCGGTGTTGCCCAGGTTGAACGACGACGTCGTGGTCGCACCGGCCAGCGTCGGGGCGGCACCGCCGACGTTGAACATCCGGGCGTTGAGCGCGGGGGCCGTGTAGAAGGCCGAGAGGCCGATCAGGAACGACAGCGTGATCGCGACGGCCGGCGTCGAGGCGAACAGCGCGAGCGCGACGAGGAACACCGTCGAGGCGGTGATGCCGCTGAGCAGCACGCCGAAGAGGTGCGCGTCGGCGACCCGGCCGCCGATCGTCGTGCCGATGAGCGCGCCCACGCCGAACAGGCCGAGCACGGCCGGAACCCAGCCCGCGTCCACGTGCGCGACGTCCGTGAGGAGCGGCTTGAGGTAGCTGAACGCGCAGAACACGCCACCCGCGGCGAGCGCGGTGACCGCGACCGAGAGCAGCACCTGCGGATCGCGGTAGATCCTCAGCTCGCGGCCGAGCCGGGGCTTCTCGGCGGGGAGCGGGATGCGGGGGATCCGGGTCAGGATGCCGACCAGGGCGATCGCGGAGGCGGCGCCGACCGCCCAGAACGCGGAACGCCAGCCGAGGCCGTCACCGAGCAGCGCGCCGAGCGGCACGCCCAGGACGTTCGCGATCGACAGGCCGCCGATCATGACGGCCATCGCGCGGGCCCGGGCGTTGACCGGGACCATCGCGATGGCGACCGCGGCGCCGACCGCCCAGAACCCCGCGCAGGCCAGCGCGGACACGATCCGGGAGGCGAAGAGCAGGGCGTAGTTCGGGGCCAGTGCGCCCGCGACCTGGCCCAGGCCGAACACCGTGATCAGCGAGACGAGGGTGGTGCGGCGGGGCAGCCGCAGGGTGGCCACCGCGAGCAGCGGGGCGCCCACGACCATGCCGATCGCGAAGGCGGAGATCAGCAGGCCCGCCTGCGGGATCGAGACGTTCATGTCGTCCGCGATGTCCGGGAGCAGCCCCGTGAGCATGAACTCGCTCGTGCCGAGGGCGAAGACGGAGAGGCCGAGGATGTAGACGGCGAGCGGCATACGGGCTGCGGCTGAGGCGGTCGATCCGGTCGATCCGGTCGATCCGGTCGGGCCGGGGGGTGGGGAGGCGGGCGCGGGCGTGGGTATGGGCTCGGCGGGCATATCGGGTGCCAACGGCGTCGGCCGGATCCGTATTCCCGGGGGCGGCCGGTTCGGCGCGCCCCGAACCGGGCGGCGTGGCTCGGAACGGCCGCGCCACTGGATCCGGTCGGCGCGGCTCCAGCCGGCCGCGCCACTCGAACCCGCGGGCGCGCCCCGAACCGGCCGGGTGACCCGAACCGGCTGGTTCGGCGCTACTGCTGGGTGGTGGTCGCGATGCCCTGTCGGTCGTCTCGGGTCCGCTCGAAGAGGTGCTGGGCCTCGCGGCCGCCGATCGGGCGGGGGGTGTCGCCGATGCGGCGGAAGCCGGCCCGTTCCAGGACACGCTGCGAGGCGGTGTTGTCCACGTCCGTGGTCGCGTACACCGTCTCGACGTCGGGCTGGGCGAGTGCCCAGGCCGTCAGTGCGGCCAGCGACTCGGTGGCGTACCCGTGGCCGCGTACGGACTCCGCCAGGTCGTAGCCGATCTCCGCGCGGCCGTCCTCGGGCGGGCCGTGGAAGCCGATCCCGCCGATCGCCCGGCCGTCCTCGGCGCGGACGATGACGTACGCGCCCCAGCCCGTGCGGTGCCGGCCGGTGGCCATGCCCGCCAGCATCTTCGCGGCGGCGAAGCGGCTGCCCTCGTGCGGGCCGCCGGGTGCCCAGTCCCAGCCGCCGGAGCCGCCGTCCTGCAACTCGGCCGCCGCGGCGCGGGTCAGCTCGTGCAGCGCGATGCGGTCGGCCTTGACGGTCACGGGGAGCACGCGGGGTACCTGCTTTCCGTCCGGGGGCGGGCGGGCGAGCGGTGGGTGGCTCGCGCGCGGTGGGGTCGGTCGGGCTCTGCTGGTTCGCGCGCGGTGGGTGCGCGCGTGGGTCGTCCGGGGCCGATTATGCGGTCAGCAGGGTCAGTTCCGCCTCAAGATTCTCCCGGGCCGTGGTCTCCCACTCGCGTTCGCCGTACGGGGTACGGAACAGCCTTGGCAGCGCCAGCAGTTGGGACAGCACCTCGGCGCGGCCGGTGCGGAACGCCTCGCCCGGTACGAAGGCGTACTCCTCGCGTACGGCGGCGGCGTAGGCGGCGTACGCCTCCGGGGCGGCGGCCAGGATCGCGAGGTCCGCGTCGCACAGGACGGCGCCGTTCGTGTCGCCGTCCTCGGGGTCGTGGGTGACGGTGAGACGGACCAGGCGCACGACCTCGGCGGTGTCCTGCGGGCTCAACCCGGCTTCGCCCAGGGCACGTTCGGCCAGGCGGGCCGAGCGCTCCTCGTTCTCCGAACGGTCCGGGAAGTACACGGCGTCGTGGAACCACGCAGCGAGGCGTACGAGGTCGGGGGCGTCGGCGTACTGCTCCAGTACGTCGATGTGGTCCAGGACGGCCGTGAGGTGCGCGGTGTCGTGGTAGCGGCGCTGCGGTTCCGCCCAGCGGGCGAGGAGGTTCTCCCCGTACGGGGCCGGGTCGACGGGGGCGGCGTCGGCGGGGCGGGCGGCGAGGAGGGTGCGGTGCCAGCGGGCGCGGAGGGGGTTGGTGTGCGGCATGCGGCCGAGGGTATCGGGGGCGGCTTGCCCCCTCCCAGAACCCGTTCCCGGCCGCGGACCGTGCGTGGCCTCGTCGCGCGGTTCCCCGCGCCCCTTGAGCCCGTTCCCGTCCGCGGGCCGTTGCGTGGCTGGTCGCGCGGTTCCCCGCGCCCCTGTGGTGGCCCTGAAGGCTTCGGTGCGGGCCGGTGGAGGCATCTTCAGCCCGTCCATTGGGGTCCCCCCTGGCCCGTAGGGCCTTGGGGGGAGATGGAGGGCGAGCGGCCGTTCAGGCGCGAACGGGGGTGCGGGGGCCCCAGCCCCCGGGGGCTGGGCCGCAGTCCCCGGGGGCTGGGCCGCAGTCCCGGGGGCCGGAGCCAAACCGCCTCACGCGGCAGCTGGGGCCCGCTGGCCCAGGATGCAGAACTCGTTGCCCTCGGGGTCCTCAAGGACGACCCACGACTGCTCGCCCTGGCCGATGTCGACGCGCCGGGCGCCATGGGCCACCAGGCGGGCCACCTCCGCGGCCTGGTCGTCGGGCCTGAAGTCGAGGTGCAGTCGGCTCTTGGACTTCTTGGCCTCGGCGAGGCGTACGAAGTCCAGGCCGGGCACGCGGTCCGGTGCGGGGCGGATCTCGAACTCGTCGTCGGAGGCGTGGACCACGACCCAGCCCAGCGCGTCGGCCCACCACTGCCCCAGGGCCGCCGGGTCTGCCGAGTGGACGATTACCTGTTCCCATTCCAAGGTCATCCGGGGAGCATAACCGGGGCCCCGCCGGGGCGGCGCTCAGTTTTCGGTGGGCCGGAAGCGGCGCAGGCGCAGGGAGTTGCCGACCACGAAGACCGAGGAGAAGGCCATCGCGGCCCCCGCGATCATCGGGTTCAGCAGGCCCGCCGCGGCGAGCGGCAGGGCGGCCACGTTGTAGGCGAAGGCCCAGAACAGGTTGGAGCGGATCGTGCCCAGCGTCCGGCGCGAGAGCCGGATCGCGTCCGCAGCCGAGCGCAGGTCGCCGCGCACCAGGGTCAGGTCGCCCGCCTCGATGGCGGCGTCCGTGCCGGTGCCCATCGCCAGGCCCAGGTCGGCCTGGGCGAGGGCGGCCGCGTCGTTGACGCCGTCGCCGACCATGGCGACCGAACGGCCCTCTGCCTGAAGGGACTTGATGACGTCCACCTTGTCCTGCGGCATGACCTCGGCGTACACCTTCTCGATGCCGACCTCGGCCGCGACCGCCTCCGCGACGGCCCGGTTGTCGCCGGTCAGCAGGATCGGGGTGAGGCCGAGCGCGCGCAGCCGCTCGATCGCCTCGGGGCTGGTCTCCTTGACGGCGTCGGCGACCTCCAGGACCGCGCGGGCTTCGCCGTCCCAGGCGACCGCGATGGCGGTGCGTCCCGCCGCCTCGGCCTGCTCCTTCGCCTTCTTCAGGGCCGGGGGGAGTTCCATGGCCCACTCCGCCAGGAGCTTCTCGCGGCCGGCCAGGACCGCGTGCCCCTCGACGACGCCCTGGACGCCGAGGCCGGCGATGTTGGCGAAGTCCTCGGGGGTGGGCAGCGTACCGGCCTCGGCCGTGGCGCCCTCCGCGACCGCGCGGGCGATGGGGTGCTCGGAGGAGTGCTCCAACGCCCCTGCCAGGCGCAGGACTTGGGACCTCTCGGTGCCGTCGGCGGTGTGGACGGCGAGCAGCGTCATGCGGCCGGTGGTCACCGTGCCGGTCTTGTCCAGGACGATCGTGTCGACCTTGCGGGTCGTCTCCAGGACCTCGGGTCCCTTGATCAGGATGCCGAGCTGGGCGCCCCGGCCCGTACCCACCATGAGGGCGGTCGGAGTGGCGAGCCCCAGGGCGCAGGGGCAGGCGATGATCAGTACGGCGACGGCGGCCGTGAACGCGGCGGTGAGGCCGGAGCCGGTGGCGAGCCATCCACCGAGGGTGGCGAGCGCGAGGGCGATCACGACCGGCACGAAGACGGCCGAGATCCGGTCCGCGAGCCGCTGGGCCGCGGCCTTGCCGTTCTGCGCGTCCTCGACCAGCCTGGCCATGCGGGCGAGCTGGGTGTCCGCGCCGACCCGGGACGCCTCGACAACGAGCCGGCCGCCGGCGTTGAGGGTGGCGCCGGTGACGGCGTCCCCGGGGGCCACCTCCACCGGGACGGACTCGCCGGTCAGCATGGAGGCGTCGACGGCGGACGAGCCCTCGACGACCGTGCCGTCCGTGGCGATCTTCTCGCCGGGCCGCACCAGGAAACGGTCCCCCACCTTCAACTCGCCTGTGGGTACGGTCCGTTCACTTCCGTCCGCGCCGAGCACGGTGACGTCCTTGGCGCCCAGTTCGAGCAGCGCCTTCAGGGCCGCGCCCGCCTTGCGCTTGGAGCGGGCCTCGAAGTAGCGCCCGGCGAGGATGAACGCGGTGACCCCGGCGGCGGCCTCCAGATAGATGTTGCCCGCACCGTCCGAGCGGCCGATGGTCAGCTCGAAGGGGTGGGTCATGCCGGGGTGGCCCGCCGTGCCGAAGAACAGGGCCCACACGGACCACAGGAACGCGGCCGACGTGCCGACCGAGATCAGGGTGTCCATGGTCGCCGCGCCGTGCCGGGCGTTGGTCCAGGCGGCCCGGTGGAAGGGCCAGGCGGCGTACGTCACGACCGGGGCGGTCAGAGTCAGCGAGAGCCACTGCCAGTACGCGAACTGGAGGGCCGGGACCATCGACATCGCGATCACCGGCACGGCGAGGGCGATCGCGGTCAGCAGCCGTTGGCGCAGCGGGCGCAGCTCGTCGGCCGCCCGCCCGGCGCCGCCGTCGTCCGCCCCGGCCGCGGCAGTCGCCCCGGCGCCGGTCCGTGCGGGAGCGGGCTCCTCGGCCGTGTAGCCGGTGGCCTCGACGGTGGCGATGAGGTCGGCGACGGACACGTCCTCGCGGAAGGTGACCTTCGCCTTCTCGGTGGCGTAGTTGACGGTGGCCTCGACCCCGTCCATGCGGTTGAGCTTCTTCTCGATCCGGGCCGCGCAGGACGCACAGGTCATGCCGCCGATGGCGAGCTCTACATCGGCGGCGGCGCCGGGTGCTGCGCCGGGTGCGGTGGTGGTCATGGCTGCGACTCCTTGTGGCCGGTGATACCGGCGGGACGCTTCTCGATACCCCCAGGGGGTACCACCTTCGGGTTCATGTATACCCCCCAGGTGTATGGGATGCAAGGGCCGGGGCTGGCCGGGTCAATACCCGGCGGGGGTATCAATGGCCGGTGAGTCTCCTGGCCCGGGGGTGCACGGGCGGGCTCCGCTCGGGCTTCCGGCTCGGCGGGAAGGTCCGCACGGCCGTGTTTTACCGTCCGCGTGGATGGGCATCTCGCGGCGTAGGCTAGTGAATGGACTAGACCTATTTGGGCCGAGCCGGGCCCGGGTTACGGAGGAATGGGGTCAGATGAGCAACCGCGCACTGCTTGAGGTGATCGCGCTCGACGCG
The DNA here is from genome assembly GCF_042869955.1 of Streptomyces sp. NPDC006691. Taxonomy (NCBI): domain Bacteria; kingdom Bacillati; phylum Actinomycetota; class Actinomycetes; order Kitasatosporales; family Streptomycetaceae; genus Streptomyces; species Streptomyces sp. NPDC006691. The sequence continues at coordinate 154,866 of NZ_JBIAGW010000010.1, forward strand.
CAGGACGCCGTCGCGGCCCAGGCCGGCGGGGCGGACCGTCTTGAGCTGGTCACCGACATGGCGGCGGACGGGCTGACCCCGCCCCTGAAGACCTTCGCGGCGATCCGCGCGGCCGTCGACATCCCGTTGCGAGTCATGCTGCGGGCGGCGGACGGGTTCGCGGCGGGGGACGTCGACGCGCTGGTACGGGACGCGGAGGCGCTGCGGGCCGAAGGGGCGGACGAGTTCGTGCTCGGGTTCCTCGACGAGACCGGGGGGCCCGACCTGGCAGCGGTACGGGCGCTGGCCGCCGCGCTCGACGGGTGCCGCTGGACCTTCCACCGGGCCATCGACCGGGCCGCGTCCCGCGACGCCCTGCGCAAGGAGCTGGCGGGGCTGCCCGGGCTCGACACGTACCTGACGGCGGGCTCGGCGCGGGGCGTCGACGACGGGCTGCCGGTGCTGCTCGCGGAGGCGGGGCGTCGGGGTGAGCCCGGGTACGAGCCGCGGATCCTGGTGGGGGGTGGGCTTTCCCTAGCCCACCTGCCGGTGTTGCGTCGGGCGGGGATCGACGCGGTGCACATCGGCGGGGCGTCCCGTCCTGGCGGGTGGTCCGCCCCGGTTTCCGCCGCGGCCGTCGCGGAGTGGCGGGCGGCGCTGGACGCGTAGCTGGGCTCGGCCCCGGGGGTCCCCGTGACGGGCTGTAGGTGCCCCACACCGAGGCATTCAGGGGCGCGGGGAGCAGGCCGAAGATGCCGGCGCCGACCGACACCAGTACTGCCGGGGGCGCCGGGAACCGCGCGACCAGCCACCCGCGGTGCGAGGGCGGAAGCGGGGTTGGGGGTGTGGGGAACCGCGCGAGTGGGGCTAGGCCAGTTGGGGCGGTAGGGGGGAGGCGTGGATCACGGTCAGGCCTGATACCGCTCGGGTCAGGGCGACGTACAGGCGCCGCAGGCCCGTTCGTTCGTCGGGTTCGGCGGCCACCAGGGTCGCGGGGTCGTCCAGGACCACGTAGTCGTACTCCAGGCCCTTGGCCAGGGAGGCCGGGACCAGGGTCAGGCGGGACTCGGCGGTCGTCTCCTCGCCGGGCGCCAGGCAGGGGAGGCCCGCGGCCTCAAGTGCCGCCGCCAGCGCGGGGATTCGGTGGTCTGCGGCGATCAGCCCGATGGAGCCCTCGTGGGCCAGCGACTCCCCGCACGCGGCCACCACGTCCGCGTCCGGGTCCGAGGACTCCCGCACGTCGAGGGAGCCCGGCGTCTCGCGCACCGACTCCACCGGGGCCAGTCCGGGGGAGATCGACGGCAGCAGCTTCGAGGCGTACGCGATCACCTCGCGCGGGACGCGGAAGCCGGCCGTCAGCTCCTCCACCACCGCCTCGCCCTTCCCCAGGTGACGCAGCGCCTCGGCCCAACTCGCCGTCGCCCAGGGCGTGGTGCCCTGCGCCAGGTCGCCGAGGACCGTCGCCGAACCCGTCGTGCAGCGGCGGCCGACCGCGCGGTACTGCATGGGGGAGAGGTCCTGCGCCTCGTCGAGCACGACATGGCCGAGCGAATGGGTGCGGGCCACCAGGTCGTTCGTCTCGTCGATCAGGACCGCGTCCGCCGCCGACCACTTCGCCGACTTCACGCTGCGCGCCGGCTTCGGGGCGAGGATCGTCTTCTGCTCGTCGGCGGTGAGGACGCCCTCCGCGTGGGCGGCCAGGAAGTCCGGTTCGTTCAGCAGCCGCAGCACCAGCTTCGCCGGGTCCACCGGGGGCCAGATCGTCTTCACGGCTGCCTTCACCGCCGTGTTCCGGGCCACCGCGTCCTGCACCCGGTCGTCCGGCGCCTCGCCCGCCTGCTCCATCCGGACCAGGACCGTGTGGGCGATCCGCTGCGGCAGGGCTTCCCGCGCGGCTCCGTAACGAATGTCCCGCGTCCTCAACTCCTCCACGATCTCCGCGAGTTCGTGGGCCGGGACACGCCAGCGGCGGGAACCTCGTACCACCACCAGGGGTTCGGTGGGGGTGGTGACGTGGGACCAGACCGCGCGGCGCAGTACCTCGGCCATGCGGGCGTCGCCCTTGACGACGGCCGACTCGGCGGGGTCGGTGCCGCGCACCTCGATGCCCGCCGTCACCAGGTCGTCCACCGTCGCCTGCTTGACCTCCAACTCGCCCAGGGCGGGCAGCACTTGCTCGATGTAGTGCAGGAAGGACTTGTTCGGGCCGATGACCAGTGTGCCCGTGCGGGCCAGGCGGTCGCGGTGGGCGTAGAGGAGGTAGGCGACCCGGTGCAGGCCCACCGCGGTCTTTCCGGTACCGGGACCACCCTGCACGCAGACGCTGCCGCTCAGGCCGGAGCGGACGATCTCGTCCTGCTCGGGCTGGATCGTCGCGACGATGTCGCGCATCGGGCCCACGCGGGGGCGTTCGATCTCGGCCTGGAGCAGTTTGCTCGTCCGCGTCGATTCCGTCGGGTCGGTGAGGTGTTCGTCCTCGTACGCGGTCAACTCGCCGCCGGTGTAGCCGAATCGGCGGCGCAGGCCGACGTCCAGCGGGTCCTTCTTCGAGGCGCGGTAGAACGGCTGCGAGACGGGGGCGCGCCAGTCGATGACCATGGGGTCGCCGTCGGCGTCGTGGACGTGGCGGCGGCCGATGTAGAACCTCTCCCCTTCGGCGCCCTCGGCGAGGTCCGCGCCGGGGGCGTGCAGGTAGTCGAGGCGGCCGAAGAAGAGGGGGGTGTGCGAGAGGTCGGCGAGGGCCTTGATGCGGTCGTCGATCTGGCGCTGGAGGACGGCGGCGTTCACCCAGTTCGCGGTGACGTCCTTGATGTCGAGCGACTCGACGTCTTCGCGCATGGCGCGGAGGGCGGCGCGGGAGCGGGTGAGGTGGGTGCGTTCGTGACCGAGCGGGTCGGGGTCGGGGTCGTGCCTCTGCACGGGGTGCCTCCGGCGGTTTTGGGGGAGGGGAGATTTTAGGCGCGGGGTGGGGTGGGGGGCCAATGGTTTTCCCCGCGCGGGGGCGACCGGTGAGCCGTGGTGCACCTTTGGGGGGTGCGGGGTGCGGGGTGCAGGGTTCGGGGTGCGAAGGTGGGGTGCTGCGACGCGGGCGGCCCCGCACGGTCCGCAGTCGAAGGCCCGGTCGGCAAGGTCGGCAAGGCCGGCAAGGCCGGCAAGGCTTGCGAGGCCGGCAAGGCTTGCGAGGCCGGTGAGGCCCGCAGTGGCCGCCCCGGCCGAAGGCCGTCGCTCAGCGGCTGGGCAGGAACGACACGTCCAGGGACGGGACCCGTTCCGGGTCCGCCAGGATGTTCAGTTCCGTCACGCGGCCGTCCGCACCCAGCGTGAAGGCCAGGACCGAGAACGCCCGGCCTTCCGAGACCGCGGCGATGCCGGGCATTCCGTTGACCAGGACGACCCGGTTGAGGGGAGCGAACCTGCGGAAGGTGTAGGCCTGTTCGGCCACTGTCCGGGCCCCCCGCACCAGCTTCGTGCCCGGCGCGGCGCCCGCGTCCGCGCGCAGCACCACGTCCGGGTCGAGCAGCGCGAGCAACGCTTCGAAGTCGCCGCCGCGCGCCGCGGCGATGAACGCCTCGACCACCTCGCGCTGACGGGCGCGGTCGGTCGAGGGTGAGGGCGTGCGGCCCTGCACCCGGCGCCGGGCCCGGCTCGCCAGCTGGCGCGTCGCCGCCGGCGTCTTGTCGACGATCGTCGCGATCTCCTCGAACGGCACCGCGAACAGGTCGTGCAGGACGAAGGCGAGCCGCTCCGCGGGAGCCAGGGTTTCGAGGACCACCATCAGCGCCAGGCCCACCGAGTCGGCGAGCAGCACTTCCTGTTCCGGGTCCACCACGTCGACCGGGCCCAGCAACGGATCCGGTACCCGTACGTACTCGTACTCCTGGACGTCGAGCGCCGCCTCCCGCCGGGTGCCGCGCGAGCGCAGCACGTTCAGGCAGATCCGCGCGACGATCGTGGTCAGCCAGCCGCCCAGGTTGTCGACCGCGCCGCTGTCGGCCCGGCTCGCCCGCAGCCAGCCCTCCTGGACGGCGTCCTCGGCCTCGCTGAGGGAGCCGAGCATCCGGTACGCCACCGCGCGCAGATGGCCGCGGTGCTCCTCGAAGCGCTGGGCGAGGTGTTCGACGTCGTCGTCCATCCTTGGTGTTCCTCCGTCGCGTTGCGTGGTGGCGTGGTCGCGCACATGATCCGTGGTGCGGTGATGCGGGGCTCAGCTCTGACAGGGGGGAGGGGGCGGGTGTGACGGGCGGGCCCGTCCGGATCGTCGGCCCCGGGTCCCTCGTCCCGCGCGCGGGAGGCGATCGGTCATACCCGTAGGGGACGGTGTCGGACCAGAGGACTACGCCGGGGGCGGGGAGGTTCAGCCCCGGGGTCGATGTGCCCGGGTTGTCCGAGTTCCATCATGGAGACATGAGTGCAGCGACCTTCACCCCAGCCCCCTCCGTCCGCCCCGGCGCCCCGAACGGGGCCACCGCTTCCGGCGCCGCCCCACACCGTACCCACAAGATCGGCAATGTCGTCCGGGCCGCGAAGGTTCTCGCCGGTGCCGCGTTCAGCGTCGTCGTCATGGGCGAGTACGCCGAGGAGGCCGGGGTCCGGCGGCGTCAGCACTGACGCCGCCCCACGCCCGTGCGGGCTCGCGTAGCCCGCTGTGATGTTCCGCCCCGCTAGGGTCACTTCGTGTGACCGAACGTTCACCGCGCGCCAATGCCGGGGCCCTGCTCGTACTGTCGCTCTCGCTCGCAGCGCTCGCCGCGCTCTGTGCCGCCCTGCGCATCCCCATGGCGGACGCCCTGGTCTACCGGGCCGAGGGGGCCGCCGTCGCGAACGGCACCTCGCTGTACGGGTTCACCGTCACCTCGTGGCACCTGCCCGCCACCTACCCCCCGTTCGCGGCCCTCGTCTTCGTACCGAGCGCCTTCGTGCCGCTTCCCGTGCTGAAGGTGGCCTGCTGCGTCGGCAACACCGCACTGCTCGCGGTTCTCGTTCTGCTCTCCTGCCGGTTGGCCGGCCTCCGGCCCCGGCGCCATCACGCGCTCGTCGCCGTCGCTCTCGGACTGTGGCTGGAGCCCGTCTTCCAGACGCTGCTCTTCGGGCAGGTCAACCTCGCGCTCGCCTGCCTCGTGCTCTGGGACCTCTCCCGGCCGGCGCACGCCCCCGACAACGGCTTCGGCAAGGGGCTCGGCAAGAGGTTCGGCAAGGTTTTCGGCAAGGGGTTCGGGGTCGGGATCGCCGCCGGGATCAAGATCACCCCGCTGTTCTTCGTCCTGTATCTGCTGGTGCGGGGCCGTCGACAGGAGGCCGTCACCGCGCTCGCCGGATTCGGGACGACGATGCTCCTCGGGGCGCTCGTACTCCCGCGCGCCAGCGTCGAGTTCTTCACCCGGCGGCTCTTCGAGACCGGGCGGGTGGGCAAGGCGTGGATCGTCGACAACCAGTCCCTGCAAGGGCTGATCGCGCGGTCGCTGCACACCGCCGAGCCCGGCGCGGTGTGGGCGGTGGCGGCCGTCGCCGTCGGCGCCGCCGGGCTGTGGACCGCCCGCCGTGCCGACGAACCCCGGGCCCTGCTCGCGGCCGCCTTCACCGCGCTGCTGATCTCACCCATCAGCTGGTCGCACCACTGGGTGTGGTGCGTTCCGCTGATCGCCGTGCTGTGGGCCGAGGGGCGCACGCGTACGGCCGTCGCCGTCGCCCTCGTCTTCACCGCCCGCAGCCTGTGGCTCGTACCGCACGCGGGCGCCCACGACCTCCAACTCCCGCTGTGGCAGCAGCCGTTGGCGTCACCGTACGCACTGGTCGGGCTCGCGGTGATGGGCTGGGCGGGGTGGACGGCCCGGCAGTCCTTCGCCGCCGGGGCCGCCCCGACGTCCGGCGAAGTCCGGAGCGGGCCTTCCGGTCCAGGCCGGAACGGGCCTTCCGGGGAAGGCCCGTCGGACGCTTCTCCCGCGGGTCAGTTGTCCGCGAGGAGTTCGTCCGCGTCCATGATCCGGTAGGCGTAGCCCTGTTCGGCCAGGAAGCGCTGGCGGTGCGCCGCGAAGTCCTGGTCGATGGTGTCGCGTGCGACCACCGAGTAGAAGTGCGCCTGGTGGCCGTCCGCCTTCGGACGCAGCACGCGGCCTAGGCGCTGGGCCTCCTCCTGGCGGGAGCCGAACGTGCCCGACACCTGGATGGCGACCGTCGCCTCCGGCAGGTCGATCGAGAAGTTCGCCACCTTGGACACCACGAGCACGCTGATCTCGCCCTCGCGGAACGCGCCGAAGAGCTTCTCGCGCTGCGCGTTGGTCGTCTCGCCCTTGATGACCGGTGCGTTCAAGTGCTCGCCCAGCTCGTCGAGTTGGTCGATGTACTGGCCGATGACGAGGATCTGCTGGCCCGCGAACCGTCGTACCAGTGCCTCCGTGACCTTGCGCTTGGTCGCGGTCGTCGCACAGAAGCGGTACTTCTCCTCCGTCTCGGCGGTCGCGTACGCGAGGCGCTCGGAGTCCGTGAGGTTGACGCGGACCTCGACGCAGTCGGCGGGCGCGATGTAGCCCTGCGCCTCGATCTCCTTCCACGGCGCGTCGAACCGCTTCGGCCCGATCAGCGAGAACACGTCCGACTCGCGGCCGTCCTCGCGGACCAGCGTCGCGGTCAGGCCGAGCCGGCGGCGGGCCTGGAGGTCGGCGGTGAACTTGAAGACCGGCGCGGGCAGCAGGTGGACCTCGTCGTAGACGATCAGGCCCCAGTCGCGCGAGTCGAACAGCTCCAGGTGCGCGTAGACGCCCTTACGGCGGGTGGTGAGCACCTGGTACGTGGCGATCGTGACCGGGCGGATCTCCTTCTTCGTACCGCTGTACTCGCCGATCTCGTCCTCGGTCAGGCTGGTGCGCTTCACCAGCTCGTGCTTCCACTGGCGGGCCGAGACCGTGTTGGTGACCAGGATCAGCGTGGTCGCCTTCGCCTCGGCCATCGCCCCGGCGCCGACCAGCGTCTTGCCCGCGCCACAGGGCAGCACGACCACGCCGCTGCCGCCGTGCCAGAAGCCCTCGACGGCCTGCTTCTGGTACGGGCGCAGGGCCCAGCCGTCCTCGGCGAGCTCGATGGGGTGCGCCTCGCCGTCCACGTACCCGGCGAGGTCCTCGGCCGGCCAGCCCAGCTTCAGCAGGGTCTGCTTGATCTGGCCGCGCTCGGAGGGGTGCACGGCGACCGTGTCCGGGTCGAGGCGGGCGCCGACCAGCGGGGTGACCTTCTTCGAGCGCAGGATCTCTTCGAGGACCGGCCGGTCGGTCGAGGTCAGCACCAGGCCGTGGACGGGGTGCTTGCTGAGGGTGAGGCGGCCGTAGCGGGCCATCGTCTCGGCGATGTCGACGAGCAGGGCGTGCGGCACGGGGTAGCGCGAGTACTCGACCAGCGCGTCCACGACCTGCTCCGCGTCGTGCCCGGCGGCGCGCGCGTTCCACAGGCCCAGCGGCGTCACCCGGTAGGTGTGGATGTGCTCCGGCGCCCGCTCCAGCTCCGCGAAGGGCGCGATGGCACGGCGGCAGGCGTCGGCCTGCTCGTGGTCGACCTCCAGGAGCAGGGTCTTGTCGCTCTGGACGATGAGTGGTCCGGTCACCTGGGGCGTGTCCTTCCGACGGATGGCCACCCGGGGAGGGCGGGCAAACTTCCAGTCTGCCGCATCGGCGGCCCGGGCGGGGCACGCACCGGAGACGGACGGGGGCCGGACCGGGTGCGGACCCGGTGCGTACGGGAGCCGGACCGGGTGCGCACGGCGGGCCTGCGGGGACGTACGCGCGCTACGTACGGCGGGTCTGCGGGGGACGTACGGCGGGTCAGCGGGGGGATCGGTGCGGACGGGCGGGCGGGGCGCCTGGTGGTGGGACCCTGGAGGGGTAGGCCAACACGGGGTGGCCCGACCATAGGCGGGTGATCCCGGCAGGTCTAAGGTCTGGAATCCAGGACCAGAACGATGGGGGCGCCAGGCCGTGGAACAGGACAACGACGTCGTCGGCTGCCCCGGAGTGCTCCACGTGGCCACTCGTGGAACCGCCGGGCCCGGTGAGGTCGTGGTGAGCGTCAGAGGTGGCACGGAGGCCTTCCTCGCCTGGTCGGAGGAGCCCCTGCCGAGGGGGGCGACCGTGCTCGTGATCGGATCCCGTGGCACCCGCCAGGTGGACGTCATCGAGTGGGCCGATCCGTTGGATGCGTTGGGCGGTTTCACCGCCGACGCCGGCTAAGGAGACAAAGGATGTTCGGTTACCGGGTGCCCGCCCCCGACGAGGCAATGCTGATCTCGGGTGGCAGGCGCGGACTCGGGGGCGCCCCGTTCCGCGTAGTGACCGGCCACGGCAAGTTCGTCCTGCCGATTTTCCGCAAGACCCGCTTCCTCACGCTGTCGATGTGCGAGGCCGAGGTCACCGAGACGTGCGTGACCAAGCAGGGCATCGCGCTGCACGTGCGCGCCGTGATCGCGTTCAAGGTCGGCAACGACAACGAGTCCATCGTCAACGCGGGCCAGCGCTTCCTGTCCGACCAGGACCAGATGTCGGTCCTGACCGGCCGGATCTTCGCCGGTCACCTGCGGTCCATCATCGGCTCGATGACGGTCGAGGAGATCGTCACCGAGCGCCAGAAGCTCGCGGCGGAGGTTCTGGAGACCTCCAAGACCGAGATGGCGAAGATCGGCCTCATCGTCGACTCGCTCCAGATCCAGTCCATCGACGACGGCGATGTCGGCTACATCGACGCGATGTCCGCGCCGCACAAGGCGGCCATCCAGCGGGCCGCGCAGGTCGCGCAGGCGCAGGCCACGCAGGCCTCGGTCGAGGCGGAGCAGGTCGCGGCGCGCAACCAGGCGGAGTACGCGCGGCAGACGGCGGTCGTGAAGGCGGAGTACTCGGCGGAGATCGACCGCGCGCAGGCGCAGGCCGCGCAGGCCGGCCCGCTCGCCCAGGCGCACGCCCAGCAGGAGGTGCTCCTCGCGCAGACCGAACTGGCCCAGCGCGCGGCCGAGCTCCGCCAGCAGCAGCTCGTCGCGGAGATCGTGAAGCCGGCGCAGGCCGAGGCCGAGCGCATCAAGGTGCTCGCGATCGCCGAGGCCGAGCGGATGAAGATCCAGGCGGAGGCGGCGGCGTCGTACGACCGCGTCGCGCTCGACCGGATGCTGATCGACCAGTTGCCGCTGATCGTGAAGGAAGCGGCGGGGGGTCTGGCGGGGGCGAACGTCAACGTCCTGAACGGGGCGGACGGGTTGGGCGAGATCGCGGCCGGGCTCGTCGGGCAGGGCCTGACGATCCTCGACTCCGTCCGGCAGAACCTCGGCGGTTCCGGCGACCGCGACTCCAAGGGCCCGGCCCAGCTGTCCCTGCCGGGGCTGCTGTCGGGGTCGGGGTCGGGGTCGGGTTCGGGGTCGGGTGACGGGGCCGCGAAGCGGGACGGGTCGGTGGACATCGACTAGCCCGTTGCGGCGGGCCTCGCGGGGGCGGGCCTTGGGGGCCCCGCGGTGCGGGCCTTGGGGTGCGGGGCGGGGCGGTTGTGCGTCGTCGTGGGGCCGTTTGTCGCTTGCCCTTCGACCGGGGAGGGGGGTGGTTGCTCGTGGGTTTTGCCCCTCCCCGCCCCTTCCCGCAACCCTCCGGGGGTGGAGTGGGGGTAGGTCGGCTTTCCGGGGCTGCGCCCCGGGCCCAGCTTGTTCGGGTGCGGGTCGGTGGGTGGCTGGTCGCGCAGTTCCCCGCGCCCCTAATAGGCCTCGGTGCTGGCCGGCCATCGGGCACTTCAGCCCGCCGGGCTGAGCGGTACGGGCGCCCCCATCGAGCACTTCAGCCTGTCGGCTGATTGGTATGGGCCCCATCGGGCTCTTCAGCCTGTCCGGCTGATCGGTACGGGCCCGCATCGAGGCACTTCAGCCCGTCCGGCGATTGAGGACGAGCGCCCTTAAGGCGCGATACGGGTTCGGGGCGGAGCCCCGAACCGGGGGTGCAGGGGGCGCAGCCCCCGCCCGGGGTTCGAGGGGCGCAGCCCCTCAGGGGGTCTGGGGCGCAGCCCCAGGGGCCGGAGCCTTCAACTCGGCCGCGCGGGCGGGTGGGTGGGCAAACCCCCCGGGGTCTGGGGCGGAGCCCCGGGGCGCCGGCCGGCCGACCCGGGCTCACGGGGGCGGCCACCCTGGGGTCACGGGGGCGGCCACCCTGGGGTCATGGGGGCGGCCACCCTGGGGTCATGGGGGCGGCCACCCTGGGGTCACGAGGGCGGCAACCCCCGGCGGCCTACGCCGGGTCGTCGGCGAGTTCGGCCACGCCGGTGATGCGGTGGAGCGGGTACGTACGGACCTCGTCCGCCGTGTGGTCGTACGCGGTGACGAACCCACCCTCCACCCGCACCGGAGCGATGACCCGCTGACTGGCGGAGCCCTCCGCGTTGACGTACCCGATCCACACCGCCGAGCCCGTCATCGCCGCCGCCTGCACCGTGGCCAGCGTCTCCGCCGGTGAGGTACGCGGGAGCGAGCCGTCCGTGCGGGCCGCCTCGGGCTGGTCCTTGCGGACGACCGTGGCCGCCGTGTCGCCCGCCCGGATCGCCCGTACCGCCGCGTCGAGCAGCGTCTCGTCGGGCAGCGGCGGCCCGTCCGGGACCGGCACGGGGGCCGTGCGGCGCGGAGTGCGGCGGGCGTCGGCGCGGGTGATCAGCACATCGCCCTCGGCGGATTCGGCGGCCGGCGCGTAGCCCATCGAACGCAGCCCGTCGAGCAGCGCCCCCGGCTCGGCCGTGGTCGCCAGGACCGTCGGGGCCAGGCGGCGCAGACGCAGCGCCTGGCTGCGCTTGTCGGCCAGGATCTCGCCCAGCATCGCCTCGTCGTCGCAGCGTACGTACGCCGAAGCGGCGCCCACCCGCAGGTGGCCGTGTCTGCGGGCCACGTCGTCGATGAGGTAGCTGAGCGGCTGCGGCACCGGCGTACGGCTGTGCTCGGTCAGGAAGGCTTGCAGGTCGGAGGCGGTCTGGCCGGCGTCGAGGGCGCGACGTACCGAGCCCGCCGTGAAGCGGTAGACCGTCGCGCCGCCCTTGGACTCGATGTCCGCGAGCACCCCCAGCATCGCCGCCAGCGGGCGCCGCAGCGGCCCCGGCGCGACCGCCGTCAGGTCCGCCTGGAGCAGGACGTGGTCGACGGGCTCGGGCAGGTGGGGGGCCAGCGCCCGCGCGGCGAGCACGCCGAGTGCCCCGCGTTCGACGGCGCCGGCGGCCGGGGTCAGCAGCGTGCGGCCATGCGTGGTGAGCGCGCCCCGGCCGGTCACGCCGATCAACTCGGCCTCGGACAGGGCCCATTGGGCGAGCCGCGAGCGCAGGTCATCGGGTCCGCTGCGGGCCGGGTGCTCCCAGCGCAGCCGGGCGAGCAGCGACGCGGGGTCGGGCGAGGTGGCCTCGGGCAGCGTGCTGAGCAGGGTCAGGACGCGGCGGCGGACCTCGGGCGCGGGCGAGCGGTCGAGGTCGGGGCCGAGCGCGGCGAGGGTACGGCCCTTGGTGTCCTGCTCGCCGACGAGCCCGGCGGTGCGGGTGGCGCCCAGCCAGGCCACCGCGAGCCGGGACCAGCGTTCGGCGGGCGGCAGCTCCAGCCAGTCGTCGTACTCGGGGGTCGGCGCATAGCGCTCGTCCGCCTCGCCGTCCGACGCCAACAGGCCTGCCGCGTAAGCGAGTTCGAGCCAGAACGCGGCGATCGGCTCACTGCTGTCCAGGGCGGTCGCGGTGCGCTTGAGGTCCCGTACGGACAGACCGCCGGCGCGCAGCACGGCGGGGCCGCCCTCGTTCCACTCGGCGAGCAGGTCCTCGACGGTGGTCAGCGCGGTGAACGCCTGGCCCGCGGCGGTCGCGTCCACAACCTGTGGACGGTACTCGCGCAACGGCGCGACGGCGGGCGGCACCGGCTCGGTGGTGCGGTGCGCGCGCCCGGCGCGCAGATGCAGGGCGACCTCGCGCGGCAGCACCAGGGTGCGGGCGGTCGCCGGGAGCAGCAGACCGTGGTCGCGCAGCCAGCGCACCGGGGGCGGCGGATCGGCGGACACCTCGCCGTACGGCGGCCCCCACACCAGCCGGTCCAGGACCGTCAGGGCGTCGGACGGGGCGCTGTCGAGGAGCTCCGCCATGCGCGTGCGGTCGGTGAACAGCGAGGTCAGCGCGGCCACCGCGGACACCGGATCGTGGGTGGCCGGGAGCCCGGCGGCCTGGAGGATCTCCTGGACGCGCCCCGGAGACATCCCCGAGGTCGCCTCGGCGACGGTCGGGCCGAGCCCGGTGGGCGAGGGATGCGTGGGGGAGGGCGCGAGCAGTTCGCGGGCGGTACGCACCAGGCGCAGCCGGTCGTCGCCGCCCCACACCAGGGCCTGTTCGCGCAGCGCGGCGAGCGCGCCGGGCAGCGCGGCCTCGACCTCCGGGTCGCCGTCGTCGCCGGCGAGCAGCTCGCGTACGGCGTCGTACGGAGCCGGATCCGGGGCCACCGCGAGGACCTGCGCGGTCTGGAGCGCGAACGTGTCGAGGCGTTCCAGGGCCCGTACGACGGAGGCCCGGGTGCCGGCCCGGGTGGCCAGCTGGGTGAGGTCGCCCGGCACCGGGCTGAGCAGATCGGGGCGGGTCCGCAGCAGCGCGGCGAGCGATTCGTCGGGGCGGGCGCGCAGGGACTCGGCGAGGGTACGGGGTGCCGAGGCGGCGGTGCGCGCTGCCGCGGCAGCTCTGTCCGTAGCGCCGGTCGATCCTTCGGGCACGTGCGCCTCCTGATTGCGCTCGCCGGTCCCCATCCGCCCCACGGTAGCCCGTGCGCGCTACCGTCAGGACCCGTAGCCGGTGTCCGAAACGCGACCGGACCGGCGGACGGCGGCTCTCAGGGTGGCCGCGGGGCGGGCTCGCGGAGGGGAAACGCGCGTGGGGATCGAGAGCGACCAGCTGGTCTACGACTATCTGAGCCGGGTCGGCGACCTGGCCCAGCAGCGGCAACTGCCTTCCGGTGACCGGATGCGCCTGGTGTCGTCGCTGCGCAACGAGATCGACCGGCAGCGGGCGAAGTACGGGACGGAAACCCCGGCGACGGTACGGCGGGTGCTCGGGCGGTTCGGAACGCCGGAGGAGCTGGTGGAACGGGCCGCCTCCGGCGCGGGCCTCGACCTGGGCGCGGGCTCGCCCTCCTCCCCCGCCCCGCCTGCTTCTTCCGGTTCCTCCTCCGGTTCCGCCTCCGGCGCGTCGTACGCGGTCCCGGAGCGCTCGCCCGCCTCGGAGCGGGCCGTGCCGGCCCAGCGGGACCGGCTCTTCCCGGGGCGGGCCAAGCGCGTGCCGCGGCCGCGTCGGCGCGAGGTGGCGGAGGAGCCTCCCGCGCCCTCCGTTCCGGCGCCGCCGCACCTCGCGGGGATGGACGAACTGGGCCGCCAGGGCGACGAGCCCGACTGGTGGCGGCTGGGGCCGCCCGGCCCGCTCGGGGGCGACTCCGTCGCGGGGTTCGTCGGCGGGGTCGAGATCCCGGAGATATTGCGGCCGCCGGTGGAGGACGAGGACGGGGACGCGGACGAGGAGGGCGGCGCCGAGGGCGAGGGCGAGGGCGAGTCGGAGGACGCCGACCTCGTCGAGGCGCCCCCCTTGCGGCGGCGCCGCCTGCGTCTGCGCCGCCCCGCCGAGAGCCGGGCCGCCGCGCTGACGAACCCCCTCCTGCTCCTCGCGGCGGCGCTGCTCGTGGCGGGCGCGCTGTTCGGCCTGTGGCTGGCCCTGGGCGCGGGCTGGCTCCTGGCGTACGCGTCCCGGCGGCTGACCCGCGCGGAGTCGAAGTGGGCGGTCTTCGGGGTGCCCGGCCTCACGCTGGTGGGGGGTCTGGTGTGGCTCTGGGGCCGCCAGGACGGACGCTGGGGCGATCCGATCGCCCAGGGCGAGATGGGGGTCGCCCTGTCGGGGATGTGGCCGTGGCTGATCCGGATCGCGGCGGTGGGGTCGGCGGCGTTCCTGGTCTGGCGGTCCCGGCGGGGCGTGCGCTGAGGGGTGGGCGGGGGTGCGGGGGGCTCCGCCCTGTGGCTCGGGGGGAGGTGGGTTCGGCTGGGCCGGGTGTGCGCTGGGGCTTCGCGCCGGGCCCGTGGTTTTGCCCCTCCCCGCCCCTTCCCGTAACCCTCCGGGGGGGTGGGATGGGGCGGGTCGACTTTCCGGGGCTGCGCCCCGGGCCCTGCCTGTTCGGGTACGGACCGTGCCCGCTTCTCGCGCAGTTCCCCGCGCCCCTAACCCCGTTTCCGTCCGCGGACCGTGCCCGCTTCTCGCGCAGTTCCCCGCGCCCCTAACCCCGTTTCCGTCCGCGGACCGTGCCCGCTTCTCGCGCAGTTCCCCGCGCCCCTGAAGGCCTCGGTGCTGGCCCGCATCGGGCACTTCAGCCCGTCCGGCGATTGAGGACGAGCGCCGTTCAGGCGCGAACGGGGGTGCAGGGGGCGGAGCCCTTGCAGGGGGTTCGAGGGGCGCAGCCCCTCGAAGGGGGTCTGGGGCGCAGCCCCAGGGAGCTGAACCCTTCGGCCCGGCCGCACGGGCGGGTGGGTGGGCAAACCCCCCGGGAGGTCAGAGGTGGGGCAACTTGCCGAGTTCGGCCAGCACTTGGGTGGCCGCGGTGTAACCGATGCCCTGGATCCAGAGCTGATCGTCCACGCTCCGCACCCGCCCCGCCCGAACCGCCGCCAACCCCCTCCACAGCCCGCTCGCCAGCGTCCGAGTCGCCCCCGCCTTCCCGGGGTCGCCGTACGTCGCGTAGAAGATCACGTCCGCCGCCGCGAGATCGATCCGCTCGGGGCTCACCTCGTACGCGAACCCGCCCTTCGCCCTGTCGACGATGGCCGGCCGCCCGAGGCCCACGTCCGCCAGGATCGTCGCGATGAAGTTCTGCCGCCCGTAGATGCGGATGTCCGCGCCCTCGACGAACCGTACGACGTTCACCTTCAGCGCCGCCGCCTTGGCGGGACCGCCGAGCTGTGCCGTCAACTCCCTTACCCGCGAACCGTATTCGGCCGTCACCCGCCCCGCCTCGGACACCCGCCCCAGCGCCTGCGCGTGTACTGAGAAGTTCCGCTTCCAGGGGTAGCCCGTGGACTCCGTCATCACCGTCGGCGCGATCTTCGACAGATCCCCGTACTTGTCCCCGTGCCGCACCTTGCTGGTCAGGATCAGGTCCGGCCTCAGCGCCGCGATGGACTCCAGGCCGGGGTTCATCATCGCGCCCACGTCCTTGATCCCGGCGAGCCGGTCCTTGGGGAGGTAGTCGAGGAACCCGGAGTCGGCGTCCGTGTGCGTCGCGCCGACCGGGCGGACGCCGAGCGTGATCGCCGAGTCGAGTTCCGCCGTGTCGAGGACGACGACCCGCTCCGGACGGGACGTGACCCGTACGTCTCCCATCACGGTCTTCATGACATGTGAACTGCCTCCCCCTGCGGGGGAGTTGGAGCGGCCCGAGGCCGTGCAGGCCGCCAGCGCCAGCGCTGGCGCGCCGAGCAGCAGGCCACGGCGGCGAAGCGTCATCCGGGAATCCTCTCCTCGGGGACCTCGGGGACCTCGGGGACCTCGGGGACCTCGGGGTCCTTGCGATGGGCTTCCCTCGGGGGCGAGTAGGGGGCGCCGGGTACCACCAGGGGTGAGCCCGTCACCGGGTCCGGGACCACCACCGAGTCCAGGCCGAACACCTCGCGTACGAGTTCCGCCGTCACCACCTCCTCGGGGCGCCCCTCGGCGACGATCCGCCCCGCCTTCATCGCCACGAGGTGGTCGGCGTACCGCGCGGCCTGGTTCAGATCGTGCAGGACCATCACCACCGTACGGCCCCGCTCGTGATTCAACTGCCGTACCAGGTCCATGACTTCGACCTGATGGGAGATGTCCAGATAGGTCGTCGGCTCGTCGAGCAGGAGGACGTCCGTCTCCTGGGCCAGGGCCATCGCGATCCACACCCGCTGGCGCTGACCCCCCGACAGCTCGTCGACCGGGCGGTCGGCGAGGGCCGTCACGTCCGTGCGGTCCATCGCGTCGGTGACCGCCCGCTCGTCCGCGTCCGACCACTGCTGCCACCAGTGCTGGTGCGGCTGGCGCCCACGCGAGACCAGGTCGGCCACGGTGATCGCCTCGGGCGCGACGGGCGACTGCGGAAGCAGGCCGATCGCCTGGGCGATCCGCTTGGTGGGGATGCGCGCCAGCTCCGTACCGTCGAGGAGCACCGCGCCGCCCCGCGGCTTGAGCAGGCGGCCGAGCGCACGCAACGTGGTTGATTTACCGCAGGCGTTGGGGCCGACGATCACCGTCACCCGCCCGTCCGGCACCGCGAGGTCGAGGCCGTGCACGACGGTTCGGTCCTCGTAGGCGAGGGTCAGCTCGCGGGCCGTCAGCCGGCTGGTCATCTACTTTCCTCCAGTCGTACGGCTGCGCACGATCAGCCAGATCAGATACGGGGCGCCGATCACCGCGGTGAGCACGCCCACCGGCAGCTCGGTCGGCGAGAACAGCTTGCGGGCGAGCAGATCGGCGAGCACGACGACGACCGCGCCCGTCAACGCCGAGCAGAACAAGGGTATTTGGGCGGTACGCGTCATCCGGCGGGCGATCTGCGGGGCGAGCAGCGCCACGAAGTCGACCGGCCCGGCCGCGCCCGTCGCGACGGAGGCCAGGACCACGCCGATGACGACCAGGCCGAGCCGCACCCGGCCCAGGCGCACGCCGAGCGCGGTCGCCGTGTCGTCGTCGAGGGAGACCGTGCGCTGGGCGCGGGCCGCCCACAGCACGGCCGGCACCAGCGCGAGCAGCACCCAGCCGAGCGGCGCGGCCTCGTCCCAGCCGCGCCCGTTGAGCGAGCCCGTCATCCAAATCTGGGCCTGCTGGGCGACCAGGTAGTCGCCCTTGGTCATGAACAGGGTGGTGAGGGAGCGCAGCGCGATCGCGAAGCCGATGCCGATCAGGACGAAGCGGGTGGCGTGCAGGCCGCCGCGCCAGGCGAAGACGTACACGAGCGCCGCCGCCAGAATTCCGCCGACGACGGACAGGTACGGCAGCACGGTGTACGAGGTGACGCCGAACGTCATCGCGCCCACGGTCAGCGCGGAGGCACCCTGGATGATGCCGATGATGTCGGGGCTGGCCAGCGGGTTGCGCGCGACGGTCTGGATGAGTCCACCCGCGATGCCGAACGCGGCGCCGACCATCAGGCCCACCACCATGCGGGGCAGCCGCAGGGTGCCGACGACGAGTTCGGCGCCCGAGTCCTGGCCGGTCAGCACCTTGAGCACCTCGCCGGGCGGCACGAAGCTCTCGCCGACGCAGAGGTAGGCGACGCAGAGCGCGGCCAGGAGGACGAGGAGGGAAGTGCCCACCGCCGTCGCTCTGCGGTGCAGCAGGAAGGCGGCCCGGCCGGCCCGTACGACGGCGTATCCGGCGGGGCGGACGCGCGGCCCGGCGGAGGAGAGGGCGCTCATGCGGGGACCGCCTTCCTGCGGACCAGTGTGACCAGGAACGGCACGCCGATCAGGGCCGTCATCACGCCCGCCGGGATCTCGCTCGGCGGGAACACGATCCGGCCGACGGTGTCGGCGACGAGCAGCATCACCGGGCCCACGAGCGCCGCCATCGGCAGCACCCAGCGGTGGTCGCTGCCCACGATGGCGCGGGCGATGTGCGGGATCGCGAGGCCGATGAAGGCGATCGGCCCGGCCGCCGCCACCCCGACGCCGGTCAGGACGGTCGCCCCGATGCCGCCCAGGATCCGTACCGTGGCGACGTTCTGGCCGAGGCCCTTCGCGACGTCCTCGCCGAGCGCGAGGGCGTCGAGGCCGCGCGCCACCCAGGCGACCAGAACGACCCCGACCAGCAGGAACGGCCATATCTGGTGGGCTACTTGGGCATCGCGGCCGGCGAGCGAGCCGACCTGCCAGAAGCGGAACTCGTCGAGCGCCGCGGCTTTCGTGGTGAGCACGCCCATCGTCACGGACACGAGCAGCGCGTTGATCGCGGCCCCGCCGAGCGCGAGCTTCACCGGGGTCGCGCCGCCGCGCCCGCTGGAGGCGATCGCGTACACCACGACGGAGGCGATGGCCGCACCCGCGAACGCGAACCACACGTACCCCGTCAGCGTGTGCACGCCGAGGAACGCGATCGCCAGGACCACCCCGACCGAGGCACCCTGACTGATGCCGAGGATGCCGGGGTCGGCGATGGGGTTGCGGGTGATGCCCTGGAGGACGGTGCCCGCGACCGCGAGGGCGGCGCCGACCATCAGGCCGATGAGGGTGCGCGGCACCCGCAGTTCGCGGACGACCTCGGCGTTGGGGGTGTGCGCGCCGCCGAACAGCGCGTCCAGGACCTCCGACGGCGGGATCGGGCGCGCGCCCACGGTGAGCGAGAGCAGGACGGCGACCAGCAGGGCCGCGACGGCCGCCGCCGTCGCGAGCACGCGTCTGGTCCGGCGGGGTGCGGCGGCTGGCATAGGGCCCATCACAGTCGGCGTTTCGAGAATCGGGTCGGGCCGGCGTGGGGTGCGCGGCTTCGGTAAGGCTTGGCTAACTACCGGGTCAGTCTAGGGGGCCGGTTCCGTCGCCCGTCTGGGCACAATGGCCTTCATGCCCCTCGACGCACCCACGGTCGGCTTCGACCTCGACATGACCCTGATCGACTCGCGACCCGGCATCCACGCCGTCTACCAGGAGCTTTCCGCCAGGACCGGGACGTTCATCGACGCCGACCAGGCCGTCAGCCGGCTGGGCCCGCCGCTCGACTGGGAGCTGCGGCACTGGTTCCCCGAGGAGCGGATCGCGGAGATGGTCCTCGCCTACCGTGAGATCTACCCCACACGTGCGATCCTGCCCACCCCCGCGCTGCCCGGCGCGGCCGACGCGGTGCGCGCGGTGCAGGAGCTCGGCGGACGGGCCGTCGTCGTGACCGCCAAGAACGCGCCGCAGGCCCGGCTGCACCTGGACCACCTCGGCATCGCTCCCGACGAGGTCGTCGGCGGGCTGTGGGCGGAGGGCAAGGCGACTGCGCTGCGCGAGCACGGCGCGGCCATATACGTCGGCGACCACCTCGGCGATGTACTCGGTGCGCGGGCCGCGGGCGCCCTGTCCGTCGGGGTGCCGACCGGGCCGATCGGCGCGACGGAGCTGCGCGAGGCCGGCGCCGATGTCGTCCTCGACGATCTGACGTCATTTCCGGCCTGGTTGAAGGATTACGCCGCCGAACGTGCTTGACAGCCGGGCCTCGTACTCGTGTACGGGGCCGGCCGGTTCGGGTGGGCTGTCGGCCCGGTCAGACGCGGGCCCGGCGGCGCTGCTCCCCGATGGTGAGCAGCACGCCCGCCCCCGCGATCAGGAAGCCGACGCCCATCAGCATGCAGACCAGATAGGCGACGGACGGGAACGGCGCGGTGTGCAGGAACAGCGGTGCCACGGTGATCAGTGTGGCGAGCGCGCCGACGAAGAACACGACGACGCCGACGCGAACCAGCCGATCACCGGTGGTGAGGGCGTCGCGGTCGGTCCTGGCCTGGGTTTCGGTACTCACCCCGCCAGGGTAGTTCCCTGCTCGTAAGGACAGGCCGGGACGTCTTGTCAGCTGCCCCTGGACCATTAGCCTTGGTGTCGGCGGGTCGGAAGGCGACCCGCTGTCGTGCTATCCAGAGCCGTTTTCGGCGCCCCCGCACACAACGACGAGTACGAGGACGAGGACAGACGTGCCTACCGGCAAGGTCAAGTGGTTCAACAGCGAGAAGGGCTTCGGCTTTCTCTCCCGCGACGACGGCGGCGACGTCTTCGTCCACTCCTCCGTGCTCCCCGCCGGGGTCGACGCACTCAAGCCCGGCCAGCGCGTCGAGTTCGGCGTCGTCGCCGGTCAGCGCGGCGACCAGGCCCTGTCCGTGACGGTCCTCGACCCGGCCCCCTCGGTGGCCGCGGCCCAGCGCCGCAAGCCCGACGAACTGGCCTCCATCGTCCAGGACCTGACCACGGTCCTGGAGAACATCACACCCATGCTGGAGAAGGGCCGCTACCCCGACAAGGTCGCCGGCAAGAAGATCGCGGGCCTGCTGCGCGCGGTGGCGGACCAACTGGACGTCTAGTCCCGTCGCCGGATCAGGCGACCAGTCGCAGGGTCGGGCGACCCTGTCGCCGGTGCGGGCGACTCCGCTTCCGGTTCAGGCGACTCCACTTCCGGTGCGGGCGACTCCGCTTCCGGTTCAGGCGAACGACAGCGCATCGCGGCCGAGGGGCGGCACGAGCCCCTCGGCCGCGGCGCGTGTCAGCAGCCCCCGTACCGCGGCGTAGCCGTCCTCGCCGAGGTCGGCGGTGAACTCGTTGACGTACAGCCCGATGTGCCGGTCGGCCACGGCCGGGTCCATCTCCTGGGCGTGCTCCAGTACGTACGGCCGGGACGCCTCGGGGTCCTCCCAGGCCAGCCGCACGGAGGTGCGGGCCGACTCGGCGAGCCGGCGCAGCGTGTCCGCGCCCAGCGAGCGCTTGGCGATGATCGCGCCGAGCGGGATGGGCAGTCCGGTGGTCGACTCCCAGTGCTGGCCCATGTCGGCGAGGCAGTGCAGCCCGTAGTTCTGGTACGTGAAGCGGGCCTCGTGGATGACGAGTCCGGCATCCACCTTGCCGTCGCGCACCGCGGGCATGATCTCGTGGAACGGCATGACGACGACCTCGCCGACCCCGCCCGGCACGACGTCCGCGGCCCACAGCCGGAACAGCAGGTACGCCGTCGACTTCTCGCTCGGCACCGCAACCGTCTTGCCGGTCAGGTCGGTTCCCGCTTCCCGGGTGAGGACCAGCGGGCCGCAGCCCCGGCCGAGCGCGCCGCCGCACGGCAGCAGCGCGTACTCGTCGAGGACCCAGGGCAGCACCGCGTACGACACCTTGAGGACGTCGAACTCGCCGCGTTCGGCCATGCCGTTGGTGATGTCGATGTCGGCGAACGTCACGTCGAGTGCGGGCGCGCCCGGCACCCGGCCGTGCGCCCACGCGTCGAAGACGAAGGTGTCGTTCGGGCAGGGAGAGTAGGCGATCTTCAGCGCCGGTTCAGTGCTCATGCGAGGTCCAACTCTCCAATACGGGCGGAAGCTTCCCGAATGCGTCGGTGAGGGCGGCGAGGGCGCCGCCGATCCGCCAGGCCGAACGGTCGCGCGGGCCAACGGAGTTGGAGATCGCGCGGATTTCGAGGGCCGGCAGGCCGTACTGGTCGGCGGCCTCGGCGACACCGAAGCCCTCCATCGCCTCGGCGACGGCGGACGGATGACGGGCCAGGTGCTCGGCGGCGCGCTCGGCGGTACCGGTGGCGGTGGTGACGGTGAGGACCGGGCCGGCGAGGGCGCCGATGGCCCGGGCCACGTCCTGGCACAGACCGCGCGGGGCGGCGAGCCGGTCGCGGCCGAAGCCCAGTTCGGTGACGGGGAGGAAGCCCTCGGGGGAGCCGGCACCCAGGTCGGCGGCGATCAGACCGGAGGCCACGACGAGCGAGCCGAGCGGCGCGACCCCGGGGAAGCCGCCGCCGATGCCGGTCGAGATCACCAGGTCGTAGCCGGGGTCCTGGGCGCGGCCGAGCGCGACGGCGGTGCCCGCGGCCGCGGCGGCGGGGCCGACGCCCGCCGGGTAGACGTGGATCTCGTGCCCCGCGCGGCCGTACCGGGTCAGCGGCGAGGGGGAGAACTCGGGCCCCGCGAACGGCGCGCGCCGGATGAACTCCTCGTCCAGGCGCGCGTACCCGGCGACCGCGAGGCCGGCGGCGACGGAGTCCGACTCCGCCGCCACCGCGGTCACGACCAGTACGCGCATCAGGCAGGGCCCGGTCGTCAGGAGTTGGTGCGCTTGAGCGTGAAGCTCCAGACCGACTCGGGCTTGTTGTCCTTGTCGACCTGCACGATGCTGACCTTCTTCTCCTTCGGGGCGGCACCGCCCTGGCCGCTGGCGAAGACGTCGGCGTTGGGGAAGCTCCGGTAGGTCTGGGCGGACGCCTCGGTGATCGGGCTGCCGTCGAGCAGTGCGATCCACTTGCTGCCGTTCTCGACGACCTTGGGGTCGACCCCCAGACGCAGGGTCGAGCCCGGCGCGTAGTCGATCGACTTGGCGTCCTTGACGCCGCTGAGGCAGCCGGTGAGCTTGGACTCGGCGAGCGGCTTGCCGTCCTCGCCGCGGCAGGACGCCTCGGCGTTGACGGAGTTGGTGCCGACCGTCACGGTCGCGAGAGGCGTCGGCTTGTCGCAGGCGGAGAGGACGAGGAGTCCGGCGGAGGCGGCGGCGAGTGCGGCGCCGGCCCGGCGGGTCCTACCGGAATTGAACGCAACGGTCATGGAGCGAAGGCTATCGGTCGCCCCGAGCCACGCCGCGCGGGGGTGCGGCGTGCGGTGTGGCGCGGGCCCGCCGACCCCGTGGCGGGCCGTCCGCCCACGCTCGTACGGGTCCCGTCCGGCCGCACTCGCACGGGTCCCGTCCGGCCGTTCACGTACGGGTCCCGTCCGGCCGCACTCGTACGGGTCCCGTCCGGCCGTTCACGTACGGGGCCGGTCCGCCCACTCTCGTACGGGCCCGATCCCGACGGCTCAGGCCACCCGGGGGTGGGGCGTGCCGCGGCGGGCCGCGCCGAGCAGGCCGCGTACCGAGACGGCGGCGCCCAGCGCCAGCAGGGACGCGGCCACCGACATGCCGAGGAGCCCGTTCAACGGAAGCGCTATGCCGATGGCGCCGCCGAGGACCCAGGCCACCTGGAGCAGCGTCTCCGAGCGGGCGAACGCGGAGGTGCGGACCTCCTCGGGCACATCGCGCTGGATCATCGCGTCCAGGGACAGTTTGGCCAGGGCCTGGGTGAGCCCCGCCGTCGCGCCGAGGACGGCCACCATCACCCCGCTGAAGAACGCCGCCGACAGGACGGCGACGCCCAGCGCGATCGTCAGCATCGTCACGATCAGCACCTCGGGCCCGCGCGCCTTGAGGAGCGAGCCGACCGCCGTGCCGAGCGCGTTGCCGACGCCCGCCGAGACGCCGACGATGCCGAGCGAGACGGCCGCGCTCTGCCCGGACAGCGGGTGCTCGCGCAGCAGGAACGCCAGGAAGAAGATCAGGAACCCGGACAGCGCGCGCAGCGCGGCATTGGCGTACAGACCGCTCTGCACGGACACCCCGACCGTCCGCAGACTGGGCTTCTGACCGCCCCGGTCGGACAGCCGGGCCTTGGTCTCGCCCTTGGCCGAGTCGACCTTCGCGGGCAGCGTGAAGGCCAGGAACGTACCCCCCATGAAGACGCAGCACGCCCCGTAGAGCGGCCACTCGGGCCCGATGCGGGACAGCCCGGCGCCGATCGGGGCGGCGGCGCCGGTGGCCAGCAGGCCGGCGAGGGTGACCCGTGAGTTCGCCTTCACCAGGGAGAAGCGCGGTGGCAGCAGTCGCGGCACCACGGCGCTTCTGACCACGCCGTACGCCTTCGACGCGACCAGCACGCCGAGCGCGGCGGGGTAGAGCTCCAGGCCGCCGGTGGCGACCGCGCCCGACATGGTCACGGCGAGCAGCGCGCGGGCCAGCATCGCGCCGGCCATGGCGGCGCGCCGGCCGTGCGGCATCCGGTCGAGCAGCGGGCCGATGACGGGCGCCAGGAGGGTGAACGGGGCCATCGTGATCGCCAGGTACAGGGCGACCCGGCCGCGTGCCTGGTCGGTCGGCACGGAGAAGAACACGGTCGAGGCGAGCGCCACGGTGATCATGACGTCGCCGGCGCCGTTCACCGCGTGCAGCTCGATCAGTTTGCCGAGGCCCGACTCACCGGCACCGTGCGCATGGGTGGCTTTTCTGATCGAACGCGCCGTCCCCGTGAACGGCAGATGCAGGGCGCGACCGACCGCCCGTCCTGCCTTGCCCAGGCGGCCGGACCCGTCCGAAGAACCTGACGACCTCGCGGTTGCCACCCCGCCATAGTGCCCCAAGCCCGTCCGACCCGAACCAGGATTCGGACGTGCAGGTGGGCCGGGGGCCACGAAGGGGGTAGCGTGACAGGCGCGCCGCCC
The DNA here is from genome assembly GCF_042869955.1 of Streptomyces sp. NPDC006691. Lineage (NCBI taxonomy): Bacteria > Bacillati > Actinomycetota > Actinomycetes > Kitasatosporales > Streptomycetaceae > Streptomyces > Streptomyces sp. NPDC006691. Next base: position 178,822 of record NZ_JBIAGW010000010.1, read on the forward strand.
GCGGCTGCCCAAGGCCGCGCGCCTCTCCGTGATCCCGCAGAATGGGTCGCAGAAGGTGCGCCTCCACGCTCATACGGAGCAGGGGGGACCCCCTTGGTCAGTGAACTGGACAGCCGCTGGGCAGTTGATCGCCCGGGCGCGGACGTTGACGCGGCCCCCTGGTCCGCTCCGCCCGCCCCGTACGCATTCGGCTCCCCGGCGCACCCGTGAGACGGCGTAGGAGAGAAGCGAGACCTGTGAGTGCTGCGACGACGCGAAGCCGTACCCCTGACCGCCTGTGCGCCGAGGCGGTCGACCTAGCCCGCGAGGCGGCGGAGGAAGCCGCCGCGCCGGGTGTGGTCGGCGAGCACGTGACCCTCGTCTCGGAGGGGGACCGGGTCGTCACGCACTTCTTCGAGTGCAAGGAACCCGGTTACCGGGGCTGGCGCTGGGCCGTGACGGTGGCACGCGCCTCCCGCGCCAAGCTGGTCACCCTCGACGAGACGGTCCTGCTGCCCGGGCCCGACGCCCTCCAGGCCCCCGAGTGGGTGCCGTGGAGCGAGCGGCTGCGCCCCGGCGACATGGGCCCCGGCGACCTGCTTCCGACCGAGGCCGACGACCTGCGCCTCGAACCCGGCTACACCGGCGAGGACGTGCCGCCGCCGAACTCCGCGGTCTCCGAGGAGATGGCCGAACGGGTCGACGCGGAGGACGCCGAGCTGGCGGACCGGTCCGACGCGGCCCCCGCGGGCACCGCGCGCGGCTCCATCGCGGCCGTCGCCGACGAGCTCGGCATGCGGCGGGCGCGGGTCCTTTCGCGGTACGGGCTGCACGCGGCGGCCGACCGCTGGGAGGAGTCCTTCGGCGGGAAGACCGCGATGGCGCAGGCGGCGCCGGCCTCCTGCGAGTCCTGCGCGTTCCTCGTCCCGATCGCGGGGTCGCTCTCGCAGGCGTTCGGCATCTGCGCGAATGAGTTCGGTCCGGCGGACGGGCGTGTCGTGGCGCTCGACTACGGGTGCGGGGGGCATTCGGAGGCTGCGGTCATGCCGAAGCCGCCGCGTCCGGCTGCGCCGGTCCTGGACACGATCGCCCCCGACCCGCTGCCGCTCCGTCCCTCCCGCGACGGCTCGGTTCCGGAGACGCCGGACCCCACGGAGGATCTGGGCCACTCGTAGCCCTGGGCCCGCGGGGCCCTGGGGGCGGGCCTTTCGCCCACCCTCCCGCCCGTTGCTCGGCGCTGGCGGTTTCCGGCCCTCTGGGGCTCCGCCCCTGGCCCCGGGGGGTTTGCCCACCCACCCGCCCGTGACTCGGGGTTGATGGGTTCCGGACCCTGGGGCTGCGCCCCAGACCCCATGCGGGGGCTCTGCCCCCCTGCACCCCCGGGGGGTTTGCCCACCCGCCCGCCCGTGCGGCGGGGTTGATGGGTTCAGCCCCTGGGGCTGTGCCCCAGACCCCCTTTGAGGGGCTGTGCCCCTCGGACCCCCGCAGGGGGCTGCGCCCCCTGCACCCCTGGTTCGGGGCTCCGCCCCGGACCCCGTATCGCGCCTGAAGGGCGCTCGTCCTCAATCGCCGGACGGGCTGAAGGTGCTCGATGCGGGCCCGTATCGATCAGCCGGGCGGGTTGGAGAGGCCTCCACCGGCCCCCATCGATCAGCCGGGCGGGCTGGAGATGCCTCCACCGGCCCGTACCGGTCAGCCGGACGGTTGAAGGTGCCCGGTGCTGGCCAGCACCGAGGCCTTTAGGGGCGCGGGGAACTGCGCGACCAGCCACCCACGGTCCGCACCCGAAAAGCGGGGCCCGGGGCGCAGCCCCGGCAGCCCACCCACCCCCATTTCACCCCCGGAGGGTTTAGGGAAGGGGCGGGGAGGGGCCAAACCCCGGGGCCTGGGGCAAAGCCCCAGCCCACCGCCGCCGCGGATCCCCGGCCAGCGCACCGCCGGGCCAGCGCACCCGGACAGCGCACCCGGACAGCGCACCCGGACAGCGCACCCCAGGCAGCCCACCCCCAGGCCGACGCACCCGGCCAGCACCACCCCCCCCGGGAGCCCACGCGGAGCAGCCGCAAACGCCGTAGCGGGAAGAGGCCGGGCGGAGGCCGGGCAGCGGCCGGGCGGAGGAGGATCCCGGGGTCTGGGGCGAGCCCCAGGGGAGGGGGATTGAGGGGGCGGGCCCGGCGCGCGGTACCTTCGGGCCGCGGTCCCGGCACGCGGGGCAGGACAGAGCGGAGTACGGCGTGATCGTCATGGCGATGGGGGCCGAAGGGGCCGACCCCTTCGGGACGGCGCGGCTGCGGCGCGGGGTCCTGAACGCCTGGGGCGCGGCCCCGGCCAGGTTCCGCGAGGACGCCAACGCCGAGGAGGACCTCGCCCTCGGCGGCTACCGCGACCGACTGGTCGTGGAGCTCGCCCAGAACGCCGCCGACGCCGCGGCCAGGGCGAACACCACGGGCAGGCTGCGGCTCACCCTGCACCCGGCCACCGCCGACACCCCCGCCGTGCTGGCCGCGGCCAACACCGGCTCCCCGCTGGACGCCGTCGGCGTCGAGTCCCTGTCCACGCTGCGCGCCAGCGCCAAGCGCGCCGACACCGAGGTCGCCGTGGGCCGCTTCGGCGTCGGCTTCGCCGCGGTGCTCGCCGTCAGCGACGAGCCCGCCGTGGTGGGACGTACCGGCGGCGTGCGCTGGTCGCTCGCCGAGGCCCGCGAACTGGCCGCCGACGCGGCCCTCGCCAGCCCCGGCCTGGGTGACGAACTGCGGCGCCGCGACGGACACGTACCGCTGCTCAGGCTGCCGCTGCCCGCCGAGGGCGCCGCCCCCGAGGGCTACGACACCGTCGTAGTGCTGCCGTTGCGCGACGGCACCGCCGAGGACCTCGTACGCCGCCTGCTCGACGGCATCGACGACGCCCTGCTGCTGACCCTGCCCGGCCTGACCGAGATCGTCGTCGAAACCCCGGACGCCACCAGGGTGTTGAGGCGGTCCGTGCACGAGGCGTACGTGCACATCGACGACAGCCGCGACGAATCCATTCATCGGTGGCGGACCGTCAGCCACCACGGTCCCCTCGCAAAGGACCTGCTCGCCGACCGGCCCGTCGAGGAGCGGCTGCGTCCGCACTGGACGGTGACCTGGGCGGTTCCGGTCGACGAGGCAGGCGCGCCCGAGCGGCCCCGTACCGCCGCGGTGGTGCACGCGCCGACCCCCACCGACGAGCCGCTCGGCGTGCCCGCGCTGTTGATCGCCTCGTTCCCGCTCGACACCGCGCGCCGTCACCCGGCGCCCGGCCCGCTCACCGACTTCCTGGTGCAGCGCGCGGCCGACGCGTACGCCGAACTCCTGGGCGCCTGGCGGCCGGTGTCGACCGGCGTCGTCGACCTGGTGCCGGGGCCGCTCGGGCGGGGCGAAGTGGACGGCGCCCTGCGCGCGGCCGTGCTGGAGCGGCTGCCCCGAGTCGCGTTCCTGGCGCCCGCCGCGCCCACCGAGGAGCTCGTCGCGCTGCGCCCCTTCGAGGCGGAGGTCGTCGAGGGCGCGGGTGTGGACACCGTGCGGGTGCTCGCCGAAGTGCTGCCCACGCTGCTGCCCGCCGGGCTCGAACGGCGCACCGAGCTGAGGGCGTTGGAGGTCGGTCGGCTCTCGCTCGGCGACGCCATCGAGCGGATCGCGGGGGCCGAACGGGACCCCGAGTGGTGGCACCGGCTCTATGACACGCTCGCCGGCGTCGACCCCGACCGGCTGTCCGGGCTTCCGGTGCCGCTCGTGGGCGGCCGTACCGCCATCGGCCCTCGGCAGATCCTGCTTCCGCTCGCCGACACCCCCGCCGACCTGGGCCGTCTCGGCCTGAAGGTGGCCCACCCGGACGCGGCCCACCCGCTGCTCGAAAAGCTCGGCGCGCTGCCCGCCACTCCGCGCGCCGTACTGACGACCCCTCAGGTGCGGGCCGCGGTGGCGGCTTCGCTCGACAGCGGGGAGATCTGGGACGAGGACGCCGGGCTCGACGCCGAGGAACTCGCCGACACGGTGCTGACGTTGGTGCGCGAGGCGAACCTCGAACCCGGCGACGAACCCTGGCTCGGTGCGCTCGCCCTGCCCGACGAGGACGGCGAACTGGCCCCGGCCGGTGAGCTCGTACTGCCCGGCTCGCCCTTCGCCGCCGTCATCCGTGAAGGTGAACTCGCTGAAGTGGACGGGGAATTGGCGGAGCGCTGGGGCGAGCAGCCGCTCACCGCGTGCGGGGTCCTCGCCACGTTCGCCCTCGTACGCGCCGCCGATGTCGTCCTTGACCCGGACGAACTGGAGCCCCGCGAGGGCGACTTCGCCGAGCCCGACGACGCGGGGCTGCTCGACGCGGTGGACGTGTGGTGCGAGGACGTTCTGGACCGGCTGCCCGAATCGCCGGTGCCGCCCGTCGCCACGGAGATCGTCGCGGTCCGCGACCTCGACCTGGTCGACGACGACGCCTGGCCGCGGGCGCTCGCGCTGCTCGCGCGGCCGCCGCTGCGGGACGCCCTGATCCAGCCGGTGCGCGTCCTGCTGCCCGACGGCACGACGGAGTCCGTACGCCCTTACACCGCGTGGTGGCTGCGTGACCACCCGGTGCTGGCCGGCCGCCGCCCCGCGGGCCTGCGCGCGGCCGGCTCCGACCCGTTGCTCTCCGGTCTGTACGAGTCCGTGGACGCGACCGGCTTCGACGACACGCAGGTCCTGCGGGCACTGGGCGTACGCACCTCGGTGGCCGCACTGCTCGACGAGCCGGGCGGCGCGGCGGAACTCCTCGGCCGCCTGGCCGACCGGGACCGTCCGGTGTCTGCCTCCCAACTCCACGCCCTCTACACGGCGTTGGCGGACCTCGACCCCGAGCAGGTCACGCTGCCGGACGAGTTGCGCGCGGTGGTGGACGGGGAGGTGCGGGTGGTCGACGCGGCGGACGCGGTGGTGGCGGACGCCCCCGACCTGCTGCCGCTCGCCGCCGGCCTGCCCCTGCTGCCGGTCGCCCCCGCGCGGGCGGCCGAGCTCGCGGAACTGCTCCAGGTGGGGCGGCTCGGTGAGGCGGCGGCCGCGGAGGTGACGTCCGAGGGCGCCGAGCACGCCGTGCCGGACGCGGTGCGGGCCCTGCTGGGACCGGGTGCGCCTGCGACGTACGTCGAGCACGAGGAGCTCCGGGCGGGTGGGGTGGAGCTGGACTGGCGCCGCTCGGCGGATGGCACGGTCCACGCGTCCACCCTGGAGGGGGTGGCGGCGGGCCTTGCCTGGGCGGCCGCCCAGTGGCCCCGCCGCTTCGAGGTGGCGGCGCTGCTGGAGGACCCGTCCCGGACGGGGGAGCTGGCGACGGCGCGGTGGTTCGACTAGGGGGTGCGTTTGCTCCGCGGTGGCGGGGTGCGCTGGCCGGGTGCGTCGGCCTGGGGTGCGCTGCCTGGGGGTGGGCTGGCCGGGTGCGCTGGCCCGAGGTGGGCTGCCTGGGGTGCGGCTGTCCGGGGTGCGCTGGCCCGAGGTGGGCTGCGTGGGGTGCGCTGGCCCGGCGGTGCGCTGGCCGGGGGTGCGCCTGCCTGGGGGTGCGCTGCGGCGGTGGGCTGGGGCTTTGCCCCAGGCCCCGGGGCTTGGCCCCTCCCCGCCCCTTCCCTAAACCCTCCGGGGGTGAAATGGGGGCGGGTGGGCTTCCGGGGGCTGCGCCCCGGGCCCCGCTTTTCGGGTGCGGGTCGGTGGGTGGCTGGTCGCGCAGTTCCCCGCGCCCCTAAAGGCCTTGGTGCTGGCCAGCACCGGGCACCTTCAACCGTCCGGCTGATCGGTAGGGGCCGGTGGAGGCATCTCCAGCCCGCCCGGCTCGCTGATCGATACGGGCCGGCATCGGGCACTTCAGCCCGTCCGGCGATTGAGGACGAGCGCCGTTCAGGCGCGATACGGGGTCCGGGGCGGAGCCCCGAACCAGGGGTGCAGGGGGCGCAGCCCCCTGCGGGGGTCCGAGGGGCGCAGCCCCTCAAGGGGGTCTGGGGCGCAGCCCCAGGGGCCGGCACCCACCAACCCGGGGCCACGGGCGGGAGGGCGGGCAAACTCCCCGGGGGTCTGGGGCGCAGCCCCAGGGGCCGGACCTTCAGCCCGGCCGCACGGGTGGGTGGGTGGGCGAACCCCCCGGGTCCGGGGCGGAGCCCAGGGGGCAGGGTTGGCCCGGGTCGGGGCGGAGCCCAGGGGGCTAGTCCGGCCAGCGTTGGGTTACGCGGCGCCATGTCAGCTCAAGCAGCGCCGACGCCAGCACCGCGATGCCGACGGCAGTCCACGGCATCACCGCCCCCACCAGCTTCAGCGCGAAGAAGTTCTGTAGCCACGGCACCGCGAGGACCAGCAGGAACGCCACCCCCATGGCGACGACCAGGGCGATCCGCCACCACGTGTAGGGGCGGGCGATGATCGCCAGGACCCACATGGAGACCAGGAAGAGGGTCAGCGTCGTGACGCTGGTCTCCGCGTCCAGGTCGCCGGGCCCGGTGTAGTACGCCCGCGCGATCATGTACGTCACGAACGTGGCCACCGCCGCGATGACCCCGCTGGGAATCGCGTACCGCATCACCCGCCGCACGAAGTGCGGTTTGGCGCGCTCCTTGTTGGGCGCGAGGGCGAGGAAGAACGCCGGGATGCCGATGGTGAAGGTGGACAGGAGGGTCAAGTGCCTTGGCAGGAAGGGGTATTCGACCTGGAAGCAGACCACGAGGACGGCCAGCAGGACCGAGTACACCGTCTTGGTGAGGAACAGCGTGGCCACCCGCGTGATGTTGCCGATCACGCGGCGCCCCTCCGCCACCACCGAAGGCAGCGTCGAGAAGCTGTTGTTGAGCAGGACGATCTGGGCGACGGCCCGCGTCGCCTCCGAGCCCGAGCCCATGCTCACGCCGATGTCGGCGTCCTTCAGGGCCAGGACGTCGTTCACGCCGTCGCCGGTCATCGCGACGGTGTGCCCGCGTGACTGGAGGGCCGCCACCATGTCGCGCTTCTGCTGCGGGGTGACCCGGCCGAAGACCGAGTTGGAGTCGAGGACATCGGCCATCTCACCCTGGTCGGTGGGCAGTTGGCGGGCGTCGACCGTGTCGGCCGCGCCGTGCAGGCCGAGCTTCCCGGCGACCGCGCCGACGGACACCGCGTTGTCACCGGAGATGACCTTGGCCTTGACGTTCTGCTCGTCGAAGTAGCGCAGGGTGTCGGCCGCGTCCGGCCGCAGGCGCTGTTCCAGGACGACGAGCGCGGTGGCCTTGGCGTCGGAGGCGACGGCGGGGTCGTCGAGGTCGCGCGACGCGCGGGCGAGCAGCAGGACGCGCAGGCCCTGCTCGTTGAGCGCGTCGACCTCCGCGAGCGCCGGGTCGCCCGACTTCAGCAGGACGTCGGGCGCGCCCAGGAGCCAGGTGCTGTTCTCGCCGTCGCCCTCGCTGAACGCGGCGCCGCTGTACTTGCGGGCCGAGGAGAACGGCAGCGACTCGGTGCAGCGCCACACCTCGCTGTCCGGGTAGGCGTCGATGATCGCCTGGAGGGAGGCGTTGGGCCGCGGGTCGGATTCGCCGAGGGCGCCGAGCACCTTGCGTACGTACGTCTCGTCCGCGCCGTTGAGGGGGCGCAGCTCGGTGACGTCCATGCCGCCCTCGGTGAGCGTGCCCGTCTTGTCGAGGCACACCACGTCGACGCGGGCCAGGCCCTCGATCGCGGGCAGTTCCTGCACCAGGCACTGCTTGCGGCCGAGCCGGATGACGCCGATCGCGAAGGCGACCGAGGTCAGCAGGACGAGCCCCTCCGGGATCATCGGCACGATGCCGCCCACGGTGCGGGCGATGGAGTCCTTGAAGTTGTTGTCCTTGACCACCAGCTGGCTGATGACCAGGCCGAGCGCGGTGGGGATCATCATCCACGTGACGTACTTGAGGATGGTGGAGATGCCGCTGCGCAGCTCGGAGTGGACGAGCGTGAACCGGCTCGCTTCCTCGGCGAGTTGAGCCGCGTACGCCTCCCGGCCGACCTTGGTGGCGGTGAACGCGCCGCCGCCCGCGACCACGAAGGCGCCCGACATCATCTTGTCGCCGGCCTTCTTCAGGACCGGGTCGGCCTCACCGGTCAGGAGGGACTCGTCGACCTCCAGGCCGTCCGCCTCGACCGCCTCGCCGTCCACCACGATCTTGTCGCCGGGCCCGAGCTCGATGACGTCGCCGAGCACGATCTCGGAGGTGGATACCTCCACGGCCCGCCCGTCGCGCCGCACGGTCGGCTTGGCCTCGCCGATGACCGCGAGCCCGTCCAGGGTCTTCTTGGCCCGCATCTCCTGGATGATGCCGATGCCGGTGTTGGCGATGATGACGAAGCCGAAGAGGCTGTCCTGGATCGGCGCGACGACCAGCATGATCGCCCAGAGCACACCGATGATCGCGTTGAACCGGGTGAAGACGTTGCCGCGGACGATCTCCGCGGTGGAGCGACTGCTGCGTACGGGAACGTCGTTGACCTCGCCGCGCGCCACCCGTTCGGCGACCTCGGCCGTCGTCAGACCGCCGGCCCGCCGCGCCGTCGCGGGGCACTTCATGGGGTGGACGGGGTCGAGTTCCGCCCCGGCGTCGATGTTGGCGGGCTGCGTCATGATTTCGACGGTACGGCGGGTTCGGGCGCTTCACCTGCCGGGAAGGCCGAACATCCGACCCTGGGAGGAGGCGAATGGTCCTCCGGCCGTACACAGGTCCCGCGGGTTACTGACTTTCGGCCCTTGCGCCCGTCCCGGTGCCGTCCGCCTGCTGTGCGGCGTGCCGCTTGAGGGCTGCGTCGCGGCCGCGGACGTACCAGATGCCGATGAGGCCGAGGCCGCCGCCGGCCAGGCAGGTCCACACCCACCACAGGTGGCCGTGGTCGTCGAACCAGCGGTAAAAGGGGAGCTGGACGAGGAAGAGGACGAACCAGAGGATCGTGCCGCCGGTGATGGTGGCGACCACGGGGCCCTCAAGGGGCTCCGGCGCCTCGTGCTGGGGTGTCCACTTCGCCATGCGATCAGTGTAGGGCGCGCTCTTTCGCCTCCTTTCGCGGGAATCCGGACACCGGAGGAGGCCGGGTCGGGCGCCGGGATCCACCTGGTCCGGGCCGCTCGGGCCCTTGGTGCGGCAGGGGTCTACGCGCGGAGATGGTGATCTTCGACTTATGTATTCATACTGAAACGGCTTACGGCTGACTCATTCTGTTCGTTAAAACGTCCAAAGAAGTTCGGGTACGTGCCGTTCCCCCGCCCCTTCACGACTGAGGTTCCGCATGCCCTCCTCGGCCCCCGACACGGTCGACGCCGCAGCTCAGCCGCCGGTGCCCCACAAGCCGACCAACGGCCTCGACCGCTACTTCAAGATCTCCGAGCGGGGTTCCACCCTGGCCCGTGAGGTACGTGGCGGATTCGCGACCTTCTTCGCGATGGCCTACATCATCGTGCTGAACCCGATCATCCTCGGCAGCGCCAAGGACATGTACGGGCACCAGCTCGACAGCGGTCAGCTGGTCACCGCGACCGTGCTCACCGCGGCCTTCACCACGCTGCTCATGGGCGTCATCGGCAATGTGCCGATCGCGCTCGCGGCGGGGCTCGGCGTGAACACCGTCGTCGCCCTCCAGCTGGCGCCCCGGATGAGCTGGCCCGACGCCATGGGCATGGTCGTCCTGGCCGGCTTCGTGGTGATGCTCCTGGTCGCCACCGGGCTGCGCGAGCGCGTCATGAACGCGGTGCCGCTCGGCCTGCGCAAGGGCATCGCGATCGGCATCGGCCTGTTCATCATGCTGATCGGCCTGGTCGACTCGGGCTTCGTCTCGCGCATGCCGGACGCCGCGCACACCACGGTTCCGCTCGAACTCGGCGGCAACGGGCACCTGCTCGGCTGGCCGGTCCTGGTCTTCGTCCTCGGCGTACTGCTCACGCTCGCGCTGATGGTCCGCAAGGTGCCGGGCGCGATCCTGATCTCCATCGTCGCCATGACCGTCCTCGCGATGATCATCAACGCGGTGGCGACCGTGCCGTCCTGGGGGCTGACCACCCCGAAGTGGCCGGGCAACCCCCTCGACACCCCGGACTTCGGGCTCGTCGGCCAGGTCAGCCTGTTCGGCGGCTTCTCCAGGGTCGGCGTCCTGACCGGCATCCTCTTCGTCTTCACCGTGCTGCTCTCGTGCTTCTTCGACGCGATGGGCACGATCATGGGCATCAGCGACGAGGCTGGTCTGACCGACGCGCAGGGCAACATGCCCGGCATGAACAAGGTCCTGTTCGTCGACGGCATCGCGGTCGCGGTCGGCGGCGCGTCGTCCTCGTCGGCCACCACCTGCTTCGTGGAGTCCACGGCGGGCGTCGGCGAGGGGGCCCGTACGGGCCTGGCCAACGTGATCACCGGCGGCCTGTTCACCGTGGCCCTCTTCCTGACCCCGCTCGCCACGATGGTGCCCTCGCAGGCCGCCACGCCCGCGCTGCTCGCCGTCGGCTTCCTGATCCTGTCCGGCTCGATCCGGGAGATCGACTGGGCGGACTGGACGATCGCCATCCCGGCCTTCGTGACGATGCTGATGATGCCGTTCACGTACTCGATCACCAACGGCATCGGGATGGGGTTCATCACCTTCACGGTGCTGCGGCTGGTGGCGGGCCGGGCTCGCGAGATCCCGATCGCGATGTACGTCGTTTCGGCGGTGTTCGGCTTCTACTACCTGATGCCGGCGCTGGGCTTGACCTGATCCGGGGGGTTTGCCCACGTGCCCGCCCGTTGCTCGGGGTTGGTGGGTTCGGGCCCCCTGGGGCTCCGCCCCGGGCCCCGGGCATCCTTCCCGCCCTCCCGCCCGTGCGGCCGGGTTGATGGGTTCGGGCCCTGGGGGCTCCGCCCCCAGACCCCCTTTGAGGGGCTGCGCCCCTCGGACCCCCGCAGGGGGCTGCGCCCCCTGCACCCCGGTTCGGGGCTCCGCCCCGGACCCCGTATCGCGCCTTAAGGGCGCTCGTCCTCAATCGCCGGACGGGCTGAAATGCCCGATGCGGGCCAGCACCAAGGCCCTTTTTAGGGGCGCGAGGAACTGCGCGAGAAGCGGGCACGGTCCGCAGACAGAAACGGGGTTCAGGGGCGCGAGGAACTGCGCGAGCAAGCGACCACGGCCCGCAGACGGAAACGGGGTTGAGGGGCGCGGGGAACTGCGCGACCAGCCACCCACGGTTTGCAGCCGAGAGCGGGTTGGGGGGCGCGGGGAACTGCGCGAATCGCCCCCGTGGAGCGGGGTACCCAGCCAATGCCAGCCCCGTGGCGCGGGGCACCACGCGAACCGGCCCTCCCGCTGGCGCCCGGCACCCAGCAAAGCGAGCCCCCCCGCTGGCGCCGGGCACCCAGCAAAGCGAGCCCCCCGGCAGCGAGAGGCACCCAGCGAAGCCCCCCGGCGACCCGGGGCACTCAGCAAAGCGAGCCCCCCCCCGCGGCGCGGGGCACCTCGCGAGCGGGCACCCGGGGCGCGCGGCCCGCGGCCCGCGGCGCGGCTACGCCGCCCCGTAGAAGCGCTCCGTCTCATCGACCGCCGCCTGGAAGCGTTCGTCGAAGTCATCGCGGACGAGCGTCCGGACCACATAGTCCTGGACGCTCATGCCGCGTTTCGCGGCGTGGTGCTTGAGCCGGTCGAGCAGCTCACCGTCTATGCGCAGGCTGAGCACGCTGGTCCCCATGGAGCGAGGGTCGCCGTCCGCCAGGGCATCGTGCGTCACTTTTCGCAGCCAACTCACTCGTTCGGGTGATGTGTGCCGCGATGTGTGCCGTGATGGGGCCCGTGACGCCGGTGTGGCGCTCGACACCTGGACTTAACCCGGTGGTATTTAGCCAGAGTAATGAGTTATGCTAACGAACATGTCTGACCTGTCCCACGGCAGTGGCGAGGACGCCGCCGCCGTGAACTCCCTGCGTTCGGCCGTCATGCGTCTTGGCCGACGCCTCAAGCACCAGCGTGTTGACGAATCGCTCAGCCCGACCGAGATGTCGGTGCTCGGCACCCTTGCCCGCTGCGGTTCGGCCACCCCCGGTGAGCTGGCTCGCAGGGAGCACGTACAGCCGCCGTCGATGACCCGAATCGTCGCACTGCTGGAGGCGAAGGGCCTGGTCAGGCTGGAGCCGCACCCCGACGACCGCCGCCAGAAGGTGGTCAGCCAGACCGAAGAGGCCGAGGCGATGCTCGAAGAGAGCCGCCGCAAGCGCAACGTCTGGCTGGCTTCCCTCGTGGAAGGTCTGGACGAGGACGAATGGGCGAAGCTGCGCGCGGCCGCCCCCGTCCTGGAGAAGCTCGCACATCTGTAAACGCGCATCACTAGGAGGCGAGCCCTTTTGAGTACGGGATCCGGAGCAGACTCCGCCCCCGCACCTACCCCCACCTACAACAAGCGTGGCGGGGGGACGTTCTCCTCGCTTGCGGTACGCAATTACCGACTGTTCTTCTCCGGTGCCATCGTGTCCAACATCGGCACCTGGATGGCCCGGATCACCCAGGACTGGCTGGTCCTGACGATCACCGGCTCCTCGGTGGCGGTGGGCATCACCACCGCCATGCAGTTCCTGCCGATGCTTCTGTTCGGCCTGTACGGCGGCGTCATAGCCGACCGGTTCGCCAAGCGGAACATCCTGTTCGTGACGCAGGCGGCGATGGGCCTCGGTGGTCTGTTCCTCGCCGTGATGACCCTGTCCGGGCACGTCCAGGTGTGGCACGTCTATCTCACGGCCTTCTTCACCGGTCTGGTCACCGTCGTCGACAACCCGACCCGGCAGTCCTTCGTCTCCGAGATGGTCGGACCCGACCGGGTGCGCAACGCGGTCAGCCTCAACTCGGCGAACTTCCAGTCCGCCCGGCTCGTCGGCCCCGCCGTCGCCGGTGTCGTGATGGCGGCCGTCGGACCCGGCTGGGCGTTCCTCGCCAACGGCCTGTCCTTCACCGCCCCGCTGATCATGCTGTCGCTGATGCGGACCAAGGAGCTCCAGCCGACCCGCCTCGCCCCGCGCGGCAAGGGCCAGCTGAAGGAAGGGCTCGCGTACGTCTCCGAGCGGCCCGAGCTGATCTGGCCCATCGTGCTCGTCGGCTTCGTCGGCACCTTCGGGTTCAACTTCCCGATCTGGCTGAGCGCGTTCGCCTCCGACGTCTTCCACGGCGACTCCGGCATGTACGGCTTGTTCAACAGCCTGATGGCGATCGGCTCGCTGGTCGGCGCGCTGCTCGCGGCCCGTCGCTCCAGCACGCGACTGCGGATGCTGGTGCTCGCGGCGGTGCTGTTCGCGGTGCTCGAACTCGCGGCCGCCGGCGCGCCCGACCTCGGTCTGTTCATGGCGCTGCTCATCCCCGTCGGCATCCTGGGCCTCACGGTGAACGTGACCGCCAACGCCTCGGTGCAGATGGCCACGGATCCCGAGATGCGGGGCCGGGTGATGAGCCTGTTCATGATGGTCTTCACCGGCGGCACCCCGCTGGGCGGCCCGCTCTTCGGCTGGCTGACCGACGTCTACGGCGTCCGCGTCAGCCTCGCGCTCGGCGGCCTCATCTGCGGCGCGGCGGCGGTCGGGGTCGGCCTGATGCTGGCCCGCGCGGCCAATCTGCGCCTGAAGGTCGACGTACGCCCGGGCCACCGGCACCTGGAGTTCGTTCCGCGGGACCGGACCCTCGTGGCCGCCGCCTGACGACCCGGGCGAGCGCGCGAAAAGCCTCACGGACCCGGCTCGACCCGGCCCGGCCCCCGCACCCCGGGGGCCGGGCCGTTTCCGTACGGTCTGCGGGCGGGTGCCTCGGGCGTACGAGGCCGGCGGGTACCTCGGGCGTACGGGCCGGCGGGCGAGGCCCTGCGCGTACGAGCACGGGGTTGGCGGGCGAGGCCTTGCGTGGACGGGCACGGGGTCGGCGGGCGAGGCCCTGCGCGTACGGGGCGTCATGCGGTGGCCGGACCCCGCCGCGTGCCGCGACAGCCGGGGGCGATCTTGGTTGACTGTCCCCATGCGCCTCTTCGCCGCCGTACTGCCCCCTGCCCGGGCCGTGGACGAACTAGGGCTCGCCGTAACGGAGTTGACCGAACTCCCCGGTGCGAACGGGCTGCGCTGGACCGGACGCGAGGGCTGGCACCTCACCCTCGCGTTCCTGGGCGAGGTCGACGAGGCGGTCCTGGACGAGCTGCACGAGCGGCTGCGCAGGGCGGCCCGTCACACCGACCCGTTCGCACTGCGCCTGCGCGGCGGCGGCCGCTTCGACGGGCGCGCCCTGTGGGCCGGCGTCGCGGGCGGCCTCGACGAGCTGCGGCTGCTCGCCGAACGCGCCGACGCCGCCGCCCGCCGCTCCGGCGTCCCGATGGACCAGCACCGCCGCTATGTGCCGCACCTCACCCTGGCCCGCTCGCGCACGCCGATGGACCTCGGGCCCTACGTCGGCGGGCTCGCCGCGTTCGAGGGAAGCCCCTGGCAGGTCACCGAGTTGGCGCTGATCCGCAGCAGTCTGCCGCGCTCGGGTGTCGCCGGGGAGCGGCCCCGCTACGAGGCGGTCGCCCGCTGGCCGCTCGGCCGGGACGGTTAGGCTCAAGGGGTGGACCCGAAGACCAGGAACCGGATCATGGCCGGTGTGCTCGTGCTGATGTTCGTCGTCGTGGCGGTGGCGGCCGCCGTCGGCTGACCGCGCCCGCCACGCCACCTCCGTACCCCCCAGGGCGAAGGCCTCCGGCGACGGCCCGGTGCCGGTGGGTCCGATGCCGGTGTCGATGCCCGTTCCGCTGTCGGTGTCGGGACCCGTGTGTGTGCCCGTGCCGGGGCAGACGTCGTCGAGCGCGGCCAGGAACCCTCTTCAGCGATCCGCAGTTCCTGGAGGTGCCCAAGTGACAGCCCTCGTACGCGCCCCACGTACCGCACGTGCCGTGCGCGCCGCAGCGTTGGCGGGATGTGTGCTGGTGCTGGCGGCGGCCTGCGGGGGCGCGTCCGGCGGCGCCCACGCTTCGGACACGGCCACGCCCCCGCCGCCCTCCCGTTCTCCCGCGCCCCCGGCCGACAAGGGCCCCCGGTGCGAGGGCACTCCGACCGCGAAGGGCGCGCACGTCCTGCGCGGCGGTTCGGAGGTACTGCCCGGCGGGGCCGGGCCGGTGCTGTACAGGGAGGGTGGCTCGGACGGTACGCACCGGACGGCGACCCTGACCAACGGTACGGGGATGGGTGCCGCGCAGGCAGGCACCGAGTCCTGGCCGGTGCGGACCGGTCAGGCCCTCAGGGTCGGCGGCAAGGCCTTCACCGTTTCCCAGATCTGCACCTACCGGGTCGTACTCACGCCGAAGGACGGGACGGCTGGGGCCCCGCGTCCTGTGCCCAACGCCGTTGACCCGGAGTGGCCGCCCCTGACGGACGGCCGTCTGCGCCTGCGCTGGCACGTCCCGAACACGGAGAAGCACGGCCTGATCAGCGTCGTGCTCGATGACGTCGAGGCCGACCCGGACCGTGCCTCCATCACGATCCCCAGCCGCGTCGGCGGCGGCGCCGGCTACGCGGACGCCCGCGTTGGGGACACTCTCGAATTCGCCGGCAGGCTCTGGAAGTTGAACTCGATCGACGCGGGCGACGGCAGTCCCGCGATGGACAACCCGCGCTCGGGGCACGTGGATCTCCAGCCGATCGGGCCGTCCCGTTGACCCGCTGTCCGGATGCCCGGCTGTCCGGCCGACCCCCTGACCTCCTGACCCGCTGACCGGCCGGGTCCCCGCCTCGCGAGGCGGAGGCCCGGCCGGTGTGCCGGGAACTACCAGGCGAAGGCCTCGGGGGACGGTCCCGGGCCGGGGAAGATGTCGTCGAGCGCGGTCAGGAACCCCTCGGGCAGGTCGAGTTCGACCGCCCGCAGCGCCGAGTCCAGCTGTTCCGCCGTGCGGGGTCCCACGATCGGGCCCGCCACTCCGGGCCGGGTGAGCAGCCAGGCCAGGCCCACCTCGGCGGGGTCCAGGTCGTGCTTGGCGGCGAGGTCCTCGTACGCCTGCACCCGCGCTCGCACCGCCGGGTCGGTGAGGGCCTGGGCCGCGAGGCCGCCCTGGGAGCGCCCGGTCGCGCCCTCCCGCTCCTTGCGCAGGATGCCGCCGAGCATGCCGCCGTGCAGCGGCGACCAGGGGATGACGCCGAGTCCGTATTCCTGGGCTGCCGGGACGATCTCCATTTCGGCGCGGCGTTCGGCGAGGTTGTAGAGGCACTGTTCGCTGACGAGGCCGAGTCGGCCGGTGCGGGTGGCGATCTCGTTGGCCTGGGCGATCTTGTAGCCGGGGAAGTTGGACGAGCCGGCGTAGAGGATCTTGCCCTGGGTGATGAGGACGTCGATGGCCTGCCAGATCTCCTCGAAGGGGGTCAGGCGGTCGATGTGGTGGAACTGGTAGAGGTCGATGTAGTCCGTTCGCAGGCGCTTGAGGGAGGCCTCGACGGAGCGGCGGATGTTGACCGCCGACAGCTTGTGGTGGTTGGGCCAGGGCTCGCCCGCGGCCATGTTCCCGTTGAGCTTGGTGGCGAGGACGGTCTTGTCGCGCCGGTCGCCGCCCAGGGCGAACCAGCTGCCGATGATCTCCTCGGTACGGCCCTTGTTCTCGCCCCAGCCGTAGACGTTGGCCGTGTCGAAGAAGTTGATGCCGGCGCCCTGCGCGGCGTCCATGATGGCGTGGCTTGCCGCCTCGTCGGTCTGCGGTCCGAAGTTCATCGTCCCCAGGACGATCCTGCTCACCTGGAGACCCGTGCGTCCGAGCTGCGTGTACTTCATGGGAGACCAGCCAACGTCTTCGAGCGTGCTCAAGGCAAGAGGCCGGGCCGGGAGTTCCCATCCGGGACCGGGGCCCGGATCGGGGCCCGGGACGGGGGAGGATCTCGTCGAGCGCGCCGATCAGTTCCTCGTCGAGCTCCAACTCCACGGCGCGCAGTGCCGGTTCGAGGTGGGCGGCGGTACGCGGGCCGACGATGGTACTGGTGGCGACGGGCCGCGAGAGCGGCCGAGCGAGGGCCACCCCGCCCGGGTCGAGTGCGTGCTTGGCCGGCAGGTCCTCGTACGCCTGGACCCGGGCCCGTACGGTCGGGTCCGGTCGGACGGCAAGGCCGACGGCGGAGCGGCCGATCCCGGTGCGTGAGCCGGCACCCTCGCGCTCCTTGCGCAGCGTGGCCACCGAGCAGCCCCTGGTGCGGCTGCGACCAGGGGAGGACGCCGAGTCCGTATTCCTGGGCTGCCGGGACGATCTCCATCTCGGCGCGGCGTTCGGCGAGGTTGTCAGCAAGTGCTACGACCGGCTCAACTCCCGCCCCTGGAGGTGCACTTCGGAGGCGGGAGCGGGCGGCGTTCGGTCGCGCGGTCGCGCGGTCACGTGGTCACTTCGAGCCGACGGGGCCGACGTACGTACCGGGGTGGGTCGCGCCGTCCTGGAGCAGGACCGAGGAGTAGGTCCAGGGCAGGGTGTGGGAGTGGGTCTCGTTCGGTGGGGTGATCACGATCGACTTCGGCCGGAACTCCTGCCCGTCCCCCTGGTCGAACGGCAGGTAGAAGATGACGAAGGTGGTCGTCGCGCCGGGCCGTACGGTGACCGTCGAGGGGGACTCCGAGGTCTGGCGGGGCAGTGACCACCGGGTCGGGCCGCCGACGAGGTCGACGCCCGGATAGCCCTTCATCGCACAGGACTTGGCACCCTTGTTGGTGAGTGTGATGGTGACCGCGCCCTGCGAGCCCTTCGACCGGGCTCCGCTGCCCGGGGCGACGGCGAAGGTGAGCTGGGCGGTCTGGCAGTGGGCGGTATCGGCGCCGGTGCCCGTGCCCGTACCGGTGCCGGGCCCCGCGTTGGTGCCGCTACCCGTGCTGCCGCCGGAGGGGGCCATGCTCCGGCCGCCGTCGACACCGGGGGAGCCGGTGACGGTGGCCGTCGCGGTGCCGGTGCCGCTGCCGTCCGTGGCGCCGGCGGTGCTGCTCGGGGTGTCCGTGGCGACCTTGCCGGAACCGCCGCCGTCGCCGCCGCAGGCGGTCAGGGTCAGGGTCAGCGTCAGGCCAAGGCCGGTGGCCAGGGAGACGATCGCGGCCAGGGGGGAGGTGCGCGGAGGCAACACGGCGATCCTTTCGTTGGGGCGGCCCGGTCTGCCAGGGCCGGTGGGGCGGCCCGCGTTTCGGGGTTCCGGTCGAGAGCTGGGACGATGGTGGGGTCCGGGACGCGAGGATTCGTTGAGGAGAGACTTCCATGCCGGTGTGGCCCAGCGCGACGACTCGGTCGCGCGCACGCGGGGCGGTGCGGTGATGGACGCCGTGGACCGCGCGTTCGCGGCGGCGCTGTACATCGAGGGTGACGCGGCCCTGGACACCGGCGCCTCGCTGCTCGCCGCCGCACCGGACGCCGATGCCGAACTCGCCCTGAGGGGACGGGAGTTCGTACGCCGGGCCTGGGACCGGGGCTGGCAGCCCGCCGATGTCGTACGGATCGTACGGCGTGACCTGGACGAGCCGCAGGTACGCATCCTGGCCGGGCTGGTCCGCGAGGAGCTGTCCCGTTACGAGCGGCTGCCCGCGCGCTGGCAGGGGCAGGTCGAGGAGCTGCCGCACGAGGCGTGGCGGGCCGACCGCTTCTCGTACGCCACGGCCGTGCTTGAGCTGTACCGGGTCCTGCTCGCCCTCCCCGCGATCGAGCCGGCCGGGCCCGCGCCCGGTGCCTCGGTGCTCGGGCCGCCGGTGCACGGCGAACCGAAGACGCTGGCCCGCATCCGGGCGCTGCTCGCCAAGGCCGAGGCGACGGGGTTCCCGGAGGAGGCGGAGGCGCTCACCGCGAAGGCGCAGGAGCTGATGGCGCGGCACAGCGTGGACGACGCGCTGCTCGCGGAGCGCGGGGCGGGCGGGGAGGTGCCGGGGGCCTGCCGGATCGGGGTGGACGCGCCGTACGAGACCGCGAAGGCGATCCTGCTCGACGCGGTGGCCTCCGCCAACCACTGCCGGGCGGTGTGGAACTCCGAGCTGGGCTTCTCGACGGTCGTCGGGTTCGAGGGCGACCTGGAGGCGGTCGAGCTCCTCCACACCTCGCTCCTCGTGCAGGGCACGGCGGCGATGACGGCGGCGGAGGCGGCGCAGCGGGCGGGTGGGCGCAAGCGCACGAAGACGTTCCGGCAGTCGTTCCTGCTGGCGTACGCCGGGAGGCTCGGCGATCTGCTCGCCGAGACGGCGCGGGGGGTGGAGGCGGAGTTCGGGGGTGAGCTGCTTCCGGTGCTCGCGACGCGGGCGGTGGCGGTGGCGGGGCGGGCGGAGGAGATGTTTCCCCGGACGGTGTCGACGCGGGTGCGGGGGGTGTCCGACGAGTCGGGCTGGCGGGATGGGCGGGCGGCGGCGGACCGGGCCCACCGGGGTCGCATGCGCGGCCTGGGGGGTTAGGCCGGGGCCCCCTGGGGCTCCGCCCCTGGCCCCGGGGGGTTTGCCCACCCGCCCGCCCGTGCGGCCGGGTTGATGGGTTCGGGCCCTGGGGCTGTGCCCCAGACCCCCTGAGGGGCTGCGCCCCTCGGACCCCCGCAGGGGGGGCTGCGCCCCCTGCACCCCGGTTCGGGGCTCCGCCCCGGACCCCGTATCGCGCCTTAAGGGCGCTCGTCCTCAATCGCCGGACGGGCTGAAGTGCCCGATGCGGGCCAGCACCGAGGCCTTTGGGGGCGCGGGGAACTGCGCGAGAGGCGACCACGGTCCGCGGACGGAAACGGGGTTGAGGGGCGCGAGGAACTGCGCGAGAAGCGATCACGGTCCGCACCCGGAAGGGGACTGAGGGGCGCGAGGAACTGCGCGAGAGGCGGGCACGGTCCGCACCCGGAAGGGGATTGAGGGGCGCGGGGAACTGCGCGAGAGGCGGGCACGGTCCGCACCCGGAAGGGGATTGAGGGGCGCGGGGAACTGTGCGGCCAGCCTCGCACGGTCCGCACTTGCATCGCGGGCCCGGGGCGGAGCCCCGGAAGATCGCTCCTCCGCTCCCACCCCCGGCGGGTTTAGGGAAGGGGCGGGGAGGGGCCAGGAACCGGGGCCCGGGGCGGAGCCCCGGCGGGACGTTCACCGACCCGGAGCCACGCCGCGGCGGCCCGTACCCGGCCGGGGCCGGTAGCCTCGGGATCATGGGTTGGGTCCGGGCGCTGAAGGAGACCGCCCGCTCGGGGCTGAAGGTCGAGCGGCGCCGGCTCGAACCCCTCGTCGCCCTGCGCGGCGCAGCCGGCCTCGCCATCGTCGTCGGCATCAGCCTCACCTTCTTCGGCCCCTCCGTCGCCGCCAGCTCGGCATTCGGCGCGTTCCAGGGCGCCATCGCCACCTACCAGCGCAGCTGGCGCCCCCGGCCCGTACTCGCCCTCGCCTCCGGCCTTTCCCTCGCGATCTCCACCTTCCTCGGCTATCTCGTCGGCACTCACTCCCCGTTCTTCCTGCTGCTGCTCGCCCTGTGGACGTTCGTGGCGGGCCTCGCCTGGGCGGTCGGCCCGACCGTCGGGGTGATCGCCTCCTCGAACGTGGCGATCATGCTGGTGACCGTCACCCTCCCCAGCACCGTCGCCGAGGCCGCCGGGCACGCCGGAATGATCGCGGTCGGCGGGGTCGTCCAGGCCGCGCTCGTCGTCCTGTTCCCCATCCGCCGCTGGGGCGCCCAGCGCGACGCGCTCGCGGACGCCCTGGCCGCGGTCGCCGACTACGCGCGCAGGCTGCGGCACGACCCGGTCGCCCCGTTCGACCCCGAGCCCCTCATGACCGCCCGGCTCGCCGCCGCCGTCACCCCGCGCGAGGCCCGCCGCCGCCCCGCCGAACTGCACGGCGCCCGGGGCGTCGCCGAGCGGATCCGGCCGGTGCTCGCCTCGCTCGCCGACCCCGCGCTCGGCGTGCCCGAGGAGGGCGAGGAACGCCACCGGGTAAGGGAGTTGCTCGCCGCCGCGGGCACCGTACTGGACGCCGCCGCCCGGGCCGTGCGGCACGGTGAGGCCCCCGTCATCCCGCCCGCGGCCCAGGCCGCGCTCGCCACCCCCGACACCGGAGCCATCCTCACCGGGCCCGCCCGCCGCGCCGCGGGACGGCTCACCACGCTGCTCGCCGATGTCGTCGAAACCGCCCGGGGCAGCGGCACCGGACAGGGCGCGGAACCCCTGCTGCGCCCCACCCTGCCGCGCCTGCTCCCGTCCGCCCTGCGCACCATGCGCGCCGAGCTCGGCCGGCGCCGCTCGCCGGTGTTCCGGCATGCGGTACGGGTCTGCGTGGTGGCGACGGTGGGCTATCTGCTCGGCTACGTCCTGCCGTTCGGCCACGGCTACTGGGCCCCGATGGCCGCCGTGATGGTGATGCGCCCGGACTTCACGCTCACCTACGCCCGCGCCGTCGCCCGCTTCGGCGGCACCCTCGTCGGCGTCGCCCTCGCCACCGGCATCGTCCAGCTCACCCACCCCGATACGAGCCTCTCCGCCGCCATCGCGGTGACCTGCGCGTTCCTGGCGTACTTGCTGATGCGTACCGGCTACGCGGTGCTGAGCGGGTGCGTCTCGGCGTACGTCGTCTTCCTGCTGGGCATGGGCGGCCTCCAGTGGACCCAGACCGTGCCCGACCGGGTGTTCCTGACGCTGATCGGCGGGGCGCTCGCGATGGTGTCGTACGCGGTCTATCCGGCCTGGGAGACGCCCCGCCTGCGCACCCGCCTCGCCGACTGGCTCGCCGCGAACGGCCGTTACGCCTCCGCCGTCGTCCTCCACTACGCCGATCCGGACCGCGGCACGGGCGAGTTGCGCCAGGCGCTGCTCGATACGCGCGAGGCCCGTATCGCCTGGCAGGAGGCGCTCGACAAGGCCACTCACGAACCGGTCCGCCACCGGGGCCTCTCGCACCTGGCGGCCGAGGAATCGGCGCACGCGCTCAGCCAGTTGGGGCGTACGGCGATGCTGATGGAGGCGCATCTGCCGGACCGGGACGCGGTGCCGGTGCCGGCCGCCGCGAAGCTCGCCGAGGCGTTGCGCGAGGCCACCGAGGAGGGCGCGAAGGCGGTGCGCGAGCGTCGCGTCCCGCGATGGGACGAGGTCGAGCAGGCGCTGGAGGCCTGGGACGGCGAGGGCGTGCCCGACCGCGTGGTGCGGCGGGGCGCCGGTCTGGTCCTGCACTGCCTCGACGACCTGACGGACGCCCTCACCGCCTCCAACTCGCCTCAGCCGTAAGCCCGTTGGGCTGTTGTCGGAGCCTGACGGGTGTCGGGCGCGTTACGGCGCGGGCAGGCGGCCGCTCCGATCCGCCGGCGGTACTGGATCCACGTATGTGACCCCCGAGATGCGGCGCGATGCCCCGACCGCATGCCGTCCGCGAGCGCCTGCCGCGGGGGGACGGCGGAAAGTCTGAACCAGGCGGCGCCGGAGTGCGTCTCTTATTCGTGCACGAGGAGTACGAAGGGGACGGCCCGGCGCGCCTGCCGCGGCGCGAGGTGCGGCGAGCGGCTGTAACCGCTCGGGCACCCCGCGTGCACGTGCATCTTCCCATGCAGGCGCACATGAACACAGCTATGATCCGGGGCAGTTGACCATTCACAGTTGCACGTCTGCACATCCCGGGAGCGACCTTGCACCACGCGTACAACGGCATGGCCGCAGCGGAGCTCCAGGGTGCCGCGTGGCAGAAGAGCCGGCACAGCAACTCGCAGGGATCCTGCGTCGAGTTCGCCAAACTTCCGGGCGGCGGGGTGGCGGTGCGCAATTCGCGTCACCCCGACGGGCCCGCCCTCGTCTATACGAGAGCCGAGATCGAAGCCATGCTGCTCGGGATCAAGGACGGCGAGTTCGACCATCTGATAGCCGACTGACGGCTGACGGCTGACGGCTGACGGCTGACGGCGGTCGGCTGACGGCGGTCGGCGGGCAGAGGGCAGAAGAGGCAAGGCCGCAGGGTGGGGCGACCGTTCGCGGTCGCGCGTTGACAGGTGTCAGCCGGGCCGCAGGGATGGCCGGGGCCGGGCCGCAGAGATCGCCCAGGACAGCCGGATCGCAGGGGTGCCGAGGGCGGCCCGGCCCGCCCTCGGCGTTGCGTGCTGACCGGGGCGCCGGCGCCGCCGAGGTGGGCCGGGTCGGTCGGGTCGGTCGGGTCGGGCGGTCAGTCCGAGGGGGGCAGCCGGAACAGGGCCCAGACGACCTTGCCGCTGATCGCCCCGGACAGTGGGTGCCAGCCCCAGCTGTCGGCGAAGGACTCCACCAAGAACAGGCCGCGGCCCGACTCGGCGCCGAAGTCGTCGCCCGCCCGCTCGATCGGGCTCTCGTCGCTGGGGTCGCGCACCGCGCACACCAGACGGCTGGTCCAGCGCATCAGGTGCAGCCGCACCGGGACCTCGGTCTCGCGCGGGATGTCGGCGGGCAACGCGTGCCGCAGCGCGTTGGTGACGAGTTCCGAGACGACCAGGGCGACATCGTCGAAGCGCTCGCCGAGGCCCCACTGCGTGAGTGTCGAACCGGTGAACTTCCTTGCTCCGCGCACCGCTTCGTAGCGCGCGGGCAGCGCACAGGACGCGGAACCCGCCACGGTCGAGGGGTCGAAGGGGGGAAGCGCCTGCCTTAAGGGGTCGTAAGGCTCCAGCATGGTCGATCCATTCGTCCCCATGCGAGGCACTCCCGGGTTCGCGGCCGTGGCGGTACAGGACGCAAGCGACTAGACGCAGTTGAGCACGCAGGTGCGCGAGGACCATGGTTCCCAATGCTTCGGCCCGATGCAAGGGCAGATGCACGTGCACGCGACCGACCTGTCCCTGCCCGTGCCGTTTCTTGCTCATTTCTTCCTCAGAAGTTCCTCAGGCCGATTTCACTCCTTGACCATTTCCGTAATCACGCGGGTACGGGGTGAAGCGTTTTGATGGCAGACTGCCCACCACCATTGGATGGGGAGGACGGCGAAGTGACCGCAGGGGAGGCATGGGGATCCCCCCGGCCGAGTGCAGTCGAGGCCGGCGGAGGTTCGGTGGTCCGGCGCATTCTGCTGGGCTCTCAGCTGAGGCGCCTGCGCGAGTCGCGCGGCATAACCCGGGAAGCGGCCGGCTATTCGATCCGGGCGTCCGAGTCCAAGATCAGTCGTATGGAGTTGGGGCGGGTGAGCTTCAAGGCCAGGGATGTCGAGGACCTGCTCACGCTCTACGGTGTCGGCGACGAGGCGGAGCGCATGTCGCTGCTCAGCCTCGCGAAGGAGGCCAACATCGCGGGCTGGTGGCACAGTTTCGGCGACGTACTGCCGGGCTGGTTCCAGACGTACATCGGTCTGGAGGGCGCGGCCTCGCTCATTCGCATCTATGAAGTCCAGTTCGTACACGGCCTGTTGCAGACCGAGGCGTACGCCCACGCGGTGGTCTCGCGGGGCATGCACGGTGCACCGGCCGCCGAGATCGACAAGCGCGTCGCGCTGCGTCTCGAACGTCAGAAGGCCCTGGTGTCGGAGCGGGCGCCCCAGTTCCACGCCGTCCTGGACGAGGCGGCGCTGCGGCGCCCGTACGGCGAACGGGACGTCATGCGGGGCCAGTTGAAGCATCTCATCGAGATGTCGGAGCAGCCCAACATCAACCTCCAGGTGATGCCGTTCAGCTTCGGCGGGCACGCGGGCGAGAGCGGCGCCTTCACGATGCTGCGGTTCCCCGAGTCCGACCTGTCGGACATCGTGTATCTCGAACAGCTCACCTCCGCACTGTATTTGGACAAGCCCGAAGAGGTGGGCCAGTACGAGCGGGCGATGGCGCGGCTGCAACAGGACAGTCCCGGCCCCGAGGAAAGCCGCGATCTTCTGCGCGGACTCCTTCAACTCAGCTGACTCATCAGTAGGATGACGTCACATCAGGCCAGTGACGCGGTTGACCGCGCGGAGCCGGCGGACACAGCAGTAGGGGATGGCATGTCCTTCTTCACCGACCTCGCCAACCAGTTCATAGACGGCCAGTGGCGCACCGGCAGCGGGTCGTGGGACATCATCGACTTCGATCCGTACAACGGGGAGAAGCTCGCCACCATCACCGTGTCCACCGTCGAGGAGGTCGACGAGGCCTATCGCGCGGCCGAGCGGGCCCAGCGGCAGTGGGCCGACACCAACCCGTACACCCGACGGCTCGTCTTCGAGCGCGCCCTGCGCATCACCGAGGAGCGCGAGGCCGAGATCATCGAGGCCATCATCAGCGAGCTGGGGGGCACCCGGCTCAAGGCGGTGTACGAGGTCCATCTCGCCAAGGAGTTCCTGCGCGAGGCGATCCAGCTGGCGCTGCGCCCCGAGGGCCGCATCCTGCCGTCCCCGGTCGACGGCAAGGAGAACCGGGTCTACCGGCTGCCGGTCGGTGTGATCGGGGTGATCAGTCCCTTCAACTTCCCGTTCCTGGTGACCATCAAGTCCATAGCCCCGGCACTGGCGTTGGGCAACGCGGTCGTCATCAAGCCGAACCAGAACGCGCCGGTGGTCGGCGGCGGGCTGATAGCGAAGATCTTCCAGGACGCGGGGCTGCCCGCGGGTCTGCTGAACGTCCTGGTCACCGACATCGCCGAGATCGGCGACGCGCTCATCGAGCACCCCGTCCCCAAGGTGATCTCCTTCGCCGGTTCGGACCGCACCGGGCGGCACGTCGCCTCGATCGCCGGCAGCCACTTCAAGCGCGTCATCCTGGAACTGAGTGGCAACAGCGCACTTGTTGTACTCGACGACGCCGACCTCGACTACGCCGTGGACGCGGCTGTTTTCAGCCGTTTCGTCTACCAGGGGCAGGTCTGCATGGCCGCCAACCGGATCCTGGTCGACCGGTCGGTGGAGGAGGCGTTCACGGGCAAGTTCCTCGCCAGGGTGGCCTCGCTCAGAACGGGCGACCCGGCCGACCCGGCCACCGACATCGGCCCCGTCATCAACAACTTCCAGGCGGAGGCGCTGACTTCACTGGTCGAGCAGGCCCTCGCCGAGGGTGCCACCGCACTGGTGCGGGGCCGCACGCGCGGCAACCTGGTGGAGCCCACCGTCCTGTCGGGCCTGCCCGCCGACTCTCCCGTACTGCGCCAGGAGATCTTCGGCCCGGTCGCCCTGCTCATCCCCTTCGACGGGGAGGAGGAGGCCGTACGCATCGCGAACGACAGCCCGTACGGACTCAGCGGGGCCGTGCACACCGCCAATGTGGAGCGCGGGGTGCGGTTCGCCAGGCGGATCGACACCGGGATGATGCACGTCAACGACTCGACGATCCAGGACGAGCCACTGGTCGCCTTCGGCGGCGAGAAGTACTCGGGGCTCGGGCGGCTCAACGGTGACTCCACGGTCGAGGCGTTCACGACCCAGAAGTGGATCTCGGTGCAGCACGAGCGGAGCCCGTTCCCGTTCTGACGGGCCCGCGCGGTTCCGACGGGCCCGCGTGGTAAGCGAGTTGTCCGGACGCTCCGACACCCGTCATAGAGGACAGGAGCTGACCTCTATGACTCCTACCGTGTCTCTTGTCGGCACAGGGCAGGCGCGGAAGAAGGCGGTTGGATCATGGTTACTCACGTTCCCTCGGAGACGTACGGCGACGAGCGCGGCGCCCTCATCAACTTCGTGGAGGCCCAGCGCGGCGGGCTGCGCCGGGCGCTCATCGGGCTCACCGACGAGCAGGCCGCGAGCCGCCCCAGCGCGAGCGGGCTGTCCCTGTCCGGGCTGGTCAAGCACGTCGCCGAGACCGAGCTGAACTGGCTGCGGATGGCGCAGCAGCGGCCCAACGACAAGCAGCGCGACCAGTCCAACTGGCACGAGAGCTTCGTGCTGATCGGGGACGAGACCGTCGAGGGCATGCTGGCCTTCTGGGCCGAAGTGGCCGTCGAGACGGAGGAGTTCATCCGCAAGGTGCCCTCCCTCGACGACACGTTCCCGCTGCCCGCGGCACCGTGGTTCCCCAAGGACGGCCGGGTCTCGATGCGCTGGCTGATGATGCACCTCGTCGAGGAGATGGCCCGGCACGCCGGGCACGCGGACATCATCCGCGAGTCGCTCGACGGGAAGACGGCGTTCGAGCTGGTGGCGCTCGCAAACGGCTGACGTCCGCGCGGGAGGGCCGGGGTCATATTCTTGCGGTCATGTCAGCCATCCGACTCCTCGTCCTCGGTTCGGTACGTCAGCACGGCCGGGCGCACGGCTATCAGGTGCGCAACGACTTGGAGTACTGGGGTGCCCACGAGTGGTCCAACGCCAAGCCGGGCTCGATCTACCACGCGCTCAAGCACATGGCGAAGCAGGACGTGCTCCTCGCGCACGAGGTGGCGCCCAGTACGGCGGGCGGGCCGCCGCGCACCGAGTACGAGCTGACGGAGGCGGGGCGGGCGGAGTACTTCCGCCTGCTGCGCGAGGCGCTCGCGTCCTACGACCAGAAGATGGACGTCCTGTCGGCGGCGATCGGCTTCATGGTCGACCTGCCGCGCGCGGAGGTGATCGCGCTGCTGCGGGACCGGCTGGGGAAGCTGGCGGCGTGGCGCGGCTCGGTGACGGAGTACTACGCCCCGGAGGGCGGCCCGGCCCAGCTCGGCCACATCGGCGAGATCATGAACATGTGGGTGCACTCCGCGGATGCGGAGGCGGGGTGGACGCGGGGGCTGATCGCCCGGATCGAGGGCGGGGCGTATGCCTTCAGGGAGGACTGACCCCGCGACCAGCCACGCACGGTGGACGGGTCAGTGGTGGAAGGCCGTGGCTTCGGATTCGGAGCGGCCCAGCGGAGCGGCCTGGCGGCGGAGCTCCGGCAGCAACCGCCCCAGGTCCTCCAGGAGCAGCGCCCCGAGATCGGAGGAGAACCCGTTGCGGCACACCACCCGCAGCACCGACAGGTCCTCCCGGTTCGCCGGAAAGGTGTAGGCCGGCACCAGCCACCCCCGCTCCCGCAGCCGCCGCGACACGTCGAACACGTCGTAACTCCGCACCTCCGGCGCCGTGGTGAAGGCGAACACCGGCAACTCGTCCCCTCGGGTGAGGAGTCGGAAGTCGCCGAGCGCCTCGATCCGCTCCGCGAGCCCGCGCGCGACGTCCCGCGTGGTCTGCTGCACCGCCCGGTAGCCCTCGCGGCCGAGCCGCAGGAACGTGTAGTACTGGGCCACCACCTGAGCCCCGGGCCGCGAGAAGTTCAGCGCGAACGTGGGCATGTCGCCGCCGAGGTAGTTCACCCGGAAGACCAGCTCCTCGGGGAGCTCGGCCGCCGTGCGCCACAGCGCCCAGCCGACCCCGGGGTAGACGAGCCCGTACTTGTGGCCCGAGGTGTTGATGGAGGACACCCGCGGCAGCCGGAAGTCCCACACCAGGTCCTCGTCTAGGAAGGGCGCCACCATCGCCCCGGACGCCCCGTCGACATGGACGGGGATGTCCAGACCCGTACGCTCCTGCAAATCGTCGAGCGCCGAGCACAGTTCGGCGATCGGCTCGTAGGACCCGTCGAAGGTCGAGCCGAGGATGCCGATGACGCCGATCGTGTTCTCGTCGCACAGGGCCGCGGCGGCCTCGGGGTCGAGGTGGAAGCGGTCCCCTTCCATGGGGACCTGCCGCGCCTCGACCTCCCAGAACGTGCAGAACTTCTCCCAGCACACCTGCACGTTCACACCCATGACCAGATTGGGCCGGGCGTCGCGCGAGGGGTAGCGGTCCGCGTTGCGCTTCATCCAGCGCCGCTTGAGCGCCATCCCGGCGAGCATGCACGCCTCGCTCGACCCGGTGGTCGAGCAGCCGACCGCGGTGTTCGGGTCCGGGGCGTGCCACAGGTCGGCGAGCATCGCCACGCACCGCCGCTCCAGCTCGGCGGTGCGCGGGTACTCGTCCTTGTCGATCATGTTCTTGTCCCGGCACTCCGCCATGAGCACCCCGGCCTGCGGTTCCATCCAGGTGGTGACGAAGGTCGCCAGGTTGAGCCGGGCGTTCCCGTCGAGCATCAGCTCGTCGTGCACCACCTGGTACGCGGTCGCGGGGGCCAGCGGCCGGTCGGGCAGCCGGTGCCGGGGCGGCGCGGAGGTCATCGAGCCGACCGGGTCGGCCTCCCCGAAGAAGGGGTTCAGGGCGAGCCGCCCGTACTCCTTCTCGTCGGTGCGGTCCTTCTCGCTGCCGCCTCGGTGCAGTGCCATGGACGGTCAACCACCTTTCGCAGGGCGGGGGTTGGGAGTGGCGCTGTCAGTTGCGGGCCAGGATCACGGCGGTTCCGTACGCGCACACCTCGGTGCCCACGTCCGCCGCCTCCGTCACGTCGAACCGCATCATCAGGACCGCGTTCGCACCCCGTGCCTTCGCCTGTGCCACCAGCCGCTCCATCGCCTGGTTGCGGGTCTCGACCAGCGTCTTGGTCAGGCCCTTCAGCTCGCCGCCGATCATCGACTTGAGGCCGGCGCCGATCTGGCTGCCCAGGTGGCGGGAGCGTACGGTCAGGCCGAAGACCTCTCCGATCACCTGTTGCACGGTGTACCCGGGTACGTCGTTCGTGGTGACCACCAGTACGTCCGACTGCGGAGTCTGGCCGCCGCCGTATTCCTCGATGCCCATCGGGTTCCCCTTCGGTAGCGCTTGTCGGCCCTTCCAGCCTGCCCCTGGAACCTCGCTTTCGCGCGTTACGTTGATAACTTTGGCTGCCGACGGCAGACAGCCCGCCCGACACCCACACCAGGAGCCCGGTACCCGTGACCACCCTTGCCCTCGGACCGAGCTGGCTGGACCCCGACTACCTGTTGCAGACCTTCGGCCTGGTCGGCCTGCTGATCATCGTGTTCGCCGAGTCCGGCCTGCTCATCGGCTTCTTCCTGCCGGGCGACTCGCTCCTGTTCACCACCGGCCTCCTGGTCACCACGGGCAAGCTGGACACCCCGCTGTGGCTGGTGTGCGTCCTGGTGGTCTTCGCCGCGGTCCTCGGGGACCAGGTGGGCTATCTGTTCGGCAAGAAGGTCGGCCCCTCGCTGTTCAGCCGGCCCGACTCGAAGCTCTTCAAGCAGGAGAACGTCGAGAAGGCGCACGAGTTCTTCGAGAAGTACGGCCCCAAGTCGCTGGTCCTGGCCCGCTTCGTGCCGATCGTGCGGACGTTCACGCCGATCATCGCGGGCGTCAGCGGCATGAACTACCGCTCGTTCGTCACCTTCAACGTCATCGGCGGCACCCTGTGGGGCGCGGGTGTCACGCTGCTCGGCGCCGCGCTCGGCAACGTCGAGTTCGTGCACAAGAACATCGAGCTGATCCTGGTCGCGATCGTGCTGATCTCGGTCGTCCCGATCGCCATCGAGTTCCTGCGGGCCCGCTCCAAGGCGAAGAGGAACCCGTCGGCCGAGGGCCCGGGCGGCCCCGGCCAGTCCCCGCAGCGCGGCGGCCGCCACGCCAAGCGGTAGGCCTTCCGCGGGGGAGGGGGCGGGCAGCGCGTTCGGCCGAGCCGGGCGACCCCGTGCGGCGCCTCAGAAGCCTCGGGTGCGCTTCGCGGCCGCGCGGCCCGCGCCGGGGGCCCGGAGGAAGAGCCGGGCGATCTCGTTTCCGAGGTTCACGCCGATCGCGATGGCCAGGGCCAGCGCCGCCGCCTTGGCGAGCGAGGTGACGCCCTGGTTGAGATGGTTCTGGGCGATCGCCAGGACACCGAAGTAGGTGGCGCTACCGGGCAGCAGCGGGCCGATCGCGGCGGTGACGTACAGCAGCGCCGAGGTGTGCCAGTACCGCGAGAGCAGCTGCCCGAACAGGCCGACCAGGCCGGCCGCGATGGCCGTGGCCATGATCGGTGAGCCCTTCGCGGTGACCGCGATCGAGGCGTAGACCACCCAGGCGACACCGCCGTTCGCGGCCACGATCAGGACGGTGGAGCGGTCCTGCTGGAGCAGGACCGCGAAGGTCAGACAGAGCAGGATCGACGCGAGGGTCTGGAGGATCGGCCGGTCGATGGGCTGGAAGGTGCCCTCGGGGTTGAGCTTGGCGTGGAACTGGAGCCCCCCGTACAGGACGGTCAGGACGCCGACGACGATCGCGACGAAGAAGTACCCGACTTCGAGCAGCCGGGCCGCCGCGGTGACGTAGAAGCCGGTCAGACCGTCCTGGACGGCCGCCACCAGGGCCCGTCCGGGGATCAGGGCGAACAGGCCACCGGTGATGACCGCGGGCGCGCTGAGATCCCACTGGAGCAGGCTGAGCGCCACGCCCATCGCGGCGGGCGGCATCGCGGCCACGGCGAACTGGTAGAACTCCGGCAGCCCGCGGGACGCGCACAGCCAGGCGAGCCGGTCGCCGAGCACCGCGCCGACCGCCGCCACCATGAAGACCGTGATGCCGCCGCCGAGCAGCACGGAGGCCGCGCCGGCGAGCAGCCCGCAGGCCGTAGTGAGGGCCCAGCCCGGGTAGGGGTGGCGGTTGCGGCGGATCTCCGCGAGGCGCCGGTAGGCCTCTTCGAGGGAGACCTCGTGGTCCTCGCTGGTCATGTCCGTGACGAGCCGGTGCACGGCCGCCAGACGGGTGTAGTCGGTGCCGCGGCGGCGCACGGTGCGGTTGGCCGTCACCGGGTCGTCCACGAGCGAGGGCTG
Organism: Streptomyces sp. NPDC006691; assembly: GCF_042869955.1. NCBI lineage: Bacteria > Bacillati > Actinomycetota > Actinomycetes > Kitasatosporales > Streptomycetaceae > Streptomyces > Streptomyces sp. NPDC006691. The sequence goes on from NZ_JBIAGW010000010.1 coordinate 210,254, forward strand.
GTGGGTGATGGCCAGCATGGTGAAGGTGACCGTCGGCTCGCAGCGGTCCAGGCCGTAGCTGCGGCAGATCGCGAACATCGCGGCCTCGACGTCCTCGGCGCCCTCGCCGCCCGCGAGCAGCAGCTCGCCGATACGCAGCACCAGGTCGAGGACGCGGGGCACCGCGGGGCCGGTGTCGTCGTGCTTCTGGATCGGCTCGGCCACCGGCCGGTCGCCGACCGGCATGCGCAGCATGGTGCGCATCCGGTCCTGCCAGGGCGCGTCCTTGGACAGCCGCACTAGCGGCATGGACCCGGTGGTGGCCATCGGGTTCGGCTCGCGCGCGGTGTAGGCGCTGGGCGTGGTGAACGCGGAGGCCGGCTGATCGGCGGGCGCCTCGACCACCGGGGTGGCGAGCCCGGCGGGCAGCGCGAACTCGGAGGTCGGCGACTCCTCCTCGGGCACCTGCGGCTGCTCCACGCCCTCGGGAGGCGTGAAGGCGCTGCGGGCTTCGTCGGACTGGGGCTTGCGGTCCTCGACCACATCCTGCTGCTCGGCCACCACTGATCCCTCGCCTCCCTCCGGCCGCTTGCGTGCGCCTGCCCAGTATGTGGGCCGTCATGACCGGAGACGACTGCGGGCGGCCCACCCCGGAGGTGAGCCGCCCGCAGTCGTTACGGAAGTACGCGCGTCAGTGCGCGCCACCCTGCGCCTCAAGGCGCTTGTAGGACGCCTCGACCTCGGCCTCGGCCTCGACGCGGCCGACCCAGTCGGCGCCCTCGACGGACTTGCCGGGCTCCAGGTCCTTGTAGACCTCGAAGAAGTGCTGGATCTCCAGGCGGTCGAACTCGGAGACGTGGTGGATGTCGCGCAGGTGCTCGACACGCGGGTCGGACGCCGGGACGCACAGCAGCTTGTCGTCGCCGCCGGCCTCGTCGGTCATCCGGAACATGCCGATGGCGCGGCACTTGATGACGCAGCCCGGGAAGGTCGGCTCGTCGAGCAGGACCAGGGCGTCCAGCGGGTCGCCGTCCTCGCCGAGGGTGTTCTCGACGAAGCCGTAGTCGGCCGGGTAGCTGGTCGAGGTGAAGAGTCGACGGTCCAGGCGGATCCGGCCGGTCTCGTGGTCGACCTCGTACTTGTTCCGCGATCCCTTCGGGATCTCGATGGTGACGTCGAACTCCACGGGTGGCTCTCCTCCATGATCAGCACATGCATTGGACGGGGCTGCGTCGCCGCCGTGTTCCGGGCTGGACGCAGTTCTGGTGATTAAGTGTCCCTCACGCAGGTGTGTGATCGCGAAAGGGGCTGGTCTCCGGTGCCGGGACCCAAGACATGGCAGCTCACAGCAGGTGCGGCGGCGGTCGGCCTGGCACTGTCGGCCGGAGCCGTGGCCCTCGCCGGACCGTGGGACTCAGGCCAGCGTACGGCCGAGCGGGTACGGGCCGCATCGCGGGCGGCCGGGGGTGGCGCACATCACCAGCGCCCCACGGATCCGGACGCTCCGGCTCCGGCCCCGAGCGCGCCCGGCGTCCTCGCGGCCCTCGGCGTCCCCGGCGGCGCCCCCGTTCCGGCCGCCCTGCCCGCGGCCCTCGCCCCGCTGCTCGGCGACCCGGCGCTCGGGGCGCAGCCGGCGGCCTCGGTCGTCGACACCGCGACCGGCCAGGAGCTGTACGCCTCGCGCCCGGACGCGGCCATGACGCCGGCCTCCACCATCAAGATCGCCACCGCGGCCGCGGCCCTCACCGCGCTCCCGGCGGACCGCCGCTTCGCGACCACCGTGGTCGCCCCCGAGCAGGGGAGCGCGCTCACGCTCGTCGGGGGCGGCGACCCCACCCTGGACACGGCCCGGCTGACCGCGCTCGCCGACGGCACCGCCCGCGCGCTGCGGGCCCGCTCCCTCGACCACGTACAACTGGCTTACGACGCCTCGCTGTTCAGCGGGCCCTCGGTGCATCCGATCGGGCCCAACGAGAACCTGGCACCGGTCGTCGCCCTCATGACGGACGAGGGGCGCGTCGGAGGCGCGGGCGCCTCGGACGGCGGGCCCGCCGCGCGCACCGCGGACCCCGCGGGCGACACCGCCCGGGCCTTCGCCCGGCTGCTGCGGGACCGCGGCGTGCGGGTCGACGACCCGGTGGCGGGCGCCAGGCCCGCCGGGGCGAAGGAACTGGCGAGCACGCTGTCGGCGCCGCTGCCCGATGTCGTCGAGCGGATGCTGACCAACAGCGACAACGACATCGCCGAGGCCCTGAACCGCCAGACGGCGATCGCCACCGGCAGGCCCGCGAGCTTCGACGGGGGCGCCGAGGCCGTGGCCGACCGGCTCGGCAAGCTCCAACTCCCGCTCACCGGAAGCGTGTTCACGGACGGCAGCGGGCTCAACCGCGCCGACAAGGTCACCGCGGGTCTGCTGACCCGGCTGCTCGCCAGGGCCGCGGACCCGGCCCGCCCCGAACTGCGCCCGATCCTCACCGGCCTGCCGGTCGCCGGTTTCACCGGCACCCTCAGCGCCCGCTACGGCTCCGCCTCCGCCGCGACCGGCCTGGTCCGGGCGAAGACCGGCACCCTGGGCGGCGCCGGGGTCAACACCCTGGCCGGCACGGTCGTGGACGCGGGCGGCCGCCTCCTGGCGTTCGCCTTCCTGTCCGCCGGCACGCCCGGCGCCGACCCCGCCCCCGCGCAGCGGGCCCTGGACCGGCTCGCCACCCGGCTCACCGCGCACTGACGGGTGCCGACCGGGTTCCCTCACGGTGTCGACCACGTACGGTTGACGCATGACTGGCATCGGCGGTGCAGGTACCTCTGGGATGGTCGACTGGAACCTCGCGGTCGCGACCGCGACCCGACTGGTGCGGCCGGGCCCCGACGTGAGCCGCGACGAGGCACGTGAGATCGTCGCCGAGCTCCGTCGGCACGCCAAGGCCGCCGAAGAACACGTACGGGCGTTCACCCGGATGATCCCGGAGGGCGTCGAACCCGAGGACACCCCGGTCCTGGTCGTCGACCGGGCCGGCTGGGTGAAGGCCAACGTGGCCGGCTTCCGCGAGGTGCTGCGGCCGCTGCTCGACAAGATGCAGGAGCGCCGCGGCAACAGCCCCGGCGGGGCCGTGCTCGGCGCGGTCGGCGGCAAGGTCACCGGCGTCGAGCTGGGCGCGCTGCTCAGCTTCCTGTCCTCGCGGGTCCTCGGCCAGTACGAGACCTTCGCGCCCCCGAGCCGTGACCTGCCCTCGGCCCCCGGCGGCGGCGGGCGGCTGCTGCTCGTCGCGCCCAACATCGTCCACGTGGAGCGCGAACTCGACGTCGCCCCGCACGACTTCAGGCTCTGGGTGTGCCTCCACGAGGAGACCCACCGCACCCAGTTCACGGCCGTGCCCTGGCTGCGCGACCACCTGGAGAGCGAGATCCAGTCATTCCTCGACCAGACCGAGGTCGATCCCATGACCGTCCTGGAGCGGCTGCGCGAGGCCGCCCAGTCGCTCGCGGGCGGCCGTCCGGAGGGCGAGGAGGACGAGGGCCGCTCCCTGGTCGAGCTGGTGCAGACGCCGGCCCAGCGCGAGATCCTCGGCCGGCTGACAGCGGTGATGTCCCTCCTGGAGGGGCACGCCGACTACGTCATGGACGGGGTCGGGCCGCAGGTCGTGCCCTCGGTGGGGGAGATCCGCGAGAAGTTCCAGCAGCGCAGGGCCAAGGGCGCCTCCCGGCTCGACATGGCGCTGCGCAAGCTCCTCGGCCTCGACGCCAAGCTGCGCCAGTACCGCGACGGCGAGCGCTTCGTGCGGGCCGTGGTGGAGGAGGTGGGCATGGACGGCTTCAACCGGGTGTGGACCTCGCCGAACACGCTTCCGACGAAGTCCGAGATCGCGGCGCCCGCGGACTGGGTCGCCCGGGTCCACCGCCGCGCCGAGTCCTGACCCGAAAGCCGCCGGTGGGCGGGTGTCAACGCGGGAATCACCCATCCGAGGGACCGTGGGGCATGGGTAGGCGTGCAATGCTCGGGTAACGGCTCTGTTCTGTCACCATCTACGCACTCTGTGTGACGGAACAGCCCCGGTCGTCACCCCGCTCCTCCGATCCCCCCGCTTCCTCTCCGCGCCGAGGCACCCCCCAACTTCACCGAAGGGCACCGGACATGGGTCCCCATCCTGCGGTCGCAGCGATACGCCTGGCGGTTCGCCGCGTACTCCACGACGTACTGAACGAACACTCCCGCGACCACGAGGCCGTCGCCACCGCCGTGACCGCGGGGGCCCCCGCCGGTCCCGGGACCGGCGGCCGCAGCACCGCGCCCGAGCCCCTCGTGCTCGTGGCCTGCTCGGGCGGCGCCGACTCCATGGCGCTCGCCTCCGCCCTCGCCTTCGAATCCCGCAAGCTCTCGCTGCGCGCCGGCGGCATCACCGTCGACCACGGCCTCCAGCACGGCTCCGACCTGCGCGCCGCCGAGGTCGTCTCCCGCATGACCGGCCTGGGCCTGGACCCCGCCGAGGCCGTCGCCGTGCACGTGGGCCGCGAGGGCGGGCCCGAGGCCGCCGCCCGGGACGCCCGCTACGCCGCCCTGGACGATGCCGCCGAGCGCCACGGCGCCGCCGCGGTCCTGCTCGGCCACACCCGCGACGACCAGGCCGAGACCGTGCTCCTCGGCCTCGCCCGCGGCTCCGGCACGCGCTCCCTGTCCGGCATGGCCGCCGTCTCGGGGGCGGCCGGCCGCTACCGGCGCCCCTTCCTGGAGATCGACCGCCAGACCGCCCGCAAGGCCTGCATGGTGCAGTCGCTGCCGGTCTGGGACGACCCGCACAACGCCGACCCCGCCTACACCCGCTCCCGGCTGCGCCAGGAGGGGCTGCCCGCGCTGGAGAAGGCGCTCGGCAAGGGCGTCGTCGAGGCCCTGGCCCGCACCGCCCAGCTCTCCCGCGACGACGCCGACGCCCTGGACGCCTGGGCCCTCCAGGCCGAGGCGACCGTGCGGGACGACAGCGGGCTCCTGGAGTGCGCGAAGCTCTACGCGCTGCCGCCCGCCGTGCGCCGCCGCATCGTGCGCCGGGAGGTCATCGGGGCGGGCGCGCCCGCCGGTTCGCTCTTCGCCCGCCATGTGGAGGAGGTCGACAAGCTGATCACCAGCTGGCGCGGCCAGCGGGCCATCAATCTCCCGGGCCGCGTCGTCGCCCGTCGGCAGGGTGGCAGACTGGTCATTCGGCAGAGCTGAGCTCACGCACGTAACTCGGCTCCCGCACGGACCAACCGAACCCCCCAAGAAAGCGGCCCGGGTGAACGAGAAGGACATGGGCACCGACCTCCAGTCGGTGCTCATCACCAAGGAAGAGATCGACGCGAAGCTGGCGGAGCTGGCCGGGAAGATCGACGCGGAGTACGCGGGCAAGGACCTGCTCCTCGTCGGCGTTCTCAAGGGCGCCGTCATGGTCATGGCGGATCTGGCCCGCGCGCTGTCCACCCCGGTCACCATGGACTGGATGGCCGTCTCCTCGTACGGTGCGGGCACCCAGTCCTCCGGCGTCGTGCGGATCCTCAAGGACCTGGACACCGACATCAAGGGCAAGCACGTCCTGATCGTCGAGGACATCATCGACTCGGGCCTGACCCTGTCGTGGCTCCTTTCCAACCTCGGATCGCGCGAGCCCGCCTCGCTGGAGGTCTGCACGCTGCTCCGTAAGCCGGATGCCGCAAAGGTCGCGATCGACGTGAAGTGGATCGGTTTCGACATTCCGAATGAATTCGTCGTCGGTTACGGCCTCGACTACGCCGAGAAGTACCGCAATCTCCCCTTTGTCGGCACGCTCGCGCCGCACGTGTACGGCGGCTGACGCAACCCGGGCCGTTCGGGGAACCACAGCCCGCCTCCCGCCGTTGGAGCAGGGGAAGGACCCTTTCACCCGTACCGTGCGACCACGGGTGACAATGCTGGGGTACCGTCCGAAGAACAGTCTTTACACACAGTCTTAGTCACACTCACAGCAGCATTTACCTACGGGCAGGAGGGACGGGGCGTTCTCGCTCCGTATGGATGGACGTGAAGCGATACTTCCGTGGGCCGGTCATGTGGATCGTGCTGGCCGTCCTCGCCGTGGTCGTGTTGATGCAGGTCGTCGGCTCGTCGGGCGGCTACAAGACGGTCGACACATCCGATGTCGTACAGGCGATCAACAACAAGCAGGTCGAACAGGCCAAGATCACCACTGGTGACAGTCAGGTCATCAAGATCGACCTGAAGGACGGCCAGAAGGTCAAGGGCAGCAGCAAGGTTCAGGCCAACTACATCGGTGACGCCCAGGCGACCGACATGGCCAACCAGCTCCAGACCGGAGTGAAGGGCGGTGACATCCCGAAGGGGTACACCGTCTCGCCCGACAAGCAGAACCCGTTCCTCGGGATCCTGCTGTCCCTGCTCCCCTTCGTCCTCATCGTCGTGGTCTTCCTGTTCCTGATGAACCAGATGCAGGGCGGCGGCTCCCGAGTCATGAACTTCGGGAAGTCCAAGGCCAAGCTCATCACCAAGGACACCCCGAAGACGACCTTCGCCGACGTGGCCGGGTCCGACGAGGCCGTCGAGGAGCTCCACGAGATCAAGGAGTTCCTCCAGGAGCCGGCGAAGTTCCAGGCCGTCGGCGCCAAGATCCCCAAGGGTGTGCTGCTGTACGGCCCGCCCGGTACGGGCAAGACGCTGCTCGCCCGCGCCGTCGCGGGTGAGGCCGGCGTTCCCTTCTACTCGATCTCGGGTTCCGACTTCGTCGAGATGTTCGTCGGTGTCGGCGCCTCGCGCGTGCGTGACCTCTTCGAGCAGGCCAAGGCGAACGCCCCGGCGATCGTCTTCGTGGACGAGATCGACGCCGTGGGCCGGCACCGCGGTGCGGGTCTCGGCGGCGGTCACGACGAGCGCGAGCAGACGCTCAACCAGCTGCTCGTCGAGATGGACGGCTTCGACGTGAAGGGCGGCGTCATCCTGATCGCCGCCACCAACCGGCCCGACATCCTCGACCCGGCGCTGCTGCGCCCCGGCCGCTTCGACCGCCAGATCGCGGTCGACCGCCCGGACATGCAGGGCCGTCTGGAGATCCTCAAGGTCCACCAGAAGGGCAAGCCGGTCGCCCCGGACGTCGACCTGTCGGCCGTCGCCCGTCGTACCCCCGGCTTCACCGGCGCCGACCTGGCGAACGTGCTGAACGAGGCGGCGCTCCTAACGGCGCGCAGCGACAAGAAGCTGGTCGACAACCACGCCCTCGACGAGGCGATCGACCGCGTCGTGGCGGGTCCGCAGAAGCGGACGCGGATCATGTCCGAGAAGGAAAAGAAGATCACCGCGTACCACGAGGGCGGTCACGCCCTGGTCGCCGCGGCTTCCCCCAACTCGGACCCGGTCCACAAGATCACCATCCTGTCGCGCGGCCGGGCCCTGGGTTACACCATGGTTCTGCCGGACGAGGACAAGTACTCGACCACCCGCAACGAAATGCTCGACCAGCTGGCGTACATGCTGGGCGGGCGCGCGGCCGAGGAGCTCGTCTTCCACGACCCGACGACGGGCGCGGCCAACGACATCGAGAAGGCCACGGCCACCGCGCGAGCGATGGTCACGCAGTACGGCATGACCGAGCGTCTGGGCGCGATCAAGTTCGGCGGCGACAACACCGAGCCGTTCCTGGGCCGGGAGATGGCGCACCAGCGCGACTACTCGGAAGAGGTCGCGGCGCTCGTCGACGAAGAGGTCAAGAAGCTCATCGAGACGGCGCACAACGAGGCCTGGGAGATCCTGGTCGAGAACCGCGACATCCTCGACAACCTGGTCCTCCAGCTCCTGGAGAAGGAGACGCTGGGCAAGGAGCAGATCGCCGAGGTCTTCTCCGGCATCGTCAAGCGTCCGGCCCGTCCGGCCTGGACCGGCTCCTCGCGGCGTACGCCGTCGACGAGGCCGCCGGTGCTCTCGCCCAAGGAGCTGGCGCTCACCAACGGCGCCACCACCAGCACCAACGGCTCCACGCCCCTGGAGACGCCGACGGAGGCCGTCCCGGCCCCCGAGGACCGTCCCGAGAGCTGAGCACCGGGGGCCGCCCCGGCCCCGGAATGCACACCGCGCCCCCCAGGTTCTAGCCTGTGGGGGCGCGGGTGTTTTCCGGCCACGCGCATGGATTGACAGTCGAGGAACGAGGCACAGATGACCGACCCGGTGACGCTGGACGGCGAGGCCAAGATCGGTGAGTTCGACGAGAAGCGGGCCGAGAACGCGGTGCGCGAGCTCCTCATAGCCGTCGGCGAGGATCCGGACCGCGAGGGCCTCCAGGAGACGCCGGCGCGCGTGGCGCGGGCCTACCGGGAGATCCTGGCGGGTCTGCGGCAGACGCCCGAGGAGGTCCTGACCACGACCTTCGACCTCGGTCACGACGAGATGGTCCTGGTGAAGGACATCGAGATCGTCTCCCTGTGCGAGCACCATCTGCTGCCGTTCCACGGGGTGGCCCACGTCGGCTACATCCCCGCCGAGTCCGGCAAGATCACCGGTCTGTCGAAGCTGGCCCGCCTGGTGGACGTGTTCGCCCGCAGGCCCCAGGTGCAGGAGCGCCTCACGACCCAGGTGGCGGACTCGCTGATGCGCATCCTCGACGCGCGCGGCGCCATCGTGGTGATCGAGGCCGAGCACATGTGCATGTCGGTGCGCGGCATACGCAAGCCCGGCGCGAAGACGACGACGTCGGCGGTGCGCGGCCAGCTCCGTGACCCGGCGACGCGCAGCGAGGCGATGAGCCTGATCATGGCGCGCTGAACCGCAGGAGGACGGCCCGCTGGGCCGGATGACATCGGACGGCCCCGCACCCGCTGCCTCGGCAGGGGTACGGGGCCGTCCGGCGTTGCTTGGTGACGGTGCGTCAGATGATGAGTGGCTGACGGTATGTCAGGTGATGGCGCCTCAGGTGACCGGTGCCGTGCTGTCGTCCTCGTCGTCGGGCAGCTTGCAGACGCGCTCCAGGAACAGCGCGGCGGCCACCACCGCGATGCCGGCGAGGACCGAGAAGCCGGCGTAGATCGCCTGGTCGCGGCGGGCCGGGACGTCGAGGTAGCTGAGCAGATAGACGCCCGTGCCGCCGTACATCCCGCACACCAGGGCCGCGACCAGGGCGCTGGCCTGGCCGAAGACCACCGCGCGGGCCGCCATCAGGGGCTCCACGCCCTTGGCGCCCGGGCGGCGCTCGCGCTGGGCCCGCAGCCTGGCCCGGATGGACAGGCCGGTCGCCAGCAGGACGACGGCGATCACGCCGAGCACGATGGGCGCCGCGAGCGGCACGCTCGGCAGGGTGGAGACCGAGTCCCACAGCCGGGCGCCCGCCCAGGAGAGCACCCCGGCGATGACGAACAACCCGGCCAGCACGCCCAGGCGCAGTTGCTTCACGGAGTAGGGCCCTTCGCGTCTTGAGTGATCGACCTCAGAAGCGTAACGACTACTCGGGCAGGCGGAGTTCCAGATCGGCGCGCGGCTGTACGCCGACGCGGCCGACGCCGGTCAGCAGGTCGGCGATCGCGCCGTGGCCGGGCAGCTGGGCCTCGGGGTCCACGTCGAGCCACGGGGCGAGCACGAAGGCGCGCTCGTGGGCGCGGGGGTGGGGCAGCGTGAGGACCGGGTCGTCGGAGACGACGTCGGCGTACGCGACGATGTCGACGTCGATGGTGCGCGGGCCCCAGCGCTCGTCGCGAACGCGGTCGTAGGCCTCTTCGATGGCGTGGCCGCGCTCCAGGAGCGAGGCCGGGGGCAGGGTCGTCTTCACGACGACGACCGCGTTGAAGTACGAGGGCTGGGAGCCGGGGTCGACGCCCCAGGGCTCGGTCTCGTACACCGGCGAGACCGCTTTGACGCGCAGGCCCGGGGTGTCCTCCAGGGCGTCGATGGCGCCCTGGAGCGTCTCCAGGCGGTTGCCCAGGTTGGACCCGAGGGCGATGACCGCGCGGCGCGGGTTGGAGAGCGTGACGTCCGCCGCGTCCACCTGCTCGACCACGGAGGCGGGTACCGGCTGTACGGTCGGGTCGCTCTGCGCGGCCCCCTGCGAGAACACGGTCATACTCGGCTCCGGGTGATCGTGATGGTCACGTCGTCGAACGGGACGGTGATCGGCGCGTCGGGCTTGTGGACGACCACCTCCACCTCCTGGACCCCTTCGTGCTTGAGGCACTGCTGGGCGATCCGCTCGGCGAGCGTCTCGATCAGGTCGACGGGCTCGCCCTGGACGACGTCCACGACCTCCTCGGCCACCACGCCGTAGTGCACGGTCTTCGCCAGGTCGTCGTCGGCCGCCGCGAGGCGGGTGTCGAGGCCGAGCACCAGGTCCACGATGAAGGTCTGGCCCTCTTCGCGTTCCCGGGGGAAGACGCCATGGTGCCCACGGGCCTTGAGGCCGCGCAGCGCGACACGATCCACGCGAATCACTCCTGCTGTCGTTGGTCAGACGGGCATGCGGCCGCGTGCGGGCGGCACGGTGCCCACATTCGAATCTACCTGCGGGCACTGACACTGCTCGCCCACGGGGGCTATGGACAGATCCAGACAGGCCTGGTAGCCGCCCCTACCCGATGGCTCCGGGTTCAATCCCCCGAGGCTTCGGGTTCAACCCTCCGAAGTCCCCAAACCTGCCCGGATTCAGTCCTCTTCCGGCTCGTCGTCGCCCGATTCGGCCAGTACCGGCGAACCGTGGTGGGACCACAGCCGCCAGCCCTCGGATGTGCGGCGGAACACATTGGTGGCGACCACGAGCTGGCCCACGAGCGGGCCCAGTTCGCCGCTCTCCTCGGCCGGGCCGCCGCTGAGGATGTTCTCGGTGCAGGTGACCAGCGCGGTCTCGCCGAGGATGACGACCTTGACATCGGTCAGGAAGAACTGGATGTACTCCGTGTTCGCCATGATCAGGGCGTACGAGCGGAGCACCTCGCCGCGCCCGGAGAGCACCGGCCAGCCCGGGTGGACGCAGGAGATCCCGGTGTCGCCCGCCTCGGTGGCGTCCAGCCACAGGGCGGACAGCTCGTCGAAGTCGCCCCGCTCCAGGGTCTCGTAGAACGCGGTGTTGGCACGCTCGACCGCCTCGCTCTCGGTGCGCGGGCTCACCGGGCTCCCTCGACGGCGCGTGCCACACGGACGGCGTCGGCGGTGGCCCGCACCTCGTGGACGCGGACCGCCCACGCGCCCTCGTGGGCGGCGATGGCGGAGACGGCGGCGGTGGCCGCGTCGCGCTCGCGGGCGGGCGGAGGGGCGCCCTCGTGGCCGGCCAGGACGCGGCCGAGGAAGCGCTTGCGGGAGGCGGCGACCAGGACCGGGCGGCCGAGCGCGCGCAGTTCGGCGAGGTGGGCGACGAGCGCGAGGTCGTGGTCGGCCTGCTTGGCGAAGCCGAGGCCGGGGTCGATGACGAGCCGCTCGGGGGCGATGCCGCCCTCGATGACGGCCTCCATACGGGCGCGGAGCTCCGAGACGACCTCGGCCACCACGTCGTCGTACACCGCGCGGGCGTTCATGTCCTGGCTGAAGCCGCGCCAGTGCATGACGACGAAGGGGGCGCCGGTGGCGGCGACGGCGGGGATCATCGCGGGGTCGGCGAGACCGCCGCTGACGTCGTTGACCAGGACCGCGCCGGCGGCGATCGCCCGCTCGGCGACCCGGGCGCGCATGGTGTCGACGGAGACGGTGACGCCCTCGGCGGCCAGCCCCCGTACGACGGGGATGACGCGGCGCAGCTCCTCGCCCTCGTCCACGCGGGAGGCGCCGGGGCGGGTGGACTCGCCGCCGACGTCGACGAGGTCGGCGCCCGCCGTGACGAGGTCGAGGCCGTGCTTGACCGCGGTGGAGGTGTCGAACCACCTGCCGCCGTCGGAGAAGGAGTCGGGCGTCACGTTGACCACGCCCATGACAGCGCAGCGGTCCCACTCGGGCAGGCCTTCGACGGACCCCCGCCCGTTCCACTTACTCATACGTCAAGCGTAGGCGTCACCCGGACGTTCCCGGACCACGCTCGGAGGTGGCGAAAAGACGCTGGAGGAGATCGTGCAGGGCGACCCGGTCGGCGTCGGGAAGCCCGTCCAGGGCGGAGTGGGTGGCGAGCATGCCGGTGCGGACGGTCTCCACGGTGCGTACGCCCGCGTCGGTCAGGACGACGTTCTTGACGCGGCGGTCGGTGGGGCTCGGCTCGCGGCGCACGAGGGCCCGGGCCTCCAGGCGGTCGATGATTCCGGTCACGTTGGAGGCGTCGCAGTGCAGCGTGGTGGCGAGCGAGCGCATGGAGGCGGGGCCCCGGCGCAGCACGGTCAGGGTCTTGGCCTGGCTGGACGTGAGGCCCTCGTCGGCGGCGGCCGAGGTGAAGTCGCCGTAGAAGCCGGCCAGGGAGTCCCAGATGGCGTCCATGAGCGCGGCGTTGCTGACGGCTTTGCTGACCGCGGTCGGGCGGCTGGTTCCTGGCATGGCGCCCACTGTACCCGCGGGCCGGGCGAAACTTGACTACCTCAACCTTCGACGTTTACCTTCATTCAGTTGCTTGAGGTAATCAAGCTTCCATGTGTTCAAGTACCTGCTCCTGAGTCCCCCGAGTGCCCCTGAGCACTCGGGAGTGCTTACTCCTGCCGTACGGAAGAAGAAGTGACCACTAACCAACGCCCCAGCGGCGGTACCGGGCTCGTCCTGGTCCTCGGCCTTGCCGCCATGGTCGTCTCGATGATGCAGACCCTGGTCGTGCCGATCCTCGGGATCATCCAGAACGACCTCGGCACCACCACCTCGGGCGTCAGCTGGGTCACCACCGCGACCCTGCTCTCGGCGGCCGTCTTCACCCCGCTGCTCGGCCGCTTCGGCGACATGCACGGCAAGAAGCCGACGCTGATCGGGGTGCTCGTGGTCATGGTCGTGGGCTCCGTGCTCGCCGCCACCACCAGCTCGCTCGTCCTGCTGATCATCGGCCGGGTGCTCCAGGGCGCGGCCACCGCGATCTTCCCGCTGGCCCTCTCCGTCCTGCGCGAGGAGATACCGCCGCAGAAGCTGCACGGCGCGATGGCGCTGGTCAGCGGCACGCTCGCGTTCGGCAGCGGGCTCGCGCTCGTCGGTGCCGGGCTGCTCACGCAGGGCTCGAACCCCGACTACCACCGGGTGTTCTGGCTCGCCGTGATCCTCGCCGTCCTCGCCCTGGTCGCGGTCATCGTCGTCGTGCCGGCCTCCCGCAGCAAGACGGGCGGACGCACCGACGTGCTCGGCGCGGCCACCCTGGCCGCCTTCCTCGTGCTGCTCCTGCTGCCCATCTCGCAGGGACACGAGTGGGGCTGGTCCTCCGGCCGTACGATCGGGCTCTTCGTCGGCGCGGTCGTGATGGCCGGGGTGTGGGTCCTGGTCGAGCGCAAGGTCGCGGCGCCCATGGTCGACATGCGGATGTTCGCGCACCGGCCGGTGCTCTTCACGAACCTGGCCGGGCTGCTGCTCGGCTTCGCGATGTTCTCCCAGTTCATCGGCGTCTCGTACCTGGTGCAGATGCCGGACCGGCTCACCGGGTACGGCTTCTCCGCCTCGGTGCTGCGGGCCTCCGTCGAGTACCTGCTGCCGACCACGCTGGTCTCGCTGGTCGCGGCGCCGCTCGGCGGGCAGCTGGTCGGACGGATCGGGGCGCGCTTCACGCTCGCGGCGGGTGCCGCCTTCGGCGTGCTCGGCTTCGCCTGGCTGACCGGGGCGCACGACTCGACGGCGTCCGTGATCATGGCGGGCATGCTGATCGGGGCGGCGATCAGCTTCGGGTACGCGGCGATGCCGGCGCTCATCGTGGCGAGTGTCCCGCACCACCAGACGGGGATCGCGAACGGGATCAACTCGATCTCGCGGTCGGTCGGTTCCGCGATCGCCAGCGCGGTGATCACGTCGCTGCTCGCCTCGAAGGTGCTGTCCGGCCTGCCGGCCGGGGTGCCTCCGCTGCCGGCGGAGAGCCAGTTCACGCTCAGCTTCGCGCTGGCCGGGGTCGCGTTCGTGCTCGTGGTGGGGGTAGCTCTGGTGGGGTTGTCCTCCGACGGGTTGCGTGGGCGGCGGGTCACGGCGTCCTCGGAGTCCCCGGACCCGGACCCGGACCCGGAGCCCGAGCTCCAGCGGGCCTGACCCTCGGGTGCCGGCCCCTCGGGTGCCGGCCCCCGCGCCCCCTGGGCTCCGCCCCGGGGGGTTTGCCCACCCGCCCGCCCGTGCGGCCGGGTTGATGGGTTCAGCCCCTGGGGCTGCGCCCCAGACCCCCTGAGGGGCTGCGCCCCTCGGACCCCCGCAGGGGGCTGCGCCCCCTGCACCCCCGTTCGGGGCTCCGCCCCGGACCCCGTATCGCGCCTTAAGGGCGCTCGTCCTCAATCGCCGGACGGGCTGAAGGTGCCCGATGCTGGCCCGTACCAAGACAATCGGGGTCACCTATAGGGGCGCGGGGAACTGCGCGAGCAACCACGCACGGTGGGCGGACGAGAACGAGGTTAGGGGCGCGGGGAACTGCGCGACTAGCCACGCACGGTGGGCGGACAAAGGCCGAGGTTAGGGGCGCGGGGAACTGCGCGACCAGCCACGCACGGTGGGCGGACGAGGCCGAGGTTAGGGGCGCGAGGAACTGCGCGACCAGCCACGCACGGTGGGCGGACGAGAACGAGGTTAGGGGCGCGAGGAACTGCGCGACCAGCCACGCACGGCCCCGCCTGACGCACCCCCCCCGGAGGGCTGACGCACTGTCCCCCGGAGGGTTGTGGGAAGGGTGGGGAGGGGCCAGGACCCCGAGGGCTGGGGCGAGCCCCAGTGGGTTCGGCTCTGCCCCCGCTCACCCGGCGCAGCCGAAACGCGGCCGACGAGCCACGCACAGGGCCGCCTGACGCACCCCCCCCGGAGGGCTGACGCACCCCCCCGGAGGGTTGCGGGAAGGGGTGGGGAGGGGCCAGAACCCCCGGGGCTGGGGCGGAGCCCCAGTGGGTTCGGCGGGTTTCAGGTGCGGGGCCGCCCGGCCGCCCGCGGCGCAGCCGAAACGCGGAACCCCGGCCCAGGCACCCCGCAGGGGGACCCGGAACCGGGGTTCGAGGGGGCGCGGCTACGCCGCCGTCGCGCCCTGCTTGCTCGGGGGGACGTGCGTGCACGCACGGTCCGGGCGGGCCGCCCGGGTGAGGCGGGCCAGGGGGCCGGGGAGGCCCAGGTTCACGAAGCCCTCCGCCTGCATCACGGCGAAGCCGATGCGGGGGAGGTCGGCGTGGGCCCGGTACACCATGAAGCGCGGCTCCCACCGCGGCTGGAACTTCGCGTTGAACTTGTAGAGGGACTCGATCTGGAACCAGCGGGAGAGGAAGACCAGCAGCCCCCGCCACATCCGCAGCACCGGGCCCGCCCCGATCTTCTCGCCGCGCGCCAGCGCCGAGCGGAACATCGCGAAGTTCAGCGAGACCTGGCGTACGCCGATCTTCTCGCAGGCATGGAGCGAGGCCACGATCAGCAGCTCGTTCATGCCGGGGTCGGCCGCACGGTCGCGGCGCATCATCTCCAGGGACATTCCGTCCTTGCCCCAGGGGACGAAGTGCAGGATGGCCTTCAGGTCGCCGTAGGGGGAGGGGGCGGCGCCCTCGTCGTCGGCCTTGTGGGCCGTCGCGATCACGCAGTCCCCGTCGTTCGGGTCGCCGATGCGGCCGAGCGCCATCGAGAAGCCGCGCTCGGTGTCCGTGCCGCGCCAGTCCTCGGCGGCCCGGCGGACGCGTTCGAGCTCCCCGTCGGAGAGGTCACGAACGCGCCGTACGCGGGTTTCGTAGCCATTGCGCTCGATGCGCTTGACCATCTGGCGTACGTTCCGCATGGCGCGTCCGGCGAGGGAGAAATCCGCGACGTCCACCACCGCCTCGTCACCCAGTTCCAGCGCGTCGAGACCGGTCTCGCGGGTCCAGACCTCGCCGCCGGTCTCCGAGCAGCCGACGACCGCCGGCGTCCAGGAGTGCGCCTTGGCCTCGTCCATGAAGCGCTCGATGGCGCCGGGCCAGGCCTCGACGTCGCCGATCGGGTCGCCCGACGCGAGCATCACGCCGGAGACCACGCGGTAGGTGACGGCCGCCTTGCCGCTGGGCGAGAAGACGACGGCCTTGTCGCGGCGCAGCGCGAAGTGGCCGAGCGAGTCGCGGGCGCCGTGCTTGGCGAGCAGCTCGCGCAGCTTGTGCTCGTCGTCCTCGGTGAGCCGGGCCGCCGGGTGCTCGGGGCGGAAGGCCAGGTAGATCGTGGTGATCGCGGTGAGCAGGCCGAGCGCGCCGAGCGAGTAGCCGACCGTCCAGCTGGTCTTGCCCTGGTACTCGACCGGCCCCTCGACGCCGAACAGGCCGAACATCACGTGCTGGATGCGGTCCACGATGCTCGGGTTGCCGACCGTGCGGTTGGGGTGGACGCTCACGATGACCAGGCCAAGACCCAGCGACCCCGCTCCCATCAGGAAGAAGTTCGCCACCGCCTTCCAGCGGCTGCGCGGGTCGGGCAGGGCGTTGAACTCGCTCCGGTGGCGGACCAGCAGCGTGAGAAGTACCAATGAGATCAGCACCCCGACGACGGAGTGCCGGTACCAGAACTGGGCCACCGCCCCGATCGGCAGCAGCACCACGGCGGCCCGCCAGGCCCGGCGCTTGCGGCGCTTCAGGCCGTGCGCGAGGAGCAGCAGCAGGATGCCCGCGCTGAGTGCCACGGCCGCCGCGAAGGGGCCGAAGGTGCCCGGAAGCACCTCGCTGACCGTGTGGAACCGACTGTGCCGGACGCGATCGAAGACTCCGGCCGCGACGTCCAGGAGGCCCACGATCGTGCAGGCCGTACCGACCAGCTTGGGCACCGACTCGGGGCGCGGCCCGCGGAGGACCTTTCGTACACGAGTCGGAACCGAACCGTTTTTGTCCCCATCTATCCTGACAGACATCGCTTCCCGTGACTCCGCGAGAGATTCAGTTGGCCGGGGGACGGCGTCCGCACCGTCCAGCCGGACAATTTGCGCCCTCTAGGACGGGACTTGTGGGGGGCGGGTTCCCTCGGTCTCAGGAAAATCTCAGCCAGAAAGTTTCATCGACTCATGGGTCTCACGAGCAACAAGGTCCTGGCACTCGCCGTGTTCCTGGCGGTGGTGCTGTTCGCGGTCACCATCTGGTTGTGGCCGCGTCTGGCGCGTCGCAGCTGGAAGGCCGTGACGGGCCGGATCGGGCTGCTGCTCGCGACCCAGCTGGCGATCTTCGCCGCGGTCGGTCTGGCCGCCAACAACTCGTTCCTGTTCTACGGGTCCTGGGCGGATCTGTTCGGTCAGGAACAGGACATGGGCACGGTCGTCGACCACTCGGCGGGCGGCAAGAACGTGCAGGTCGTCGGCAAGCAGAAGCCGGACACCCCGGGCGCGGGCAAGCCGCAGCTGGGCGGCGAGATACAGAAGATCGTCCTGGCCGGCGAGCAGTCCGGTATCACCAGCCCGGCCTACGTCTATCTGCCCCCCGAGTACTTCCAGAAGGCGTACGAGAACAAGACGTTTCCGGCCTCGGTCGTACTGACCGGATATCCGGGCACCGCCGAGAACCTGCTCAAGGGCCTCAGGTACCCGAAGACGGCTTGGGCGCAGGCCAAGCAGAAGAAGATGCAGCCGATGATCCTGATCATGATGCGCCCGACGGTGGCGGGCCAGCGGGACACCGAGTGCGTGAACATACCGGGCGGCCCGCAGACCGAGACGTTCTTCGCCAAGGACGTGCCGGACGCGATCTCGGCGACCTACCGGGTCGGCAAGAAGCCGCAGAACTGGGGCTTCATCGGCAACTCGACCGGCGGCTACTGCGCCCTGAAGATCGGCATGCAGCACCCCGAGCGGTTCGCGGCGAGCGCGGGCCTCTCGGCGTACTACAAGGCCGCGGACGACCCGACGACCGGTGACCTCTTCCACGGCAACAAGCACGAGGAGAACCGCGCCAACCTGCTGTGGAGCCTGGACCACCTGCCGGCCGGCAAGTCGTCGTTCCTGGTCACCAGCTCGCTGTCGGGCGAGGACAACTACAAGCCGACCCAGGCCTTCATCAACAAGGTGAAGGCGCCGGGCCGGGTCTCCTCGATCACGCTGGACAGCGGCGGCCACAACTTCAACACGTGGCGCCGCGAGATCCCGCCGACCCTGGAGTGGATCAGCGGCCGGCTCAGCGCGAGCTGACCGGCGCCGCGCGGCCTTCCGCGGCCCCTGCCCGGTCGGTCGGCGGGCCGCACGCCTTTCTGCTGCCCCCTGGCCCGCCCGGTCGGCGGCCTGCCCGGCTCAGCGCGAGCTCACCGAGGCCACCGATTCGACCGTCACCTCGGTGCGGGGAACCGCCTGCGCGTCCGCGTCGATGGAGCGGCGCAGCGCCTCGTGCAGCCGGGCCGGGGTGAGCACGCCGAGGAAGCGGCCCCGCTCCTCGCGGTCGATGACCGCGATCCAGCCCGCGTCGTGCTGGAGCATCGTGGCGAAGGCCTGCTTGAGGGACGCGCCGACCGGCAGCCAGGCCTCCATGCGCCGGGCGTGCTCGCGGACGGTGCCCTTGCCGAGCCGGGCCTGCTCGCCGGAGATCCAGCCGTGCAGGTTGTCCTCGCCGTCCAGGACGACCGCCCAGCGCGCGATGTCGGCCGGCAGCCGGTCGTCGAGGTGGACCACGGGCGGCTGGTCCAGGTCGCTCTCCTCGATGGGGGTCACCGAGAGCCGCTTGAGGCCGCGGTCGGCGCCGACGAAGTCCGCGACGTAATCGGTGGCGGGGGCGCCGAGCACGGCGGCCGGGGCGTCGAACTGCTCGATGGCGCCCTGCCCGTAGACCGCGATGCGGTCGCCGAGGCGGACCGCCTCCTCGATGTCGTGGGTGACGAAAAGGACGGTCTTGCGCACCTGCGACTGGAGCCTGAGGAATTCGTTCTGCAAGCGCTCGCGCACCACCGGGTCGACCGCGCCGAACGGCTCGTCCATCAGCAGTACGGGCGGATCGGCCGCCAACGCCCTTGCCACGCCCACCCGTTGGCGCTGACCGCCGGAGAGCTGCTCCGGGTAGCGCGCGCCGTACGTCTTCGGATCGAGCCCGACGAGATCGAGCAGCTCGGCCGCGCGCTCCCGCGCGACGGACTTCTTCACGCCGAGCAGATGCGGGACGGTCGCGGTGTTCTCCAGGACCGTCTTGTGCGGGAAGAGCCCGACCTGCTGGATCACATAGCCGATGCGGCGCCGCAGTTGGACGGGGTCGACGGTCGCTATGTCCTCGCCGTCCAGGAATATCCGTCCCTCGGTCGGCTCGATGAGCCGGTTGACCATTTTCATCGTGGTGGTCTTGCCGCACCCCGACGGGCCGACCAGGGTGACCAGTTCACCCTCGGCCACCTCGAAGGACAGGTCGTCCACGGCGGTGGTGCCGTCGGCGTACCGCTTGGTGACGTGCTCGAACCGGATCATGGGTCCCCATTGTGAAGGCAGTCTGGCGCGCTTGTGTGAAGCCCATGTTGCTGTACTGCAAAGGCGCAGGTCGATTGTCAGTGGGCGGGGATAGGGTTTTGGTACGTACGTTCGGGGCACCGGGCGAGAGGTCAGGGGAGGTGGGGGAGTGGCGCAGAACTGCCTGGCGGCGAACGACTGGATCTGCTGGGAGTACGTCAGCTCCCGGAGCCAGGAGCTCACCGACGCGACGGTCCAGCACATCTGGATCACCGCCGTCTCGGTGCTGATCGGTCTGCTCATCGCCTTCCCCCTCGCGCTGCTCGCGCGCGGGCGCAAGGGCGTCGCGGCCACCGTGCTCGGCTTCACGACCGTGCTCTACACCGTGCCCTCGCTCGCGATGTTCGCCCTGCTGCTCCCGCTGCTCGGCCTCTCGGCCGGCCTGGTGATCACGGGCCTGGTGCTCTACTCGCTGACGATCCTGGTGCGCAACATCCTGGCCGGGCTCGAATCGGTGCCCGCGGACGCCCTGGAGGCGGCCCGCGGCATGGGATACGGGCGCATACGGCTGCTGTTCGAGGTCGAGCTGCCGCTGGCGCTGCCGGCCCTGATGGCCGGGCTCAGGATCGCCACGGTGGCCACGGTCGCGCTGACCACGATCGGCTCGCTCGTCGACCACGGGGGCCTCGGCAACCTGATCGAGCAGGGCCTGCCCACCTTCTTCAAGGCGCAGATCCTTACCGCGTCCGTGCTGTGCGTGGTGCTCGCGATAACCGCCGACCTGCTGCTCCTCGGGATCCAGTGGCTGCTCACGCCGTGGACCCGCATCCGTACGGCGAAGGCGGTCTGAGCGATGGGGGTCTTCCCACAGGCCTGGACGTGGCTGACCACCGGCGCCAACTGGTCCGGGGACGACGGCGCCTGGCACCGCCTCGGGGAGCACGTGTACGTCAGCGCGCTCGCCCTCGTGGTGTCCTGCCTGGTCGCGCTGCCGCTCGCGCTGTGGCTCGGTCACCTCGGCAAGGGCGGCGCGCTCGCGGTCAACCTCTCCAACGTCGGCCGTGCGATCCCCGTCTTCGCGGTGCTCGCCCTGTTCATGGTGACGCCGCTGCGCAACGCGGGCTATCTGCCCACCGTGATCGCCCTGGTGCTCTTCGCGGTGCCGCCGCTGCTGACCAACGCCTACGTCGGGATGCGCGAGGTGGACCCGGCGGCGGTGGAGGCGGCCCGGGGCATGGGGATGTCGGGGCGCCAGCTCTTCCTCCAGGTCGAACTGCCGCTGGCCTACCCGCTGATCATGACGGGGCTCCGCTCGGCGGCGGTGCAGATCATCGCGACGGCGACGATCGCCGCGATGGCGGGTCTCGGCGGGCTCGGACGCATAGTCACGGAGGGGTTCGCGGTGTACAACACCCCCCAGGTGGTGGCGGGGGCGATGCTCGTGGCGGCGCTCGCCCTGCTCGTGGAGGGCGCCCTGGTGGCGGTCGACCGCCTCTTCAGCCCGCTGCGCAAGCGTTCGTGAGCCCGCGCCGCCGCCCCGTACCTCCTGCCGTGACTTCCTGTCGTGCTCGCCGCACCGCCTGTTCTCCTCTCGCCCCCACACCTCGTGACCCCGCGGCTCCCTTGATTTCGTGACATCTGATTTCGTGACATCTCCTGGACGGTGAAACCCTCATGAGCAAGATCCTGCGCACGACCGGTGCGGTGCTCGGCACGCTGGCCCTGGCCGGCACGCTCGCCGCGTGCGGCGGCGACAGCCTGGAAAAGAGCAAGGACAAGAGCAGTTCGAGCGCCTCCGGCGGCTCCAGCAGTACGGGCGGGGGGAAGAAGGGCTCGCTGGTGATCGGCGCGGCCGGCTTCACCGAGTCCGCGGTACTCGCCGAGCTGTACTCGCAGGTCCTCGCGGACGCCGGGTACTCGACCTCGGTCACCACCGTGAAGAACCGTGAACTGTACGAGCCGGCCCTGGAGAAGGGCGAGATCGACGTCGTCCCGGAATACGCGGCGACGCTCACCGAATTCCTCAATGCCAAGGCCAACGGCGCCAACGCGAAGCCGATCGCGTCCAGCGATGTGACGGCCACCGTCGCCGAACTGTCCAAGCTGGCCGGGCCGCGCGGACTGAAGGTTCTGCCGGCCGGTGCGGCGGTGGATCAGAACGCGTTCGCGGTGACGAAGGAATTCGCCGCCAAGAACAACCTCAAGACCCTTTCCGACCTGGGGACTTCGAAAGCCGAGGTGAAGATCGCCGCCGGTGACGAGTGCAAGGTCCGGCCATTCTGCGCGCCGGGCCTCACGTCCAAGTACGGCATCGACGTGACCGGCATCGACCCCAAGGGCGTCGGCACCCCGCAGGCCAAGCAGGCCGTCAAGGACGGGGTGGACCAGCTGGTGCTGACCACCACCACCGACGCGACGCTGGACACCTACGGCCTCGTCCTGCTCCAGGACGACAAGAAGTTGCAGAACGCGGACAACGTGCTGCCGGTCGTCAATGCGAAGGACGCGGGCGGCCAGGAGATAGCCGATGCGCTCGGCAAGCTGACCAAGGCGCTGACGACGGACGATCTCGTGGATCTCAACCGCAAGGTCGACGCCGAGCGCGCCAAGCCGGCCGATGTCGCCAAGGCGTATCTCCAGTCCAAGGGACTGATCAAGAAGTAGCCGAATGGGGCGGTCGGAGTAACTACAGGGGAACAGATTGACGGGTGGGGGTCCACGGGCGGGCTACGCACGGTAAATTTCAGGCCATGCCACGTGGACGCCACCGTCATTCCCCTCCGCTGCACCGGCTTCTTCAGCCGTCGGCCGTCGCAGGCGTCTCCGTCCTGTGCGCCGGCGGCGCCTGGCTCTTCGATCAGCCAACGGCGCTCCGGGCCCTGGCCGCGGCCGCCGCGGCGGCCTGTGTCACCGGCTCGGTGCTCATGCGCGCCTGGGACCGGGCGGCGGGCCGCCGGGTCGCCGAGCTGACCCGCTCGCGCGCCGCCGACCAGTGGCGCACCGAGGAGCGGATCGCCGAGCTGGAGACGGAGTTGGAGGAGTCGCGCGAGCTGCGCGGCCGCCTCGACGCCAAGCTCCGCACCAAGCGCATGGAGCTGGCCGGGCTGCGCGGCGAACACGCGGCGCTGCTGCGGCGCTACGCCAACGCGGAGACCGAGCGGGCCAGCGCCCTGGAGGGCCGGCGTCAGCTGGCGCTGGAGTCCGCCGGGCCCAAGGCCCTTACGGCGTCGGGCAGTACGCCGACGCCGGCCTCCTACCTCGCGGCCGCCCGCGCACTGGAGTCCCTCTCGCTCAGCGCCGAACGCCAGGCGAAGGCGCGAGCCGAGGCCGAGGCGTCGCGCATACGCGAGGCCAGGGAGGCGGAGGAGCCGCAGGGGAAGCCCGCGGCGGCCCTCGGCAGCGGGGAGCACACCCGCCCGTCGGCCGCCCTCACCGCCAAGCCCCGCCACGCCGAACTGCCCGCGGCCCCCGCACCGGTCGCCGCCGCGGTGGTCCCCCACCTCGCGCGCCGGGCTGTTCGCCCGGAGGGAAGCTTCGACTTCTTCGGCACGAGCGGCACGAGCGGCACGGGCGGCGCGGGCGGCCCGGAGCCGGTCGCGGCCGCGGACGTGGACCACAAGGCGGCCGCGATCGAGGCCGTCCAGGACGAGGACCTCGCCGATGTGGTGGGTGAGGAGGTCCTCGCGAACCGGGCGCACCAGGGCCCCGACAAGGTGGTCGGCGAGGTCATCGACCTGACCGCCCACGACGAGACGGAACAGCTGGACGTGGCGGTACTGAGGACCGCGATCTCGTAGCACGCACAGGTTGCCGCCGCCCCGAACCGACCGGGGCGGCGCGCTACTTGTCGATGTCGCCGACGACGAAGAACAGCGACCCCAGGATCGCGACCATGTCGGCGACCAGGGTCCCGGGCAGCAGTACGGCGAGCGCCTGGATGTTGTTGAACGAGGCCGAGCGCAGCTTCAGCCGGTACGGGGTCTTCTCGCCCTTGCTGACCAGGTAGTAGCCGTTCACGCCAAGGGGGTTCTCGGTCCAGGCGTAGGTGTGGCCCTCGGGCGCCTTGAGGACCTTGGGCAGCCGCTGGTTGATCGGTCCTGGCGCGAGGCCGGCCATCCTGTCGAGGCAGGCGTCGGCGAGGTCGAGCGCGTTGTGGGTCTGTTCCAGGAGGCACTCGAAGCGGGCGAGGCAGTCGCCCTCGGTGCGGGTGACGACCTTCAGGGTGTCCTGGAGCTCCCCGTACGCCAGGTAGGGCTCGTCGCGCCGCAGGTCGAAGTCGACGCCGGAGGCACGGGCGATCGGGCCGCTCACGCCGTACGCGTGCACGGCCTCGGCGGACAGGACGCCGACGTTCCGGGTGCGGGCCCGGAAGATCTCGTTGCCGAGGACGAGGCCGTCGTACACGTCCATGCGCGAGCGGACCGAGGCGACGGCGTGCCGGACCCGGCCGAGCCAGCCGAGCGGCAGGTCCTCCTTGAGGCCGCCGACCCGGTTGAACATGTAGTGCATGCGGCCGCCGGAGACCTCCTCCATCACGGCCTGGAGTTCCTCGCGCTCGCGGAAGGCGTGGAAGACGGGGGTGATGCCGCCGAGCTCCAGCGGGTACGAGCCGAGGAACATCAGGTGGTTGAGGACGCGGTTCAGCTCTGCGAGCAGGGT
Organism: Streptomyces sp. NPDC006691; assembly: GCF_042869955.1. Lineage (NCBI taxonomy): Bacteria > Bacillati > Actinomycetota > Actinomycetes > Kitasatosporales > Streptomycetaceae > Streptomyces > Streptomyces sp. NPDC006691. The sequence continues at coordinate 234,286 of NZ_JBIAGW010000010.1, forward strand.
GCGGGTCCAGACGGCGCGCTCGGGCACCTCCATGCCGAGCATCCGCTCGACGGCCATGACGACGCCGAGCTCGTTGGAGAACGCGGAGAGCCAGTCGTGGCGGTTGGCCAGCATCACGATCTGGCGGTAGTCGCGGGCCTCGAAGAGTTTTTCCGCGCCGCGGTGCATGTAGCCGATGACCGGCTCGGCCTGTTGAATGCGTTCGCCGTCGAGCACGAGCTTGAGGCGTAGCACTCCGTGGGTGGAGGGGTGCTGGGGGCCGATGTTGAGCACCATGTCGGTGCTCTCCGCCCCGCCCCCGATCCCGACCGTCGTCTCCGTCATGCTGGCCAGTATCCCCCGGGGCCCCCGACCCCCCTGCCACCCGGGCCCCGGCACGGTCCCGCGCTCGCGCCGCACGCGGGAGGTCGCGCAGTTCCCCGCGCCCCCAACCCCGTTTTCGTCCGTCCACCGCGCGTGGCTGGTCGCGCAGTTCCTCGCGCCCCTGGCGGTGCTGGTGCTGGTCGGCGCCGGCGTCTTCGGCCTGTTCCCCGCGCCCCTAAAGGCCTCGGTGCTGGGGCACCTACAGCCCGTCCGGCGGTTGAGGACGAGCGCCCTCAAGGCGCGACCGGGGGTCTGGGGGCGGAGCCCCCAGGTCGCTTCAACCCCCCGGAGGGTTGCGGGAAGGGGCGGGGCGGGGCGACTCCCGGGGTCTGGGGCAGAGCCCCAGGGGGTTGGGGCTGGAGTAGCCAGAGGAAGTCGCCGAGGGCACCCCGCGCGGTGAGCTCGGCCGCCGCCCCCGCGGCCGCCAGCGCGCGGACGTACGCCGCCGGGTCCGAGGACGCCAGGGCCAAGGGGGGCCGGGCCCCCGAGACCCCGAGGCGGGCCAGGGCCTCGCGCTGGGGGAGCAGCTCCGCGCCGGGCAGCGCGCACGCGTCGAGGGCCACATGCGCGGTGATGTCGCAGGATCCGTCCGGCACCGGCACCACCTCGCGCCCGTCCCGGAATCCGGCCAGGGTTCCGAAGGGCGGCCGGGCACCTCGCTCGTGCGCGTAGTCCACCGCCACCGCGAGGCCCGCCGAGAGCGAGCCGACCGCGGCCGCCCACGCCGCGTCGCGCGGCCGGCCGATCTCGGCCCGGGCCCCCGGCTCGCTCAGCGGCCACCACCGCGCGAGCCACTCCGCGTCCGCGCCCGACACCGGCGCGCCCAGGGTCTCGGTGCCGTCGGGCCCGACGAGGACGAGCCGGGCAACCCCCGCCGCGTCGACCTCGGCCACCTCCACCGGCACGTTGTCGAGCCACTCGTTCGCGAAGAGCAGCCCCCGGATGCCCCGCGGCACCGAATCCCGCCAGACGATCCGCTCGTCGAGCCCGGCGGGGCGGGCCGCGCGCTCGACGGCGTACGCCCGGACCGGAAAGTCCGCCGGGAGCGCGGCGAGCACCCCGGTGAGCAGTTCCCCGCGCCCGGCGCCGACGTCCACGAGGTCGAAGGGCCCGGGCCCGAGCCCGGCCGCGACCTCGGTCAGGAGGCGGGCGACCGCCCCCGCGAAGAGCGGCGAGGCATGCACCGACGTGCGGAAATGCCCGGCCGGCCCCTCGGGCCGCAGATAGAACCCGCCGTCCCCGTACAGCGCCCGCTCGGTGGCCGCACGCCACCCGAGGAGCGCGCCCCGCCCCGGCGGATCCGCCGGCCCCGGCCGGTTGTCGTCGCCGGAGTGCTGACACGTCTCATCCGTCACGCGCCCAAGTCTCCACCTTGCGGAGTACGCCGCCGGGATCAGGATCGCCCCGGCGGTTGACCCCTGCGCCTGTCCGCTTTCCCTACGCTGGGTTACGTGCAGCGCCTCTACGACTTCATCCGCAGGAACCCGACCGGGGTCGACGCCTTCTGGGCCGTCGTCCTGTTCGGGTTCTCCTGCCTGCAGATCCTGTCGGGGCCGCACAACGCGCAGCAGCCGGCCTGGAGCCTCCAGGTCCTGGTCTCGCTCGGGATGGGCGTGGCCGTGGCGCTGCGCCGCCGGATGCCCGAGCGGATGCTGCTGCTCGTCATCGCCGTGGGCCTGGCGCAGCTGGCGCTGGACGTCCAGCCGCGGATCGAGGACTTCGCGATGCTGGTTCTCGTCTACACCGCGGCCTCCGTGGGCGAGCGCTGGGCCTCGCGGGTGGCGTTGATCGGCGGGTTGTTCGCGGCTCCGCTCGCCCAGGTGCGCTGGGCGGAGGCGGGGGCGGGGAACAGCGGGCAGGACAAGGTCTTCTTCGTCGTCATCATGACGGTCCCGTTCGTGCTCGCCTGGGTGCTCGGCGACTCGATGCGCACCCGCAAGGCGTACTTCGCGCAGCTGGAGGAGCGGGCCTCGCGCCTGGAGCGGGAGCGCGAGGCGCAGGCGAAGGTGGCGGTCGCCGCCGAGCGGGCCCGGATCGCCCGAGAGCTGCACGACGTGGTGGCGCACAACGTCTCGGTGATGGTGGTCCAGGCCGACGGCGCCGCCTATGTCATGGACACCTCGCCGGACCAGGCGAAGACGGCCCTGGAGACCATCTCGATGACGGGCCGTCAGGCGCTGGCCGAGATGCGCCGGCTGCTCGGGGTGCTGCGCACCGGCGAGCACCAGGAGGCGGGGGAGTACGTCCCGCAGCCCGACGTCCAGCAGATCGAGGACCTGGTGGAGACGGTCCGGGGGGCGGGTCTCACCGTCGACTTCAAGGTCGAGGGCACTCCGCGCCCGCTGCCCAGCGGCGTCGAGCTGACGGCGTACCGCATCGTGCAGGAAGCCCTCACCAACACGCGCAAGCACGGCGGTCCGGACGCGGGGGCGAGCGTGCGGCTCGTGTACTTCGACGACGGCCTCGGCCTCCTCGTCGAGGACGACGGCCGCGGCGCCGCCCACGAGATGTACGAGGACGGCGGCGCGGACGGCCGGGGCCACGGCCTGATCGGCATGCGGGAGCGGATCGGCATGGTCGGGGGCACCCTTGACGCGGGGCCGCGCCCCGGCGGCGGCTTCCGCATCAGCGCCCTGCTGCCGCTCAAGCCGGCCCACTGATTTCCGGTACGTGTTCGTGTGCCGGACCTTGTACGGCGTGATGGAGAGGGAACGATGACGATCCGCGTGATGCTCGTCGACGACCAGGTGCTGCTGCGCACCGGCTTCCGGATGGTGCTCGCCGCCCAGCCGGACATGGAGGTCGTCGCGGAGGCGGGCGACGGCGCGGAGGCGATCGACATCCTGCGCGCGACCGCCGTCGACGTGGTCCTGATGGACGTGCGCATGCCGAGGCTGGACGGAGTGGAGGCCACCCGGCGCATCTGCGGGGCGCCGAACCCGCCGAAGGTGCTGATCCTGACCACCTTCGACCTGGACGAGTACGCCTTCTCCGGCCTGAAGGCCGGGGCCAGCGGCTTCATGCTGAAGGACGTGCCGCCGGGCGAACTGCTGGCCGCGATCCGCTCGGTCCACAGCGGCGACGCGGTGGTCGCGCCCTCGACGACCCGGCGGCTGCTCGACCGGTTCGCCCCGATGCTCCCCACCAGCGGCAAGGAGCCCGAGCACAAGCAACTGGAGCGGCTGACCGAGCGCGAGCGGGAGGTCATGCTGCTGGTCGCGCAGGGCCTGTCCAACGGCGAGATCGCGGCCCGCCTCGTCCTGTCGGAGGCCACCGTGAAGACCCACGTGGGCCGCATCCTGACCAAGCTGGAGCTGCGCGACCGGGTCCAGGTGGTGGTCCTGGCGTACGAGACCGGCCTGGTGCGGGCGGGCGGCGCCGGCTGACCCGGCCGCCCGGCCCGGGACGCGCGCCCGCAGGCTCAGCGCAGCACGCCCTCCAGGAAGTCGCTGCCGAGCCGGGCCACCACCGTCAGGTCCAGCTGGTGCAGTACGTACCGGCCGCGCCGGCGGGTGGTGATGAGCCCGGCCTTCTTCAGGAGGGCCAGGTGGCGGGAGACCTCCGGAGCGGTGATCCCGTGCGCGTCGGCGAGCTCGCTCGTGGTGTACGGGGAGCGGGCGAGGTTGCGGCACAGGCGCATCCGCATCGGGTGGGCCAGCGCCTCCATCCGCAGCTTGAGCGTCTCCACCGAGGCGGGTGAGGGCAGTTCGGGGCCGTGCACCGGATAGTGGATCACCGGCCGCCAGCCCGGTGCGTGCAGCACCATCAGATGCGGCCAGCCGAACGAGGTGGGCACGAAGGTGAGCCCCGCGCCGGGCTCCGGGTCGGTGGCGATCGTGCGGCCCTCGGTCAGCTTGTCGATGCTGATCCGGGTGCCGCCCTGGTCGACGCTGAGCGCGGCCGAGACCGATCCGATCGCCTCGTCGAGGCCCTTGCGGCGCAGCAGTTCCGCCTTGTGCCGTGCGTCGGCGGCCAGTTGGACCCGGACCCGCTGCCAGGTGTCCGCGAAGAAGGCCTGCTCGCAGTCCTCCAGGAGGCGTCGAAGCCAGGCCCGTACGGACGCGGGATCGTCCAACAGGCGCTGGGTGAACTCCACTTGCCGCGGGCCGCGCGTCGCCGCCATCTCCAGGGCCCGCATCCGCATCGCCGGATCGTGCAGCGGGGAGGGCGTCTTGACCCCGTACAGGCTGGAGCAGGTGAACTCCAGGGCGGCGGAGGTGAACCGCTCGTCGGTGAGCCGGTCGAGCAGATCGAGGTCCTCGGTGAGCGTGGCGCCGGGGGTGCCGTCGTGACCGGGTATGCCGGCGAACGGCATGAACACGTCGGAGAAGGTGTTGCGCCACAGGAACTCGGCCTCGTGCAGCCGGTCCGCGAGGTCCGGCTTGAGGGCCGCCGCAGTGGCCGTCGCCCAGCCGTGCAGGCCCGGGTGGTGACCCGGCTCCGAGAGCGCGTGCAGGGCGAGGCCCAGCTCCGCGAGCGGGGAGATCGCGAAGCCGATGCGCTCGGGCGGCAGGCCCGTGATGTCGATGGTCACGCTCATGCGCCCATGGTGCACCGGCGCACCGGCGGAGCGGCCGTCGATTGACGGTCTCGGTCAATCGACGGCGCTGGTCAGGGCGCCATTTGACGCGACTCGTCAATCGGCGCGACGCGGCGCCCGCACGGGCTCACCGTGGATACATGGACGCGATGCAGCAGCACATGATCGACAGATACCGCGCGGCCCGCCTCGGCGAGCCCGCGCCGCCGGTGCCGGGGACCCACGACGTGGTGACCGTGCGCGGGATGCGCGACTACCGGCGCTTCGAGGCGGTCCTGGCGGGCCGCCTCGCCACCGGCAGACTGCGCGCGGCCCTGGCCCACCTGATCGCCCCGCGGCACAGCCGCCGCCCGCCCGCCTGCCCGTGAGCCCACGGCGGGAGCGGGCTACGGCAGCAGCCGTACGAAGTCGGCCACCGCGGCCCGTACGTCCTCGGCGGTCCACGCGAGGCCCGGCGCGTTCACGGTGACCTCGGTGAGGGCGAGGCCCGCCGGGCCCGAGGGGCTCGTGAACCAGCGCCGGAACAGGCACGTGCCCGCCTCGGCCTGCCGGAGGGCCGCGGCGCTGAGCACCTCGGCGTCGTAGGGCAGCCACACCTGGAACTGGTGGGTGTGCGGCGGCTCGGGGTGCACCCGGAACCACGGGACGCCCGCCTCGGCCAGGCCCGCCGCGATCGCACCTGCCACGACCTTGGCATGGGCCACGTACGACGGCAGCTCGGGCAGTTCGCGGCGCAGTCCGAGCAGGCCGGACAGGGCGGCGGGGAACTGCTGGAAGAGCTGGCCGCCGTAGCGGTGGCGCCAGGCGCGGGCCTGCGCGATCAGTGACTCCGGGCCCGCGAGGACCGCCCCCGAGAGGCCGCCCAGGGTCTTGTAGAAGGACACGTACACGCTGTCCGCGAGGCCCGCGATCTCGCGCAGCGGGCGGCCGAAGTGGGCGGTGGTTTCCCACAGCCTGGCCCCGTCGAAGTGCACCACCGCGTCCCGCTCGCGGGCCGCCTCCACCATGGCGGTCAGCTCGTCCCAGGTCGGCAGCACATAGCCCGCGTCGCGCAGCGGAAGCTCCAGCATCAGCGTGCCGAACGGCTCCTCGAAGTCGCGCACCTCCGCCGCGCTCGGCAGCCGGGGCTCGTGGGTCGGGTGGACCGTGCGCAGGCCGCTGAGCTGTCCGAAGGCCTGGCGCTCGTGCACCTCGGGGTGGGCGAGCGGATGCAGGGCGACCGTCGTGTCGCCGGTGCGCGCGGCCCAGCAGCGCAGCGCGACCTGCTGGGCCATCGTGCCGGTGGGGAAGAAGGCGGCGGCCGGGAAGCCGAGCTCCTCGGCGGTGCGGCGCTCCAGCTCGGCCACCGCGCCGTCGCCGTAGAGGTCGGCGAACGCGTCCAGGTCGTAGACCTCGGCGCCGTCCGCGAGGAGGGCCGTCAGGCGCTCGGCCAGGGTGTGGTCGACCGTGTGGTGCGCCAGGGTCCGCCCGGCGCTCCTGAAGACGGCCAGGCGCCGCTGGTGGCCCTGTTCCGGAGTCTCCTCCGGGGTTTCCTCCGGTGTTGCTCCCGGGGTCGCCGGGGTCTTGTCCGGTGCCGCTCCCGGGGCCGGGGCGGAGGAGTCGGGGCGGGGATTCGGCTCGGTGTCTGGCATGGGGCGATGATCGCCCACACCCTGTGGACAACCAAAGGGGTTTCCGGGGCCGGGGCGTAGCATGAGCGGGCCGTTTGATTTGGTTCGGCGTCCGGTACCCCTCGCGGACTGGAACGGAAGGCCCCCACCGCGTGAACGCACCATCAGAGCACCGCCACGAACACAGCCCGGCGGACCGACCCGCCCGCCTCGCCGTGGGCGTCGTCGGCGCGGGCCGGGTCGGCCCCGCCCTCGCCGCCGCGCTCCAGCTGGCCGGACACCGCCCGGTCGCGGTCTCCGGCGTCTCCGACGCCTCGGTGCGCAGGGCCGCCGCCCTGCTGCCCGACGTGCCGCTGGTGCCGCCGGCCGAGGTCTTCGCGCGCGCCGAGCTCGTCCTTCTGACCGTGCCCGACGACGCGCTGCCGGGCCTGGTGGAGGGTCTCGCCGAGACGGGCGCGATCCGCCCGGGCCAGCTCCTGGTGCACACCTCCGGGCGGTACGGCACGGCCGTCCTCGACCCGGCCAGGCGGGCCGGCGCGCTGCCGCTCGCCCTGCACCCGGCGATGACGTTCACCGGTACGGCCGTGGACGTCCAGCGCCTGGCGGGCTGCTCGTTCGGCGTGACCGCCCCCGAGGAGCTGCGGCTCGCCGCGGAGGCCCTGGTCATCGAGATGGGCGGCGAGCCCGAGTGGATCGCGGAGGGCGACCGCCCGCTCTACCACGCGGCCCTCGCGCTCGGTGCGAACCACCTGGTCACGCTGGTCGCCCAGTCGATGGAGCTGCTCGAACGGGCCGGTGTCGCCCACCCCGACCGGATGCTCGGCCCGCTGCTCGGCGCGGCCCTCGACAACGCCCTGCGCTCGGGCGACGCGGCCCTGACCGGCCCGGTCGCGCGCGGCGACGCGGGCACGGTCGCCGCCCACGTGGCCGAGCTGCGCAAGCACGCGCCGGGCACGGTCGCCGGATACCTCGCGATGGCCCGTACGACCGCGGACCGGGCGCTCGCGCACGGTCTGCTCAAGCCCGAGCTCGCCGAGGACCTGCTCGGGGTGCTCGCCGAGGGAGACGAACGATGACCGCCCTGGTGCGTACGGCCGCGGAGCTCGCGGCCCTGGAGCACACCGGCCGCCGTGCCGTCGTGATGACGATGGGCGCGCTGCACGAGGGCCACGCCACCTTGATCCGCACCGCCCGTGAGCTGGCGGGACCCGACGGGCAGGTCGTGGTGACCGTCTTCGTCAACCCGCTCCAGTTCGGCGCGGGCGAGGACCTGGACCGCTATCCCCGCACCCTGGACGCGGACCGCGCGATCGCCGAACGGGCGGGCGCCGACGCGGTGTTCGCGCCCTCCGTGGACGAGGTCTACCCCGGCGGCGAGCCCCAGGTGCGCGTCACCGCGGGCCCCATGGGCGAGCTCCTCGAAGGCGCGGCCCGGCCCGGCCACTTCGACGGCATGCTCACCGTCGTCGCCAAGCTGCTCCACCTCAGCGCGCCCGATGTCGCCCTGTACGGGCAGAAGGACGCCCAGCAACTGGCGCTGATCCGGCGCATGGTGCGCGATCTGAACTTCCCGGTCGAGGTCGTCGGCGTGCCGACGGTCCGCGAGGACGACGGGCTCGCCCTGTCCAGCCGCAACCGCTACCTCGCCCCGGCCGAACGGACCGCGGCCCGCGCCCTGTCGCGCGCTCTGTTCGCGGCCCGTGACCGGCTGGCCGCGGAGCACGCCCTGCACGCGCGGGCCAGCGCCGGGGGCGCGGCCGCCGGCCGGGCCGACGCGCTCACCGCGATCGGCGAGGCCCGCGCCGCCGCCGACGCGCACGCGGTCGCCGCGGCCGGGCCGTCGCCCGCCGCCATCAAGGCCGTCGCCCAGGGCGTGCTCGACGCCGCCGCGAAGGCCGAACCCCCGGTCGCGGTCGACTACTTGGCGCTCGTCGACCCGGCGACGTTCCGGGAGATCGGCCACACCGGCGAGGACGGGTCCGGGAGTCGTCCCCCGGCAGGACACGGCCGGGAGGCCCCCGAGGGATTCGACGGCACGGCGATCCTCGCGGTCGCCGCCCGCGTCGGCACCACCCGCCTCATCGACAACATCCCGCTCACGTTTGGAGCACCGCAATGACCCGTACCGGAATACGGCTCGACGCCCCCGCCGCCGGCTGGGCCATCGACGCGGACGTCGTGGTCGTCGGCTCCGGCGTCGCGGGCCTGACCGCCGCGCTGCGCTGCACCGCGGCCGGTCTGGCCACGGTCGTCGTCACCAAGGCCCGCCTGGACGACGGCTCCACGCGCTGGGCCCAGGGCGGCATAGCGGCCGCCCTCGGCGAGGGCGACTCCCCCGAGCGGCACCTGGACGACACGCTGGTGGCCGGCGCGGGCCTGTGCGACGAGGACGCGGTGCGGCTCCTGGTCACCGAAGGCCCGGACGCGGTACGGCGGTTGATCGCCACCGGCGCCCACTTCGACACCGACGACTCGGGCGCGATCTCCCTGACCCGCGAGGGCGGCCACCACCGCCGGCGCATCGCGCACGCGGGCGGCGACGCCACGGGCGCCGAGATCTCCCGGGCGCTCGTCGAGGCGGTCCGCGACCAGGCGGTGCGCACCATCGAGAACGCCCTGGTCCTCGACCTCCTCAAGGACGAGCACGGCCGTACCGCGGGCATCACCCTGCACGTCATGGGCGAGGGCCAGCACGACGGCGTCGGCGCGGTCCACGCCCCCGCGGTCGTCCTCGCGACCGGCGGCATGGGCCAGGTGTTCTCGGCGACCACCAACCCGTCCGTGGCCACCGGCGACGGGGTGGCCCTCGCGCTGCGGGCCGGCGCCGAGATCTCCGACCTCGAATTCGTCCAGTTCCACCCCACGGTCCTCTTCCTCGGCGCCGAGTCGGAGGGCCAGCAGCCGCTGGTCTCGGAGGCCGTACGCGGCGAGGGCGCCCACCTGGTGGACGCGGCCGGCACCCGCTTCATGCTCGGGCAGCACGAGCTGGCCGAGCTCGCCCCGCGCGACATCGTCGCCAAGGCCATCACGCGCCAGATGCAGGCGCAGGGCGCCGAGCACATGTACCTGGACGCCCGGCACTTCGGCGCCGAGATGTGGGAGCAGCGCTTCCCGACGGTCCTGGCCGCCTGCCGCTCGCACGGCATCGACCCGGTGACCGAGCCGATCCCGGTCGCCCCGGCCGCGCACCACGCCTCCGGCGGCGTCCGCACCGACCTGCGCGGCCGCACCACCGTGCCGGGCCTGTACGCGTGCGGTGAGGTCGCCTGCACCGGAGTGCACGGTGCCAACCGGCTCGCCTCCAACTCCCTCCTGGAGGGCCTGGTCTTCGCCGAGAACATCGCGGCGGACATCGCGGAGAACCCGGCCGTGCTCCCGCCGACTCCCGTACCAGGGGCGGAAGTCGACGCGGATCCGCACGACGGCCCCGTACCGCTGCTCGACCCGGCGACCCGGATCCAGATCCAGCGGATCATGACCAACGGCGCCGGGGTGCTGCGCTCCGCCGAGAGCCTCGCCGAGGCCGCCGAGCGCCTGGAGGCGATCCACGCCGACGAGCGCAAGGCCGCCGTGCCGGGCGTCGAGGCCTGGGAGACCACCAACCTGCTGCTGGTCGCCCGGGCCCTGGTCGCCGCGGCGGCCGCGCGCGAGGAGACCCGCGGCTGCCACTGGCGCGCGGACCGGCCGGACCGCGACGACGCGGCCTGGCGCCGCCACCTCGTCGCCCGCGTCACCCCCGGGCGGTCCCTGGACATCCGCCCCACCACCAGCGCCACCTTCCCCCCGACCGTCGCAGCCACCCCCCTGGAGCCGTAACCGTGAGCACGCCCGAGGAACTCCGTCCCCAGCCGGTGGACGTCCCCCTGATCCAGATCGGTGCGCCCGTCCAGGGCGGCGGCTGCGGTGACGACTGCGGCTGCGGCGGCGAGGAAGTGTACGAGTGCGGGCTCGACCCCGCACTCGCCGCGCTGCTCGCCGAGTCCGGCCTCGACCCCGTCCAGGTCGAGGACATCGCCCACCTCGCCATCGAGGAGGACCTGGACGGCGGCTTCGACGTCACATCGGCGGCCACCGTCCCCCAGGACGCCGTCGCCACCGGCGACTTCACCGCCCGCGAGGCCGGTACGGTCGCGGGCCTGCGGGTCGCCGAGGCGATCCTGTCCATCGTGTGCACCGAGGAGTTCGAGGTCGAGCGGCACGTCGCCGACGGCGACCGGGTGGCCGCGGGCCAGAAGCTGCTCAGCGTCACCACCCGCACCCGTGACCTGCTGACCGGCGAGCGCAGCGCGCTCAACCTGCTGTGCCGCCTCTCCGGCATCGCGACCGCCACCCGCGCCTGGGCCGACGCCCTGGAGGGCACCAAGGCGCAGGTCCGCGACACCCGCAAGACCACCCCGGGCCTGCGCGCCCTGGAGAAGTACGCGGTGCGCTGCGGCGGCGGCGCCAACCACCGCATGTCCCTGTCGGACGCGGCGCTGGTCAAGGACAACCACGTGGTCGCGGCCGGCGGGGTGGCCGAGGCCTTCAAGGCCGTACGGGACCGCTTCCCGGACCTCGCCGTCGAGGTCGAGGCCGACACCCTGGACCAGGTCGCCGAAGTCCTGTACGCCGGGGCCGACCTGATCCTGCTCGACAACTTCACGCCCGCCGAGACGGCCGAGGCGGTCGCCCTGGTCGGGGGCCGCGCGATGCTCGAATCCTCGGGCCGCCTCACCCTGGCGAACGCCGCCGAGTACGCGGCGACGGGCGTCGACTACCTGGCGGTGGGCGCCCTCACGCACTCCTCGCCGATCCTGGACATCGGTCTCGACCTGCGCGAGGCCGGCCGAGAGGGCTCGGCCTGATGCTGCTCACCATCGACGTCGGCAACACCCACACCGTCCTCGGCCTGTTCGACGGCGAGGAGGTCGTCGAGCACTGGCGGATCTCCACCGACGCCCGCCGCACCGCGGACGAGCTGGCCGTGCTGCTCAACGGCCTGATGGGCACCCACCCGCTGCTCGGCGCGGAACTCGGCGACGGCATCGAGGGCATCGCGATCTGCGCGACCGTCCCCTCGGTCCTGCACGAGCTGCGCGAGGTGACCCGCCGCTATTACGGCGACGTCCCCGCGGTCCTGGTGGAGCCGGGCATCAAGACGGGCGTGCCGGTCCTGACCGACCACCCCAAGGAGGTCGGCGCCGACCGCATCGTCAACTCGGTCGCCGCCGTCGAGCTGTACGGCGGCCCGGCGATCGTCGTCGACTTCGGTACGGGCACGACGTTCGACGCGGTCAGTGCGCGCGGCGAGTACGTCGGCGGTGTCATCGCCCCCGGCATCGAGATCTCCGTCGACGCGCTCGGCCTCAGGGGCGCCCAGCTCCACAAGATCGAGGTGGCCCGGCCCCGCTCGGTGATCGGCAAGAACACCGTCGAGGCGATGCAGGCCGGCATCGTGTACGGGTTCGCGGGCCAGGTCGACGGCGTCGTGCGGCGCATGAAGCGCGAGCTGGTCGGCCCCGACGGCGACCCGGACGACGTGACGGTGATCGCGACCGGCGGCCTGGCCCCCACGGTCCTCGGCGAGGCCGAGGAGATCGACGAGCACGAGCCGTGGCTGACCCTGATCGGCCTGCGCCTGGTGTACGAGCGCAACGTGCCGCGCTCCTGAGTCCCCTGGCTCCCGAGGTCCCCGGCCGGTGCCGGGCGCGCGGGCCCCGCGGGGCCCGTCAACGCGCCCGGCATCGGCATGTTAAGCGGATTTTGTCCCTTTAGGACGTATCGTCGCCGCATGCCCACGCCATACGGATCCCGCGGCGGCATGGCGTTCGGTGCGGACGAGCTGCGTGTGCTCCGACGCGCCCTCGCCATCGCCCTCCACCCCAGCGCCGTCCAGGATGAGGACATCCGGGACTGCCTGCGTCTGGCCGACTCCGTGGACGAGGCCGTCCGCGAGGGGGAGCGGCTGCGCGCCTTCCTGCTCGCCGACCTCGACCGCTACCGTGACGCGCTCCCCGGCTCGCTGCCCGGATACACCGAGCTGCTCCAGGACGCCCTGGCGGCAGGCTACGAGCCCGGGCCCGACGACCTGGCCGCGCTGCGGGCGCTGCGCTCGGACCCGGTGTGCGAAGCCCTCCTGGAGCGCTGCCGGCGGATCGCCGAGCGTTCGGTGCGGGCCCGCCTGGCGGGCCGCGCGGTCGCGGCGCCCGACCGGCGCGGCAGGCTCCTGACCCTGGTCGGCGGGGGCGCGGCCGGCGGCGACAAGGCGGCCGAGCCCGCGCCGGGCACCCCGGCCCGCCCGGCGCCCGCGCCCGAGCGGCCCGTACCCAAGCCCTCCGAGGTCTTCCCGCCGCGCCGCCGACCCGAGCCCCCGGCCGAGGAACGGCGAGCGGGCTGAGGGACGCCCGGCGGGTCGCGGCCCACCCGGCCCCGACCCGCCGGGCGTCCCTCGCTACCCTGTCGGTATGGACTACGTTTCCGCGCTTCTGCCCCCCGTGGTGATGGCCATCTTCTTCATCGCGCTCGTCGTGACGATCGTGAAGAGCCAGGGCGGCCCCAACAAGGGCAAGGAGGACGCGGCCGTGGACAGCGCGCTCGCCCGCGCCGAGGCCGCACAGCAGAAGCCCGCCTCACCCTGACCGCACGCGGTCCGGAGGGGTACGTACAGCGGGGGCGCACGGGGTATTTCCCCACGTGCGCCCTTTTTGCTGCGCGCTAACTGCAAATAAGCAGCCATTCGCGACATCTCCCACTATGGTGCAGTTGTGCCCCGTCAATTGGGAGAGCTGGAAGACGCCGTCATGACCCGGGTCTGGCAGTGGAACCGCCCGGTGACCGTCCGGGAAGTCCTCGAAGACCTTCAGCAGGAACGGTCCATCGCGTACACCACGGTCATGACCGTAATGGACAATCTCCATCAGAAGGGCTGGGTCCGCCGGGAAGTGGACGGGCGGGCCTATCGATATACCGCGGTCTCCACGCGGGCCGCCTACGCCGCAGCACTGATGAACGAAGCCTGGTCCCAGAGCGACAACCGGGCGGCCGCACTCGTCGCCTTCTTCGGCATGATGTCCCCCGAGGAGCGCGAAGCACTGCGCGATGCCGTCCGCATGGTGCAGGAGCCGGAACCCGAACGGGACCGCGAACCCGAACGGGACCGCGAACCCGAACGGGACCGCGAACCCGAACAGGGATCCGAAGAGGGCGATGCGCCCGGACCCGAAGCGGGGCGATAGCGTCCAGGCATGTCTTATCCCGCCGCGAATGCGGTCACCGTCCGCCGGGCCAGGACCGGCGATGTACCGGCCGTGCGAAGCCTTCTCGACGCGTACGTCGGAGGCGGGATCCTGCTCGACAAAGCAACGGTCACGCTTTACGAGTCCATCCAGGAGTTCTGGGTCGCGGAACGCGACTCGGACGCCCGGGTGATCGGCTGCGGGGCACTGCACGTGATGTGGGAAGACCTCGCCGAAGTGCGAACTCTTGCCGTGGATCCCGAGTTCCAGGGTTCCGGCATCGGACATCTGGTGCTCACCAAGCTGCTCCAGACCGCCCGCTGGCTCGGAGTGCGACGGGTTTTCTGCCTCACCTTCGAAGTGGCGTTCTTCGCGAAGCACGGGTTCACCGAGATCGGCGAGACTCCCGTCGATACCGTCGACACAGATGTCTACAGCGAGCTGCTGCGCTCCTATGACGAGGGCGTCGCCGAGTTCCTCGGTCTCGAACGAGTGAAGCCGAACACCTTGGGCAACACCCGGATGCTTCTGCACCTGTGATCGGGGAAGCGGCGGGAAGCTGTCGGAACCCTATGTCCGAATCGCGTACGTTTCCCGCGGAGCAAGGATCCTGAACCTCTCCCGGGGGTTTGTGTTTTCCAGTCAAAAGCGGTTTCCTTTCCGCGTACTGCATTTTCGATGAAAGGAAATCCGGTGGCACAGAAGGTTCAGGTCCTTCTTGTCGATGACCTCGACGGTGGCGAGGCTGACGAGACCGTGACGTTCGCTCTTGACGGGAAGAGCTTCGAGATCGACCTCACCACGGCCAACGCGGACAAGCTCCGGGGTCTCCTTGAGCCGTACGTCAAGAGCGGCCGGCGCACCGGTGGCCGCGCGGCGGGCGGTCGCGGCAAGGCCCGTGGCGCGCTGCTCGGCACCGGCAACCAGAACACGGCCGAGATCCGCAAGTGGGCCAAGGAGCAGGGCTACAACGTGAACGACCGCGGCCGCGTCCCGGCCGAAATCCGTGAGGCCTACGAGAAGCAGAACGGCTGAGTTCCCGCGTTCCCCGTTCCACCTGGGGATTTCGCGTGAAACAACCGGGCCCGGTGGCATTCCGTCGCCGCCGCGGCCACCAGCCTCACGAGGCTGAGGCCCGCGGCGTGGCCGCCCCGCGCGGCCCGGGAGGCATCGGAAGCGTCCCCGTCACCGGCACCACCGCACTGAGTGAATCCGGTGAACGAGGGCAACCGCGCCTCGATCTCGCACCCGGGCTCGGGGGGTCGCAGCCACACGGCGGCCCCCCGCGAGCCGGCCCAGCCCGGCGGCACCGGGGCGGTCATGCGGCCCCCCGCGCCGAGGGCGCGCAGATCCAGGGCGACCCCGCCCCACTCCAGCCAGTCGAGCAGCCCCGGCAGCTCGTCCGCGCTGCCGGCCGCCACGAGCAGCCGCATCCGGCCCCCCGCCAGAGCGACGGGACCGGTCTGCGCGTACCGCTCCAGGAGGGCGAAGCCGGCGCTCGCCGGGAGTTCCAGAACGTCGAAGCGCAGCCCGGTGAGCAGCTGGGCCGGAGGCCCGGCGGAGACGGCCCAGCCGAGCCCGCGCTCGTACCACTGCGCGAGCGAGCCATCCAGGGATGCGCGGGGCTGCGGGACGGTGAGGGCCATGCCCGGAGCAACTGAAGAAACGGCGCCGAGTTACGCTGGGTTTCCGTACGAACGCGCTCCGTCGGCAATTGTGCGGCGCCCCGGGGGATGGGCGGGCGCAAGGTTGTTCGCCCGTAGCTTACGGAACCGGGGTCTTTCGCATGGAGTGTCAGTGCGGGCGGGTAAGACATTCCTAGTGGGGAGGGGCGACACGCTCGCCAGGCGGTCTCACGTTCGCCATCGGCGTACTGGAGACAGGGGTATCTGTCTGGCCTGCGGGAACATCGTCTCGCACCATCGGGTTGGAGCAGTTGTCGGCTGTTCGGGCCGGGAGGCATTGAACGGGTGTCGGCAGTTGGAATGAGCTGTCCCGCCCTGCGGGACTAGCATGCGGAAGGACAGGGAGGGGACCGCCCCCTTACTGCCCGACCGCTCTGAGGAGCGATTAACGATGTTCGAGAGGTTCACCGACCGCGCGCGGCGGGTTGTCGTCCTGGCTCAGGAAGAAGCCCGGATGCTCAACCACAACTACATCGGCACCGAGCACATTCTCCTGGGCCTGATCCACGAGGGTGAGGGTGTCGCCGCTAAGGCCCTGGAGAGCCTCGGGATTTCGCTCGAGGCGGTCCGCCAGCAGGTGGAGGAGATCATCGGTCAGGGCCAGCAGGCCCCGTCCGGGCACATCCCCTTCACGCCCCGTGCCAAGAAGGTCCTGGAGCTGTCGCTCCGCGAGGCCCTCCAGCTCGGCCACAACTACATCGGCACCGAGCACATCCTGCTCGGCCTGATCCGCGAGGGCGAGGGCGTCGCCGCCCAGGTCCTGGTGAAGCTGGGCGCCGATCTCAACCGGGTGCGGCAGCAGGTCATCCAGCTGCTCTCCGGCTACCAGGGCAAGGAAGCCGCCACGGCCGGCGGCCCTGCGGAGGGCACCCCCTCCACGTCCCTGGTGCTCGACCAGTTCGGCCGCAACCTGACGCAGGCCGCTCGCGAATCCAAGCTCGACCCGGTCATCGGGCGCGAGAAGGAGATCGAGCGCGTCATGCAGGTCCTGTCGCGCCGTACCAAGAACAACCCGGTCCTCATCGGCGAGCCCGGCGTCGGCAAGACCGCCGTCGTCGAGGGTCTGGCCCAGGCGATCGTCAAGGGCGAGGTGCCCGAGACGCTCAAGGACAAGCACCTCTACACGCTGGACCTCGGCGCCCTGGTCGCCGGATCCCGCTACCGCGGTGACTTCGAGGAGCGCCTGAAGAAGGTCCTCAAGGAGATCCGCACCCGCGGCGACATCATCCTGTTCATCGACGAGCTCCACACCCTGGTGGGTGCGGGTGCCGCCGAGGGCGCGATCGACGCGGCGAGCATCCTCAAGCCGATGCTGGCCCGCGGTGAGCTCCAGACCATCGGTGCCACCACGCTCGACGAGTACCGCAAGCACCTGGAGAAGGACGCCGCTCTTGAGCGCCGCTTCCAGCCCATCCAGGTCGCCGAGCCGTCGCTGCCGCACACCATCGAGATCCTCAAGGGTCTGCGCGACCGCTACGAGGCCCACCACCGCGTCTCGATCACGGACGAGGCCCTCGTCCAGGCCGCGACGCTGGCCGACCGGTACATCTCGGACCGCTTCCTGCCGGACAAGGCGATCGACCTGATCGACGAGGCCGGTTCCCGGATGCGCATCCGCCGGATGACCGCGCCGCCGGACCTCCGCGAGTTCGACGAGAAGATCGCGGGCGTGCGCCGTGACAAGGAGTCGGCCATCGACTCCCAGGACTTCGAGAAGGCGGCCTCTCTCCGCGACAAGGAGAAGCAGCTGCTCGCCGCGAAGGCCAAGCGCGAGAAGGAGTGGAAGGCCGGCGACATGGACGTCGTCGCCGAGGTCGACGGCGAGCTGATCGCCGAGGTGCTGGCCACGGCCACGGGCATCCCGGTCTTCAAGCTCACCGAGGAGGAGTCCTCGCGGCTGCTCCGCATGGAGGACGAGCTGCACAAGCGCGTCATCGGCCAGAAGGACGCCATCAAGGCGCTCTCGCAGGCGATCCGTCGTACGCGTGCCGGTCTGAAGGACCCGAAGCGTCCCGGTGGTTCGTTCATCTTCGCCGGCCCGTCCGGTGTCGGTAAGACCGAGCTGTCGAAGACGCTGGCGGAATTCCTCTTCGGTGACGAGGACGCGCTGATCTCCCTCGACATGTCGGAGTTCAGCGAGAAGCACACGGTTTCCCGCCTCTTCGGTTCGCCCCCCGGTTACGTGGGTTACGAAGAGGGCGGCCAGCTCACCGAGAAGGTGCGCCGCAAGCCGTTCTCCGTCGTCCTCTTCGACGAGGTCGAGAAGGCCCACCCCGATATCTTCAATTCCCTGCTCCAGATTCTGGAAGACGGTCGGCTGACCGACTCCCAGGGCCGGGTCGTGGACTTCAAGAACACGGTCATCATCATGACGACCAACCTCGGGACCCGGGACATCTCCAAGGGCTTCAACCTGGGCTTCGCCGCCCAGGGTGACGTCAAGACCGGCTACGACCGGATGAAGGCCAAGGTCAACGAGGAGCTGAAGCAGCACTTCCGCCCCGAGTTCCTCAACCGTGTCGACGACACCGTGGTCTTCCACCAGCTGACCGAGGAAGACATCATCCAGATCGTCGACCTCATGATCGACAAGGTGGACGAGCGCCTCAAGGACCGCGACATGGGCATCGAGCTCAACGCCGAGGCCAAGTCGCTGCTCGCCAAGAAGGGCTACGACCCGATCATGGGCGCCCGGCCGCTGCGCCGGACGATCCAGCGGGAGATCGAGGACATCCTCTCCGAGAAGATCCTCTTCGGTGAGCTGCGCCCCGGTCACATCGTGGTCATCGGCACCGAGGGCGAGGGTGAGGAGAAGAAGTTCACCTTCCGCGGCGAGGAGAAGTCGGCTCTGCCCGACGTCCCGCCGATCGAGGACGCGGCCGCCGGCGGCGGTCCGAACCTGAGCAAGGAGGCGTAGTCCTCCCCGGAGGCCTCGCCCGAAGGGGCTGCCCCGGCTCGTACTTCACGTACGGACCGGGGCAGCCCCTTTTTCGCACGGTCTCCTGCCGGTGCTTCACGGGGCCAGCGGGCCGCCGTTGACGGTGACCGTCAGGCCCGGGTGGCGCAGCAGCGCGCCCGGGTTCCACGAGCCGGCCTGTACGGTGCCGACCGCCAGGTCCACCGTCGTCAGCGTCGGGAACGCCGCCAGGACCGCGCCGAGATCGCCGTCGGAGTTGGCGAGCCACAGGTCGAGGTGGCGGACGCTGGGCAGCGGGGCCACCCCGGCGAGCGCGGCCACCGAGCTCAGCGCGACCCCGAGCCGGATGATGCCGGACCGCCCCCGCACGTAGGCCAGGAGCCGCCGGGTGGTCGCCGACGAGGAGGGGGCGAGCTCCAGATGGCTGAGGGCCGGCCAGCGGCTCAGGGCGTCGAAGCCGGCCACCTGGTCCGCCTCCAGATGCAGGGTGGTGACGTGGCTCAGGACCGGGAGCTGGGCGAGGTGCAGATCGGTGCTGCTGCCGAACAGCAGCGTGCGCAGCGCCGGGACCTCGCCGAGCGGCGAGAGGTCGACCTCCTGCGCGGACACGTCGAGCAGCCCGAGCGAGGTGAGGCGCGGCAGCCGGGCCAGCTGGGTCAGGTCGCGCAGGCCCGAGCCCCGCAGCACCTCCAGGTCCGCCAGGCGCTCCGCGCTGTCCCGCAGGAAGGCGAGGTCCCGCAGGCGCTCGGTGCCGTTCAGCCGCAGGGCCGCCACCTCGCGTCCGCGCAGCGCGGTGTGCAGCTCGTCCGCCGTGAGGTCGGGCGGAACGGTGATCCACAGCCGGCGGGCGTCGGGCACGTGCGGGAGCTGGGCGAGCTGCCAGCGGGTCTCCACGTGCAGCCGGGCCTCCCGCAGGTCGAGGTGGGCGAGGACTTCGCGGGCGTAGCGCTCGGCGGGATAGCGCGACCACTCGGAGGCGAACAGGTCGACCGCGTCCGGGTGCGCGGCCGACCAGGCACGGGCGTGCTCGATGGCCTCCGCGTTGCCGACCCGGTTGATGAGCCCGACGACGTGCCCGAGGGCCTCGGCCGAGGTGGTGGCCGGGTCCGGGAGGTGGCCGAGGACGGACGGGCCGAGCCGCGCGAGCAGCGTGACGGTCTCCAGGTCGCGGGGCGGAAGCAGCGCCGCGATGTGTTCGCGGACCCGGCGGGCGGTCGTCTCGTCGAGATAGGCGGCATGCTGGGCGCAACGGGCCGCGAGAACATGGATCTTGGCCTTGTCCTGGTGGGAGCGGCGCCGGGAGCCCGCGTCGAGCAGACCGTTGACGAGGACGGGCCGGTCGCGGCGGCCGCAGTGGCCGGCGGCGAGCAGGATCACGTCCTGCCACTGCTGCTCCTCCGAGGCGTGCCGGAGCAGCTCGCCCAGGTGTCCGTCCTCCACGAACTCCTTGGCGGCGAGGAAGTCCTGGAAGGTGCGGTGGGTGAACTGGAAGACGTCGTCGGCGCGTTCCTGGAGCAGCCCGCTGCGGTTGAGGAGGTGGCGCAGGACGTCCTCGGGGGTGCCCTGGCCGCGTACGTTCTCCATGCCGGAAAGGGCCCGTTTGAGCTGGCGCAGCGCCTGGTCGCGGGAGAACTCCGACTGGCCCTCGCGCACCAGCCACACCGCTATCCGCTGGAGAAGTTCGGTGCACTCCTCGGCGCTGATCTCGATGCCCTCGGGCGCCTCGACCTTGCGCTGCTGGTCCCGGTTGCCGAGCAGCATCCGCAGGGCCGCCTCGTACAGTTTCCAGCGGGTGTCGGGCAGGAAGCCCTGGCGCAGCCGGTGCAGGGCGCAGATCACCGCGCACAACAGGGGAGTGCGGGCGAGGCCCTTGAGGGTGCTGTTCTGCTTGAACTGTTCGGACAGGTCGCGCTCCAGCTCGTCCAGGTCCTCGTGCGGGCCGCTGTCGAGCCGGGCCGCGCGGTGCCAGGCGGCGATGAAGGCGGTGATGTCCTCGTCGTTCATCGGCAGCAGCCGCAGCTCCTCGAAGCCCGCGTACTTCAGCCAGTCCGGCTCGACCGCCATCGGCCGTACCGTCACCACGCAGCGGGTGCGCGGGTAGCGGTCCAGGAGGGCGGCGAGCCAGCGGTGGGCCTCCTCGCGGTCCTCCTGCGGTACTTCGTCGAGCCCGTCCACCAGGAGCAGCGCCTGCCCGGTCTTCAGCACCCGCCCGGCCCAGCCCTCCGGTGCCGCGTCCACCACGAGCCGTGCGGCGGTGGGGAGTTGGGCGGGCAGCGGGAAGGTGGCGCCCTGGGCGCGCAGGGTGCGCAGCGGCACCACGAACGGGATGAGCGCGTTGAGATCGGCGAGCCCGGGGCCGAGCCGGCCGGCCGCGGCGTGCGCCGCCAGCCACCACACCAGGGTGGTCTTGCCGGCGCCGGCCTCGCCCCGGATGAGGACGCGTGGGCGGGAGGCGAGCAGGGCGTCGATGCGCTGGGGGGAGCTGTCCATCAGGGGGCGGCCCGCCTGCGGCGGCTCGGTGGCCTTGGGTCTCGCCTCCAGGCTGAGGTAGGCGGTGTCCAGGTCCCACTCGGAGTCCCGCTTGTTCAGCTCGTCCAGGCCGAAGATCTTCGTCTTGCGGTACGAGGCGCCGATGGCCTCCGCGTACTCGTGCTCGTAGCTCTGGTCCTCCGGTGGTACGCCGGTGACCAGTTCGAGCGGGGTGGGCGTGGCCAGGGTGGCGAACGCGGCGCGGAAGCCGTCCGAGGCGAAGATGCCCCGCAGCGGCACGCACACCACCCTGCGGTGGCCGCGCCCGCGCGGGATCTCCTTGACCAGGCCGAGCAGGGTCGCCGCCGCGAACAGCGGGGCGCCCGACAGGCCCGCGAGCGGAGAGCTGCCGTCGGCGCGTTCGGTGGCGGGCGGCCGGTGCAGTTCGCAGACCAGGTCGTCGCGCAGACTGCCCGCGACCGGCAGGACCGTGCCGACGAACTGGTCGTAGTCGAGGTGGTGGTCGGCGCCGTAGCGCTGGATGTCGGGGAAGCCGATGATCTCGCAGCCCGGCAGCGACTGTGCGGTGTCGACGCTGCCGAGCCGCAGCAGACCGGGCAGCAGCTCCTCGTCGCTGTAGAGCAGTGCGGCATCCAACTCGTCGTTCTGCCACAGGACTTGGGCGGTCATCTCGCCGAGGGAGGGGTGCGCGAGCCGGGTCGGCGGACCGCCCACCAGATTGTGCGCACAGGTGAGCACCAGCCATGGCGAGACGATGACCCCGCTGCCCTGGCGCCCGTCGGAGAGCACGGCCACGACGCGGTCGGCGGTCGTGGGTAAGGCGCCGCTCATCGCGGTCCGGCCCCGAAGCTCCCGCCCGGCCGGTCGTTGCCGACCCGCCAGGCGGAGCCGTCGGCGGCGGCGTGCGGCTTCAGGGTGAAGGCCACCTTGTGGGTACGCCCCGTAGCTCGCCCGGCGTCGGCGCCCGCGTCCACCACCCAGGCCCGCACCTTGAGTCCGCCCTTGATCTCTTTGCGGAGCTCAAGGGTGAACTCCATCTGGATGTCGCCGAGTTCGAAGACCAGGTCGTGCCCGGAGGCCCGCGCGGCCGCCTCGGTGAGCTGGTCGCGTACGGACTCGATGGCGTCGGCCAGTTCGATCCCGTCGAACCCGTCGGATGTGTGCGTGTCGTCGGCCATGGCGCTGTCCCCTCGTCGGTCTCAATTCTCGCGCTGGACGGGGGAGTTGGGACAGGGTCCGGAGGGGGCGGTGGGTTCGGGACGGCCTCGGCGGCTGGGGTGCGGACGGCCTCGGCGGCTGGGGTGCGGACGGCCGATCACGCCGAGCCGACCGCCGGGGCCGGGTGGACCTGGGTCGCGTAAAGGAAGGACCGGGCCGGGTGGACCTGGGTCCCGTAAGGGAAAGGCCGGGCCGGGTGGACCTGGGTCCCGAAAGGGAAGGACCAGGGGCATGGGCTTGGGTCCGCCGGCGGTGACAAGGCACACAGGGTCCGGCAGCCCTACTACGCGCCTTAGGGGGCGTTGGCCGCGCATCGGACGTATTCCCCGTCTGATCGTTACGGCTTTCGTTAGTAGATGGGCGTTTTGGGCGGAGATGGGGGCTTGGGTTACCAAGGTGAGGCCGACCCGGTGTGCCGCTGTGCGTGCCGGGTCCGCGCATGCCGCCGGAACTCAGTCTTGGGTCGCACTCGGCGGATTCCCCTGTCGCCGTAAGGAAGAGCTCCCGCATGCCTCAGCGCACCCTGTCCCAGACCGTCCGCCCGTCCGCGTTCCGCCTGCGCGCCGTGGCGATCGCCGCCGTCGCCGCCGGAACGGGGGCCGCGACGCTCCTCGGCGCGGGTGCCGCGGCCGCCGACTCCGCGTCGCTCGCCCCGACCTCGGTCACCACCTCCGCCGTCGCCGACCAGGCCAAGGCGCAGACCAAGGCCGCCGCCGCGGTCAAGCAGGCCGCCGCCGCCAAGGCCGCCTCCTGGGTGCACCCGGTCTCGCGCTACACGCTGAGCGCCAGCTTCGGCCTGGGCGGTTCGATGTGGTCGCACAAGCACTCCGGACAGGACTTCGCGGTGCCCAGCGGCACGCCGGTCCTCGCCGCGCACGCCGGCACCGTCGTCAAGGCCGGCCCGGTCGGCGCCGGTGACGGCCCCGCCTACGGCAACGCCGTCGTGGTCCGGCACGCCAACAACACGTACTCGCAGTACGCCCACCTGTCGAAGATCAAGGTGCGCGTCGGGCAGAGCGTGGGCACCGGCGAGCGGATCGCGCTCTCCGGCAACACCGGCAACTCCAGTGGCCCGCACCTGCACTTCGAGATCCGCACGTCGCCGAACTACGGCTCGGCCGTCAACCCCGTCGCCTTCCTGCGCACGGTCGGCGTCACCGTCTGACCGTCGCGGCCACTCGACCGCCCCTCGACTCGCCTAGATCCGGGGCGAGTTGTGGTGGGCCTGGGTGACCAGGTCGCTGGCGACCTCAAGGACGCTGACGCGCTTCTCCTCGGGGTCGCCCTCCATGTCCTTGAGGACGAACATCCCGGCGTGCATCGAGAACAGCGCCGTGAAGCACCGGATCCGGTCGGCCATCGAGGCGTCCGGGTCCTTCAGCAGGTCGACCATCGCGTGCATCCGCTCCTTGAACATCTCGCCGATGCTCAGCTCGCGCATGGTCGCCTGGTTCTCCTGCATGAACCGGAACAGCGGCTCCGCCCCGAAGAGGGCCTCGCTGTAGCGGCGCAGGATCTCCAGTTTGACGTCGAGGGTGCCCGGCTGGGTCCGGCCCCACTCGATCACCTCGTCCATGGGCCTGGTGAGGTCCTGGAAGAGGCTGATGATGATGTCTTCCTTGGTCTTGAAGTGGTAGTAGAGCGCCGCCTTCGTCACATCCAGCCGCTCGGCGATCTCACGCAGCGAGGTCTTCTCGTACCCCTGCTCACCGAAGAGCTCCAGGGCCACGTCCTGGATCCGCTGGCGGGTGTTTCCTCTGGCCATGCCGCTCTCCCGAATGCGTACGGCCGCCGTCCCCCGGCGGCCGTGCCGTGAGCCATGTACTTACTTGACGCCCGGCTAGTTACGGTCTACCTTCCCCAGTGTAGTGGTAACTAGCCGGGCGGCAAGTAAGTGCCTCATCCGGTGGACGGCAGGTTTCAGGGAGTTGGGGACGATGGCGACGGGGATACCTAAAGAACAGGCGGCGGACCCGGGGGTGACCGACGGACCGCAGCCGCGCAGCGTGCGGGTCGTGCTGCTCGCGCTCATGATCGCGATGCTGCTCGCCATGCTCGACAACATGATCGTGAACACGGCGATGCCGACGATCGTGGGCGAGCTCGGCGGACTTGAGCACCTGTCGTGGGTGGTGACGGCCTACACCCTGGCCACCGCCGCGTCCACGCCGATCTGGGGCAAGCTCGGCGACATGTACGGGCGCAAGGGCGCCTTCCTCACCTCCATCGTGATCTTCCTGATCGGCTCCGCGCTCAGCGGCATGGCCCAGGACATGAGCCAGCTCATCGGCTTCCGCGCGATCCAGGGTCTGGGCGCGGGCGGTCTGATGGTCGGCGTCATGGCGATCATCGGTGACCTCATACCGCCCCGCGAGCGCGGCAAGTACCAGGGCATGATGGCCGGCGTCATGGCGCTCGCCATGATCGGCGGCCCGCTGGTCGGCGGCGCCATTACCGACCACCTCGGCTGGCGCTGGACCTTCTACATCAACATCCCGCTCGGCGCGGTCGCACTCGCCATGGTCACCGCCGTGCTGCACCTGCCCAAGAAGCGGTCCCGCGGCCGGATCGACTACCTCGGCACGATCCTGCTGACCATCGGCATCACCTCGATCGTCCTGGTCACCACCTGGGGCGGCTCGCAGTACGCCTGGGGCTCCGGGACCATCATCGGGCTCATCGTGCTCGGCGTCCTCGCGATCGTCGGCTTCCTCTTCGTCGAGACGAAGGCCGCCGAGCCGATCCTGCCGCTGCACATCTTCCGCAACCGCAACTTCTCGCTGATGTCCGGCATCGGCTTCCTCACCGGCTTCGTGATGTTCGGCGCCATGCTGTTCCTGCCGCTGTACCAGCAGTCCGTGCAGGGCGCCTCCGCCACCAACTCCGGTCTGCTGCTGCTCCCGATGCTGCTTTCGATGATGGCCGTCTCGCTGATCGCGGGCCGGGTCACCACCAACAGCGGCAAGTACAAGATCTTCCCGATCGTGGGCGGCGCGCTCGTCGTCGTCGGCCTGTTCCTGCTGTCCACGATGGACACCACCACGACGCGGTTCATGTCCGGCGTCTACATGGCCGTGCTCGGCGCGGGCATGGGCTTCCTGATGCAGATCACGATGCTGGTCGCGCAGAACAGCGTCGAAATGAAGGACATGGGCGTCGCCTCGTCCTCCACGACCCTCTTCCGTACGCTCGGCTCGTCCTTCGGCGTCTCGATCATGGGCGCGATCTTCACGAACCGGGTGGGCGACGAGATGGTGCGGCGGCTCGGTGCCGGCGCGGGGAATCTGGCCTCGGCGCAGCTGGACCGCCCGAGCCTGATGAAGCTGCCCGCGCCGGTGCGGGAGGCGTACCAGTACGCGGTGTCCTCCGGTACGCACGGGACGTTCCTGGTCGGTTCGATCATCGCGGTGGCCATGTTCGTGGCGGCCCTCTTCGTCAAGGAGGTCCCCCTGCGGGGTGCCGCCCCGACCCCCGAGCCGGGCAAGGCCCCGGTGGACGCGGCGCCGCTGTCGGAGCCGGTGCTGTAGCCCGGGCCGGGGCCGGGTCCGGGTCCGGGCCAGGGTTCGGGCCCGGGTCCAGACCCGGATGCCTTGGCTCGGCCGGGGCGGTTTGGCTCTGCTGCTCCGGGATCACTTGGCTGGGCTCCGGGACGGCTTTGGCTGGGCTCCGGCCCGGGAGGGCTTGGCTGGGCTCCCGACGGCTTTGGTTGGGCTCCGGTCGGGATGCGACAGCTCGCCCGGGGCGGTTTGGCTCCGCCGCTCTGTGATCCCTTGGCTGGGCTCCGGTCCGGGATGCTCTGGTTCGGCTGAGCCGCCTGGTGGCCTGGCTCGGGCCCCGGGTGGCTTTGCCGCCACCGTCTTCTTCCGCGTGCGTGAGTGAGTGCGTGCGGGTGGGGGTGGGGAGGCGGCTTTTTTCGGCCCTGGCTCGTGTTGGTCCGGGGGTCCGGGTGGATCTGAGTGCGTTGGGGTGCTGCCCTGGGGTTTTGCCCCTCCCCGCCCCTTCCCGCAACCCTCCGGGGGTGGGGTTGGGTGGGGGTGGGTGGGTTTCCGGGGGCTGCGTCCCGGGCCTGCTGGTTGGTTCGTCTGCGGATCGTGGGTGGCTGGTCGCGCAGTTCCCCGCTCCCCTAGAGGCCTCGGTGCTGGCCTGCATCGGGCACTTCAGCCTGTCCGGCTGATCGGTAGGGGCCGGTGGAGGCATCTCCAGCCCGTGCGGCTGATCGATACGGGCCGGCATCGGGCACTTCAGCCCGTCCGGCGTTTGAGGACGAGCGCCGTTCAGGCGAGATACGGGGTCCGGGGCGGAGCCCCGAAGGGGGTGCAGGGGGCGCAGCCCCCTGCGGGGGTTCGAGGGGCGCAGCCCCTCAGGGGGTCTGGGGCGCAGCCCCAGGGGCCCGAACCCTTCAGCCCCCGTCACGGGTGGGAGGGCGGGCAAACCCCCCGGGGTCTGGGGCGCAGCCCCAGGAGGCGCGGAACCAACCAACCCCGAGCAACGGGCGGGCGGGTGGGCAACCCCCCGACCCCGGGCGGAGCCCCAGGCGGCCCCCGCTCAGGCCGTCTCGGCAACGCGGCGGCGATGACTCGGCGCCTCCGCCGCCACGGACAGGGCGAGCAGCAAGGCAGGCCCGGCCAGCATCGCCCACACCGGAACCCGCCCCGCCGCCGGCACCAGCGCCGCGATGAGGAGCGCCGTCACCAGACGGAGGCGTACCACCGGATCCCCCACCCCCGTGAAGGCGACCCGCACCGCCGCCGTGGAGACCAGGAACAGCGCGACCCCGCCCAGCACGCACAGCGCGAGCGCGGTCGTGAGCCGGCTGCCCGAGCCGAGTACGGCCGTACCGACCGCTCCACCGGCCACCGCGAGTCCGAGCTGCACGGGCAGATGGCCCAGGACGTACGTGTTCAACAGCCGTGGGCTGTCGGCGAGTTCGGCGTGCGCACCCGGCCGCGTACCGCTCGCGCTGAAGTAGGACCACCACAGGCAGGCGCACAGCGCGAACGCCGCCGCCCCGGTCACCATCGCGGAGCCGGCCGTACGCGCCTGGACGAGCCCGTTGGTGAAGCCGAGCACCGACTCACCGAGCACGATGATGGTGAACAGGCCGAAGCGTTCCCGCAGATGCTCGCTGTGGTGCGGGGCCCGTGCGATCCGGCTCCCCGAGAGCAGCGGGATCGCCAGGTCGACGGCCATTCCGCCGGCCCAGATCCCGTACCGCGCCGCCCCCGCCGGGGCGAGCAGCGCGCCGCCCGCCCAGATCGGCGCGGACAGCGCCGACCCCGTGACGAAGGAGCGCAGCAGCGGGACCAGTCGCCGGTCCCGCCGGGCCTCCAGGGCGTACAGCAGCGCGACGCCGAGGCGCGCGCCGAGGTACGAGAGGGCGAAGCCGGTGTCCGCGCTGTCGGAGTGGCCCACGCCGCCCACGAACACCGCGAGCCCGCACACGGCGACCAGCCCCGCCATGGTCAGCAGCCGGTGCGAGGTGACGTCCCGGTCGGCCCGGTTGGCCCGGACCGCGTACAGCACCCAGGTCCACCACAGCGGTATGAACAGGGCGGCCGCGGCCGCGACCGAGCCCAGGGTCGGCTCGGCGCTGATCCGCCGGGTGATCTGGCCGACGGCCGCGACGAACACGAGGTCGCAGAACAGCTCGAACCAGGTCGCCCGCCGTTCGGCCTCCACCGGCTCCACCGGCTCCACCGGCTCCACCGGCTCGGACAACTCGGGCGGCACGGGCGGCACGGGCGATGGCGATGTCGATAGGGGATCGGACGGCGAAGTGTGTGGGCCCTGATGCATGGTCAACAGTGTTGCCACTGTTGGCCGTTGGCGCCCCCCGGTTCGCCCACCCGTCGGCTACACCTGACGCGCGCTCTTCGACGACGGCGGCTGCACGGGGAAGCTTCCCGTGTTGGTCGGCGCGTGCTCGGGCAGCCAGAGCACGGCGATCGCCCCGCCGGTGCCCGCCGCGTTCGGGGCACCCTCGGGGGCGGCGTTGCGGAAGGTCAGCCGGGCGCCGAGCACCTTGGCCTGGCCCGCCGCGATCGTCAGACCCAGGCCGTGCCCGTTGCCCGCCCGGTCGCTCGATCCGGTACGGAACCGGCTCGGCCCCTCACGGAGCAGCGCCTCCGGGAAGCCGGACCCGTGGTCGCGGACCCGTACGACGCGGCCCTCGACGGTGACTTCGACCGGCCCCCCGCCGTGCTTGGCGGCGTTGCCGAGCAGATTGCCCAGGATGCGTTCCAGTCGGCGCGGGTCGGTGCTGACCCACGACTCGTGCACGACCCGCACCTTCACCTCGGGGTCGAAGGCCGCGACCCGGCGGCTCACGAACTCGCCGAGCGCCACGTCCTGCAACTCGGCCCGCTCGGACGCGCTGTCGAGCCGGGCCACCTCCAACACGTCCTCGACCAGCGTGCGCATGGCCTGGGCCCGGTTGCGCACCAGCTCGGTGGGTCGGCCCGGGGGCAGGAGTTCGGCGGCGGTGAGCAGCCCGGTGACCGGGGTGCGCAGCTCGTGCGCGATGTCCGCTGTGACCCGGCGCTCGGCCTCGATGCGCTCTTGGAGCGCGTCGGTGAGCGCGTCGACCGCGCGGGCCAGCTCGTCGGTCTCGTCGCGTACGAAACCGCCGATCGCGTCCCGTACGCGTACGTCCGTGTTGCCCTCGGCGACCTTGCCGGCCGCGTCCGCCGCCTTGCGCAGCCGGCGCGAGATCTGGCCGCCGATGAGGATGCCGAGCGCGCAGCCGCCGAAGACGACCGCGACCGAGCCGATGACCAGGGCCCGGTCGAGGTCGGCCATCACGTTGGAGCTGCGGTCGGTGAAGGTGGAGTGCAGCGACAGGACATCCCCGTTGCCCACCGGGACCGCCGCCCAGATGTCGGGCGGGCCGCTGTCGCGCTCCTGCACGGAGGAGACCTTGCGCCCTTGCAGTGCCTTGGACTTCAGCGCGGGCGGCAGCGCGGGATCGTTCAGCTTGGTGCCGAAGCGGACCCGCTTGTTGCTCGTCTCGTAGTAGTTCTGCGCGAAGTTGAGCCGCTCCATCTGCACTTCGCGGGCGTTGTCGAGCATGGAGACGCGGGCCGCGTTGTGCACGACGAGGCTGAGCGCCATGACGGTGAGCGCACCCACAGCCGTAATGGCGATGCTGATCTTCCAGCGGACGCCGGTGCGCAGGGCGAAGCGCCTCATGCGTGGTGCTCCTGTTCGGCTTCGGCAGGGCTGCGGCCGGGGGTCCGGGGGTTGGCCCCCGGGTGATGGGGCCAGCGGACGCCGGTGCGCAGGGCGAAGCGCCTCATGCGTGGTGCTCCTGTTCGGCTTCGGCGGGGCGCCTCACTTGGCCATCACGCCTTCAACTTGTAGCCGAAGCCACGGACGGTCTCGATCCGGTCCTGCCCGATCTTGGTGCGCAGGCGCTGGACGTGGACGTCCACGACCCGGGTGTCGCCACCCCAGCCGTAGTCCCAGACCCGCTCCAGGAGCTTGTCGCGGGACAGGACCGTGCCCGGCGCCGAGGAGAATTCGAGCAGCAGCCGCATCTCGGTCGGCGTCAGGGCGACGGTCTCGCCGCGCTTGCGGACCTCCATGCCCTCGGTGTCGATCTCGATGTCACCGAAGGCGAGCACCCCGCGCTCGGGCGCCTCGTCGGCCGTCTCGGTGGTCGCGCCGGGCCCGCCCGCGTGCCCGAAGCGGCGCAGCACGGCGCGGATCCGGGCGACCAGGACGGCGCCGTCGAACGGCTTGGTGACGTAGTCGTCCGCGCCGGCCTCCAGACCGAGGACGACGTCGATGGAGTCGGCCCGCGCGGACAGCATGATGACCGGCACGGTCGACTCGTCGCGGATGCGGCGGCACAGGCTGACGCCGTCGAGGCCCGGCAGCATCACGTCGAGCAGGGCGATGTCCGGCCGGTCGGCGCGGAACGCCTCCAGGCCGGAGAGCCCGTCGGGCATGGCGGTCACGGTGAAGCCGTCCCGCTCCAGGGCGAGCTGGGTGGCTTCACGGATGACGTCGTCGTCCTCGACGAACAGAACATGGGTCTCGGCCATCGCGCTGCTCTCTCAGTTCTCCGGCGGTCTCTTCCGGCGCCCGGCGGTGGTGCGGTGGTGCGGGTCTTGCAGGTCATGCAGGTCATGCGGGTCATGCAGGTCGTACGGTGTGCTTCGGCGTTCTCCGGCGTTCTCCGGCGTTCTTCGGTGTTCTTCGGTGTTCTTCGGCGCCGCTCTCGTGTTGGCGAACGGCTCCGGGCGCAGTACCAGTCTGCGGCATGCCCACCGCGCCGCTTGCCGACACGGGCGGGCGGCTCAGGGAGTGGCGGGGACGGGCGCGGGGGTCCCGTTGCCGTCGACGGCCTTGCTGTAGTCGTTCTCCACCTGGTCCTGCTGGGCGAATTTGCCGTTCGTGCCGCCGGACCAGCGATAGGTCGTGACGACCTCGCTTGAGGCGAAGGCCGGCTTGTCGCCGGGCGCGTACATCTGCCGGGTCACCACCAGGTCGCCGCGGTCGATCTCGGCGTACACCGGCGTTTCCTCGGCGGTGAAGACGTTGTCGTACGAGGCCCCGGCCGCGCGGTAGACGTAAGAGCCGAGGCCGACCGCGTCCGCGCAGTTCATGACGTTCACGACGACGTCCTGGCCGGTCGTGCCGGTCAGGTGCCCGTACGTCACGTCGATGGGGTACTCGTCCTTGGTACAGGGCTTGAGCTCGGCCTTGACCCGGGGGCTCACCTTCGGGTCGCCCTTGAGCAGGCGTACCGGGTCGACCTTGGTGAACGGCGCCGGGGAGGAGACGCTCGGCGACGGTGTGGCGTGGGCGACCTTGTCGGACCGGGGGGCCTCGCCCTCGTCCCGGGTGCCGGTGCCGCCGGTGGAACAACCGGCCATGAGCAGCCCGAGGGCGGAGAGCCCGGCCAGTGCCGTGGTCCCCGCCGTCAAAGCGCCCCCGCTCCGCCTGCTCAGGCCGCGCACCGCTCCCGCCCCTTTACCTCGCCCGTGTAACCGTGCTCCAGCGCACGGAAGTCCAGCTCGCGGCTCTCCAGCTCCTGGCGGAGCCGGGCCAGCGCCCGGTGCAGCGTGCTCTTGACGGTGCCGGCCGACATGCCGAGGGCCGCGGCCGTCTCCTCGGTGCTCATCTGCTCCCAGTGTCGCAGCACCACGACGCTGCGCTGCTTGGGGGCCAGCACCTTCAGGATGTCCATCAGGAGGGCGCGGTCGGCGCGCTGCTCGGAGCCGTCCTCGACGCGGGCGTCGGGCAGCTGCTCGGTGGGAACCTCTTCGAGCTTGCGGGCCCGCCACCACTCGGTCCGGGTGTTGATCATGACCCGGCGCAGGTACGCGTCGGCCAGCGTCTTGTCGGCGATGCCGTCCCAGCGGCCGTACGTGCGGGCCAGCGCGGTCTGCAGGAGGTCCTGCGCGTCCACCGGGTCCGGAACGAGCCGCCGGGCACTGCGCAGCAGCGCGTCCTGCCGGGTGCGTACGTACTCCTCGAACTCAAGCACCTCGCCCTGCGCCATACCCAACCGCCTCCGTCATCCCCGTGAGCTGGTCCCGCTCGCCCTGCTGGTCGCTTACGTGAATGAACCTACGGAGGACTTGTCACGGGCCTGTGCGGAGCAGCCGTCGGCCGACGCACGGAGAGCCATCGGTTGTGTAACAGCCGAGGTTTACCGCCGTTTTCCAGGGGTAACGCCGCTCTTTCGGGCGTTACGGACACAGCCGGGCAGGCTGAGGGCAGGGGGTTCCCGGGCCCGGACGCGGGGTTGCCCGGGCCGAGGCGTGGGAGGCGGCCCGGCCGAGGCGCGGGGGCGGCCTCAGGACTGGGGCAGCCGGTAGAAGCCGTCTTCGAGCGGCTCGACGAGACCGTCCGAGACCAGCCCGTCGAGCGCCCTGGCCCGCTGCACCGGCTCGTGCCACACCGCGTCGAGCGCCGACTGCGGTACGGAACCGGTGGCATCGCGCAGCACCGCGAGAAGCCGGCCGCGCACCTGGCGGTCGGTGCCCGCGTACGTCTGGCCGCGGCGGGCCGGGCCCTGGTGCGCGGGTTTGCCGGCGAGCCGCCAGGCGCACTGCGCGGCGATCGGGCAGCGCACGCACGTCTCGTTCTTCGCCGTGCAGACCAGCGCGCCGAGCTCCATGGAGGCGGCCGCCCAACGGGCCGCCGTCACGTCGTCCTCGGGCAGCAGCGCGCGGGCCAGGCGCCGCTCGGCGGCGGTGGTGGCGGTCGGCGGGTACTGCACGCCGGTGACGGCCCGGGCGAAGACCCGGCGGACGTTGGTGTCCAGGACCGCGTGGCGCTGCCCGTACGCGAACGAGGCGACCGCGGCCGCCGTGTACTCGCCGATACCGGGCAGCGCGAGCAGCTGCGCGTGGTCGGCCGGTACGTCGCCGCCGTGCCGTTCCGTTATGGCCAGGGCCGCGCCGTGCAGCCGCAGCGCGCGGCGCGGGTAGCCGAGCCGGCCCCAGGCGCGGACCGCCTCGCCGGGTGCCTCGGCGGCCAGGTCGGCCGGGCGCGGCCAGCGCTCCAGCCACTGCTCGTACACCGGGAGGACCCGGCTGACCGGGGTCTGCTGGAGCATGAACTCGCTGACCATCACGCCCCAGGCGCCCGCTTCGGGGCGGCGCCAGGGCAGGTCGCGGGCGTGTTCGCCGAACCATCCGATGACGGATTCGTGGAGGACGGCGGGCTCGGCGGCCGGGGCCGCCGGGTTCGTCTCGTTCATGGGCGTGGTCACGGTGGGCATCGTCGGCAGAATGTTCATCGCAGAGCCGATCCTGGCATGTTCGGGCCCCGAGGGGGGCGCGCAGCGGCCCTCAGCGGCGTGCGTGCTGCCTGGCGTGCACACGTGCGCCGGGTCCGGTGAACCAGGCGACGGCCCCGATGTCGCTGGTACGCATCGACTCGGCGAGGGCCCGCACCGGCCGGGTTCCGAGCTTCACCACGATCAGCGCGACCACCGTGCCGAGCACCAGGCCGACCGCCACGTCGTGCGGGTAGTGCACCCCGACGAAGACCCGCGAGAAGGCCATCGCCAGGGCCATCGGGACGGTGAGCATCCAGATGCGCGACCAGGCGAGGGCCAGGCCGACGGCCGCCGCGCCCGCGATGGTGGCGTGGTTCGAGGGGAACGACCAGTCGCCGTTGGCGGGGCAGGCGATCAGCGAGGTCGCCGCGCCGGCCACCGCCCGGCAGGGCCGTTCCTCGTCGATCAGCGACTTGATCACCTCGCTGCACAGGTAGGCGGCCGCGGTCGCGAGCGGCGCGAGCAGGGCGAGGGCGAACGCCGTCGTGTCCCGGCGGCGGGCCCGCCACCAGGCGCAGACGAACAGCACGCCGAAGAGGAGCAGGCCGAGCTTCGTCCAGACCTCGACGAAGCTCTGCACCCAGGACGGCATGTCGTGGGCGAAGTCGGTGATGTTGCGGTAGAGCTCACTATCCATGGTGACCGACAGTATGAATCATGAATGGGGGGTGACCACGAGTCGGCCGTGAGGCTGCGCCAGGACCGCGGAGCGGGGCGCTCCGGGATGATGATCCGGAAAACTTCGCCGGAGTGGCGGCGGGTGGGGCCGGAGTTGGCCACGATCTCTCGTAAGGTTCGGTGCGTGGGATCTCTGCGCAATCCGGTCGGGCCGCTTCCCTCCTCCATCTATTGGCGACGGAGGGCAGTCGCGCTGTCCTTGATCGCGCTGCTTGCCGTTCTCGTCCTATGGGCCGTCACTTCGGGTGGCGGCAGCGGGAACAAGGGCGGCGGCAACGACAAGGGCCCCAACCCCACGCAGTCCATCACCCCCGGCCCCTCGGGCTCCGGCCCCGCCATCAGCACGGCACCGGGCGGCCGCGACGAGTCGAGCGGCTCGGGAGGTTCCGGCGGCTCCGGCGGCGGTTCGGGCGGTTCGGGCGGCTCCGGGGGCGCCAACTCCGGTGACGGCGGCACGAGTACGGGCTCCGGCGGCTCCGGCGGCGCCAACTCCGGTTCTGGGGGCGAGAGTTCGGGCGGCGGCGGCAGCGCGGGCAGCCAGGTTCCGGCGGACTCCAGCCTGCCGACCTGTGCGCCGGGGGCGCTGTCGCTGACCCTGCGCAGCACGAAGACCTCGTACGAGCCGGGGGAGAAGCCCCGTATCGAGATCCTCCTCAGGAACAACTCGGGGTCGGCGTGCAAGGCGGACCTCGGGCCCAAGGGGGCGGTGGTGACGGTCACGTCCACCGCGAACGACCGGGTGTGGTCGACGGACGACTGCGCGTCGGGCGATGCGGGTGCCTTCTTCCAGGTGCCGGGTGGTTCGACGATCACCCACACCGTGGAGTGGGACCGTACGAAGTCCGTGCCGGGCTGTGCGACTCGCTCGCCGGGTGCGGTCCCGCCCGGCACCTACCTCCTGGAGGCCCACCTCCCCGGTCTCCCGGTGGCCCGGGCCTCCTTCGCCCTGGCCAAGGACTAGCCCCACGGGACGCGCCGGGGCGCTGCCCCGGGCCCCGGGGTTTTGCCCCTCCCCGCCCCTTCCCGCAACCCTCCGGGGGTGGAGTGGGGATGGGCCGCCTTTCCGGGGCTGCGCCCCGAGCCCCGCCTTTCGGGTGCGGGCCGAGCGTGGCTGGTCGCGCAGTTCCCCGCGCCCCTAACCCCGCTTTCGTCCGCGGACCGTGCGTGGTTGCTCGCGCAGTTCCCCGCGCCCCTGTAGGTGACCCCGAATGCCTCGGTACGGGCCAGCATCGGGCACTTCAGCCCGTCCGGCGATTGAGGACGAGCGCCCTTAAGGCGCGATACGGGGTCTGGGGCGGAGCCCCAGGGGCCGGAACCAACCAACCCCGAGCAACGGGCGGGCGGGTGGGCAACCCCCCGGCCCCAGCTACACGTACCGCTCCAGAATCGAAGACTCGGCCAACCGCGAGAGCCCCTCCCGCACGCTCCGCGCCCGCGCCTCCCCGACCCCGTCGACCGCCTGGAGGTCGTCCACCGAGGCGGCCAGCAGCTTCTGCAACCCCCCGAAGTGCTCGACCAGCCGCTCGATGATCGCCCCCGGCAGCCGTGGCACCTTCGCGAGGAGCCGGTAGCCCCGCGGGGACACCGCAGAGTCCAGCGTCTCGGGCGAGCCGCTGTAGCCCAACGCCCGTGCCACTATCGGCAGTTCGAGAAGCTCCGCGTGTGTGAGGTCGTTGAGCTCGCGCAGCGCCTCGTCCACCGTGCGGGAGCGCTTGGCGGTGGGCTCGGGCACGTAGTCCCGTACGACCAGCTCCCGCTCGGGCTCGACCCCGGCGATCAGCTCGTCCAGCTGGAGGGACAGCAGCCGCCCGTCCGTGCCCAACTCGACCACGTACTCGGCGATTTCGGTGGCGATGCGCCGCACCATCTCCAGCCGCTGGGCGACCGCGGTGACGTCCCGCACCGTCACCAGGTCCTCGATCTCCAGGGCGGACAGCGTGCCCGCCACCTCGTCGAGGCGGAGCTTGTAGCGCTCCAGGGTGGCGAGCGCCTGGTTCGCGCGGGACAGGATCGCCGCCGACTCCTCCAGGACCCGGCGCTCGCCGTTCACGTACAGCGCGATCAGGCGCATGGACTGGCTGACCGACACCACCGGGTAGTTGCACTGCTTCGAGACGCGGTCCGCCGTGCGGTGGCGGGTGCCGGTCTCCTCGGTGGGGATGCCCGCGTCCGGCACGAGCTGCACACCGGCCCGGTGGATCTTGGTGATGTCCTTGTCCAGGACGAGCGCGCCGTCGAGCTTGCACAGCTCGCGCAGCCGCGTCGCGGCGAACTCGACGTCCAGGACGAAGCCGCCCGTACACATCGAGTCGACGGTCTTGTCCAGGCCGAGGACGATCAGGCCGCCCGTGTTGCCGCGCAGGATGCGCTCCAGGCCGTCGCGGAGCGCGGTGCCGGGCGCGACCGCGCTCAGCGCGGCCCGCATCAGTGCTTCGTTACCGGAGCCTGTGCCGGACTTTCCGGGTGATGATGCCCGGTCGTTGGCTGCCACTGCACTCCTCCGGTGTTGCTCATACGGCGCGTACTGCTCGCGTGCTGCTTGCGTACTGCTCGTACGGACGGGCGAGACCAGGGCAAAGTCTACCGGCGCGGCTACTCCTCCCGCGGGGCCTGTGCGCGACGCCCGCGCGGCAGCACCCGCAGCGCGTCACCCATGTCGGCGACTTCCGTGACCTTCATACCGGCCGGGACCTTGCCCGGA
This sequence comes from Streptomyces sp. NPDC006691, assembly GCF_042869955.1. NCBI lineage: Bacteria > Bacillati > Actinomycetota > Actinomycetes > Kitasatosporales > Streptomycetaceae > Streptomyces > Streptomyces sp. NPDC006691. Next base: position 270,497 of record NZ_JBIAGW010000010.1, read on the forward strand.
TCGGTCGGCACCAAGGCGTGCGTGAAGCCGAGCCGGTGCGCCTCGGCGAGCCGGCGCTGCACCCCGGTGACCCTTCTGACCTCGCCCGCGAGCCCCACTTCGCCGATCGCGACGAGGTTCTTGGGCAGCGGAGTGTCGCTGGCCGCGGAGGCGAGCGCGAGCGCGATCGCGAGGTCGGCGGCGGGCTCGGAGAGCTTCACCCCGCCGACCGTCGCACTGTAGATGTCGCGCTTGCCGAGCGCCGTGATGCGGCCCCGCTGTTCCAGCACCGCGAGCATCATCGAGACGCGCGAGGTCTCCAGGCCCGAGGTGGTGCGGCGGGGCGAGGGGATCTGCGAGTCGACGGTGAGCGCCTGCACCTCGGCGACGAGCGGGCGGCGGCCCTCCAGGGTGACGGTCAGACAGGTGCCGGGCACCGCCACATCACGCCGGGTGAGGAACAGGCCGCTGGGGTCGGCGAGTCCGGTGATGCCCTCGTCGTGCAGCTCGAAGCAGCCGACCTCGTCCGTCGCCCCGTAGCGGTTCTTGACGCCGCGTACGAGGCGCAGCCGCGCGTGCCGGTCGCCCTCGAAGGAGAGCACCACGTCCACCAGGTGCTCCAGCAGGCGGGGGCCGGCGATCGCGCCGTCCTTGGTGACGTGGCCGACCAGGAGCGTCGACATGCCGCGTTCCTTGGAGGCGCGGATCAGCGCGCCCGCGACCTCGCGGACCTGGGCCATGCCGCCGGGGGCGCCGTCGATCTCGGGCGAGGCGACCGTCTGGACGGAGTCGAGGACGAGCAGGGAGGGCTTCACCGCGTCGAGGTGGCCGAGCACCGCGGACAGGTCGGTCTCGGCCGCCAGGTACAGATGGTCGTTGAGGGCCTTGATGCGGTCGGCACGCAGCCTGACCTGGCTCGCCGACTCCTCGCCCGTGATGTAGAGCGTGCGGTGCTCGTCACTGGCCGCCTTGGCCGCCACGTCCAGGAGCAGCGTGGACTTGCCGACCCCGGGCTCGCCCGCGAGCAGCACCACCGCGCCCGGCACGAGGCCGCCGCCGAGCACCCGGTCCAGCTCGTCGACGCCCGTGGAACGGGCCGTGGCCTGGCGCCCGTCGACCTCGCCGATGGGCAGCGCGGCCGTGGAGACCCGGCCCGCGGCCGTGGTGCGGACCGCGGGCGCGCCGTACTCCTCGACCGTCCCCCACGCCTGGCACTCGGGGCAACGGCCGAGCCATTTGGCGGTGGTCCAGCCGCATTCGGTGCAGCGGTAGGACGGCCGGTCCTTCGCGGATTTCGTACGGGCAGCCATGCGGTCACCGTATAGGGGCCCACTGACAGTCCCGTCCGGCAGGCGCCCCCGGACCCTTTCCGCTCGGCGGACCCCGGGGGCGGGGGCGTCACCGGGGAGCGGGGCCCGGACGTCCGCGCCCCGCCGTTCGGGTGGATGCGGCCGGGCGCACGTCGCCCCGATCCCTTGCGCCCGTTTGCACAGTGCGTGATGGCTCTGCCATGGAATGCCGTGGAATTCCCAATTCCTGTCCCCTTTTGAGGGATACGTTCACCCGTAAGGATTAAATGTGCTCAACCGGTACGAAGAACCCTTGATGCTGCCCCTACGGTCGCACGCGTGACGAGCAGCAGACTGGATCAACCAGCGCACAACACCGGCGCACACCGGGCGCAGCGCCGTGCGCCCCGGACGCTGGCCCAGCGGCCGCCCGCGCGGTACGAGGCGTATCTCGACGGCCTGTTCACCTATTGCCTGTCCGTCCTGTGCGACCACGACGAGGCGACCGCGGCCCTCGGCGACCTGCTCGCCGTCTCCGAGCGCCAGTACGCGCGCTGTCCCGCGGGTGAGGCCGAGCGCAAGGCGTGGCTGTACGCGCTGGCCCGCTGGGCCTGTCTGCGCAAGCTCGCCGAGCGCAGGCGCGGCCGCCAGGGCGCCCACACCGGCCGGGCCCCCGAGCCGGCCCCCGCCGTGGAGGTCTCCGAGGAGGAGCACGAGCGCCGCCACCGCGAACTCGCCCTGCTGGCCTGGCCGGAGGCCGCCGGCACCACGCCCGAGCAGCGCGAGGCGCTCGAACTCGCGGTCCGCCACCAGCTCGGCACCCGCGAGGTCGCCTCGGTGCTCGGCCTGAGCTACCCGGCCGCGCGCGAACTGCTCGCGGCGGGTGCCTGCGAGGTCGAGCGGACCCGGGCCGCGCTCGCCGTGGTCGAGATGGGCGGCTGCCCCACGGTCGCCCAACTCACCGGCGACCACCAGGTGTTGCTCTCGGCGGCGCTGCGCCGCGAGCTGGTCCGGCACGTCGACGACTGCCCCCGCTGCCGCCGCGCCGCCGAGCGCGCGGGCGCCGCCGATCCCTGGCCCGGTTCGACCGTGACGCCGGCCGCGCTGCCGCTGGCCGAGGCGCCGCGGGCCGCCGCGCAGGCCGCGATGCTGCACGTGCCGAGGGCGCGCGGCGGTGCCCCGCGCTTCGACCGCACCGGCTTCCCGATGGACCCCAAGGACCGGGCGGCCCGGCGTGACCGGCTGCGCGCCAGGGCCGTCACCACCACCGTCGTCGCCACGGTCGTGGCGGCCCCCGTCTTCGCGCTGTGGGCCGCCTACCGCGGCGCCCCCGCGACCGGCGAGCCCGAGGGCGGCGGCGCCAAGGTCACCGCGAGCGAGGCCGACAACCCGGGCGGGATCGCCGGCCACCCCTACGACCGCTACGAGAACGCGGGCAACGCCCGCAGCGAGCCCGACAACCGCTTCACCGCGGGCAGCCGCGCCCCGGACGTGTCGGTCGAGGTCATCAGCCCCACGACGGCCCCGGCGGGCGCGGCCCGGCTCGCGGTCGCGGCGAGTTCGGCGGGCGACACGACCGTCCTCACGCTCACCTCGACCGGCGGCGCCCCCGTCGACTGGTCGCTGCGCAGCCGGGCCCGCTGGCTCACCTTCAGCCAGAGCGCGGGCCGCCTCGCGCCCGGTGAGAGCGTCACCGTGTACATCCGCGTCGACCACGCCGAGGAGCCGCACCACGCCTGGTCGGCCCGGGTCGAGGTGGCGCCGTCCGGCGCCGCGGTACGCATCAGCGGCGACGGCACCCCGATCGTGCCCCCGTCCTCGCCCGACCCGGGCAACACGGGGCACCCGGGCCCCGGCGGATCCAGCGCGCCCGCCTCGACCCCGCCCACCCAGAGCCCGGGCAGCCCCACGCCGACACCCACGCCGACCCCACCCAGCCAGAGCCCCACCCCGACGGCAACGCCCACACCTACGCAGACGCCGCCGTCCTCGACCCCGAGCGGCTGACAACTGCCGTACTGAATACCGGAGTTACCGCTTCGGGTCGGCCGGGTGCGGGGCGACGAGTGGCAGCTGAGAGGCGAGCCGTGCCTCACACTGCTCGACGAGCACGGCGTACGCCTCGGCGCCCATCAGCTCGGTCAGCTCCGGCCTGTACGTCACGTACACCGGCTCACCCGCGCCGTGCGCGGAGGTCGCCGAGGTGCACCACCAGTGCAGGTCGTGGCCGCCGGGGCCCCAGCCGCGCCGGTCGTACTCGCCGATCGAGATCTGTAGCACCTTGGTGTCGTCGGGCCGCTCGATCCAGTCGTACGTGCGGCGCACCGGCAGCTGCCAGCAGACGTCCGGCTTGGTCTCCAGTGGCTCCTTGCCCTCCTTGAGGGCCAGGATGTGCAGCGAGCAGCCGGCGCCGCCCGCGAAGCCCGGCCGGTTCTGGAAGATGCACGAGCCGTTCCAGCGGCGGGTCTGGCGGTCGCCGTCCTCGTCGGTCTGGATCCAGCCCGACTCCGTCCCCACGTCGTGGAACTGCCAGAGCTCCGGAGTGAGCCGCGCCACGTGCCCGGCCACCCGCTTCTCGTCGTCCTTGTCGGAGAAGTGGGCGCCGAGCGTGCAGCAGCCGTCGTCCGCCCGGCCCGCCTCGATGCCCTGACAGCCGCTGCCGAAGATGCAGGTCCACCGTGAGGTGAGCCACGTCAGGTCACAGCGGAAGACCTGCTCGTCGTCGGCGGGATCGGGGAACTCGACCCAGGCCCGCGGGAAGTCGATCCCCTGCTCGTCCTGGACCTTCTTCCGCCCGTCCTGCGACGGCTTCGCGGGATTCTTCGGGGCATTGGCTTTGCCCGGCTTCGCCTTTTTCGTCTTTGGCACACCTCAAGCGTATGTCCGAGGGGGTGTCCGGACGCGCAGTAGCGTTCGGTCCATGAGACTCGGAGTCCTCGATGTGGGGTCGAACACGGTTCATCTGCTGGTGGTGGACGCGCACGCCGGTGCCGCGCCGCTGCCCGCGCACTCGCACAAGGCCGAACTGCGGCTGGCCGAACTCCTCGACGAGGACGGTGCGATCGGACCGGAGGGCATCGACCGGCTCGTCGCCACGATCAACGCGGCGCTGCTCTCCGCCGAGGACAAGGGCGTCCAGGAACTGCTTCCCTTCGCGACCTCGGCGGTGCGCGAGGCCAGCAACGTCGAGCACGTCATCGCCCGGGTCCACGACGAGACCGGCGTCGAGCTCGCGGTGCTCTCCGGCGAGGAGGAGGCCCGCCTCACCTTCCTCGCGGCCCGCCGCTGGTACGGCTGGTCGGCCGGGAAGCTGCTGCTGCTCGACATCGGCGGCGGCTCCCTCGAAGTGGCGTACGGCATCGACGAGGAACCGGACGCGGCGGTCTCGCTGCCGCTGGGCGCGGGCCGCCTGACCGCGGGCTGGCTGCCGGGCGACCCGCCGGACCCGGCCGACGTACGGGCGCTGCGCCGCCATGTGCGTGCCCAAATCGCGGGCACGGTCGGGGAGTTCACGCGGTCCGGCCGCCCCGACCACGTGGTCGCCACCTCCAAGACGTTCAAGCAGCTCGCGCGGATCGCGGGGGCCGCACGGTCCAGCGAGGGCGCCTACGTCCAGCGCACCCTGAGTCGTAAGTCACTGGAGGAGTGGGTGCCCAAGCTCGCCGCGATGACCGCCGAGCAGCGCACCACCCTGCCCGGCGTCTCGGAGGGCCGGGCCCCGCAACTGCTCGCCGGCGCGCTGGTCGCGGAGGGCGCGATGGACCTGTTCGCGGTCGACGAGCTTGAGGTCTGCCCCTGGGCGCTGCGCGAGGGCGTCATCCTGCGCCACCTCGACCACCTGCCGGTGGGCTGAGGGCGGATCGGCGCGGGGCGGGGGCGGTACGGGGCGGGCCCGGAGTTACCGGCGAGTGTGACGTTCGTCGGGGTCGCCGGACCGCCTCCCCTCCCGGCGGTGACGGCCCGTACGCTGTCTGCGTGGCAGAACCAGTGGTGCGCATCCCGGATGCGAAGGTCGCCCTGTCCACGGCCTCGGTCTATCCGGAGTCGACGGCAACGGCCTTCGAGATCGCCGCGCGCCTGGGCTACGACGGCGTCGAGGTCATGGTCTGGACCGACCCCGTGAGCCAGGACATCGAAGCCCTGCGGCGGCTCTCCGACCACCACCAGGTGCCGATCCTGGCCGTCCACGCGCCCTGTCTGCTGATCACGCAGCGGGTTTGGTCCACCGACCCCTGGGTGAAGCTCCAGCGGGCGCGGTCGGCGGCGGAGAAGCTCGGCGCCTCCGCGGTGGTGGTCCACCCTCCCTTCCGCTGGCAGCGCCAGTACTCCCGCGACTTCGTCGACGGGATCTGGCGGATGGCCGACGAGACGGACGTCAGATTCGCGGTGGAGAACATGTACCCGTGGCGCTACCGGGACCGCGAGATGCTGGCGTACGCCCCCGACTGGGACGTGACGAAGGACGACTACCGCAACTTCACCGTCGACCTGTCGCACGCGGCGACCTCCCGCATCGACGCGATGGCCATGGTCGACCGGATGGGCGACCGGCTCGCCCACGTCCACCTCGCGGACGGGCGCGGCTCGGCGAAGGACGAGCACCTGGTGCCGGGCCGCGGCACCCAGCCCTGCGCCGAACTCCTGGAGCGGCTCGCCCTGACGGGCTTCGACGGCCACATCGTCATCGAGGTCAACACCCGCCGAGCCATGTCCGCCGCCGAACGAGAGGCCGACCTGGCCGAGGCCCTCGCCTTCACCCGGCTGCACCTGGCGTCCGCGCCGGCCCGCCGCCGATGACGGACGCGGCGAACGGCACGGGGGCGGGGCCGGCCTCCCCGCGCCGGCGCGGCCGCCCGCCGCGCTCGGCCGGGGACGACGGCCCGGGCACCCGCGAACGGATCCTCGCCGCGGCCCGTACGGAGTTCTCCGGCCGGGGGTACGACAAGACGTCCATGCGCGGGATCGCCAAGGCGGCGGGGGTGGACGCGGCGCTGGTGCACCACTACTTCGGTACGAAGGAGGCGGTGTTCGCGGCGGCCATCGAAGTCGACTTCGAACCGGCGCTGACGGTGGCCGCGATCCTCGGTGACTCCCTCGACGGAGTCGGCGAACGCCTGGCCCGCCACTTCCTGGCGATCTGGGAGAACCCGGCGACCCGCACGCCGCTGCTCGCCGTGATCCGCTCGGCCCTCACGCACGAGGCGGCGGCGAAGGTGCTGCGGGGGGTGGTGCTGCGGCGCCTCCTGGAGCGGGTCGCGGCCGAGCTGTCGGTCCCCGACCCCCGGCTCCGGGCGGAGCTGGCGGCGTCGCACATGATGGGGATCGTGATCATGCGGTACGTACTGGAGCTGGAGCCCCTGGCGTCGACCCCGCCCGCCGAGATCGTGACCCTGGTGGGGCCGACCCTCCAGCGCTATCTGACCGAAGCCTGACCTGGGGGCTCCGCCCCGGACCCCGTAGGGCCAGGGGGAACCCCCATGACGGGCCGGGGTCGCCTGTACCCGGGGCTTTTAGGAGCGGGGGGAACCGCGCGACCAGCCACGCACGACCCGCACGCGAATCCGCGATTCCGTCACCGCGACTCATCTCCGCAACTCCGTCACCGCAGCTCCTCTCCCACCCCCGGAGGGTTGGGGAAGGGCGGGGAGGGGCCGAGTCCCGGGGGCCGGGGCAGCGCCCCGGCAGCCCACCCCGAGCCCCGGGGGCAGACCCGGCCGACGGGTCACATGGCGAACCCCGTGTCCCGCCATTCGGACAGCCTGTCCAGATCCTGGAGCCAGGCGTAGGCTCGCACCAGAGCAGACCCATACCTAGGAGACGAGCGACGATGCCCGAGCTGAGGTCCCGCACAGTCACCCACGGCCGCAACATGGCGGGCGCCCGCGCCCTTATGCGGGCCTCCGGTGTAGCGAGCGAGGACATCGGCAAGCCGATCATCGCCGTGGCGAACAGCTTCACCGAGTTCGTGCCGGGCCACACCCACCTCGCCCCGGTCGGCCGGATCGTCAGCGAGGCGATCCTGGCCGCGGGCGCGGTGCCGCGCGAGTTCAACACCATCGCCGTGGACGACGGCATCGCCATGGGCCACGGCGGCATGCTCTACAGCCTCCCCTCCCGCGACCTCATCGCGGACAGCGTGGAGTACATGGTCGAAGCCCACTGCGCCGACGCCCTGATCTGCATCTCCAACTGCGACAAGATCACCCCCGGCATGCTGATGGCGGCGCTCCGCCTCAACATCCCCACCGTCTTCGTCTCCGGCGGTCCGATGGAGTCCGGCAAGGCGACCCTGGTGGACGGCACGGTCCGCACGCTCGACCTCGTCGACGCGATCTCGGACGCCGTCAACGACAAGATCTCCGACGCGGACATCCTCCGCATCGAGGAGAACGCCTGCCCCACCTGCGGCTCCTGCTCCGGCATGTTCACGGCCAACTCCATGAACTGCCTGACCGAGGCGATCGGCCTGAGCCTCCCCGGCAACGGCTCGGTCCTCGCGACCCACACCGCCCGCCGCGCGCTCTACGAGAACGCGGCCCGCACGGTCGTCGAGATCACCAAGCGGCACTACGAGCAGGACGACCACACCGTCCTGCCCCGCTCCATCGCGACCCGCGCCGCGTTCGAGAACGCCATGGCGCTCGACATCGCCATGGGCGGCTCGACCAACACGATCCTGCACCTGCTCGCCGCAGCCCAGGAGGCCGAACTCGACTACGGGCTCAGCGACATGGACGCCGTGAGCCGCCGCGTCCCGTGCCTGGCCAAGGTCGCCCCGAACGTCGCCAAGAACCGTACGTACTACATGGAGGACGTGCACCGGGCCGGCGGCATCCCCGCCATTCTCGGCGAGCTGTACCGCGCGGGCCTGCTCAACGAGGACGTCCACACCGTCCACTCCCGCTCCATCAAGGAGTGGCTGGACGCCTGGGACGTGCGCGGCGGCTCCCCGTCCGCCGAGGCGGTCGAGCTGTGGCACGCGGCCCCCGGCTGCGTCCGCTCGGCCACCGCGTTCTCGCAGTCCGAGCGCTGGGACACCCTGGACACCGACGCGGCCGAGGGCTGCATCCGCGACGCGGCGCACGCGTACAGCAAGGACGGCGGCCTCGCGGTCCTGCACGGCAACCTCGCCGAGGACGGCTGTGTCGTGAAGACGGCCGGCGTGGACGAGTCGATCTGGACCTTCGAGGGCCCGGCCGTCGTCTGCGAGTCGCAGGAGCAGGCCGTCGACAAGATCCTCAAGAAGGAGATCACGCACGGGGACGTCGTCGTGATCCGCTACGAGGGTCCCAAGGGCGGCCCCGGCATGCAGGAGATGCTGTATCCGACGTCGTTCCTCAAGGGCCGCGGCCTCGGCAAGACCTGTGCGCTGATCACCGACGGCCGCTTCTCCGGCGGCACTTCGGGCCTGTCCATCGGCCACGCCTCGCCCGAGGCGGCGTCCGGCGGCACCATCGCGCTCGTGGAGGACGGCGACCGCATCCGGATCGACATCCCCAACCGTACGATCGAACTCCTGGTCTCCGACGCCGAGTTGGCGACCCGGCGTGAGGCGCTGAACGGGGTGTACGCCCCGAAGGACCGCGAGCGCAAGGTGTCCGCGGCGCTGCGTGCCTACGCGGCGATGGCGACCAGCGCCGACCGGGGCGCGGTCAGGGACGTCTCGAAGCTCGGCTGAAGCCATCGCGACAGGGACCTGGCCTGGTCTTACCTGACCTGGTCTTACTTGGCCTGGGCTCGTCTGACCTGACCTGACCTGACCTGACCTGACCTGACCTGACGGGACCTGGCCGGGTCCGACCAGGTCAGATCCCGTCCCGTCTGCCCAGGCCTGGCCTGACGGGACGTCACCAGCACTCGGCGACGGGATGTCACCAGCACCCGGCGACGGGACGTCACCAGCTCCCGATGTCCTCGGGATCTACCCCGAACACCGACCCGTCGGGGGAGGCGGCATACACCCGCCCCCCGACGGCGAGCGGCGCGGGGAGGGCGGGCGTGAAGGAGTAACGCCCTTCGCTCATACGGGGGTTGGTCTGCCCGACGAGTACACCCTTGCCCGCGTCGAAGGCGAGCAGCCGGCCGTCGGCGCCGGTCAGGAAGATCCGCCCGCGCGAGACGACCGGCCGTGAGGCGCGGGCCACCCCCGTGTCGAGCCGCCATGTCTCGTCACCGCGCACGGAGTCGACCGAGACCAGCGCCCCACCCGCCCCGAACAGATACACCGCGTCCCCGTCGACCCCGGCCTGCGCCTGGTCGAGCGGTGCGGTGAGGGTGGTGCGGCGAGCGGTGCGGGTGGCCGTGTCGAGGCGTACGACCGCCGTGGTGAACCCGCTCGCGTCGGTGGCGAGCAGCACCACGGCTCCGCCATCGGCCGCGACGGGCGTCAGCCGCCCCTTCGCGTCGGCCCGCCACCGCACCGAACCGTCGGCGGGATCGACGGCGGCGATGGAGGTGGAGCCGCCGTCACCGGAGGGCGTCACGACGTAGACGGCCGCTGTTCCCGCTTCCGGTCCCGCCTCTGCCGCCGTGCCACCGGGCGCGATCCACTGGGACCGGGGGCCGCCCAGTGTTTTCCGCCACATCTCCTTGCCCGTAACGGAGTTGAGCGCGGTGACGTGCCCGTCCGCCGCGGTGAGCAGTACCGCGCCGGCTGTGGAGCGTACCCCCGCGTACCCCGATACGTCGGCGGACCAGACCGGCTTCCCGGTCCCCGGGTCGTAGGCCCGCAACGGTCCGCCCGGAACCCTGGCCAGCACCCGGCCGCCGGACACGATGGGTGCGTAGTCGTCCGAGAGCGGCTGTTCGCCCGCCCCCGCCACGGTCCACTCGACCTTCCCGCCGATGGCGTCCAGCCGGGCCAGGGCGACGCCGGGCGCGGAACAGTACAGGGCGCCGTCGCTGCCCTTCGCCGAGCAGAAGGCCGTACGGTTCCCGCCGCCGACCGCCTTGGCGGCCCCCTCCAACTGGGTACTCCAGGGCCGGAATTGGGCGGCCTCGTGCTGCTCGGGCGCAGCGGCCACGGCCTCCGTACCGTCGGGCAGCATCCGAACCCCGACGACGCCGGCTCCGACGACCGCGACGACCCCGACGAGGACGGCGGCCCCCACGCCCCACCGGGCCCGGAGCCGGCCCCCCTTCCCGGTTTCGACGGGGACGGCGCCGTCGGCGCCGGTGCCGTCGGCGGGTCCAACGGCACCCACGGGGTTGCGAAACTGCTGGGTAGGAATATGGGCCTCGGAGCCGTACGCGGCGGATCGCAGCGCCGACATCAACTGGTCCGGGGTGGGCCGTTCCCCGGGATCCTTGGCGAGACAGCCGCGCAGGACGGGCACGAGGTCGTCGGGCACGCCGTCCAAGTCGGGCTCGTTGTGCACGACTTGATAGGCGACGACGTACGGGGAGTCGGAGTCGAACGGCCCTCGCCCGGTCGCGGCGTGCACGAGCACGGCCCCCATGGCGAACACGTCCGCGGCGGGCCCGACCTCCCGGGGCCGCTGGAACTGCTCGGGCGCCATGAAGGGCGGGGTGCCGATGAGCTTGCCGGTCTCGGTGCGCAGATCGCTGTCGTACGGCCGCGAGATCCCGAAGTCGATGACCTTGGGCCCGTCGGCGGCGAGCAGGACGTTGCTCGGCTTGAGGTCCCGGTGCACCACCCCGGCCCGGTGGATGTCCCGCAACGCCTCGGCGAGCCCGGCACCGAGCCGGCGCACCTCGACGGCGTTCAGGGGTCCGTCCTGCTTGACCCGCTCGGCGAGGGTGGGGCCGGGGACGTGCAGGGTGGCCATCCAGGGCCGCTCGGCGTCGGGGTCGGCGTCGACGACGGAGGCGGTGAACGCGCCGCTGACCCGTCGGGCCGCCGAGACTTCCTGCCGGAACCGGGCCCGGAACTCCGGGTCGGCGGCGTGCTGGGCGTGCACGACCTTGACGGCGAGCCGCATGCCGGACGGCGACGTGGCCAGATGCACCACCCCCATGCCGCCCGAGCCGATGACGGTTTCGAGCCGGTACGCCCCGACGGACTCCGGGTCGTCGTCACCCGGCGCCCCGAACCCGGCACTGCGCGGCGACGCCATGGCCCACCCCCATGTGTCCGGTTTACGCGTACGCCCGACGGAGCCTAGTCGATGGGCCTTAAGGGCCCCCATGGCGCTTGCTAGCCTGCGTGTTGCACACAGAGTGAAGCCAATGGGGGAGTTGGACATGACAGCAGAATCGGCCGAAACGACGGCGTCGGGGTCGGTGCACCGCTACCCGGTGGCCCCGGGCTGCGAACTGAACGTACGCAGTGGCCCTGGCACGGGCTACTCGATCGTGGACGTCCTGCCGCTGGGCGCGACGGTCCCGGTGAACTGCCAGACCCCGGGTACGCGCGTCACGGGCCCCTATGGCACGTCGAACATCTGGGACAACATCGGCAACGGCCGGTTCGTCGCGGACGCGTACGTGAAGACGGGCAGCGACGGTTACGTAGCCCCCCGCTGCGGCTGACCCGGCCGTACCCGGGCGCCCTCACCTACTCCGGCTGGCTGCTACCGCCGACTACATCCGGCACTACTTCCGGCAGCTACTTCCGCTTGGGGCGCTTACGCGTCGCGGGGTTGTTCTTGCGGCGGGTCCATTGGGCGAGGGCCGCTTCGTATTCCTTGCGGTGCAGGGCTTCGCCGGGAGCCTCGGTGAAGGTGCGGGCGGCGTAGGCCAGCAGGGAGCCGATGAAGCCGATGGCCTTGAGGCCCTGGAGGGAGCGGTCCGCGTCCGGGTCGGCGGGGCGGGTCGAGAAGCCCTCCCAGGTCTTGCGGAAGGCCATGGCGCTACAGATCGCGAACATCACGACCACCAGCACGTTGACGAACGAGCCGGTGTTCGCGAGCTGCAAGCCCTCGTAGGCGAACCGCAGGACGAAGCACGCCGCCGCCGCGGCCACGAGCGCCCCGATCCCCGCGCCCACCCGGCGCAGCCCGTAGCCCCCGTCGTGGTCCACCCAGGTGGTGCCGAAGAATCGGATGGCCTCGGGCTGGGGCCCGACGGGGCTGCCCCCGCGCGCGGCGTCGCTTTCGCCCTTGTTCTCGGTCATGACCTCGATTATCCCCGAGCACCGGCACCGGCACCGGCACCCGGCAGCCGACCGAGGCGCTCACCTCACGCTGGGGTCGGTTTTGGGCTCCGCGGGACCGGTGGTGGTGGTTGGGACGTGAGCACGACATGCGGCGGCCGGCCGGAGGCGGGCGGCCACCTCACCCGGAGTCGGATTCGGGCACTGCTGGTGGTGGTGTGGTCAGGGGCGCGGGGGGACTGCGCGAGCGGCCATGCGCGGTCGGCGGTTGAGAGCGGTTTGTCCTCGGCGGGGTCGAGGCCCGGCGTGTGAACCCCGGGCCCACAGAGGGGCGCGGGGAACTGCGCGACAAGCCACGCACGGTCGGCAGCCGAAAGGAGGGCCCGCCGACCCAGGGCGAAGGAATCCGCTCGCCCCGGCCCACCGAGGCCGTAGGCAACCACGCCCCCACCCACCTGCGGCCCGAGGCCAAACATGACCGCCGCCCCCGAACCCGAACCCGTCAAGGGGCAGCCCTCAACGGGCAGCCGACAGCGGACAACGTGCCCCACAGGCCACAGCCACAGGCCACAGGCCCCCGAACCTCTCGGCGCGGTGGAACGGGCCGGCGGGCAGGTGAGAAAACCCCCACCCCCACCCCCCCGCACGGCAAACTCCCCCCCATGACCCAACCCCGCGCCCACTCCTTCAACGCCGCCGCAGCCCAATACGCCGCCAACCGCCCCTCCTACCCCCCGGCCCTCCTCGACGCCGTCGAGGCACTCGCAGCCCACCCCCTGCGCAACGCGCACGTCGCGGACGTCGGCGCCGGCACCGGCATCGCCAGCACCCTCCTGCACGCCCGAGGCGCAAGGGTCACAGCGGTGGAACCCGGCGACGGCATGGCCGCCGAGTTCCGCAGGAACAACCCCGACATCCCCCTGGTACGGGGCGACGGCAACCACCTCCCCCTCGCCACCGCATCCGCGGACTTCATCACGTACGCCCAGGCCTGGCACTGGATCGACCCGGCGAAGGCGGGCCGGGAAGCCCGCCGAGTGCTGCGCCCGGGCGGCGCACTCGCCCTGTGGTGGAACCACACGGACCACTCCGCACAGTGGCTCGCGGACCAGGACGCCCGAATCCGCGCCTTCTTCCAAGTGGACCGGCCGGCCCACACGGACCCGCCGACCCATGCAGGCCGCCCGGGTCAGCCCAACCGCCCCGAGCCCACCCAACGAGGCGACCACCCCTGGACCGACATCCCCGGCCTGAACTTCACCGAACGCAACATCCCCCACACCCGCAAGGTCCCCCTCGCCACCCACCTCGCGAACCTCGGCAGCCACTCCGCGTTCCTGGTCATCGGCGAGGAGCGGACGCAGGAGTTCATGACCCGCGAGCACGCCGTACTGAGCGAACTCTTCCCCGACGGCACGATCGAGGAGAGCTACGTGGTCCACCTGCGCCTGGCCCGCAACGACGGCCCATGACAGCCACGACGACCACGACGGCCCATGACAGCCGCGACGATCACGACGGCCCACGACAGCCGTGGCGGCCACGACGACCACGTCGACCCCCGGACGGTCCTTGACGCCCAAACCCGCCCGGGCGCACTATTCATCGCATGGTGAATTATGGCCCGCACCTTCCGGGCAACGGCACCACCCCCGAGCAGCCGGCCGGCCCCCGCCCCGCCGTAACGGCGAACGCCCTCACGGTCGTACGAGGCAGCCGCAAAGTCCTCCAGAGCCTGGACTTCACCGTTCCGCGGGCCCGCATCACCGGTCTCCTCGGCCCCTCCGGCTGCGGAAAGTCCACCTTGATGCGGGCGATCGTGGGCACCCAGGCCAAAGCCACCGGCACGCTCACGGTCCTGGACGCCCCCGCGGGCACTCCCGCCCTACGTCGGCGCATCGGTTACGTGACCCAAGCCCCGTCCATCTACCAGGACTTGACGGTGCGTCAGAATCTGGACTACTTCGCAGCAGTACTCCACCCCGCGCGCACCCACGGCGAACTTCACGCGGAAGCCCAACCTGCCCGAGCTCATCCGGCCCGAGCCCGCCCAGCCCGCGCCGAAGCCCGCGCCGCCCGCGCCGAAGCCGTCGCCCGAGCCATCGAGGACGTCGACCTCACCAGCCACGCCGACCACCTGGCCGGCCGGCTCTCCGGCGGCCAGCTGAGCCGGGTCTCGCTGGCCGTCGCCCTGCTCGGCAGCCCTGAACTGCTGGTCCTGGACGAACCGACCGTCGGCCTCGACCCCGTACTCCGCCGCGACCTGTGGGCCCTGTTCCACTCCATCGCCACCACGCGCGGAACCACCCTCCTGGTGTCCTAGCACGTCATGGACGAAGCGGAGCGCTGCCACCGCCTGCTCCTGCTCCGCGAGGGCACACTCCTCGCCGAGGACACCCCCGACGCCTTGCGCACCCGTACGGGCACCGAAACCGTCGAAGAGGCCTTCCTGCACCTGGTGGACGAGGCCGCCCGATGACCGCCGCCCCCTCGGGCAACTCCGTGGACGAGGCCGCCCGATGACCGCCGCCCCCTCGGGCAACTCCGTGGACGAGGCCGCCCGATGACCGCCGCCCCCTCGGGCGCCCCCTCACCCCGACGAGGCAACCCCATGACCGCGTCCCGCACCCTCGCGACCGCCGCCCGCGTCCTCCGTCAGCTGCGCCACGACCCCCGCACGATCGCGCTGCTCCTGATCGTCCCGTCCCTGATGATCGTCCTGCTCCGGTACGTGTTCGACGGCAGCCCGGCCGTGTTCAACAGCATCGGCGCCGCACTGCTCGGCATCTTCCCGCTGATCACGATGTTCCTGGTGTCCTCCATCGCCACCCTGCGCGAACGCACCTCCGGCACCCTCGAACGCCTCCTCGCCATGCCGCTGGCCAAAGGCGACCTCATCGGGGGCTACGCCCTCGCCTTCGGCGCGATCGCCGTACTCCAGTCGCTCATCGCGACGGGCATCGCCCTCTGGCTGCTCGACCTGAACGTCACCGGCTCCCCGTGGCTGCTCCTCCTGGTCGCCCTCCTCGACGCGCTGCTCGGCACGGCCCTCGGCCTGTTCGTCTCCGCGTTCGCGGCATCGGAGTTCCAGGCGGTCCAGTTCATGCCGGCGGTGATCTTCCCCCAGCTCCTGCTCTGCGGCCTGTTCACCCCGCGCGACACGATGCAGCCGGTGCTGCGCTGGATCTCCGACGTCCTGCCCATGTCGTACGCGGTCGACGCGATGACCCAGGTCCTGCACCACTCCCATCCCACGGCCGCCTTCGCGCGGGACGCCGGCATCGTGGCCGCGGTGGCGATCCTGGTCCTGGCCCTGGGCGCGGCCACCCTGCCCCGCCGCACCCCATGAACCCGCACCTGCCTGGCTGCCCACCTACCGGGCCATCAGCCCCGTAACCGCGTAAGGCCGCGCCCCCGTACCGCCCTTCGGACGCCCCCTTCGGCCACCCGCCCCCGATGCGAGGATGACGTCACGAACGCCGCACCACCTGGAGGGTGACCATGACCCAGACCGTCGCAGTCCTCGGCACCGGCAAGATCGGCGAGGCCCTCCTCAGCGGAATGATCCGGGCCGGCTGGCACCCGGCCAACCTCCTCGTGACCGCCCGCCGCCCCGACCGTGCCGCGGAACTCCACAGCCGCTACGGCGTGGACGCCGTCACCAACGCCGAGGCCGCCAAGCGCGCGGACACCCTGATCCTCGGGGTGAAGCCCCAGGACATGGGAACGCTCCTGGACGAACTCGCCCCGCACCTCACCAACGACCGCCTGGTGATCAGCGCCGCCGCCGGCATCCCGAGCTCGTTCATCGAGGCCCGACTGGCCGCCGGCACCCCGGTCGTACGCGTCATGCCGAACACGCCCGTCCTGGTCGACGAGGGCATGTCGGTGATCAGCGCCGGCAGCCACGCCACGCCGGACCACCTGGCCCATACGGAGGAGATCTTCGGCGGCGTGGGCAAGACCCTGCGCGTGCCGGAGTCGCAGCAGGACGCGGCAACGGCCCTCTCCGGCTCGGGCCCGGCCTACTTCTACTACCTGGTCGAGGCCATGACGGACGCCGGCATCCTGCTCGGCCTGCCGCGCGCCCAGGCGTACGACCTGATCGTGCAGTCCGCGATCGGCGCCGCCGTGATGCTGCGCGACAGCGGCGAGCACCCGGTGAAGCTCCGCGAGGCGGTGATGTCCCCGGCCGGCACGACCATCAGCGCCATCCGCGAGCTGGAGAACCACGGTGTACGGGCCGCCCTGATCGCGGCAATCGAAGCCGCCCGCGACCGCAGCCGCGAACTGGCCTCCGGCAACAGCTGACCCGGCCCGCAGCTAGCCCTTCTTGTACGGCCGCCGCACCACGGCGGCGGCCATCCCGCCCCCGACGAGCGCCAGCGCACCCCCGGCGATCAGGCTCAGCACCCCGACGGGGGTGTCCGGGAGCGCGGCCCGCGCGGCCTCGAACGCGTTGTCCCCACCGTGGCCACGCCCGGAAGACGAGCCATCTGCCGAGCCACTTGCCGAGTCACTTGCCGAGCTGCTGGTCGAGTCGCCCGCCGAACTGCCCGCGGACCCGACTGACCCGACCGACGGAACCACCGAGACCGCCGAGGCCGACGAGACCGACGTCGACATGAGAGCGGCGCCACCCGAGCCGGCCACAACAGCGCCCGCCGCCGCCCTCGTCGCCGAGCTCGACGGGGCAAGGGCTGTCCCGCCCCCCGTCGCAGCACCCGGCGCAGCACTTGTCCCGGCGCCGGCCACGGCACCCCGACCATGCACAGCCCCGGGCGACCGCACCGACCTCAGGTCCGCCGCGAGCTGCAACCCGCTGTGCAACTTCGCCTCCAGCCGGACCACCTCCTCGGACAAGCCGCCGCTGGTGGCGCTCCGGAGCCGCTGGATCTCGCTCAGGGTGCCCTTGTTGACCACGTCGACGACCCGCAGCCGCATCTGGGCGATCCGCTCATCGCCGTTCACGGCGTGCGCGGCCCCGGGCACGACAGCCATCCCCACCAGGAGGAAGGTCGCGGCGGCCACGGCAATCCGAAGAAGAGACCTCATACTCGCCAAGCTAGGACGCAGGGCAGCGCGAGGAGATCAGCCGTCCCGCCAGGCCTGCCTCCGCCGAAAGTACGAGGGCGGGGCGCCCGGGTCCGCCGCCCCGCCCTCGGACCACATCTCGGACCCCCTCAGACCACCTCTCGTCCGCTCCCTCGAACCGCTCCCGCAGACCGCCGCCGATCACCCCTGGGGGAGCCCCGACCGAGGGTTGACACGGCCATCCCCGGTACGTAGTGTTCTCCGAGTTGTCCGACGTGAGCGCCGACCCCGGTCGGTCCCCGGACAGCCATTCCGCACCAACCACTTCTTATGAACGACACCTAGTCGTCTCGTTTTTCGTGCGCTTTTGCGAAATGAGGAATCCGCGTTCGAGAACGCGCCCCGATTGGCGTCGGGGGCCAGGATTCCGCTAATGTCTCACTCGTCGGAACGGCCCAACCGCCGTGAAGACAAGCCGACTTGGCCCGGGGAGACCGGGAATCGGGCCCGAAAGGATCTGATAGAGTCGGAGCCGCCGGAAAGGGAAACCCGAGAGGGAGAACCTGAAAGGCACCGAGGAAATCGGACACGAAAGAGTCTGATAGAGTCGGGAACACGAAATACCGAAGGGAAGCGCCCGGAGGAAAGCCCGAGAGGGTGAGTACAAAGGAAGCG
>NZ_JBIAGW010000011.1:0-138162 GCF_042869955.1 Streptomyces sp. NPDC006691
CCCTGGGGCTGCGCCCCAGACCCCCTGAGGGGCTGCGCCCCTCGGACCCCCGCAGGGGGCTGCGCCCCCTGCACCCCCGGTTCGGGGCTCCGCCCCGGGCCCCGTATCGCGCCTGAACGGCGCTCGTCCTCAATCTCCCCCAAGGCCTTAAGGGCCAGGGGGGACCCCCATGACGGGCTGAAGGTGCCCGATGCTGGCCCGTACCGATCAGCCGGACGGGCTGAAGTGCCCGACGCGGGCCAGCACCGAGGCCTTCAGGGGCGCGGGGAACTGCGCGAGCAACTACCACGGTCCGCAGGCGAAGGCGGATCCAGGGGCGCGGGGAACTGCGCGAGCAGCCCCGCACGGTCCGCGGACGGGCCATGGGGCCTTGGAGGGCCGCCCCTGAGGTTCGGCCGGGCTTTGCCCCCGAGGGTTGTGGGGAGGGGCGGGGTGGTGGATGCAACACCCCCGATTCGGCCAAGAGCGGGATCCGGTTCGTATCCGGAACGTGCGTCCGGTTACGCTCAAGACATGCATGCCTGGCCCGCTTCTGAGGTCCCCGCCCTGCCCGGCAAGGGCCGCGACCTCCGGATCCACGACACCGCGACCGGCGGACTGGTCTCCCTCGACCCCGGTCCCGTCGCCCGTATCTACGTCTGCGGGATCACCCCGTACGACGCGACCCACATGGGTCACGCGGCGACCTACAACGCGTTCGACCTCGTTCAGCGCGTGTGGCTCGACACCAAGCGGCAGGTTCACTACGTCCAGAACGTGACGGACGTGGACGACCCCTTGCTGGAGCGAGCCATCCGCGACGGCAAGGACTGGGTGGAGCTCGCCGAGGGCGAGACCGCGCTGTTCCGCGAGGACATGACCGCCCTGCGACTGCTCCCCCCGAAGCACTACATCGGCGCGGTCGAGGCCATACCCGGCATCGTTCCGCTCGTCGAGCGGCTCCGGGACGCGGGCGCGGCGTACGAGCTGGAGGGGGACGTCTACTTCTCCGTCGAGAGCGACCCGCACTTCGGGAACGTCTCGCACTACGACGCCGAGTTCATGAAGGCGCTGTCCGCCGAGCGCGGCGGCGACCCGGAGCGGCCCGGCAAGAAGAACCCGCTCGACCCGATGCTGTGGATGGCCGCCCGCGAGGGCGAGCCGAGCTGGGACGGCGCCTCGCTCGGGCGCGGCCGCCCCGGCTGGCACATCGAGTGCGTCGCCATCGCCCTCGACCACCTCGGCATGGGCTTCGACGTCCAGGGCGGCGGCTCCGACCTGGTCTTCCCGCACCACGAGATGGGCGCGTCCCACGCCCAGGCGCTGACCGGCGAGTACCCCTTCGCCAAGGCGTACGTGCACGCCGGCATGGTCGCCCTGGACGGCGAGAAGATGTCCAAGTCCAAGGGCAACCTCGTCTTCGTCTCGAAGCTGCGCCGCGACGGCGTCGACCCGGCCGCCATCCGGCTCGCGCTGCTCGCCCACCACTACCGGGCCGACTGGGAGTGGACCGACCAGGTGCTCCAGGACGCCGTCGAGCGTCTCGGGCGCTGGCGGGCCGCCGTGTCGCGGCCCGACGGGCCTTCCGCGGACGCCCTGGTCGAGGAGGTCCGCGAGGCCCTCTCCAGCGACCTGGACGCCCCCGCGGCCCTCGCCGCGGTGGACCGCTGGGCCGCGCGGCAGGACGCGGAGGGCGGCACGGACGAGGGCGCTCCCGGTCTCGTCTCGCGTACGGTCGATGCGCTGCTCGGCGTCGCCCTCTAGCCCGGAGGAACGTCGGGAACACCGCCCGGAGCACCCCGGGACCGCCCCAACGGGCAAGCCCCGAACCGCCCTTGGACTCCTCGTGAGTCCGGGGGCGGTTTCGTTTTTCCTGGGCCCACCCCATGGTCCAATGCTCGTTTGTGCGCTAAACACGCTCTATGCAATCACCAATACGCACGAGAGTGGCGCTCGCGGGAGCGGCCGTGCTCGGTCTGCTCGCGGTGTTCGCCGGGCCCGGCAGCGCGCAGGCCGATGCCTCCGCCGACCCGGCGGGCGACACCTCCGTAGGCAATGTGACCGGCTTCGAGGCCGCGGGCGGCTCCGTCTTCAGGCTGCACGCGGGCGCGGCCGAGGCCCGCGTCAGCTTCGTCGCGGCCGACACCTTCCGCATCGAGCTCGCCCCGGACGGGAAGTTCACCGACCCGACCGGGACCGACATCGTCCTGCCGCAGGGGAGACCGCCGGCCGCCCGCTGGAAGGAGAGGGGCGACCGTTACGAGCTGAGCACCGACAAGGTCACCCTGCGCGCCTTCAAGTCCCCGCTGCGCTTCGCCCTCTACAAGGCGGACGGCACCCCGCTCTGGTCCGAGACCAAGCCGCTGAGCTGGACCAGGGACACCACCACCCAGACCCTGTCCCGGGGCGCCACCGAGCAGTTCTACGGCGGCGGCATGCAGAACGGCCGCGGCAACACCTCGCACCGCGACCAGACCGTCCAGGTGAGCGTCGACGACAACTGGAACGACGGCGGCCACCCCAACTCCGTGCCGTTCTACCTCTCGACGGGCGGCTACGGCGTCTTCCGCAACACGTACGCCCCCAACACGTACGTCTTCGGGCAGCCCGTCACCGCGAGCGCCAAGGAACAGCGCTTCGACGCCTACTACTTCGCCGGTGACCCCAAGCAAGTCATCGGCGACTACACCCAGTTGACCGGGAAGCCGTTCCTGCCGCCGGTCTACGGGCTCGAACCCGGCGACTCCGACTGCTATCTGCACAACGCCAACCGGGGCGAGCGCCACACCCTGGACGCGCTCAAGGTCGCGGACGCGTACAAGACCAACGACATGCCCAACGGCTGGATGCTGGTCAACGACGGCTACGGCTGCGGATACGAGAACCTGCCCGAGACCGCCAAGGGCCTCCAGAGCGACTCCATGCAGATGGGGCTGTGGACGGAGGACGGCCTCGACAAGCTCGCCGACCAGGTCAAGGCGGGCCAGCGCGTCGCCAAGCTGGACGTCGCCTGGGTCGGCGACGGGTACAAGCACGCGCTCGACGGCTGCAAGGCCGCCTACCAGGGCATCCAGGCCAACAGCGACGCCCGCGGCTTCACCTGGGCGCCCGAGAGCTGGTCCGGCGCGCAGCGCTGCGGCGTCCAGTGGTCCGGCGACCAGTCGGGCAGCTGGGACTACATCCGCTGGCAGATCCCGACCTACGCGGGCGCGACCCTCTCCGGTCTCGCCTACACCAGCGGTGACATCGACGGCATCTTCGGCGGCAGCCCCAAGACGTACACCCGCGACCTCCAGTGGAAGTCGTTCCTGCCCGCCGTGATGACGATGGACGGCTGGGCCGCCAGCGACAAGCAGCCCTACCAGTACGGGGAGCCCTACACCTCCATCAACCGCAGCTACCTCAAGCTCAAGGAGTCGCTGCTTCCCTACATGTACTCCTACGCCCACGAGGCGACGAAGACCGGCATCGGGCCGGTCCGGCCGCTGGCGCTGGAGTACCCCGACGACCCGAAGGCCGCCACCGACGCCGCCAAGTACGAGTTCCTGTCCGGCCAGGACTTCTTGGTCGCGCCGGTCTACCAGGACACGGCCGTACGCGACGGGATCTACCTCCCCAAGGGCACCTGGATCGACTACTGGAGCGGGCGCACCTACCAGGGCCCGACCACCGTCGACCACTACAGCGCGCCGCTCGACACCCTGCCCCTGTTCGTGAAGGCAGGCGCCGCCGTCCCGATGTGGCCCGGCATCCGCTCCTACCAGGACCGCACCGCCAACTCGCCGCTGGCCTGGGACGTCTACCCGCAGGGCCGCTCCTCCTTCCAGCTGTACGAGGACGACGGCGTCACCCGCGCCAACCGGACCGGCGCCTACGCCACCCAGCGCGCCGACGTCCGGGCGCCGCAGCGCGGCTCCGGCGATGTGACGGTCCAAGTGGGCGCCAGCAAGGGCGAGTTCAAGGGCAAGCAGACCACCCGGCCCTACCAGCTGACCCTGCACACCGGCAGCACCCCCTCCAAGGTGGAG
Organism: Streptomyces sp. NPDC006691; assembly: GCF_042869955.1. Lineage (NCBI taxonomy): Bacteria > Bacillati > Actinomycetota > Actinomycetes > Kitasatosporales > Streptomycetaceae > Streptomyces > Streptomyces sp. NPDC006691. The sequence goes on from NZ_JBIAGW010000011.1 coordinate 4,008, forward strand.
GTCGCGGGCCGCGAGCTCGCGCGGCTCGGCTCGAAGGCCGCGTACGACAAGGCGACGACGGGCTGGTTCTACGACCCGAGCGACCGGGGCGGTGTGGTGCTGGTGAAGACCGCCACCCTGCGCACCGACCGGGCCTTCGAAGTGAAGCTCAAGGACACCAGCGCCGTCGGCGGCAAGGCTCCGGGCTCGGCGGTCACGCTGGCCGCGCCCGCCGGCCAGGAGCTCGGCGCGGGCGCGCCCGGCAAGGTGGCCGTGGACGTCACCGCCGGAAGCAGGGACGCCCGGGACGTCCGGGTCTCCGTCGCCGCGCCGGCCGGGTGGACCGTGGCTCCGGCCCCCGCGCTCGACCGGGTGCCGGCCGGCACCACCCGGCGCGTCGAGGTCGGTGTCACGCCCCCCAAGGACGCCAAGCCCGGCGAGGTCACGCTCACCGTGAACTCCGGCTCCCGGGGCGTCAGTTCACAGCAGCGGATCGCGGTGTCCGTGATGCCCGCGCCGCCGGCGGCGGACACCTGGGCCAGTGACATGGCCTGGCTGACCTCCGTCAACGGATACGGGCCGCCCGAACGCGACCGCTCCAACGGCGAGTCCGGCGCGTCCGACGGACACACCCTCACGCTCGCGGGCACGACCTACGCCAAGGGCATCGGCGCGCACGCCGACTCCGACATCGAGGTCTACACCGGCGGCCGGTGCACCGCCTTCACCGCCGACGTCGGCATCGACGACGAGATCAACGGCTACGGGGAGGTGGCCTTCTCCGTCGAGGCGGACGGCAAGGTGCTGTGGACCTCGCCGAAGGTGACCGGCGCCTCGGCCACCGTCCCGGTCGATGTCCCGCTCGCCGGGGCGCGCCACGTCCATCTCAAGATCACCGACACCAACAACTCCAAGTCCGGCGACCACGGGGACTGGGCGGCGGCCAAGTTCAGCTGCGCCTAGCAACGGGCGGGCGCCGGGCGGGGTTGTCCCCACCCGGCGCCCTCTGTGCGGGAGTTGGCCCACTGGCCGCCTTCCGGCGGCTACTGCTTGTTGATGATGACGGCCTGGATAACGCTGTTGCCGGAGTCGTAGAACCCGATGACCTGGTGCCCGAACGCGAAGGCCTCCTGGACGCCGTCGTGCGTGACGGGGTTGGGGTTGGCGAGCTGGCGCCAGCTGCCGTCGATGAACAGGTAGAGGATCGAGGGCTGGCCCGGCAGCGGGGTTACGACATCCCAGAACTTCGTGGCGATGCCGCTGACCAGGGCTGCGCTGTTGACGGCCGCGGGCAGCACGAGCGGCTGGCCGAGCGACTGGCTCTGCTGGCCCTGGCCGCCCATCTGCTGGAGCAGCTGCTGATAGGGCTGCTGCTGGCCGAGCTGCTGGAGCTGCTGCTGGATCTGCGGCGGGAGCTGCTGCTGGCCGGACTGCTGGCCCATGCCCTGCTGCCCGAAGCCCTGCTGGCCGTAGGGCTGTCCGATGCCCTGCTGGCCGAACCCCTGCTGTCCGATGCCCTGTTGCTGGCCGAAGCCCTGCGGCGGGGACGTGCTGGGGGTCTGCTGACCCTGTTGGCCCTGCTGCTGGCCGTACTGCTGCTGGGGCTGCCCGTACTGCTGCTGCGGGTGCTGTTGCTGGTGCTGCTGGCTCATCTGCGGGGTGGTGCTCATGCGGGTGTCACCTTCCCTTGTGTGAGTTCCGTGCGCGGTCCGGGGCCTTCGGAGCCCCCGGCACTCAGCCGGCGACCACCAGGCCGACGACCTCGTCGTCCGAGAACCAGACCCGGATGTCCGGCCGCCCCGCCGCGAAGGCGGCGTGCACCGCCTGGCGGATCTCGGGCGCCGGGTCGTTCAGATTGCGCCACGCCCCGGCCACGAACAGCCGGAGCCTCGGGGGCAGTTCAGGGGGGTACGGGAGCAACTCGTCCCAGTACCTTTCGGCCTGGCCGGTGCCGATCGTCGAGGGCATCAGACGGGCCACCGCGGCCTTGATGTCGGGCCGGCCGCCAATCCGCTGGGAGGCGGCGCGCCCCGGCGCGTCCTGCTGCGGCGAACCGGTGGAGCGCAGCAGCGCGCGGGCCCGCTCCGGTGTCATCGGCTCCTGCCCGGTGGCCTTGAGGACGCCCTGGAGCGAGGCGAGGGCGCCGACCACCACGGAGGCGGCGGCGGACGTGCCGGAGAACGTGTCGGTGTACCAGGCGATCTCCTCGGCACCGCCCTGGAGATCGCCCGCCCGGTCCCAGAACCCGCCGGTCGTGGTGGTCTCGTGGCCCCAGCCCTGGGCGTCGACGCGGGCCCCGTAGTTGGAGAAGGCGAGGCGCGAGCGGTCCGGGCCGTGGTCGCGGCCGTGGGTGCCGGGCGGCGGGGCGCCCGCGCCCACCAGGACCGCGCCCGAGGGCTCGTTGGAGGGGTTGAAGGGATTGCGCCAGTCCTGCGGGAACCCCTCGGGGCGCCGCTCGTACAGCGCGTCGTCCAGGCTCTCGCCGCCGTTGCCGGCGGCCGTCACCACCAGGACGCCGCGCGCGGTCGCCCAGCGGATCGCCGCGAGGTCGTCCGGCCACCACTCGACGGGGAGGTAGCCGGCCTGGTCGTCGCGCTCCTGGAAGTCGAACCTCGGCCCGGGCCGGTGCAGTTCGACCAGGACGATGTCACCGGGCGAGAGCCGGTCGGCCGCGGCGTGGATCGCCGCCGCCGTGCCGATGCCCTGCACCGAGGCGGCCGCCGTGACCGCCTCCGGGGCGATGCCGGTGACGCCCTTCCCGTCCCGGTCACCGCCGATGATCCCGAGCACGGCCGTACCGTGGTTGCGCCAGGCCACGTCCTGCACCGGATTGCCCACCACGATCCCGGCCAGTTTCTCCGCCAGGTCCTCGTGCCCCAGCTGCCAGGCGCCCTCGACGTCGATGACGGTGACGCCCTCGCCGCTGCCGCCCGGCCGCAGCCATGCCCAGTACGCGTCGACGCCCTCGGGGGCGGGGGCCAGATAGCCCTGCCGCCCCGTGTAGTCGGGCGTGGCGGGCGCGCCCTCCTTCAGGCGCTTGATCGTCTCCTCGTCGCGGCCGGTGAGCGAGGCGGGCACCGCCCCCGGCTTCACATACGCGGTCTCCACCTCGGGCAGCGCCGCGAGCCGCGCGCCCAGCTCCCCGGCCCGCTCGCCGCCGCCCCGCACCCGGTAGAACCGGGACAGGTCCGGCAGCGCCTCGCGGGAGGCGCCCCGGGGCACCCGGGCCGGCCGGTCCTCGCGGCCGAACAGCGGCTCCAGGGCGATCTGTTCATCGGCGAGGAACATCGCCAGGGCCGAGGTGTCGGCCCCCGAGGCCGAACGGACGCCCTGGGCGCCGACGCGCAGCCGGGCCTCGGCCCGGGCGACGACGATCAGTTCGGGCTCGGCTCCGTGATAGGTGAATCCAGCTCCGTCGGGTCCTGGGCCCGCCGTTCCGGGGCCCCGACCCGGGTGAATCCGATCGGTCATCGCTTCCGCCGCTCCCCTCGGGTGCTGTGCGTGGCGTGCCTTCGGGGACACACCCTGCTCCCGTCGGGGCGGAACGTCCACCCCGGTGCGGCGAACGGAGTTTGAAATCAAGCTGAATGGGCAACCCGTGCATTCCGGCCGGAAACCGATGTCCCGCCCCCATCAGGCCGAACACGGCGGGGGCTGGAGCCGGCCCGAGGGGCCCGAGCGGCGCGGGTGGCGTCTGCGGGCGCACCTGCCGGGACGTCGGCGCGGGGCCGCCCCTGAGGCAGCCCCGCCGGTGTTTCCGGATCGTGCCGACGGCCTTCGGCGGGCTCGACCGGATCCAACAGCCGCCCACCGGAGGGCGGTTGGGCGCACCGGGTCCGGATCAGGACTCCGAGGGTTCCGCCCCGTGCCACACCGTCGTCACGTTGCAGAACTCGCGGATGCCGTGGCCGGAGAGCTCGCGGCCGTACCCGGAACGCTTCACGCCGCCGAACGGGAGCGCGGGGTGCGAGGCGGTCATCCCGTTGAAGAAGACTCCGCCCGCCTGGAGATCGCGCACGCAGCGGTCGACCTCGGTGCTCTCCCGGGTCCAGACGTTCGAACTCAGCCCGAAGGGGGTGTCGTTGGCGACCGCGATCGCCTCTTCGAGGTCGCGCACCCGGTACAGCGTCGCCACCGGCCCGAAGGTCTCCTCGCGGTGGATCCGCATGTCGGCGGTGATGCCGGCGAGGATGGTGGGCCGGTAGAACCAGCCCCCGTCGAGACCCTCGGGGCGGCTCCCGCCGCACAGCGCGGTCGCTCCCTTGCGCACGGCGTCCTCGACGAGCTCCTCCAGATCGGTGCGGCCCTGCTCGCTGGCGAGCGGGCCGATGTCGGTGTCCTCGTCGAGTGGGTCTCCCACCCTCAACTCCCGCATTCCCGCGGTGAATTGCTCGGCGAAGGCGTCGTACACCCCGTCCTGGACGATGAAGCGCTTCGCGGCGATGCAGGACTGGCCGTTGTTCTGCGTCCGGGCGGTCACCGCGGTCCGCGCGGCCCGCTCCACATCGGCGGAGGCGAGCACCACATAGGGATCGCTGCCGCCGAGTTCGAGGACCGTCTTCTTGATCTCGTCGCCACAGATCGCCGCGACCGAGCGGCCGGCCGGCTCGCTGCCGGTCAGCGTCGCCGCCGCCACCCGCCGGTCGCGCAGCACCTTCTCGACGCCGTCCGAGCCGATGAGCAGGGTCTGGAAGCAGCCGTCGGGGAAGCCCGCCCGGCGGAACAGGTCCTCCAGGTACAGCGCGGTCTGCGGCACGTTCGAGGCGTGCTTGAGCAGGGCCACGTTCCCCGCCATCAGGGCGGGTGCCGCGAACCGTACGACCTGCCAGAGCGGGAAGTTCCACGGCATCACCGCGAGGACCACGCCCAGCGGCCGGTAGTGGATCCGGGCCCGCTCGGCGCCCGAGTCGCGCACGTCGTCCTCGGCGGGCTCCTCGTCGGCGAGCAGCTCGGCCGCGTGCTCGGCGTACCAGCGCAGGGCCTTGGCGCACTTCGCCGCCTCGGCGCGGGCCGCCACGACCGGCTTGCCCATCTCCAGGGTCATGGTGCGCGCGATGTCGTCCCGGTCGGCGTCGAGCAGATCGGCCGCGCGCAGCGCCAGGCGGGCGCGCTGCTCGAAGCCGGTCGTGCGGTAGCCGGCGAAGGCGGTCTCGGCCGTGGCGAGCCTGCGCTCCACCTCCTCGGGACCCATGGCGCCGAAGCTCTTGAGCGTCTCACCGGTAGCCGGGTTCACCGTGGCGATGGGCATGACCTACGACACCTCCTGAAGGCACTGGTCCTTCGACCTTCCCGCGCGGAAGGAGGCGCCGCAACGCGAACCGGGCCCGGCCGGGGCCCGCCCCCTACTCCTCGGGGGTCTCCTCGCCGGGCTCGTCGGTCCTGGGGGGCTTCGGCGGCCGGGTGCGCCCACTGGAGGTGTCGCGCAGATAGGACCCGTCGGCCTCGGTGGCGTGGCCGCCCGCGGTGGCCTGGCCGGGGCCGGGGCCGGGGCCGGGGCCGCCGTCACGCCTGCGCAGGTACCGCTCGAACTCGCGGGCGATGGCCTCGCCGGACGCCTCGGGCAGGTCCGCGGTGTCCCGCGCCTCCTCCAGGGTCTGGACGTACTCGGCCACCTCGCTGTCCTCGGCGGCCAGTTGGTCGACCCCGAGCTGCCAGGCCCGGGCGTCCTCGGCGAGCTCGCCGAGCGGGATGCGCAGGTCGATGAGGTCTTCGAGGCGGTTGAGCAGGGCGAGCGTGGCCTTCGGGTTGGGCGGCTGGGACACGTAGTGCGGCACCGCGGCCCACAGGCTGACCGCCGGGACTCCGGCGTGCGTGCAGGCCTCCTGGAGGATGCCGACGATGCCCGTGGGGCCCTCGTAGCGGGTCTCCTCCAGATCCATGGTCCGCGCCAGGTCCGGGTCGGAGGTCACGCCGCTGACCGGCACCGGCCGGGTGTGCGGGGTGTCGCCGAGCAGCGCGCCCAGGACCACCACCATCTCGACGCCCAGCTCATGGGCGAAACCCAGGATCTCGTTGCAGAACGACCGCCAGCGCATGGACGGCTCGATGCCGCGCACCAGGACCAGGTCGCGCGGCTTGTCGCCGCCGACCCGGACCACGGAGAGCCGGGTGGTGGGCCAGGTGATCTTGCGGACCCCGCCGTCCAGCCACACGGTCGGCCGGTTGACCTGGAAGTCGTAGTAGTCCTCCGCGTCCAGCGCGGCGAAGACCTCGCCCTTCCAGACGCCGTCCAGGTGCGCGACAGCGGAGGAGGCGGCATCGCCCGCGTCGTTCCAGCCCTCGAACGCGGCGATCATGACCGGGTCGACCAGCTCGGGAACGCCCTCCAGCTCGATCACCCAGTGCCTCCCTCCGAAGTTCCCTTGCGTACATCCCAACCTTACGGCTTCAGACCTACCCAGCCGCAGCCCCCGTGCACGGTCCCGCGCTGCCGGGAGTGACACAGGAATGAAGGTGGGGCAGGCGGGGCAGCGGTGTGTTCCGGTGCGGATTCATCCGAGCTGTCGCGGGATTTCCGCAGGAGTATGCCCGGCACGTGCGGCGCGGCGGAGATATACGTCCGATCTCCGACAGAGATCCGATGTTCGCACCGACGTTCCTGTGAATGGTTTCTGCGGACGTTCGTTCAGCGGTTCATCCGGACGCCCCGACGCGGCTCTCCACGCTCGCGATGTGGACCGTGGCCCAGGCCCGGGCCGCCTCGGCGTCCCGGGCCCGCAGGGCCGTCAGGATCGCCCGGTGTTCGCGCCGCGCGCGGCCGACCGCGTCCTCCTGGACCAGGCCCCGCCAGCTGCGGGCCCGGGTCGCCGGCCCGGAGAGCCCGTCGAGCAGGGAGCAGAGCACCGCGTTCCCCGCCCCCGCCGCGATCCCCCGGTGGAACGCGAGGTCCGCCGACACCAGCTCGTCCACCGAGGAGGCCTCCTCCAGCGCGTCCAACCGCGCAGACAACGCCTCAAGTTCGGCCTCGGTGAGCCGCGTGGCGGCCAGCGCCGTCGCGGCCGGCTCCAGGATGCGGCGTACCGCGAGGAACTCCAGGACGGTGTCGTCCCGGTGGAAGTCCACGACGAAGCCCATCGCCTCCAGGAGCAGCCGCGGGTCCAGGCTGGTGACATAGGTGCCGTCCCCCTGGCGGACGTCCAGGATCCGGATCAGGGACAGCGCCCGCACCGCCTCCCGCAGGGAGTTGCGGGAGAGGCCCAGCCCGGCCGCGAGTTCGCTCTCCTTGGGGAGCCGGTCGCCCGGCCGCAGCGCACCGGAGACGATCATTGCCTTGATCTTCTCGATGGCCTCGTCGGTGACAGCCATGGGGGCGACCTCCATACATCCGATGTATCGAGCCCCAGTATGCGCGCGCCGCCCCGCCCCCGGAGCTCACTCCCACAGAGTGCTCGGCGCCTCCTTCCGCACCACCGGCGCGATCTCCTCCGCGAACCGCGCGAGCGTCTCAGTCTGTTCGGCGGTCGAGAGCCCGAACCCGTCGACCGTCACCGACTGGAGGTCGTGCCCGTAGGCCTCGTGGAAGCCGAGGATCTTGTCGATGATCTGCTGCGGGGACCCGATGAGCGCCGGGCCGTCGGCGATGGCGTCCTCGATGGTGCGGAACGGGGTGTTGTAGCCCGCCTTCCCCTCCAGATGCGGCTTGAAGGACTGCCGCACCCGCGCCTCGTACACCGCCCGGTAGCGCGAGACCGCCTGCTCGGCGGTGTCGGCGATCAGCAGCCCGCCCGAGCCCGCCGCGACATGGGCCCGCGCCGGGTCGTGCCCGTACTCCTCGAACTTCTCCCGGTAGTGCGCGATGAGCTCGCGGTACGCGGCGCGCGGCTGGATCGCGTTGGCCGTGAACAGCGGGTCGCCGTGCCGGGCCGCGAGCTCGGGGGAGTTGAGGGAGGTCGCCGAGCCGTGCCAGATCCGCGGCACCCCGGCGTACGGCCGCGGCACGGTCGTGACGCCCCGCAGCGGCGGACGGAACTCGCCCTCCCAGTCGACGCCCTCCTCGCTCCACAGCCGGCGAAGCAGCTCGTACTTCTCCCGCTGGAGGTCCCACTGGCGGGCCTCGTCGAGCCCGAACAGATCGAAGTGGCCGGCCTCCGCGCCCTTTCCGATGACCAGCTCGATCCGGCCGCGCGAGATCTGGTCGAGCGTCGCGTAGTCCTCGGCGACCCTGACCGGGTCGAGGATCGCGACCACGGTCACGCCGGTGAGCAGCCGGATGCGGTGGGTGCGGGCGGCCAGCGCGCCGAGCAGCACGGTCGGGCTGGACGAGAGGAAGGCGCCGGCGTGCCGCTCCCCGATGGCGTACGCGTCGAAGCCGAGCCGTTCGGCGGCCTCACCGACCTCCAGCACCTGTGCCAACCGGTCGGCGGCGGAGGGGAGTTCACCCGTCAGGGGATGGGGGGCATGACCGACGATGGAAAGCACCTGGAACTTCATGCCCCCACTCTCGCCGCGCCGTGTTGCGGCCGGATGTACGGCGTATGGCAGTGGTCACGGCAACGCCGAAGGGGCGGCCCCTCGCGGGAGCCGCCCCTCGGACGTGGGGTGACGTACCGTCAGTTCTTCTGGTTCAGCAGGTCGTCCACCTTGCCGCGGATCTCGTCCGTGGCCAGACCCCGGATCGTCAGGGTCGTACGGCGGCGCAGCACGTCGTCCGCGGTCTCGGCCCACTCGTGGTCGCGGGCGTAGGCGACCTGCGCCCAGATCTCCGGGGCGTCCGGGTGGATGCGCTCCGCGAGGGCCGTGTCCTCGTTGGCCAGACGGGCGATGTCGAAGGACAGCGAACCGTAGTGCGTGGCCAGGTGCTTGGCGGTGTCGGCCGCCATGCTCGCTCCGGGTGCCTGGGCGTCCACCATCAGGCGGTGGGCGACGGCGCGCGGGTTGGCGATGCCGGGCAGCGGCATCTTGCCGGGGAGCTCGGAGATGGGCTCGAAGTCGTTGCCGAGCGGGTGGCCCGGCAGCTGCTCCAGCTTCTTCATCACCGTGCGGCCGATGTGGCGGAACGTCGTCCACTTGCCGCCGGCCACCGACAGCATGCCGCCGCGGCCCTCGGTGACGACCGTCTCGCGCTTGGCCTTCGAGGTGTCGCCGGGACCGCCGGGCAGCACCCGGAGCCCCGCGAAGGAGTAGGTGATCAGATCGCGCGACAGCTGCTGGTCGCGGATCGAGAACGCGGCCTCGTCGAGGATCTGCGCGGTGTCGGCCTCGGTGACGCCCACATCCGCCGGGTCGCCCTCGAACTCCTCGTCCGTGGTGCCGAGCAGGAGCATGTCCTCCCACGGCAGGGCGAAGGTGATGCGGTACTTGTCGATCGGGGTCGCCAGCGCCGCCTTCCAGGGGGCGGTGCGCTTGAGGACCAGGTGCGCGCCCTTCGACAGGCGTATGGAGGGCGCGGAGGCCGGGTCCTCCATCTTGCGCAGGTGGTCGACCCAGGGACCGGTCGCGTTGAGCACGAGCCGGGCGTCGACGCCGAACTCCTCGCCGTCCATGCGGTCCTTGAGGTCCGCACCCGTCACCCGGCCCTTGGTGAAGCGCAGCCCGGTGACCTCGGCGTGGTTGAGCACGACCGCTCCGGCCTCGACCGCGGCGCGCACCGTCATCAATGCCATGCGGGCGTCGTTCATCTGGTCGTCGCCGTACACGGCCACGGCCTTCAGGTTCTCGGTACGCAGCTCGGGCACGTCCGCCGACGCCTTGGCGGGGGAGAGCAGGTGGCCGACGCCGTCGCCGAAGGCGGACAGCGCCGAGTAGGCGAAGACACCCGCGCCCAGCTTGGCGGCGCCGTGCGGGCCGCCCTTGTACACGGGCAGGTAGAACGTGAGCGGGTTGGCGAGGTGCGGGGCCACCTGACGGGACACCGCACGCCGCTCGAAGTGGTTCTCCGCGACGAGCTTCACCGCACCGGTCTGCAAGTAGCGCAGACCGCCGTGGAGCAGCTTGGAGGAGGCGGAGGAGGTGGCGCCGGCGAAGTCACCGGCGTCCACCAGAGCCACCCGCAGACCGGACTGCGCGGCGTGCCAGGCGGTGGAGATGCCCAGGATGCCGCCGCCGATGACCAGGAGGTCGTACGTCGCCTTGGACAGTTGCTCCCGGGTCTCGGCGCGGCTCACCGCCTTGAAGGAAGACACGGCGGAGCCGGAAACCGGATGCGTCCCGAGGGCAGGGACGCTCTGCAGGGTGGTCATGTCGAATTACTCCTCGTCCTCGATCCAGCCCATGGTCCGCTCTACGGCCTTGAGCCAGCTCTTGTACTCGCTGTCGCGCCTGTCCGCGTCCATGCGAGGGGTCCATTCCGCCGCCCGGCGCCAGTTGGCGCGCAGCGCGTCGGTGTCCGGCCAGAAGCCGACGGCCAGGCCGGCGGCGTAGGCGGCGCCGAGGCAGGTGGTCTCGGCGACCATCGGACGCACGACCGGCGCGTCCAGGAAGTCCGAGAGGGTCTGCATCAGCAGGTTGTTGGAGGTCATGCCGCCGTCGACCTTCAGCGCGGTCAGCTCGACGCCGGAGTCCTTCGTCATGGCGTCGCTGATCTCGCGGGTCTGCCAGGCGGTGGCCTCCAGGACGGCGCGCGCGATGTGCGCCTTGGTGACGTACCGGGTCAGACCGGCGATCACGCCGCGGGCGTCGGGGCGCCAGTACGGGGCGAACAGGCCGGAGAAGGCCGGCACGAAGTAGGCGCCGCCGTTGTCCTCGACGGAGGAGGCGAGCGTCTCGATCTCGGCGGCGGTCTTGATCATGCCCATCTGGTCGCGCATCCACTGGACGAGCGAGCCGGTGACGGCGATGGAGCCTTCGAGGGCGTAGACCGGCTTCTGGTCGCCGATCTGATAACCGACCGTCGTCAGCAGGCCGTTGTAGGAGTTGACGGGCTTGTCACCGGTGTTCATCAGCATGAAGGTGCCGGTGCCGTAGGTGGACTTGGCCTCGCCCTCGGAGAAGCAGGTCTGGCCGAACAGCGCCGCCTGCTGGTCGCCGAGCGCGGAGGCGACGGGGATGCCGTCCAGGACGCCGCCCTTGGCGTGTCCGTACACCTCGGCGGAGGAGCGGATCTCGGGCAGCACGGCCGCCGGGATGTCCATGGAGTGCAGGATCTTCTCGTCCCACGCCATGTCGTGCAGGTTCATCAGGAGGGTGCGCGAGGCGTTGGTGACGTCGGTGACGTGCACACCGCCGTCGGTGCCGCCGGTCAGGTTCCAGATGACCCAGGAGTCCATGGTGCCGAAGAGGATGTCGCCGCGCTCGGCGCGCTCGCGCAGCCCCTCGACGTTGTCGAGCAGCCAGCGCACCTTCGGGCCCGCGAAGTAGGAGGCGAGCGGCAGACCGGTCTGGCGGCGGAAGCGGTCCTGGCCGACGTTGCGGCCGAGCTCGCGGCAGAGCGCGTCGGTACGGGTGTCCTGCCAGACCAGCGCGTTGTGCACGGGCTCGCCGGTGTTCTTGTCCCACATCAGCGTGGTCTCACGCTGGTTGGTGATGCCGATCGCCTTGACGTCGGCGGCGGTGATGCCCGCCTTCTCGACCGCGCCGGCCACGACCTCCTGGACGTTGGTCCAGATCTCGTTGGCGTCGTGCTCGACCCAGCCCGGCTTCGGGAAGATCTGCTCGTGTTCCTTCTGCTCGACCGAGACGATCCGCCCGTCCTTGTCGAAGACGATGCAGCGGCTGGAGGTGGTGCCCTGGTCGATGGCCGCGATGAAGGGGCCGGTGGAGTGGATGTCGCTCATGGGTGCTCCTGGAAAAGTCCGAAGGGGGGCGTCGCGTCGTGTCTCGTCAGGCGAAGGCGATGTTGTAGAGGCCACCGGCGATCGCGCCGCCGATCAGCGGGCCGGCGACCGGGATCCACGCGTAGCTCCAGTCCGAGCCGCCCTTGTTGGGCAGCGGAAGCAGGGAGTGCACGATGCGCGGGCCCAGGTCACGGACCGGGTTGATGGCGTATCCGGTCGGGCCGCCGATCGAGAGGCCGATGCCGACCACGACGAGCGCGGTGATGAGGACGCCGATCACGCCGAGGCCCTTGCCGTCGCCGTTCAGGCCCTGCGTCAGGATCGCGAGGACCAGGACGAACGTGGCGATGATCTCCGTGACGAGGTTCTGCACCACGTTGCGGATCTCCGGACCGGTCGAGAAGACGCCGAGCACGGGGCCGGCCGCGTTCTCACGGGCCTCGACGGACTTGCCCTCGCCCTCGCCCACGATCTCCGGGTCGGTCAGATGGGCGTGGAACTGGCCGTAGTAGGCGAGCCACACGAGCACCGCGCCGATCATGGCGCCGAGGATCTGTCCACCGAGGTACACGGGCACGTCGCTCCACTTGGTGCCGCCCTCGATCGCGAGACCCAGGGTCACCGCGGGGTTGAGGTGGGCGCCCGAGAGCGGGGCCGAGATGTAGGCGCCGGTCAGCACCGCGAAGCCCCACCCGAAGGTGATGGCGAGCCAGCCGGCGTTACGGGCCTTCGAACGCTTCAGGGTGACGGCGGCACACACACCACCGCCCAGCAGGATCAATATGGCGGTACCGATGGTCTCGCCGATGAAGATGTCGTGGCTGGACATCCGCGACTCCTTTGTCCTTCGTCCAGGGGGGAAACCCCAACAGGCAGAGCACCGGGTCCCTCCGGTGTTCCGCGCCCTCAAGGTTGAGAGCTGCCGGCCCTTGGCGTTGTCACACTCTAACTCGTATTGCCGGTAGGTGTTCGACAATGCCGACCGCTGAACGGCAGTTTTGCCCTCGGGTTAACTGCACGTCAATACTTCCGTGACGGGAATCCCGATCGTTACCAGGTGGTACGAACCACCAAACGCCGACCCGGGTCCGGGGGCAACTCGAAGTGCTCGGGCCGGTCCCGGACGGGGCTCGTCGGCGATGGCCCTCGGGGCGTGCGCCCCGGGTCGTGCGGGGGCCGGCAGCACGTCCGCGCGGGGCACGTCGGGGCTCGGGGGAGGCGCTAGAAGCGCCCGGCGCCCAGGTCGCGCGAGACCGCGCGGGCGCAGTCGCGTACCGCGGCCACCAGGTCCGGCCGCACCTCGCCCTCCTTGCAGACGCGCTCCACGGCGCCCGTGACGCCCACCGCGCCGACCGGCATCCTGCGGCGGTCGTGGATCGGGGCGGCCACCGAGGCCACGCCCACCCACGTCTCCTCGACGTCCGCGCCCCAGCCGCGCGCCCGGGTCAGCGCCAGCAGCTCCTCGAAGCCGTCGGCCGAGGTGACCGTGCGCGGCGTGAACGCCTCGTGCGCGTTGTCCACGGCCTCGGTGTGCGCCACCGGGTCGTACGCGGAGAGCACCTTGCCCAGGGCCGTGGAGTGCAGCGGCTGCATGGCGCCCACCTCCAGGACCTGGCGGCTGTCGTCGGGCCGGAAGACGTGGTGCATGATCAGCACGCCCTGCTGGTGCAGCACCCCCACGTACACGCTCTCGCCGCTGGACCGCGCCAGGTCGTCCGTCCACACCAGGGCGCGGGCCCGCAGCTCGTGGACGTCCAGATAGCTGTTGCCCAGGCGCAGCAGCTCGGCGCCCAGCTGGTAGCGGCCCGAGGCCGGGTCCTGCTCCACGAAGCCCTCGGCCTGGAGGGTGCGCAGGATTCCGTGCGCGGTGCCCTTGGCCAGGCCCAGCGAGGAAGCCACGTCGGACAGGCCAAGCCGCCGCTCGCCCCCCGCGAGCAGCCGCAGCATGGCCGCCGCCCGTTCGAGCGACTGGATGTTGCGCGCCATCGCGCTCCCTCCCTTTCGGGCACTGCTGAACCGACTGTTGCTCCTCGCGCGGCCGGTTCTGACATGACTGGTTCGACAATGCTGAACAGTATCGGCCGTTGTCGACCTCGTGTCACCGTGGCGGCCGCTCCCCCCGCTCGTTCAGGACGGGTGCGCGCGGCCCGCTCCCGGACGTCCGCCCCCTGATACACCCGCGCGCGGCCCGGGGTCGCCCGGTTAGGCTGGCCGCGTGCGCCCTCCTGCCGGACGGCGCAAAGCCGACAGCCGTCGCACTCCAGGGAGTACATCCATGGCCTCGTTGCCGACCCCTTCCGCTGACAGCCGGACCCGAATCGACGCCCTCCGCGAGGCGCTCGCCACCCGGGTGGTGGTGGCCGACGGCGCGATGGGCACGATGCTTCAGGCGCAGGATCCCACCCTGGAGGACTTCCAGGACCTTGAGGGCTGCAACGAGGTCCTGAACGTGACCCGCCCCGACATCGTGCGCACGGTCCACGAGGCGTACTTCGCGGTCGGCGTGGACTGTGTGGAGACCAATACCTTCGGCGCCAATCACACGGCGATGAGCGAGTACGACATCCCCGAGCGGGTGCACGAACTGTCGGAGGCGGGCGCCCGCATCGCCCGCGAGGTGGCCGACGAGTTCACCGCCTCGACCGGACAGCAGCGCTGGGTGCTCGGCTCCATCGGCCCCGGCACCAAGCTGCCGACCCTGGGTCACATCGGCTACCCCACGCTGCGCGACGGCTTCCAGGCGAACGCCGAGGGTCTGATCGCGGGCGGCGCGGACGCCCTGATCGTCGAGACCACCCAGGACCTGCTCCAGACCAAGTCCGCGATCCTCGGCGCCCGCCGCGCCATGGAGGCGGCCGGCGTCGACATGCCCCTCGTGGTCTCCCTCGCCTTCGAGACGACCGGCACGATGCTGCTCGGCTCCGAGATCGGCGCGGCGCTGACCGCGCTCGAACCCCTCGGCGTGGACATGATCGGCCTGAACTGCTCGACCGGCCCCGCCGAGATGAGCGAGCACCTGCGCTATCTGACCCGGCACTCGCGGATCCCGCTGCTCTGCATGCCCAACGCCGGTCTGCCCGTCCTGACCAAGGACGGCGCCCACTTCCCGCTCGACCCCGAGGGCCTGGCGGACGCGCAGGAGAACTTCGTCCGCGACTACGGCCTGTCCCTGGTGGGCGGCTGCTGCGGTACGACCCCGGAGCACCTGCGGCAGGTCGTCGAGCGGGTGCGCGGCAGCGTGCCCGGCGAGCGGAACCCGCGCCCGGAGCCCGGCGCGGCCTCGCTCTACCAGACCGTGCCGTTCCGCCAGGACACCTCGTACCTGGCGATCGGCGAGCGGACGAACGCCAACGGCTCGAAGAAGTTCCGCGAGGCCATGCTGGAGGGCCGCTGGGACGACTGCGTGGAGATGGCCCGCGACCAGATCCGCGAGGGCGCCCACCTGCTCGACCTCTGCGTCGACTACGTGGGCCGCGACGGTGTGGCCGACATGGCCGAGCTGGCCGGCCGCTTCGCGACCGCCTCCACCCTGCCCATCGTGCTCGACTCGACCGAACTCCCGGTCATCCAGGCCGGGTTGGAGAAGCTGGGCGGCCGCGCGGTCATCAACTCCGTCAACTACGAGGACGGCGACGGACCCGAGTCGCGGTTCGCGAAGGTCACCAGGCTCGCCGTCGAGCACGGCGCCGCGCTGATCGCGCTGACCATCGACGAGGAGGGCCAGGCCCGCACCGTCGAGCACAAGGTCGCCATCGCCGAGCGCCTGATCGCGGACCTGACCGGGAACTGGGGGGTGCACGAGTCGGACATCCTCATCGACACCCTGACCTTCACCATCTGCACCGGCCAGGAGGAGTCGCGCGGCGACGGCATCGCCACCATCGGGGCGATCCGCGAGCTCAAGCGCCGCCACCCCGACGTCCAGACCACGCTCGGCCTGTCCAACATCTCCTTCGGCCTCAACCCGGCGGCCCGGGTCGTCCTCAACTCCGTGTTCCTGGACGAGTGCGTCAAGGCGGGCCTGGATTCGGCCATCGTGCACGCCTCCAAGATCCTGCCGATCGCGCGCCTGGAGGAGGAGCAGGTCAAGGTCGCCCTCGACCTGATCTACGACCGCCGCGCCGAGGGCTACGACCCCCTGCAGAAGCTCATGGAGCTCTTCGAGGGCGTCAACATGAAGTCGATGAAGGCGGGCAAGGCCGAGGAACTCCTGGCCCTGCCGCTGGAGGAGCGGCTCCAGCGCCGCATCATCGACGGCGAGAAGAACGGCCTGGAGGCCGACCTCGACGAGGCGCTCGGGACCACCCCCGCGCTCGACATCGTGAACAACACCCTGCTCGAAGGTATGAAGGTGGTCGGCGAGCTGTTCGGCTCCGGCCAGATGCAGCTGCCGTTCGTGCTCCAGTCCGCCGAGGTCATGAAGTCCGCGGTGGCCCATCTGGAGCCGCACATGGAGAAGTCGGACGCGGAGGGCAAGGGCACGATCGTGCTGGCCACCGTGCGCGGCGACGTCCACGACATCGGCAAGAACCTCGTCGACATCATCCTGTCCAACAACGGCTACAACGTCGTCAACCTCGGCATCAAGCAGCCGGTCTCCGCGATCCTGGAAGCCGCCGAGGAGCACCGCGCCGACGTCATCGGGATGTCCGGCCTCCTGGTCAAGTCCACCGTGATCATGAAGGAGAACCTGGAGGAGCTGAACCAGCGCAAGCTGGCGGCCGACTACCCGGTCATCCTCGGCGGCGCGGCCCTGACCCGGGCCTATGTCGAACAGGACCTGCACGAGATCTACGAGGGCGAAGTCCGCTACGCCCGCGACGCGTTCGAGGGCCTGCGCCTCATGGACGCCCTGATCGGCGTCAAGCGCGGCGTCCCCGGGGCCGTACTGCCCGAGCTCAAGCAGCGCCGGGTGCCCAAGCGGGACACACCCGTCCTGGAGGTCGAGGAGCCCGAGGGCTCGGTGCGCTCGGACGTGGCCGTCGACAACCCGGTGCCCACCCCGCCGTTCTGGGGCACCCGCGTCGTCAAGGGCATCCCGCTCAAGGAGTACGCGTCCTGGCTGGACGAGGGCGCCCTCTTCAAGGGCCAGTGGGGCCTGAAGGAGGCCCGCAAGGGCGGGCCCACCTACGAGGAGCTCGTGGAGACCGAGGGCCGTCCGCACCTGCGCGGCTGGCTCGACAAGCTGCACACCGAAGGCCTCCTGGAGGCGGCCGTCGTCCACGGCTACTTCCCGTGCGTGTCCAAGGGCGACGACCTGATCCTGCTCAACGACGACGGCAGCGAGCGCACCCGCTTCACCTTCCCGCGCCAGCGCCGCGGCCGCCGGCTGTGCCTCGCGGACTTCTTCCGCCCGGAGGAGTCCGGCGAGGTGGACGTGGTCGGCCTCCAGGTCGTCACCGTCGGCTCCCGGATCGGTGAGGAGACGGCCAAGCTGTTCGAGGCCAACGCCTACCGCGACTACCTCGAACTGCACGGCCTGTCCGTCCAGTTGGCCGAGGCACTCGCCGAGTACTGGCACGCGCGGGTGCGCTCCGAGCTCGGCTTCGCGGGCGAGGACCCCTCCGACGTGGAGGACATGTTCGCGCTCAAGTACCGCGGCGCCCGCTTCTCGCTCGGCTACGGAGCCTGCCCCGACCTGGAGGACCGCGCCAAGATCGCCGAGCTGCTCGAACCGGAGCGGATCGGCGTCCACCTCTCCGAGGAGTTCCAGCTCCACCCCGAGCAGTCCACCGACGCCATCGTCATCCACCACCCCGAAGCCAAGTACTTCAACGCCCGATGACCAGGCGCCCCGGGTAATTCAGCGCACGTTCAGCGGACCGGACGTACACTGGTCGGCCCAGTAAAAGGCCGGTCGCTTCTCCCCACTGGGGAAGGCGACCGGCCTTCTCGTCCCTCCAGGAGGTGTGCCGATGACCAGTACGGTCCCCGCAGCCATGACTCTGACGGCCGAAGGCTCCGCGCTCCAGGCCGTCTTCCTCGACATGGACGGCACGCTCGTCGACACCGAGGGCTTCTGGTGGGACGCCGAGCGCGAGGCCTTCGCGGCCCTCGGGCACGTTCTGGACGAGTCGTGGCGGGACATCGTGGTGGGCGGGCCCATGACCCGCAGCGCGGGCTTCCTCATCGAGGCCACCGGCGCCGACATCACGCTGCCCGAGCTGACCGTACTGCTCAACGACCGCTTCGAGGCCCGGATCTCCCGCGGGGTGCCGCTGATGCCGGGCGCCGCCCGGCTGCTCGGCGAGCTCGCCGAGCACGGCATCCCCACCGCCCTCGTCTCCGCCTCGCACCGCCGCATCATCGACAAGATCGTGCACTCGCTCGGCCCGTCCCACTTCGCCCTGACCGTCGCCGGCGACGAGGTGCCCCGCACCAAGCCGCACCCCGACCCTTACCTGGTCGCGGCCCGCGGGCTCGGCGCCGACCCGGCCCGCTGCGCCGTCGTGGAGGACACCGCCACCGGAGTCGCCGCCGCCGAGGCGGCCGGCTGCCGGGTCGTCGCGGTGCCCTCGGTCGCCCCGATCGCGACCGCCGAGGGCCGGGTCGTGGTCGACTCGCTCGAAGAGGTCGACCTGGCCTTTCTCCGCACTTTGATCACACGCCTGAACTGATCTGTTCACCGAGCGTGGGCCGTTGAATACGGTAGAAACTCATCGCAGCCGCGCGTTCATTTTCCGTGACCTCCGAGATCGAATTCACGCCCTGTCAAAGAGGTTTACAAGGTGACGTTCGTCACCCGGCGGGCGGTCCCCGACGGCCCCGTCCGGGCACCTCAGGGCCCTTGGGGGCACCCTTGTGTCCCGATTGGTGAGCTGGTGTACGAAACATTCCGGCGCCCGATATCGGTGGGCCGCTATGGGCGCGGACGGATTGATTCCCCGTGCACCAGAGCCAGTTCCAGCTTTCCGGGCGCCGAGCACTAATCTCGTCCGAGAACTTCGCCGCATCCTCATCTGCCCCGCCGCACACCAAGTGGACGGGAAGCGCAGGTCCGATCGCACAAACCCGGCCCGATCGCCCCGCCCCGAACGGGCGGACGCGGCGGAGTGTCCCGTACAGAGCTGTACCCCAAAGTGCCGGACAAGGGAGATCGTCCAGGATGAACCGCAAGACTTTGGTGCTGCCGGCCGTAGTGGGCCTGCTCGCTCCCGTACTCGCCGCCTGCGGCGGATCGGAGAGCGGGGGAAGCGGCGGGAAGACCATCGTCGTGGGCACCACGGACCAGTTCGTGGCGACCAAGGACGCGCCTGCTCCCTTCGACCCGGCCCACGCCTACGAGACCGGCATCTGGAACGTGATGCGGCAGACCACGCAGTCGCTGGTCCACGTGCCGCGCGGCGGCGGTCTCCCGGTCCCGGACGCCGCCTCGGCGTGCAACTTCACCGACAAGGAGAACGAGAGCTACCGCTGCACCCTGCGCGGCGGGCTTGAGTTCGCCGACGGCACCAAGGTGACCGCCGACGACGTGAAGTACTCGATCCAGCGCGTGCTCGACATCAAGGACGACAACGGCCCCTCCGGTCTCCTGGACAACATCGACACGATGGAGACCAAGGGCGACGCCGAGATCGTCTTCCACCTCAAGACGCCGGACGCCACCTTCCCGTACAAGCTCGCGACGCCCGCCGCGGGGATCGTACAGAAGGACAAGTACCAGCCCAAGAAGCTCCGCGACGGCTTCGAGATGGACGGCTCCGGGCCGTACACGATGAAGGCCGAAGTCAAGGGCGAGCAGGTCGAGAAGTTCACCTTCACCAAGAACCCGAACTACAAGGGCGATGTGAAGTTCGCGAACGACAAGGTCGAGCTGCGCTCCTTCCCGACCGCCGAGGCCATGGGCACCGCGCTCGCCAAGGGCGACATCGACCTGATGGCGCGCGCCATGACGCCCGGGCAGATCCAGCAGATGCAGGTCAGCCCGAGCAAGGACATCAACCTGGTCGAGATGCCCGGCCTGGAGATCCGCTACCTCGCCTTCAACACCGACGACCCGGCGGTGAAGAACAAGGCGGTACGCCAGGCGATGGCCCAGGCCATCGACCGCAACCAGCTGGTGAGCAAGGTGTACGGGCAGACCGCCGAGCCGCTCTACTCGCTGATCCCGACCTCGATCGCCGGTCACACCAACTCGTTCTTCAACAAGTACGGCGAGGCCAGCAAGGCCAAGGCGCAGAACATCCTGAAGAGCGCCAACATCTCGACGCCGGTCAAGCTCACCCTCAACTACACCAAGGACCACTACGGTTCGATCACCGAGGAGGAGTTCAAGAACCTGTCGGCGCAGCTGAACGCCACGGGCCTGTTCAGCACGACGATCCAGGGCACCGAGTGGTCGAAGTTCCGCCCCGCGCAGAAGAAGGGCGACTACGCGGTCTACGGCCTCGGCTGGTTCCCCGACTTCCCGGACCCGGACAACTTCGTCGCGCCGTTCTTCGGCAAGGACAACTTCCTCAACACGCCGTATGTCAGCACCGACATCCGCAACACCCTGATCCCGCAGTCACGGGTCGCCGCCGACCGCAACCAGGCGGCGAAGCCGTTCGAGCAGATCCAGGACATCGTCGCGGGCGACGTCCCGGTCATCCCGCTGTGGCAGGGCAAGCAGTACGTCGCGGCCCGCACCGACATCACCGGCACCGAGTGGGCCATCAACTCCTCGTCCGACCTGCAGCTGTGGGAACTCGGGCGCGGCAAGAAGTAACGCAGGACCCGGGCGCGGTTCCTTGGCGCGCCCGGACATTTCCATCAGCAGGACTGTGAGGCACGTGCAGGTGAAGATACGAAACCGATGGCTGACCGCCCCGCTCGCGGCGGGGGTGGCAGCCGGTCTCGTGAGTGGCTGTGGGACGCAGCAGGGCGGCGGAGCCGCCTCCGGCGGCGGCGGTTCCGTGGTCATGGGGATGTCCGACGACATCCTGGCCACCGACCCCGCATCCGGCTACGACCCAGGCTCGTGGCTGCTCTTCAACAACGTCTTCCAGTCCCTGCTCAGCTTCCCCAAGGGCAGCACGACGCCGCAGCCCGAGGCCGCGCAGAGCTGCGGCTTCGACCGGGGCGGCTCCACGGTCTACCGCTGCACCCTGCGGCCCGGGCTCAAGTTCAGCAACGGTGACCCGCTGACCTCCGCGGACGTCAAGTACTCCTTCGAGCGCGTGCTGAAGATCAACGACGCCAGCGGCCCGGCGCCGATGCTCGTCACGCTCGGCAAGGTCGACACCCCGGACGCGAAGACGGTCGTCTTCCACCTCAAGGTCCCGGACGCCACCTTCCCGAGCAAGATCGCCTCGGGTGCCGGCTCGATCGTCGACCACAAGGAATACCCGGCCGACAAGCTGCGCACCGACGGCAAGGCGGTGGGCTCCGGCGTCTACAAGCTGGACTCCTTCGGCGAGCAGCAGGCCGTCTTCTCGGTCAACTCCTCCTACGAGGGCACGGTCAAGGCCAAGAACTCCGGCCTGACCCTGAAGCTGTTCCACGGCGACCAGAAGGGCCTGGCCGCGGCCCTGAACAAGGGCGACATCGACCTCGCCTACCGAGGTCTGACGGCGAAGGACACCGCCGCGCTCCAGGCCTCGGCCACTTCGGGCAAGCAGGGCATCGACGTCATAGAGGGCTCCAGCGCCGAGGTCCAGGACCTGGTCTTCAACATGAAGGACCCGGTCGCCGGCAAGCTCGGGGTGCGCAAGGCCATCGCCTACCTCGTCGACCGCGAGGCCCTCGTCCGCGATGTGTACTCGTCCACGGCGACCCCGCTGTACTCGGTCGTCCCCAGCGGCATCACCGCCCACACCACGGCCCTGTTCGACCAGTACGGGGGCAGCCCCGACCCGGTCAAGGCGAAGGCGGCCCTGCACTCGGCGGGCATCAGCGGCAAGGTGAAGCTGACGCTGTGGTCCACCCCGAGCCGCTACGGACCTTCCACGGACGACGAGTTGAGGGCGATCGCGGGCCAGCTCAACGCGAGCGGCCTGTTCGACGCCGATGTGAAGTCGGTCGAGTTCAAGCAGTACGAGAAGGACATCGAGGCCGGCAAGTACGGCGTGTACGTGAAGGGCTGGATCCCGGACTACCCGGACCCGGACAACTTCACCCTGCCGTTCTTCGGCAAGGGCAACGTGCTGTCCAACAACTACACGAACAAGCAGATCACCGACGAGATCCTGCCGGCGACCGCGGCCACTGCCGACCGCGCCGCGACGGAGGGCGAGTTCGCCAAGCTCCAGGACATCGTGGCCGACGAACTCCCGGTCCTCCCCCTGTGGCAGGGCAAGCAGTACGCGGTCGCCCGCACCGGAATCACCGGCCTGGAGTGGACCCTGGACGCGTCGACGGTCTTCCGCTTCTGGGAAATCAAGAAGGGCTGAGGCGAGGGGCCCCGCCCGGACCCCGGCCCAGCGACATCGGCCGCCCCGCCGCCGGGCGGGGCACGGAGTCGAGGCCGGCTCCGCCGGGTGTGTGGCTGTGCCGGGTGGTCGCTCGACGGTGGCTGCGGCCGACCCTCTCAGGGGCGCGAGGCTGTGACATGTGCGGCTTTCGCCGGGTGGGCGCGACGGGGTTGGGGTCGGCTCGGCCGGGTGTGTGGCTGGGCCGGGTGGTCGCGCGACGGTGGCGGCGGTCGGCCTCTCAGGGGCGCGAGGAACTGCGCGATCAGCCACGCACGATCCGCGGTTGACGCACACGCGAAGGTGAAGCCCCTCCGGCGTCCGAGGAGCCGGGGTCGGGGGGGCGGAGCCCCCGGTGCCTCAGGGAGCCACCCCCTCACTGCGCGCCGGGCCGAACCAACCCACTCTCGTACGCGTACACCGCCGCCTGCACCCGGTCCCGCAGCCCCAGCTTCGTCAGCACATGCCCCACATGCGTCTTGACGGTGGTCTCGCTGACGAACAGGTCCGCCGCGATCTCCGCGTTGGAAAGGCCGCGGGCGACCAGCTTCAGAACCTCGACCTCGCGGTCGGTCAGGGTGTGCAGCGTGTCCGGCACCGGCTCCTCGCCGGACGGCAGATGGTCGGCGTACTTGTCGAGCAGCCGGCGCGTGATCGACGGCGCCAGCATCGCCTCGCCGGCCGCGACCACCCGGATCGCCTGCACCAGCTCATGGGCGGGCGCGTCCTTCAGGAGGAAGCCGCTGGCCCCCGCCTTGAGCGCCTCCACCACGTACTCGTCGAGATCGAACGTGGTCAGGACCAGCACCTTCGCGGGGCCGTCCTTGCCGGGCCCGCTGATCTGCCGGGTCGCCTCCACCCCGTCCATGCGCGGCATCCGGATGTCCATGAGGACCACATCGGGCTGGAGCGCCCGCACCTGATCGAGGGCCTGAAGACCGTCACCGGCCTCGCCGACCACCGCGATGTCCTGCTCGGCCTCCAGGATCATGCGGAAGCCGGTGCGCAGCAGCGGCTGGTCGTCGACCAGTAGGACGCGGATCGCCACGGGTACTCCTCATCAGATTGCTGGACCGGGCCCATTCTGCCCTGCTCACCGGTGCCGGACACGGCCGGGCGGGGACCCTGGCGGACGCCGCCCCGGGGGCACCCGGGCCGACCGCCGCACCGCGACTCAGCCTGCCGACTCGGGAGCCGCGGTGATGGACAGCGGGTATACCGGGGGAGTCCCGCCGAATTCCGGACAGACCGCCTGGTGGTCGCACCAGCCGCACAGCTTCGTGGGCCTCGGCCGCCAGTCGCCCGTCTCGGTGGCGAGCCGGATCGCCTCCCACAGCGCGAGCAGCTTCCGCTCCACCTGCACCAGGTCCGCCTCGACCGGGTCGTACGTCAGCACGTCACCACTGCCCAGGTACACCAGCTGGAGCCGGCGCGGCACGACCTGCTTGAGGCGCCACACCACCAGCGCGTAGAACTTCATCTGGAAGAGCGCACCCTCCGCGTACTGCGGCCGGGGGGCCTTGCCCGTCTTGTAGTCGACGATGCGGACCTCGCCGGTCGGCGCCACGTCCACCCGGTCGATGACGCCGCGCAGCCGCAGGCCGGACTCCAGCTCCGTCTCGACGAAGAACTCCCGCTCCACCGGCTCAAGCCGCGTGGGGTCCTCCAGCGAGAACCAGCGCTCCACCAGCCGCTCCGCCTCGCCCAGCCACTGGGCGAGCCGCTCGCCCTCGGTGTCCTGCGCGAACAGCTCCGTGAGCTCCGGCTTCGACGCGAGCAGCCGGTCCCACTGGCCCGGGATCATCGACTTGGCGCGCGGCGCGGTGCGCTCGGCCGCCGGATCGTCGAAGAGCCGCTCAAGGACGGCGTGCACCAGGGTGCCGCGCGTGGCGGCCTCGCTCGGCTTCTCGGGCAGCCGGTCGATCACCCGGAACCGGTAGAGCAGGGGGCACTGCATGAAGTCGTTCGCGCGCGACGGCGACAGCGAGGTCGGCTGCTGTGCGGCCGCGGCCCCACCGGTACTCGTACTCATGACACAGACCCTACGACCCGCCACTGACAGCGAGCGGAATACCATCGACGGCAGGCGCCCTCACCCTGCATGATCGTGACATCGCACCATGCGGCGAACATGCGGCGGACGAAGTGAGTCCGGCCGGGGCCCCGGGGCAGGTTTCCCGGAGCAGGCATCGTACCGACGAAGGGAACCCGTGGAAGACAGCGGCGAGAGCGGCGAGAGCGGACGGCCGCAGTCCGGCGCGGCGGGCAAGGGCCCCCGAGGCAGTGGCCCGGGCAACGGCAGGCAGCCGCGCCCCGGCCCCGGCGGGGGGATCCTGATGGGCCGCCCCTTCGGCGTGCCCGTCTACGTCGCCCCCAGCTGGTTCCTGGTCGCGGCCCTCATCACCTGGGTCTTCGGCGGCCAGCTCGACCGGGTCCTGCCCGAACTCGGCGCGGCCCGCTACCTCGTGTCGCTCTTCTTCGCCGTGGCCTTCTACGCCTCCGTCCTGGTCCACGAACTCGCCCACACCGTCGCGGCCCTCCGCTTCCAGCTGCCCGTGCGCCGCATCCAGCTCCAGTTCTTCGGCGGCGTCTCCGAGATCGAGAAGGAGACCGAGACCCCCGGCCGCGAATTCGTCCTCGCCTTCGTCGGCCCGCTGCTCTCGCTCGTCCTGTCCGGCGTCTTCTACCTCGGCATGAAGACCGTCGAACCCGGCACCGTCCCCGGCGTGCTGCTGGCCGGCCTGATGATCTCCAACCTCATCGTGGCCGGATTCAACCTGCTGCCGGGCCTGC
Organism: Streptomyces sp. NPDC006691; assembly: GCF_042869955.1. Classification (NCBI taxonomy): domain Bacteria; kingdom Bacillati; phylum Actinomycetota; class Actinomycetes; order Kitasatosporales; family Streptomycetaceae; genus Streptomyces; species Streptomyces sp. NPDC006691. Next base: position 28,879 of record NZ_JBIAGW010000011.1, read on the forward strand.
CCCTGGACGGCGGCCGCATGCTCCGCGCCGTCGTGTGGAAGCTCACCGGCAAGCCCATGAGCGGCACCATCGCCGCCGCCTGGGTGGGCCGCGCGCTCGCCGTCACCGTCCTCATCGGACTGCCCCTGCTCACCCAGACCGGAGCGCTCGGCAACTCGCCCGACCAGGTCAGCGGCATGGACACCGTCACGGACGCGCTGCTCGCCGCCATCCTCGCCGCGATCATCTGGACCGGCGCCGGCAACAGCCTGCGCATGGCCCGGCTGCGCGAACACCTCCCCGAACTGCGGGCCCGCACCCTCACCCGGCGCGCCGTCCCCGTGGAGTCCACCACCCCGCTCTCCGAGGCACTGCGCCGCGCCAACGAGGCCGGCGCCCGCGCCCTGGTCGTCGTCGACGGACACGGCGACCCCACCGCCCTGGTCCGCGAGGCCGCCATCGTCGGCGTCCCCGAACACCGCCGCCCCTGGGTCGCCGTCAGCGGCCTCGCCCAGGACCTCACCGACGGCATGCGCGTCCCCGCCGAACTCGCCGGCGAACCGCTCCTCGACCTCCTGCGCGCCACCCCCGCGACCGAGTACCTCGTCATCGAGGAGACCGGAGAGATCTACGGAGTGCTCTCCGCGGCCGACGTGGAAAAGGCCTTCGTCGCGGCCATGGCACGGCCCGGCTCCTAGCGGTCGGCGCACGGCCCGGCCCCCGGCCGCACGGCCCGGCCGCCGTGGCGTTCGAGAGCTGGAACGGCCGGTACTCTGGTCGTATGTCCGAACCGACCGGTGCCGCCCGCCGTCGCGGGCCCTTCAAGGTCGGGGACCAGGTCCAGCTCACCGACCCCAAGGGACGCCACTACACGTTCACGCTCGAAGCCGGGAAGAATTTCCACACCCACAAGGGTTCCTTCCCGCACGACGAGCTGATCGGTGCTCCCGAGGGCAGTGTTGTCCGTACCACGGGAAACGTCGCCTACCTCGCGCTGCGCCCCCTGCTCCCCGACTTCGTCCTGTCCATGCCCCGCGGCGCCGCCGTGGTCTACCCCAAGGACGCGGGGCAGATCCTGGCCTTCGCCGACATCTTCGCCGGCGCCCGCGTCGTCGAGGCCGGCGTCGGATCGGGCTCGTTGAGCGCCTTCCTGCTGCGCGCCATCGGCGACCACGGCATGCTGCACTCCTACGAGCGCCGCGAGGACTTCGCGGAGATCGCCACGCAGAACGTGGAGCGCTACTTCGGCGGACCGCACCCCGCCTGGCAGCTCACCGTCGGTGACCTCCAGGACAACCTGTCGGACACCGAGGTCGACCGCGTCATCCTCGACATGCTCGCCCCCTGGGAGTGCCTGGACGCCGTCTCCAAGGCGCTCGTTCCCGGCGGCATCCTGTGCTGCTACGTGGCCACCACCACCCAGCTCTCGCGCACCGTCGAATCCATCCGCGAGATCGGCTGCTTCGCCGAGCCGCAGCCGTGGGAGTCGATGATCCGCAACTGGCACGTCGAGGGCCTGGCCGTCCGCCCCGACCACCGGATGATCGGCCACACCGGCTTCCTGGTGACCGCCCGCCGTCTCGCGGACGGTGTGGAACCCCCGATGCGCCGCCGCCGCCCCGCCAAGGGCGCGTACGGCGACGACTACGAGGGCCCCAACAAGGACTGACCACAGTCCTGGGGCTGGGCCTCGTACAACGAACCGGCGCCGCCGCCGAGTTCCCGGACCGACACGGGAACTCGGCGGCGGCGCCTTTACGTTGAGCCTGATGCCCCGGTATTCCGCCCACCTGTGACGTGTGGCACGATGCTGGCCACCCCCACCCGCACCGCCCTCCACAGGAGACCTCCCGCGTGCAGAATGCCGCCGTCCCTGAGCTCGCGCACACCCACGCCCGTCCCGTGCACTGGATCGCCACCGCCACCGCGATGGCCGCCGTGGTCGCCCTCGCCGGCCTTCTGACGCCCGACGCGGCCAAGGCCTCCGGGACCCCGGACAAGCGGGACTCGCGGCTCACGACGGCGGCGGCGCCCGACCCCGGCGCGGTGACGTTCCCCCTGGACTGCGGCCCCCTGGGCTCGGTGGTCGAGAAGAAGGCCTCGGGCGACCTCGACGGCGACGGCATACCGGAGACCGTGGCGGTCGTCCACTGCCGGGCCGGCGCCGGCACCCCGCCCAGCGGCGTCTACGTCCTGACGCGGCCGGCGGCCGAGGGAGCCCCGCCCCGCGTGGTGGCCACGCTCGTGGACCCCAGGAGCAAGCAGACCGTCACCGACTTCGCGATACGCGGCGGCACGGTGGCGGTGACCCTGCTCGGCTATTCGTCCGACGACGTGCCGCGCTACGAGCCCGATGTGCGCCAGGAAGTCAAGTGGCACTGGCAGGGCGGGAAGTTCGTCCGCTCCACCGGAGCCGAGGCGCTGGGCGTCTGAACCCCCGCACGGAAGAAGCGGGCGACCCCGCGTAGCCGCCGGTCACCCGGCGCTCACTCCGCGTCCGGTCCGTAGACCTCGACGCTGTCCGAAACCCGACGTACGTGAATGCAGTCGCCCGGGCACTCCTTCGCGGAGTCCACCACGTCCTGGAGCAGCGGCAGCGGTACGGGCGTCGTGGCCTTGGGCGTCTGCAACAACTCGTCGTCGGCGCTCTTCACATACGCGAGCCCGTCGATGTCCAGCTCGAAGACCTCGGGCGCGTACTGGACGCAGATGCCGTCGCCGGTGCACAGGTCCTGGTCGATCCAGACTTCGAGAGCCTCGTTCATGTCCCTGCCGTTCCTGCGCGAGTGAATCAATCGGTGCCAGCCCTGACGGGTGTTGGCCCCATCGACGATAACAACCGCCCGCTTTCCGATGTTGTTGGGTGGGTATCCCCCTCACGTGAGGGAGAGCGCAAGGGTGAAGATCGGACACACCCCAGAGTCTTTGTGATCTAGGGGTTTCAATCACCACCAGCCCAGGTAGGGTCAGGAAGCGTCCAGCTCCCCTTGGAGGAGGTGAGGACCGTGGCAGCCCACGACGACGACATCAACCGCGGCATCCGGCCCGGGCGGGGGTCTGAGGACCCAGCCGGCCAGGTTGCCTATCTAGAGCAGGAAATCGCCGTCCTGCGACGCAAGCTCGCCGACTCGCCGCGTCATACGAGGATTCTCGAAGAGCGGATCGTCGAGTTGCAGACCAGTCTGGCGGGCGTGTCCGCGCAGAACGAGCGGCTCGCCAACACCCTCCGTGAGGCCCGCGACCAGATCGTGGCCCTCAAGGAGGAGGTCGACCGGCTCGCACAGCCGCCGGCCGGCTTCGGTGTCTTCCTGCAGTCCAACGAGGACGGCACCGCCGACATCTTCACCGGGGGCCGCAAGCTCCGGGTGAACGTCAGCCCCAGCGTCGAACTCGACGACCTGAGGCGCGGCCAGGAAGTCATGCTCAACGAGGCGCTCAACGTGGTCGAGGCCATGGAATTCGAGCGCGCCGGGGACATCGTCACCCTCAAGGAGATCCTGGAGGACGGCGAGCGCGCCCTGGTGGTCGGGCACACCGACGAGGAACGGGTGGTGAGGCTCGCCGAGCCCCTCCTGGACATCACCATCCGCCCCGGCGATGCGCTCCTGCTGGAACCCAGGTCCGGTTACGTCTACGAAGTGGTCCCCAAGAGCGAGGTCGAGGAACTCGTCCTCGAAGAGGTCCCGGACGTCGACTACGACAAGATCGGCGGCCTGGGCAACCAGATCGAGCTGATCCGCGACGCGGTCGAACTGCCCTACCTCTACCCCGACCTCTTCAAGGAGCACGAACTGCGGCCGCCGAAGGGCATCCTGCTCTACGGCCCGCCGGGATGCGGAAAGACGCTGATCGCCAAGGCGGTCGCCAACTCCCTTGCCAAGAAGGTCGCCGAGGTGACCGGCCAGCCCGCGGGGAAGAGCTACTTCCTCAACATCAAGGGCCCCGAGCTCCTCAACAAGTACGTCGGTGAGACCGAGCGGCACATCCGCCTCGTCTTCCAGCGCGCCCGGGAGAAGGCGAGCGAGGGCACCCCCGTCATCGTCTTCTTCGACGAGATGGAGTCGCTCTTCCGCACCCGCGGATCCGGCGTCAGCTCGGACGTGGAGAACACCATCGTCCCCCAGCTGCTCGCCGAGATCGACGGTGTGGAGGGCCTGGAGAACGTCATCGTCATCGGCGCCTCCAACCGCGAGGACATGATCGACCCCGCGATCCTGCGGCCCGGCCGGCTCGATGTGAAGATCAAGATCGAGCGTCCGGACGCGGAGGCGGCGAAGGACATCTTCGCCAAGTACCTCAGGTCCTCGCTGCCGCTGCACGCCGACGACCTCGCCGAGCACGGCGGCGACAAGGACGGCACCACCCACGCGATGATCCAGTCCGTGGTGGAGCAGATGTACGCGGAATCCGAGGAGAACCGCTTCCTCGAAGTCACCTACGCCAACGGCGACAAGGAAGTCCTGTACTTCAAGGACTTCAACTCCGGCGCCATGATCCAGAACATCGTGGACCGGGCCAAGAAGATGGCCATCAAGGCCTTCCTCGACCAGAACCAGAAGGGTCTTCGGATCTCCCACCTCCTCCAGGCCTGCGTGGACGAGTTCAAGGAGAACGAGGACCTGCCGAACACCACCAACCCGGACGACTGGGCCCGGATTTCCGGAAAGAAGGGCGAGCGGATCGTATTCATCCGCACCCTTGTCACCGGAAAGCAGGGCGCGGACACCGGACGCTCCATCGACACGGTGGCCAACACCGGTCAGTACCTGTAAAAGGCAGGCCGGCTGCGGGTGCCCGGGCGGGCATCCGCAGCCGACTGCTTTTCAGGCCACCAACAGAGCAAGAGCAATGACGGAATTGATCTCCCCACCAGCGCAAAGGCGTTCTAGGCTCTTCGGTACCGCCGAGTCGCGCAGTGCGGGGACGGGCACCGCACACGCACCGGAACACCAGCGGTACTTGAGCGCCGCTCCCGCGGGGGAGCGCCGCCGGGCAAGGAGGGCCGCATGACCGTACGGCGAGTAATGGGCATCGAGACGGAGTACGGGATCTCCGTCCCCGGCCACCCCAACGCCAATGCCATGCTCACCTCGTCCCAGATCGTCAACGCCTACGCGGCGGCGATGCACCGGGCGCGCCGCGCCCGCTGGGACTTCGAGGAGGAGAACCCGCTGCGGGACGCCCGCGGCTTCGACCTCGCCCGCGAGGCCGCCGACTCCAGCCAGCTCACCGACGAGGACATCGGCCTCGCCAACGTCATCCTCACCAACGGGGCACGCCTCTACGTCGATCACGCCCACCCCGAGTACAGCTCACCGGAGGTCACCAACCCCCGGGACGCGGTTCTGTGGGACAAGGCCGGCGAGCGCATCATGGCCGAGGCCGCCGAGCGCGCGGCCCAACTGCCCGGCGCCCAGCCGATCCACCTCTACAAGAACAACACCGACAACAAGGGCGCCTCGTACGGCACGCACGAGAACTACCTGATGAAGCGGGAGACCGCCTTCTCGGACATCGTGCGCCACCTGACCCCGTTCTTCGTCTCGCGCCAGGTCATCACCGGCGCCGGACGGGTCGGCATCGGCCAGGACGGCCACGAGCACGGCTTCCAGATCAGCCAGCGGGCCGACTACTTCGAGGTCGAGGTCGGCCTGGAGACGACCCTCAAGCGCCCGATCATCAACACCCGCGACGAACCGCACGCCGACGCGGAGAAGTACCGCCGCCTGCACGTCATCATCGGCGACGCCAACCTCTCGGAGATCTCGACCTACCTCAAGCTGGGCACCACCTCCCTGGTCCTGTCCATGATCGAGGACGGCTTCATCAACGTCGACCTGGCCGTGGACCAGCCGGTCCGCACCCTGCACCAGGTCTCGCACGACCCCACCCTGCGCCACCTCGTCACCCTGCGCAGCGGCCGCACCCTGACCGCCGTACAGCTCCAGATGGAGTACTTCGAGCTGGCGCGCAAGTACGTGGAGGAGCGGTTCGGGGCGGACGCCGACGAGCAGACCAAGGACGTCCTGGTCCGCTGGGAGGACGTCCTGAACCGCCTGGAGAACGACCCGATGAGCCTGTCGGGGGAGCTCGACTGGATCGCCAAGCGCGAGCTGATGGAGGGCTACCGCCGCCGGGACGGCCTGAACTGGGACGCGGCCCGGCTGCACCTGGTGGACCTCCAGTACGCGGACGTACGGCCCGAGAAGGGCCTGTACAACCGTCTGGTGGCCCGCGGCAAGATGAAGCGCCTCCTGGACGACCCCGGGATCCTGCGGGCCCAGACGGAGCCTCCGGAGGACACCAGGGCCTACTTCCGCGGCCGCTGCCTGGAGCAGTACGCGGACGACGTCGCCGCGGCGTCCTGGGACTCGGTGATCTTCGATCTCCCGGGCCGGGACTCGTTGCAGCGGGTGCCAACCCTGGAACCCCTTCGCGGAACGCGTAATCACGTGAAGGCGCTGCTCGACCGGTGCCGGACCGCCGAAGATCTGGTGCGGGTGCTCTCGGGCGGCTGAAAGACCGCAGGTGTGGGAAACACAGAGGTAGGCCCCGTACGTTCCGGAAACCGCGGGGCCGATGTCGGACCCTGCTTGTAGGGTCTGATCAAGGACATCGAACCGAGCGGGGTGAGGTAGATGGCGACCAAGGACACCGGCGGCGGACAGCAGAAGGCGACGCGCTCCACCGAGGAGGTCGAGGAGCAGGCGCAGGACGCGCAGGCTTCCGAGGACCTCAAGGAGCGCCAGGAGAAGCTGTCGGACGACGTCGACTCCGTGCTGGATGAAATCGATGACGTACTTGAGGAAAACGCAGAGGACTTCGTGCGCTCATTTGTGCAAAAAGGTGGGCAATAACGGACATGTCCGGCCCGGTCGATGTGAAGACGTGCACCGGCTGTAAACGGACACTTCCCCTCGTGTCTTTCGCTGCCGACAAGAACAGGAAAGACGGGCTTCAGGTGAGGTGTCGGGAATGCGTAGCCCGGTACGGAGCCGCGCATTACCGACGCCGACGTGAAGCCCTCGGCAGGAGTGTGCGGGAGAAAGTGGACGTCCCCACAGGGCACAAGCAGTGCCGTACCTGTGGCGAAGTGAAGCCGCACAGCGAGTGGCATCGCAATGCGACCGCCTCGGACGGCCTTTCCACGCGCTGTAAGGCGTGCCGGGCCGTTCAGGGGCGCGAGGGCCATCTCAAGCGCCAGTACGGCATGACCAAAGCCGATCGCGATTCGTTGGTCGAGTCCCAGATGGGCCTCTGCGTAATCTGCCTCTCCGCTCCCGCCGTGCACGTGGATCATTGCCACCAGACGGGTAGGGTCCGAGGCGTACTCTGCTTCAACTGCAATTCGGCCATCGGCAAGTTGGGAGACGATCCCGACACCGTCCGTCGCGCTGCCGCCTACTTGGAAGGAAACTCGTGGAAGCCAACACTCGTGGCACCGGGCGTCTACCAGCTGCCTTCCTGACGCCTGGGTCCTCCTCATTCATGGACTTCCTGTCCGACCACTCGCCGGAGATGCTCCCCGGCAAGCGCGTCCTGCCGCCCGTGCAGGGCCACGTCGAAGCCCCGCACGGTACGACGATCGTGGCCGCGACGTTCCCCGGCGGGGTCGTCCTGGCCGGCGACCGGCGGGCCACGATGGGCAACATGATCGCCCAGCGCGACATCGAGAAGGTCTTCCCGGCCGACGAGTACTCGGCGGTCGGCATCGCGGGCACCGCGGGCCTCGCGGTGGAGATGGTCAAGCTCTTCCAGCTGGAGCTGGAGCACTTCGAGAAGGTCGAAGGCGCCACGCTCTCCCTGGAGGGCAAGGCCAACCGGCTCTCCACGATGATCCGCGGCAACCTGGGCATGGCCATGCAGGGCCTCGCCGTGGTCCCGCTCTTCGCGGGGTACGACGTGGACCGCGAGAAGGGCCGCATCTTCTCCTACGACGTCACCGGCGGCCGCTCCGAGGAGCACGGCTTCGCCGCCACCGGCTCCGGCTCGATCTTCGCCCGGGGCTCCATGAAGAAGCTCTACCGCGACGATCTGACGGAGCAGGAGACGACCACGCTCGTCATCCAGGCGCTCTACGACGCGGCCGACGACGACTCGGCGACCGGCGGCCCCGACATGGCGCGCCGGATCTTCCCGATCGTCACCGTCATCACCGAGGACGGCTTCCGCCGGCTCACCGAGGCGGAGTCCTCCGAGCTCGCCCGCTCCATCCTGGAACGGCGGCTGGAGCAGCCGGACGGCCCCCGGGCCTCCCTCCTCTGAGGCCCGCGCAGGCCCCGAGATGACCCAGTCACTGACAGAAAGGGACGGTTAGCCGGTGTCGACCCCGTTCTATGTCTCACCCCAGCAGGCCATGGCCGACCGTGCGGAGTACGCCCGCAAGGGCATTGCCCGCGGCCGCAGCCTGGTCGTGATCCAGTACGCCGACGGCATCGTGTTCGTCGGTGAGAACCCGTCCCGCGCGCTGCACAAGTTCAGCGAGATCTACGACCGGATCGGCTTCGCGGCCGCCGGCAAGTACAACGAGTACGAGAACCTGCGCATCGGTGGCGTCCGTTACGCGGATCTGCGCGGATACACCTACGACCGTGACGATGTGACGGCCCGTGGGCTCGCCAACGTCTACGCGCAGACACTGGGCACCATCTTCTCCAGTGTCGGCGAGAAGCCGTACGAGGTGGAGCTGGTCGTCGCCGAGGTCGGCAGTACTCCCGAAGAGGACCAGATCTACCGGCTCCCGCACGACGGTTCGATCGTGGACGAGCACGGCTCGGTCGCGGTCGGCGGCAATGCCGAGCAGATCAGCACGTTCCTGGACCAGCGTCACCAGGAGGGCATGTCGCTCGCGGAGGCGCTGCGGCTGGCCGTGCAGGCCCTGTCCAACCAGACGAACGGCGCGGACCGGGAGATCCCCGCCGAGCGTCTGGAGGTCGCGGTCCTGGACCGGACGCGGCCGCAGCAGCGGAAGTTCAAGCGCATCGTGGGCCGCCAGCTCTCCCGGCTGCTCCAGGCCGATGTGGCCAAGACCGAGCCCACCGAGGCCCCTTCGGATCTGGAGGAGACGGAGGACGAGTAGGTCCCCCGCTCCCGGCCGCCGCGCCCCGGTTCCGCCTCAGGCGGGCCGGGGCGCGGCCGTTGAGCCCCGTACGGCCAGCGTCACGGGCAGGTCCCCGGTTTCCACGGGGTGGCCCTCCAGGACGGCGAGCAGGGCCGCCATACCGCGCGCGCCGACCTGTTCGGCGGGCAGGGTGAGGGTGGTCAGTTCCGGTTCGAGGGCGGTGGCGAGGGTGAGGCCGTCGAACCCGGTGACGGACACGTCGTCGGGGACGCGCAGGCCGAGCCGGTGGGCGGCCTTGCAGGCGCCGGCTGCCAGGAAGTCGTCGTCGCAGACCAGGGCGCTCGGGGGCGGGCCGGGGGAGTCCAGGGCGGCTTCCGCGGCTCGTCGGCCGCCGTCCACGCTGAGTTCGGCGCGTACCGTGCGCAGCTCGGCGTCCGGCACGTCGGCGAGCGCGTCGGCCAGTGCACGGGCGCGTACGACGAAGGTCCAGGAGTCGACGTCGGCGGCGATGTGGGTGAACCTGCGGTGGCCGAGGCCGAGCAGATGCCCCGTCAGGCGCCGTACGCCGTCGGCGATGTCGAGGTTGACGTGGGCGGCGGGGCCGGTCTCGGCGGGGTCGCTGTCGAGCATCACCAGGGGGAGGTCGCTGCCGCGGATCGAGGCGAGCGCGTCCGCCGCCATGGAGGAGGCGATGACGCCGTCGAGGGCGGTGCGCGCGGAGTCGAAGGGGTCGCGGGCCGGGCCGATGCCCTCGGGGGAGGGGTAGAGCACCACGCCGAAGCCGTGTTCGGCGGCGACCTTGGCCGCTCCCGTATAGACCTGGGCGAAGAATTCGCTGGTCATGGCGGGCACCACGAGGAGTGCGGTCCTGGTGCGGCCGAGGCGCAGGCTGCGGGCGGCGAGGTTGGGCCGGTAGCCGAGGTGCTGGGCGGCCTCCCGGACCAGGCCGGCGGTCCGTTCGGAGACCCGGCCCCGCCATTTGTCGCCCAGGACCAGCGAGACGGTGGCCTGCGACACGCCGGCCGCGCTCGCCACGTCCCGGCTGGTGGGCGGGCGTGCTCCGGCGGTCCGGCCGGACGGCGCGGCGCGGGTGGCCCGTACCCCGGAGCGGGCGGCCGCGGGGGCGGGCTCCGCTGCGGACGGCGGGCTGTCCGGGCTGGTCAAGGGGCCTCCAGGGCGCGGTGCGGGTGGGCGCGGGGTGGACCCGCGCGCTCGCCACATGGTACGTATGACCTCGGACGTTATACGTAACACTACGGGCGTAACACTAGGGAGTGGCCATGGCGGCCGGATACGCGGAGATCCTTCGGACCCGGCACGCCGCGCGGCTGCTCACGGGCACCCTGACCGGCCGGCTGCCGAACGCGACCGCCGCGATCGCGGTCGTCTTCTTCGTCCGGGCCGAGGGCGGCGGCTACTCGCTCGCCGGGGCCCTGACCGCCGTGTACGGCGTGGCCACCGCGGTCGGCCAGCCGCTCCTCGGCCGGGCCGTGGACCTGTACGGCCAGCCGCGCGTGATGCTCCCCGCCTCCGTCCTGTCCGCCCTCGGCATGGTCCTGCTGGCCGTGGCCGGCATCGAGCCGGTGGCCGTGGCGTACGCGGCGGTCCTCGTCGCGGGGCTCGCCACACCGCCCCTGGAGGGCGGCCTGCGCGCCCTGTGGCCCAGCGTCCTGAAGCGCGAGGACCAGGTCCACACCGCGTACGCCATGGACGCGATAGCCCAGGAGGTGATGTTCACGGTCGGGCCTCTGCTCGTCACCGTCTCCATCGCCCTCTGGTCGCCGGCCACCGCGCTGCTGCTGATCAACGCGCTCGGGGTGCTCGGCGCGCTCAGCGTCGTCCTGTCCCGGCCGTCCCGGAGCTGGCGCTCGGCGCCCCGTGAGGCGCACTGGCTCGGCGCGCTGCGCTCGCCGGGGCTGCTCGCGCTGCTCGGCTCGTTCTTCTTCGTCGGGCTCGCACTCGGCGCGATCATCGTGGCCGCGTCCGCCTACGCCGACGACCACGGCAGCGACACCATCTACGGCTGGCTCATGGCCGCCAACGGGCTCGGCGCGCTGCTCGGCGGGCTCGTCTACGGGGCCCGGCAGTGGAGCGGCGCCCCGGAGAAGCGGCTGCGGATCCTGGTCGCGCTGCTCGCCGTCGGCTACCTGCCGCTGACGCTGGTCCCGGGCGTCCCCGCGATGGCCGCGCTCACCGTCGTCTCCGGACTCTTCCTCGCGCCGTCCATCGCCTGTGCGTTCATCGTCGTCGACCGGCACGCCCCGCGCGGCACGGTGACCGAGGCTTTCTCCTGGCTGGTGACGGCCTTCGGCGTCGGCACGGCGCTCGGCACGGCGGCCGCCGGACCCGCGGTCGAACTCGGCGGAACCGGAGCGAGTTTCGCGGTCGCGGGCGGCGGCGGAATCGCGGCGCTCGTGGTGCTGCTCACGACGCAAAGGGTGCTTGCGGCCCCCGAGCGTCCGCGCCCTGTCGGGGGAGTTGACGAAAATGATCGAAACCGTGCTGTCGAACCCGGTTTCAGCTCAGGCCATCAGGCGTAATGTTCACTCATGGACCGCCGCATTTTCGGGCTGGAGAACGAGTACGGCGTCACGTGCACGTTCAGGGGACAGCGCCGACTGTCTCCTGACGAAGTGGCGCGCTACCTCTTCCGCCGTGTTGTGTCATGGGGCCGCAGCAGCAACGTCTTTCTGCGGAACGGCGCCCGCCTCTACCTCGACGTGGGATCGCATCCGGAATACGCGACACCCGAATGCGACAACTTGACCGAACTGGTCACCCACGACAAAGCCGGTGAGCGCATTCTCGAAGGCCTGCTAGTCGACGCCGAACGCCGCCTGCACGAGGAGGGAATCGCGGGCGACGTCTATCTCTTCAAGAACAACACCGACTCGGCGGGAAACTCCTACGGCTGCCACGAGAACTATCTGGTGGCCCGTCACGGAGAGTTCTCCCGGCTCGCGGACATCCTCATCCCGTTCCTCGTCACCCGCCAGCTGATCTGCGGTGCCGGCAAGGTGCTCCAGACCCCGCGCGGCGCGGTCTACTGCGTCAGCCAGCGTGCCGAGCACATCTGGGAGGGCGTCAGCTCCGCCACCACCCGCTCCCGTCCCATCATCAACACGAGGGACGAGCCGCACGCAGACGCCGAGCGCTACCGGCGCCTGCACGTCATCGTCGGCGACTCGAACATGTCCGAGACGACCATGCTCCTGAAGGTCGGCGCCACCGACCTCGTGCTGCGCATGATCGAGGCCGGTACGGTCATGCGCGACCTCACCCTGGAGAACCCGATCCGGGCCATCCGCGAGGTCTCGCACGACATCACGGGCCAGCGCAAGGTGCGCCTGGCCAGCGGGCGCGAGGCATCCGCCCTCGAAGTCCAGCGTGAGTACTACGAGAAGGCCGTCGACTTCGTGGAGCGCCGGGGCATCCGCACCGGCACCGTCGACCAGGTCCTCGAACTGTGGGGCCGCACCCTGGACGCTATCGAGGCCGAGGACCTCGACCGGATCGGCACCGAGATCGACTGGGTCATGAAGTACCAGCTCATCGAGCGCTACCGGGCCAAGAACAACATGACCATGTCGCACCCGAGGGTCGCGCAGATAGACCTCGCCTACCACGACATCCACCGTCGGCGGGGCCTGTACTACCTCCTGGAGCGCAAGGGCCAGGCGGCACGGATCTGCAACGACCTGAAGATCTTCGAGGGCAAGTCGGTGCCCCCGCAGACCACCAGGGCGCGGCTGCGCGGGGACTTCATCCGCCGGGCGCAGGAACAGCGACGGGACTTCACGGTCGACTGGGTGCATCTGAAGCTCAACGACCAGGCCCAGCGCACCGTGTTGTGCAAGGACCCGTTCCGGTCCGTGGACGACCGGGTGGAGAAGCTGATCGCCGGTATGTGAGACGACGTCAGCCGTGCGATCCGGGGGCCCCGTGCGCTGTTGCGTGCGGGGCCCCCGGGCATGCCGCACCCTTGTGGTGGCGGAGTGGGGCCGTAGAGTGGCCGCTCCGACCGTTCCAGCTACCCCGAGGACCACTGTGCGACGCCGACTTGCTGCCGCGCTCATCGTGCCGGCCCTGATGCTCACCGCGGCCTGCGGAGGAGGTGACGACGCAGCGAAGAAGAAGGACGCGTCCGCTTCTCCCTCGGACTCGGCGTCGCAGCCGCCCGCGGCTCCCAAGCCGGTGTCCGACGCCTCGCCGATGCCCACCGTCGCCGGTGACGCGGACAAGAAGCCCACGATCACCATCCCCAAGGGCGACCCGAGCGGAAAGTTCGTCGTCAAGACGCTGACCGCCGGCACCGGCCCCGAGGTCAAGAAGGACGACCTCGCGGTGACGAAGTACACCGGGAAGATCTGGAAGAGCGGCAAGGACCTGGCCGGTTCCTACGACAAGGGCGGCGCGCCCCAGGTCATCCCGGCCGGCTCGCAGACCTACATCCCGGCGTTCAGTGAGGCCGTGCTCGGCCAGAAGGTCGGCGCCCGGGTCCTGGTCGTCGCGCCGCCGGCCGCCGCGTTCGGCGCCGCGGGCAAGCAGGAGCTCGGGGTCTCCGGCACCGACAACCTGGTCTTCGTCCTCGACGTCGACAGCGTGATGCCGAAGAAGGTCGACGGCACCCAGGCCTCCATCCCCTCCGACCTGCCGCAGATCAAGGCGGACAAGGAGGAGGCCGCCACGATCACGGTCCCGAAGAACGACCCGCCGAAGAAGCTCGTGGACCAGGTGCTCATCGAGGGCAAGGGCGACGAGGTCAAGAGCGGCCAGACCGTCTACATGCAGTACAGCGGCGCCACCTGGAAGCCCAACGAGGGCCTTCCGCAGGCGAAGCTGTTCGACACCTCGTGGAAGACCGGCGCCCCGTTCTCCACGGTGATCGGCCAGGGCCAGGTCATCGAGGGCTGGGACAAGGGTCTCGTCGGCAAGAAGGTCGGCAGCCGTGTCCTGCTCGTCATCCCGCCGGAGCAGGGCTACAAGGACAAGGCCCAGGGTGCGGACATCCCGGCCAATTCGACCCTGGTCTTCGTCGTGGACATCCTCGGAGCAGTGTAAGACTGTCCCGGTTGCCCATAGCGATTAGTAGGAGCATTACGTGAGCATCGACAAGCCCGAGATCGACTTCCCCGAGGGCGAGCCGCCGGCGGACCTGGAGATCAAGGAGATCTGGGAGGGCGACGGCGCCGTCGCCAAGGCCGGCGACTTCGTCAAGGTCCACTACGTGGGCGTGGCCTTCTCCACCGGCGAGGAGTTCGACGCCTCCTGGAACCGCGGCAACCCGCTGGAGTTCAAGCTCGGTGCCGGCCAGGTCATCTCCGGCTGGGACCAGGGCATCCAGGGCATGAAGGTCGGCGGCCGTCGCCGGCTGACCATCCCCGCCCACCTCGCCTACGGCGACCGCGGGGCCGGCAACGCGATCGCCCCGGGCGAGACGCTGATCTTCGTCTGCGACCTGGTCGCCGTCTGAGACGCACCCGGATCGGTCCCGAGCGATCGGACCTGATCGGACCGAGGGTCCATGCCTGCGGGCATGGGCCCTCGGCTTTTGCCCCGGGAGCCCGGAGCGGTACGGTCAACGGTCGTAGCGCACAACGAGAGAGGGCGTAGGGCATCGATGGCGATCGCCAAGGCAGAGCGGCTGATGAACCTGGCGCTGTGTCTGCTCGGGACACGACGCGCGCTCAGCAAGCGAGAGCTGCGCGAGTCCATCGAGGCCTATCTTGAGGCCGGTTCCGACGACTCCTTCAACCGGATGTTCGAGCGGGACAAGGACGACCTGCGGGAGCTGGGCCTGGTCATCGAGACCGTCGAGAACCTCGACGGTGAGACCGGCTACCTCGCCCGCCGCGACAGCAACCGGCTGCCGCCCGTCCAGCTCGACGCCGAGGAGGCCGCGGCCCTCGGGCTCGCCGCCCGCGTATGGCAGCAGGCCCGGCTTGCGGGTGCGGCCAGCGGCGCCCTCCAGAAGCTGCGCGCCGCCGGTATGCCGGAGGCCGACAATCCGTATGAGCACAGTGCGATCGAGCCGCGCATCCCGGTCCACGAGGCCGCCTTCGAGCCCCTGATGCTGGCCTGCCGGGACCGCCGCCCGGTCGTCTTCGACTACCGCAAGGTCACCGCCGTCCGGCCGGAGGCCCGCCATGTCGAGCCCTGGGGCCTGGAGTGCTGGCGGGGCCACTGGTACCTGGCCGGCTGGGACCGCGACCGGGGCGCCGAGCGCGTCTTCCGGCTCAGCCGCATCTCCGGCAAGGTCCGCTCGCGCGCGGGCGCGTTCACCGCGCCGGTGCCCGATGTCGTCACCGTGCGCGAGACCGTGGAGACGTGGGCGGGCGAGACCGCGACCCGTTCCGCCCGCATCCGGCTGCGCGCGGGCGCCGGCTACCCGCTGCGCTCGCGGGCCACTTCGACCCGGGAACTCGGCGGCGGCTGGGACGAGTTGGAGATTCCGTACGGGCACGGGCTCGATGCCCACCTGGTGGAGTTCGGCCCCGATGTGGTCGTGCTGGAACCCGCCGATCTGCGGGCCGACGTGATGGACCGGCTGCGCGCCGTGGCCAAGGGCTGAGGGGGACGGTACGACCATGGCTGCGAACGCCATCGACCAGACGCGGCGGATGCTGTCGCTGGTGACCTATCTGCGCGAGCGCCCCGGCGCCCACGTCGCGGACGTCGCCCGCGCCTTCGGCATCACCGAGGACGAACTGATCTCCGACCTCGATGTGCTGCCCATGTGCGGCACGAGCTTCCGCGGCGGCGACCTGCTGGACATCGACACCGACGGCGACCGCATCTGGTGGCACAACCCGGACGACGTCGCGGCCCCGCTCCGGCTCGCCGCCGACGAGGCCACCGCCCTCCTGGTGGCCGCCCGGGCCGTCTCCACGCTGCCCGGTCTGCGCGAGGGGGACCGGCAGGCGCTGCTGCGGGCCACCGCCAAGCTGGAGGCCGCCGCCGGCGAGACCGCGGGGGCCAGCTCCCGGCTCTCGGTCACCTTCGAGTCCGAGGGCGGCGTCTTCGCCGAGGTCGACCGCGCGATCTCGGAACGCCGCAGGCTGTGGGTGAAGTACTACTCGCCGGCCCGTGACGAGCTGACCGAGCGCGAGGTCGATCCGATCCGGCTGTTCGCCGTCGGCCACACGTACATGGAGGCGTGGTGCCGCCTCTCCGAGGCCCGGCGCACCTTCCGGCTCGACCGGGTCGCCGAGATCCGCCTGCTCGACGAGGCGTCCGCGCCGCCCGAGCTGGAGCTGCGGGACCTGTCGGAGGGGCTGGTCCAGCCGTCCGCCGAGGACCCCGAGGTCGTTGTCGAGGTGGGCCCGGGAGGACGCTGGGTCGCCGAGTACTACCCGCACGACAGTGCCGAGGAGCTGCCCGACGGGGGTCTGCGGATCACCCTGCGCACGCCCGACCCGGCGTCGCTGCGCCGCCTCGCCCTGCGGCTCGGCCAGGACGGCCGGATCGTCACGCCGGACGATCTCGCCGAGAGCGCGCGGCGAGTGGCCCGCGAGGCACTGGCCGCCTATGAGGAACCGCAGGCGATGCACCTCCAGGGCTGAACCCGCCCGTCAGAGCCGAGAACCGCCCGTACTCGACCACCAGAGCTGAGGAGAACTGCGGATCATGACGGTATTGCCCGGTCTTGCTCGTCCGGTGATCCCGGTGCTCTTCAAGGCGGCCTGTCCGGAGTGCCGCGCCCGCTTCGAGCTGGGCGCGGCCGCGCTGCGGCTCGCGATCGGGGCCAGCCGGCGCACCACCTTCTACTCCTTCACCTGCCCCGAGTGCGGCTCGGCCGTCCGCAAGCCCGCCGGGGAGCGCATCGTCGAACTCCTCACCGGGGGCGGCGTCCGCACCCTCCGCCTCCACTCCACCGTCTAGGGTCCGCATCATGTTCTGGCCGATGACCGCCATCACCCTCGGATTCCTCGGGATCGCCCTGCTCGGCGTCCTCGCCATCAAGGTGTTCGTCGAGGCGCAGCGGCTCGGCCGCCAGGTGGCCGACACCACCAGCAAGATCAACCGTGCGGCGGAGGATCTGGAGCGCGCCGCCGTCGACCTCGCGGGGGCCGGCGAAACGCTGAGATGACAGGTGCGCTCTGCTGCCGTCCGTTTCGGGACGGTACGCTGCACAACGCGGCCCAGGTAGCGAGGCCCGGTCCGCAAACGGGCGTACGCACGGGGATTGCCCAGCGTTAACCCCTGCGCGTTACGATCGCTGCACGTAAGGCGGTCGGACACCGGTCCGGCCATCACATGGCAGCCCCAACCCTGCAGCCTCGGTGAGAAGGTAAACGCTTATGTTCGGAAGGCTCGGCGCCCCCGAGATCATTCTCATCCTCATCGTCGTCGTCCTGCTGTTCGGCGCGAAGAAGCTCCCGGACATGGCGCGGTCGCTCGGCAAGTCGGCCCGCATCCTCAAGAGCGAGGCCAAGGCCATGAAGTCCGAGGGCCAGCAGCCCGCTCCGGCCGACCCGCCGGTTCCGGGCGAGCAGCCGCCGGTCCAGCGCACGATCCAGTCCGCGCCCGGGGACGTGAGCAGCGCCCGTCCGGTGACCGAGCCGACGGACACCACCAAGCGCTGACACCGGGCCCCAGCAGGCGCTGTTCACCGTGGTGACCAGAGCGACCTGCCGCACGAGATGAGGACGTGGGTTGCTCAAGTCTGCCCGCAAACAACAGAGGGACCCCGAGGGCCGGATGCCGCTCTCGGACCACCTTCGCGAGCTGCGCAACCGGCTCGCGAAGTCGGTGTTGGCGATCCTGGTCTGCGCCATCGTGGCGGCGTTCTACTACAAGGACATCGCGGGGCTGATCACCGGGCCGATCACCAGGTCGGTCGGCTGCCCGGACAACTTCCATGAGCTCGCCAGCAAGAACAAGGACACCTGCGGCCAGATCACCATGTCCGGCCTGATGGGGCCGTTCACGCTGATGATCAAGGTCTCGATGGTCGCGGGCGTCGTCGCGGCCAGTCCGATCTGGCTCTACCAGCTGTGGGCGTTCGTGGCGCCGGGTCTGCACAAGCACGAGCGGCGCTACTCGCTGAGCTTCGTCGCGGCCGGCGTCCCGCTCTTCGTGGCCGGCGGCTGGTTCTCGTACAACGTGCTGCCGGCGGCGGCCGAGGTGCTGCTTGGCTTCACGCCCTCGGGCGTGACCAACCTGCTGCCGCTCAACGAGATCATCGACCTCGTCACCCGCATGATCATCGTCTTCGGCCTCTCCTTCGAGCTGCCGCTGTTCCTCGTCATGCTCAACTTCAGCGGCATCCTCACCGGCCGCCGAATGCTGGGCTGGTGGCGTGGAATGATCATGGGTGTGACGGTCTTCGCGGCCTTCGCGACCCCGACCGTCGACCCGGTCTCGATGCTCTCGCTCGCGACCCCGATCGTCGGCCTCTACTTCATCGCCGTGATCATCTCCCTGATGAACGACAAGCGCCGCAAGCAGCGCGCCGAGGCGGGACCGGCCGACGACGAGGCCTCGGACCTGGACCTCACCCCCGAGGACGTCGGCACCGTCGAGGCCGTGACCTCGCCGGCGGCGCTGCCCGAGCAGTCGGACGGCGGGCGCTCCACCAAGCTCAACGGGTACGACGACATCACCTGACCTTGACGGGAACACCGGACCTTGTAGGGTCCGGCGGGTGACCAGCGAGATCACCCTTTTCGTCAATCCCACCGCGGGACGCGGCCGGGGCGCGCACGCCGCGCAGCCGGCCGCTTCGGCGTTGCGGGCCGCCGGATTCTCCGTCCGCACCGTACTCGGCGAGGACGCCGACGACGCGCTGCGCCGGGCCCGCGAGGCCGTCGAGGGCGGCACCGGTGCGCTGATCACCGTCGGCGGCGACGGCATGGTCAACCTCGCGCTCCAGGCCGTCGCGGGCACCACCACCCCGCTCGGCGTCGTCGCCGCGGGCACCGGCAACGACTTCGCCCGCGCCCTGGGGCTTCCGGTACGCGACCCGGCCCGCGCCGGGGAGTGCGCGGCCCGGGCCCTCAAGGACGGGCGGATCACGGACATCGACCTCGGCCGGACCGGCGACCGCTGGTTCGCCACCGTCCTCGCCTCCGGCTTCGACTCCAAGGTCAACGACCGGGGCAACCGGATGCGATGGCCCTCCGGCCGCTTCAAGTACGACCTCGCGATGCTCGCCGAGCTGGCCGCGTTCAAGCCCATCCCGTACAAGATCACCCTTGACGACGGCGAGACCCGGGAGATCGAGGCCACCCTGGTCGCCGTCGGGAACTCCTCCTCCTACGGAGGAGGCATGCGCATCTGCGCGGATGCCGACCTCACCGACGGGCTCTTCGACGTCACCGTCGTCGGGGACTGCTCCCGCGCGACCCTCGTCAAGGTCTTCCCGCGGGTCTACAAGGGCACCCATCTCGGCCACCCCGAGGTCACCACGTACCGCGTCGCCTCGATCACGCTGGCCGCGGACGGCATCACCGGGTACGCCGACGGGGAGCGGCTCGGACCGCTGCCGCTCACCGCGGAGTGTGTACGCGGTGCGGTACGGGTATTGGCACCCGTACCGGCGTCCGGCCGGAAGGCCGCGGCACCTGGCCTCCAATAAAGATCGCGACCTCTGTCAGAGGCGGCGGGTAGGCTCGAAGACAAGATGACAGAGGACCTCTCACCAGCCGAAGCGTACGCAGCTGCCCGGCTCCGCGCCGTCGAGCAGGCCACCGCGCTCGCACCCTTCCGTGACCTGTACGACTTCGATCTGGACCCCTTCCAGATCGAGGCGTGTCAGGCCCTCGAAGCCGGAAAGGGCGTGCTCGTCGCGGCCCCGACCGGCTCCGGCAAGACGATCGTCGGCGAGTTCGCCGTGCACCTGGCCCTGGAGCAGGGCCGCAAATGCTTCTACACCACGCCCATCAAGGCGCTCTCCAACCAGAAGTACGCCGATCTCGCGCGCCGCTACGGCGCCGACAAGGTGGGCCTGCTGACCGGCGACAACAGCGTCAACGCGGACGCGCCGGTGGTCGTCATGACCACCGAGGTGCTCCGCAACATGCTGTACGCGGGCTCCCAGGCGCTCCTCGGGCTCGGATACGTGGTGATGGACGAGGTGCACTACCTCTCCGACCGCTTCCGCGGGGCCGTCTGGGAAGAGGTGATCATCCACCTTCCGGAGTCCGTCACCCTGGTCTCGCTGTCCGCGACCGTCTCCAACGCCGAGGAGTTCGGCGACTGGCTGGACACCGTGCGGGGCGACACCGAGGTGATCGTCTCCGAGCACCGGCCCGTGCCGCTGTGGCAGCACGTCATGGCCGGGCGCCGGATGTACGACCTCTTCGAGGAGGAGACCGACCACGGCGGCCGCGGCGTCTCCCGGCGCGAGGTCAACCCCGACCTGCTGCGCATGGCGCGTATGGAGAACCAGAAGACGTACAACCCGCGCGATCGGCGCCGCGGCAAGATGGTGCGCGAGGCGGACCGCGAGCGGGAGCGCCGCCAGCGCTCCAGGATCTGGACGCCGGGGCGCCCCGAGGTCATCGAACGGCTCGACGCAGACGGCCTGTTGCCGGCCATCACCTTCATCTTCAGCCGCGCCGCCTGCGAGGCCGCCGTCCAGCAGTGCATGTACGCGGGGCTGCGGCTCAACAACGAAGAGGCGCGCCAGAAAGTCCGCGAGATCGTCGAGGAGCGGACCTCCTCCATCCCCGGCGAGGACCTGCACGTCCTCGGCTACTACGAGTGGCTCGAAGGGCTGGAGCGCGGCATCGCCGCCCACCACGCAGGCATGCTGCCGACCTTCAAGGAGGTCGTGGAGGAGCTGTTCGTACGCGGCCTGGTGAAGGCCGTGTTCGCCACCGAGACGCTCGCGCTCGGCATCAACATGCCCGCGCGCTCAGTGGTGTTGGAGAAGCTCGTCAAGTGGAACGGCGAGCAGCACGCCGACATCACTCCCGGCGAGTACACCCAGCTCACCGGGCGGGCCGGGCGGCGCGGCATCGATGTCGAGGGCCACGCCGTGGTCCTGTGGCAGCGCGGCATGGACCCGGGCGCGCTCGCGGGCCTGGCCGGCACGCGCACCTATCCGCTGCGCTCCAGCTTCAAGCCGTCGTACAACATGGCGGTCAACCTGGTCCAGCAGTTCGGCCGGCACCGGTCGCGCGAGCTGCTCGAAACCTCCTTCGCGCAGTTCCAGGCCGACAAGTCGGTCGTCGGCATCTCGCGGCAGGTCCAGCGCAACGAGGAGGGCCTGGAGGGCTACCGGGAGGGCATGCACTGCCATCTCGGGGACTTCGAGGAGTACGCGCGGATGCGGCGCGACCTCAAGGACCGCGAGACCGAGCTGGCCAAGCACGGCGCGGCCCAGCGCCGGGCGGCCGCAGCGGCCTCCCTGGAGAAGCTCAAGCCGGGCGACATCATCCATGTGCCGACGGGCAAGTTCGCGGGCCTCGCCCTGGTCCTCGACCCCGGGATCCCCGCGGGCCGCACCAACGGCCACCGCGGCTTCGAGCAGCACGACGGGCCGCGCCCGCTGGTGCTGACGGCCGAGCGGCAGGTCAAGCGGCTCGCCTCGATGGACTTCCCGGTGCCCGTGGAGGCCCTGGAGCGGATGCGCGTGCCGAAGTCCTTCAACGCGCGCTCGCCCCAGTCTCGCCGGGACCTGGCGTCCGCGTTGCGCACCAAGGCCGGGCACATCGTCCCCGAGCGGCACCGCAAGGCCCGCTCCGAGGCGGCCGACGACCGCGAGATCACCCGGCTGCGAGCCGCACTGCGGGCGCACCCCTGCCACGGCTGCGACGAGCGCGAGGACCACGCCCGCTGGGCCGAGCGCTACTACCGCCTCCAGCGCGACACCCAGCAGCTGGAGCGGCGCATCGAGGGGCGCACCAACACGATCGCCCGGACCTTCGACCGCATCGTGTCGCTGCTCACCGAACTGGACTACCTGCGCGACGACGAGGTCACCGAGCACGGCAAGCGGCTGGCTCGCCTGTACGGCGAGCTCGACCTGCTGGCCAGCGAATGTCTGCGCGCGGGCATCTGGGAGGGCCTGAACCCGGCCGAACTGGCCGCCTGCGTCTCGGCGTTGGTGTACGAGGCACGCCAGTCCGACGATGCCGTCGCGCCCAAGACGCCCACCGGCGCGGCCAAGGCGGCACTGGGCGAGATGGTACGGATCTGGGGCCGGCTCGACGCCCTCGAAGAGGACCACAAGATCAACCAGGCGGAGGGCGTGGGCCAGCGCGAGCCCGACCTGGGCTTCGCCTGGGCCGCCTACCAGTGGGCCTCCGACAAGGGCCTGGACGAGGTGCTCCGTGAGGCGGACATGCCCGCGGGCGATTTCGTCCGCTGGTGCAAGCAGGTCATCGACGTCCTCGGCCAGATCGCGGCGGCGGCGCCGCGCGAGAACAGCACCGTCGCGAAGAACGCCCGCAAGGCGGTCGACGCGCTGCTGAGGGGAGTCGTGGCCTACAGCTCGGTCGGCTGACCGAGCTCGCTCGTCCGGGTGCCCGGGCTCGGCCGAGCCCAGCCCGGGCACCCGGGCAACGTCCCCTGTGCGGGGCTTCCTGCCGAGCCCGGGCACCCGGCAGACGTTCCCTGTGCGGGGCTCCGTACCGGGTCTGACGCGATGGACGCGGGAGCGGCCCCCGCCGGGTTGACCGGCGGGGGCCGCTCTCGTGTCAACCCCCTTACCCGTAAGGGAGTTGGCGCTGGCGGTGCCGCTCGCTTCCGGGGCTGTGGACAACGGCATGACCCTCTCGGGGGACGCCGGGGGCGGCTCGGGCGGGGGGATATCCACAGGGGTGGCGGGGCGTCGATGAGTCCGATTGCATGGACCCATACGCGGCCGATCCACATCGGCCGACCGCGCCAACGGCTGGGTGCCACAGGGAGGGAGACACCGTGACCACCGCCAGTGTGTCCGAGAACGTCCGAGCAACTTCCGTGCCACGAAGGGTGGTCGCCGGGCCGCGAGGCCTGCCGTACCTGGGGAGTCTGCCCCGGTTCGGCAAGGACCCGCTCGCCTTCTTCGAACAACTGCGGAGCCGGGGCGACTTGGTGCACTGGCGGTTCGGCCGCGCGACCTCGCTGTTCGTCGCCGACCCCGAGTGCATCGGCGAACTCCTCACCGAGATCGAGCGCACCTTCGACCAGCCCGACCTCGGAGTCTCCTTCCGCACCCTGCTCGGCAACGGGGTCGTCGTGGCCAAGGGCAAGGACTGGCGCCGTAAGAGATCCCTGGTCCAGCCCTCGGTCCGGCCCCAACAGGTGCGTTCGTACGCGGCGACCATGGCCGCATGCGCGGTGGACGTCGCCGACGGTTGGACGGACGGACAGCGGATCGACGTGAAGCGCGAGATGTCCGCGCTCACCCAGCGGATCGCCGTCCGCACCATCTTCGGTGTCGACACCGCCGCGGACGCCGAGGCCATCGGACGGGCCATGGACGTGGCCCAGCACGAGATCGGAGCCGAGTTCAGTGGGATCGGCGCGCTTCTGCCGGACTGGCTGCCGACTCCCGGCCGGGCCCGCATCAAGAAGGCGACCGCGGTCATCGACGCCGAGGTGAGCCGCGTCGTGGCCCGGCACCGCGCGAGCGACAGCGACCGGCCCGACCTGCTCAGCCGGCTGCTCGCCGCCCAGGACGAGAACGGAACGCGCCTGTCCGACCGGGAGATACGCGACGAGACCGTCACGCTCTACATAGGCGGCCACGAGACCACGAGCAGCACGCTGGTGTGGGCGTGGCACCTGCTGTCCCGCAACCCGCGCGTGCGCGAGGCGCTGGCGGACGAACTCGACCGCGTTCTGGGCGGCACCCGCGAACCCGGCTACGACGACTATGCCCACCTCACTTACACCCAGGCCGTGGTGAAGGAGACGCTCAGGCTCTACCCGACGATCTGGCTCCTCACCGGGGTCGCGAGGGACGGCGCGGTGCTCGGCGGCCGCGACATCCCGGCCGGCACCCGGATCTGGGCCAGCCAGTGGGCCACCCACCGCGACGCCCGCTGGTTCCGCGACCCGGAGGACTTCCGCCCCGAGCGCTGGACGGAGGGCGCCGAGCAGATACCCGAATACGCCTGGTTCCCCTTCGGTGGCGGCCCCCGGGTCTGCCTGGGCACGCGCTTCGCCCTGGTGGAGGCGGTCCTGATCCTGGCGGTCCTGGCCGGCCGCTTCGACCTGGACGTGACTCCCGGCGACCTCACCCCGGTCCCAGGCCTGACGCTCCAGGCGAAGGGTGAGGTGTGGGCGTCGGTGCGGGGCAGGGCGTGAGTGGTTGGCGGCCCCGGCCCGGGCCCGCGCTGCCGCTCCGGGGGGCCTGGCTGGTCGCCGGCGGGCCGTGGGCAACGGGATGTGGCCGGCCGGCCGACGGGCGCGGTCGGCGGACGGGCGCGGTCGGCGGACGGGCGCGGTCGGCGGACGGGCGCGGTCGGCGGACGGGCGCGGCTGGCGGGCCGTGGCCGGCTGGTGGGCGTGACTGGCGGGCCGTGCCGGCGGGCGTGGTCATCGGGCGCGGCTAGTGGGGCGCGCCTTCCAACTCCTCTGCCAGCAGCGTCAGTTCGGCTGTCCGAAGGGTCCGGTCGCCGAAGCCCGGCAAGGGGACGTGCAGGGGAGCGGTCCAGCGGGGCGGGATGGCGTGGAGGCCGTAGTGGGCGCCTGCCAGGCCACCGGTCACCGCCGCCACCGTGTCCGTGTCGCCGCCCAGGTCGATCGCCGCGCCCAGCGCCCGCTCGAAGGAATCCGTCGTGCGCAGCGCCCAGAGCGCGGAACCGAGGCAGGGCCAGACCGCGCCGTTGAACTCGGTCGCGTCGTCGGGGTGCCAGTCGGGAGCGAGGACCGTCGACCAGCGGGCCCGGTGGTCGGGGTGGACGGCCGCCAGGGCGTCCGGCACCGCCGCCAGCGGGTCGGCGCCGGTCAGCGCGGCGCGTATCAGGTCGTGGTAGATCGCCGTGCCCTCCCACGCGGCCCGGTCTCCATGGGTGAGCGCCGCGATACGGCGGGCCGCGGCCATCGTCGCCGAGCGCCCCGCGCCCGCGAAGTACACCGCGGCGGTGGTGGCCCGCATCAGTGAACCGTTGCCCGCGGCGCGGCGGTTGACCTGGAAATGGAGGGCGGCCGCGAGATCCCAGGGCTCGCCGTTCGTCAGGACGTCCTCGGTCTGGAGCCCGATGTCCTTGGGCTCCGAGACCGCCCAGCGCTGGAACCGCCGGAAGATGTCGGCCGGTTCGAGGCCACCGCATTCCAGGAGGGAGTCCGCCACCAGCACCGCCATCTGGGTGTCGTCGGTGGCCTCGCCCGGATCCCAGCCGCCCCCGCCGCACATCGTGCCGACGCCGTCGGGGAACCGCCGCGCGTACACCCCGGGCAGGCCGAACTCGAAAGGGGCGCCCAACGCGTCGCCCACGGCGGAGCCGACCACCGCCCCCGCCGCCCGGCGAGTCGGGCCCACGGCTCCTCCTTCGAAGGGCTGGATGCTGATGTCCCCGCTCATGTCCCGCTCATGCCCGGGCCGTACGCCCGTGTCTGTGTCCCCGTCCCCACCCGTGTCCATGGGCGGCACGTTAGCCAGGGGGCCACCGTCCGCGCGAGCCGAATACCACGCGGCCACCCCCGTCGGAGGACTCCGGCCGGTTCGCCTAGGCTCGGATCGTCGCCGCCCTCTCGGCGGCGTTGAGAAACGGGGGGAAGATCCGTGACCGAGGATCAGGACGGGGTGGTCCTTTACTGGCGCCCCATGTGCACGTACTGCATGAAGCTCCGGGTGCGGCTGCTGTTCACGCGGCTGCGGTTCGTGAAGGTGAACATCTGGCGGGACCCCGACGCGGCCGCGTTCGTGCGCTCGGTCGCGGACGGGAACGAGACGGTGCCCACGGTGACGGTGGCCGGGCGGGCGATGGTGAACCCGTCCAAGAAGGAACTGTTCGCCGCTGTCCGCGCCCATGCGCCCCGGTCGTTGCCGCGGGGGCGCTGAGCTACACGCCCGGCGTCCTTGTGGTGGAGCCTGTGGTGGTGGAGCCTGTGGTTCCGGCGGTGACGAGGCCCGATTCGTAGGCCGCGATCACCGCCTGAGCGCGGTCTCGCACGGAGAGCTTGTCGAAGATGCTGGTGATGTAGTTCTTGACCGTGGACACGCTGATGTCCAGGCCCCGGGAGATGGCCGCGTTGTCCAGGCCCTTGGCCATCAAATGCCACACCTCCACCTCGCGAGGTGTGAGTTCGCCCGTGGCGGTGAAGGGCGGGCGCGGGTCGCGCGGGGCGGTGACGTAGGCGGAGATCAGGCGGGTGAGCAGGCGTGGAGCCACCACGGCTTCGCCGTCGTGCACCGTGCGGATCGCCGCGCCCAGGTCCTCGGGGGAGCTGTCCTTGGGCAGGAACCCGTAGGCCCCGGCGCGCAGCGCGCCCACCACGTACTCGTCCATGTCGAAGGTGCTCAGGGCCAGGACGCGGCAGCCGGGGACGGCGGTGGCGAGTTCGGCGGTGGCGGCGACGCCGTCCAGGACGGGCATCCGGATGTCCATCACCACGACGTCCGGGCGGAGTCGGCCCGCCAGGGCGACCGCCTGCGCACCGTTCTCGGCCTCACCCACCACCTCGAACGCCGGGTCGGGGGAGAGGATCAGGGACAGTCCGCGGCGGACCAGCGGCTGGTCGTCGGCGATCAGTACGCGGATCACCCGCGGCCTCGTCCCGTCCTCGGGCCCGGTCATCGCAGTGCTCCCTCAGGTTCGTGCTGGACAGCCGCTCCGGCCGCCTCGTCCTCGGTCATGGGCAACTCGGCCCTGACGGCAAAGCCGCCGCCTGGGAGCGGGCCCGTGGTGAGTGTGCCGCCGTGCAGGGCGACGCGCTCGCGCATGCCGATCAGGCCGTAACCGCGGGGGCTCGGCGTCGGCGGCTCCGAAGGCGGGAATTCCCCGCCGTCGTCGCGTA
Organism: Streptomyces sp. NPDC006691; assembly: GCF_042869955.1. Lineage (NCBI taxonomy): Bacteria > Bacillati > Actinomycetota > Actinomycetes > Kitasatosporales > Streptomycetaceae > Streptomyces > Streptomyces sp. NPDC006691. The sequence continues at coordinate 55,817 of NZ_JBIAGW010000011.1, forward strand.
TCTCGACGACCACCGTGTCCTGGCGGTACGTCAGGACGAGTGCCGCGCGAGCTGCCGGTCCGGCGTGCTTGCGGGCGTTGGTGAGCGCCTCCTGGGCCACTCGGAACACGGTCAGGCCCAGGGTCGGCGGCAGGTGCCGCGGCTCGCCGGTGATCGTGAACTGCGTTGGCAGGCCTGCCTGTTGGGACTCGGTGACCAGGCGCTTGAGGTCATCGGCCCCGGGCTGCGGCTGCGGCGGCGCGTGCTCCTGCTCGTCGTCGGCCCGCAGTACGTCGAGGAGTTGGCGCATCTCGCTCAGTGCGAGGCGGCCGGAGGACTCCAGGGTGACCAGGGCTTCGCGGGCGATGTCGGGCCGGGCGAGGTTGGCCCGGGCGCCGCCTGCCATCAGCTGCATCGTGGTGATGTGGTGGGCCACGATGTCGTGCAGCTCGCGGGCGATGCGACGGCGTTCGTCGGCCACGGCACGGTCCGCGAGCAGCCGTCGGTTGGCCGCCACCTCGCGCTGCCAGCGGCTCACCGCGAGGGCCGTGGCGACGACGATCAAGGGGGACAGGACCGCGGAGAGGGCCGCCTGCCAGGGCGGGATCTGTCCGTTGCCCTGGGACAGCAGGGTCAGCGCCGTCGTCGTCACCGTCGCGGCGGCTGTCACCCGGCCCGAGCAGGCCCTGGCGACCGAGTACAGGGCCAGTACGAGGACCGCGCCGAAGTGGGTGGAGAGGGGCAGGGCGACCGAGGCGGCGGAGTCGAGTGCGAGGGTGCCGGCGAGTGCCAGTACCGGGTGCGTGCGCCGCACGAGCAGGGGCACGGCCGCGAGGGCGACGAGGAGGAACCCCGCGACACTCACCCCGCGCTGCCCCACGGGGTCGCTGACGAACACATAGCTGAGCAGATTGATGGCGCAGGCCCCGCCGGTGACGAGGGCCTCGTTCCGTGTCCACGGGGCCTCGGTGCCACCGCCGCCGGGGTGCCGCGATCCCGCCGGCCCGGAGGGGCCGCTGCCCTCGGACGGCGCCTGTCGGTCCCGGAGAGGACGCGGCCGCGCGTCCACGGGGTTCGGCGGCCGGGCACTCCCGGTTTCCCCGCAGCCCCACGGGTCCATCCCCGGCTCCGCCTCTCTGCTGCTGCCGATGCGCATACCTCGTCCGTCCCCCGCATGTGCGGCTCCCGTTCCCGCACGACAGCCTCGCACAGGCCGCAGGCGTGCGGGACCGACCGTGGGGGGAGGGGGGACCAGGACCTGGGTCCTGGTGCGGGAAACGGGTGGGAGTCAGGGCCCGGGGCGGGATCATCCCTGGCCAGGACGCTGATGGGGGGTGCGCACTGATGGGCTTGGAGCATGCCGGGAACCCCCGGACGTCCGTACGCAAGACCGTCTGCCGGAGGACCTCGTGATCCGCGCCCTGACCGGATTCTCCACCCGACATCCCTGGAAGGTGATCGCCCTGTGGGCGGTCCTGGGCATCGCCCTGAGTGCCCTGACGCCGACCCTCTTCGCCCGCGTCACGCAGAACCAGGCCGGCGACTTCCTGCCCCGCGACTACGACTCGGCCGCGGCACTGCACATCGCCGAGGAGCGGTTCGGGGTCAACCCCGACGCCACCACCGTCACGGTCCTGGTCGCCCGGTCGGACGGGCAGCCGCTCGGTACCGGCGACCGTGAGCGGATCAAGGGCGAGGCGGCGAGGCTGAGCGAGCGCCGGGTCGCCATGCCGCGCAAGGACGACACTCCGTCGTTCCTGGTCCCGGACCGCTCCCAGACGCCCCGGGTCACCCCCGCGATGACCGCGCCCGACCGCAGTTTCGAGCTGCTCGGTGTCGAGCTGACCGGCAATCCGTCGGATCCGGGGGTGCAGGACGTCTACCGGTCGTTCCGCGACGACGCACGGGAGCGGTTCGCCGAGGCCGGGATGCGTACCGGATTCACCGGATCCCTCGCCCGCACGGTCGACACGGCCGATGCCCACGAACTGGCCACGAAGATCGGCGGCGCGCTCGTCACCGCGCTGATCGTCCTGCTCAACGTGCTGGTGTTCCGCAGCGTGCTCGCGGCTCTGCTGCCGCTGCTCGCCGTCGCCCTGATCGGTTTCGTGGCGGCGGGAGCGGTCGCCGGGGCCGCGATGCTCACCGGGCTCAAGCTCGACGCGAGCACTCCGGCGTTGCTCAACGTGGTCCTGCTCGGCATCGGCGTCGACTACCTGCTGTTCCTGCTGTTCCGCTACCGCGAACAACTGCGGGAGCGGCCGGACCAGTTGGCCCGTGAGGCCGCGGGCCAGGTCTGCGCCCGGGTGGGCAGCGCCATCACCTCGGCCGCGCTGACGATCGTCGCCGCGTTCGCCACCCTGGGGCTCGCCACCTTCGGACAGTTCCGCTCGCTGGGCCCCGCCATCGCCGCCGCGGTGCTGGTGATGCTGCTCGGCAGCCTCACGCTCATGCCGGCGCTGCTCGCGGCCGCCGGACGCAAGATGTTCTGGCCCTCGAAGAAGGCACTGCGCCGCGAGCCGCGCGAGGGCCGGGCCGCACGGCTCGGGGTGTTGGTGGCACGCCGGCCCGTCATGATGCTGGCCGCCTCGCTCGCCCTGCTCGCCGCGCTGGCCGCCGGACTGACCGGCATGCGCATGGACTACGGCCAGGGAGACCCCGACAACGGGACCGCCGCCGCGGCCACCGCCACCGAGATCTCACGGGCGCTGCCCGCCGGTGTGTCCGACCCGACGAGTGTCTTCGTCACGACCAAGGACGGCGATCCCCTCACCACCGGCAGGCTCGACGGCCTCGCGCAGGCGCTCACCCGGGTCAAGGGCGTGGGCAAGGTGGCCCCGACCGTCCTGAACCAGGACCGCCGCGCCGCCCGCATCGACCTGTACCCGACCGCCGACCCGCAGAGCCCGCAGGCCCGTGATCTGGCGTCGGGGCCGGTGCGGGACGTGGTCGCCCGGCACACGCCCGACGGGACGACGGCCCACGTGGGCGGGACGGCCGCGATCTTCGCCGACATCGCTACGGCCGTCGACCACGACCTGAAGGTGGTGTTTCCGGTCGCCGCCGCGCTGATCGCCCTGATCCTCCTGCTGCTCCTGCGCAGTCTGCTCGCGCCGGTCGTCCTGATGCTCTCCGTCGGGCTCGGTTTCGCGGCCACCCTCGGCGCGGCCACCCTGCTCTTCCAGCACGGGCTCGGCGAGCCGGGCGTCAACTTCACGCTCCCGCTGGTGCTGTTCCTCTTCGTGGTGGCGCTCGGCACCGACTACAACATCCTGATCACCGACCGCATCCGCGAGGAGATGCGGCGGCCGGGACCGGCCCGTGCCGCCGTCGCCCGCGCGGTGCGGCACACGACTCCGGCCATCGCCTCGGCAGGGCTGGTCCTCGCCGGGTCCTTCGCCACCCTGGCCACCTCTCCGGGCAACGAACAGATGGCCTTCGCGATGGCCCTCGGCATCCTGCTGTCCGCGCTCGTCCTCTCCCTCGTCCTGGTCCCCGCCCTCGCGGCTCTCCTGGGGCGCGCCCTGTGGTGGCCGGTCCGCCCCGGAGCGCCCGAGGACGCTCGTCCCGCGGACGGCACGAGAGCCATACCGGAAAGGGCGTCGGAGCGGGTCCGCGCGTACTGACCGCGGCGGCGACGGGGGCCGGAGCGCGCGCTGAGGTCTCCCGTCGAAGGAGTGAGGGCGCCGCCAACGGGCAACTCCCTGGCGGGGGTTGCCCGTTGGCGGCGAGCCGGTCGCTCATCTCCTTGTGCGCCCGTTCGGAGTGGGCGTGCTCCACTCCCCGTGGCCGGTCGGATCGAGGGCGTTCTTCCGCGCCGACTCGTTGGCGCCGGGCACGTCCTGGCGCTGGATCCCCTCCGCCACGGCCGTGTTGCCCGCGGTCCCGTGGAGTGCGGCCGGCTCGCCGTTCGGCTCCGCGCGCCCGAGGCTGGAATCGCGGACGGTCGCCCACCAGGGGTGCAAGGGCAGCCGGGAGGAGATGGCACGGCAGCGGCAAGGTTGGTCCGCGTCGGCCGGGCCGGGCGAGGCACCCTCGTATTCGCGATACATCGTGGTTGACCGACTCGCGATAGTCGCGATATGTTCGGCTACGAGTATTCGTGAACGAGGGGTGTGAGGTGACGGCGATGGCAGCAGGGCGGCGCAAGCTCCGCAACCCTTTGGCGCTGGCCGTCCTGGTCCTGCTCGCCGAGCGCCCCTCGATGCATCCGTACGAGATCGCCCAGACTCTGCGCCGGCGCGGCAAGGAGTACAGCATCAAGATCAATTACGGCTCGCTCTACACCGTCGTCCAGAACCTGGAGAAGCACGGCTTCGTGGAGGTCGCCGACGTCCAGCGACAGGGCAACCGCCCCGAGCGCACCCTCTACGCCCTCACCCCGACGGGCCGCGAGGAGATGCTGGACTGGATGGCGGACATCGTCTCGGTGCCGGTGCACGAGTTCCCGGTCTTCGAGACGGCCCTCTCCCTCGTCGGCGTGCTGCCGCCCGACGAGGTCACCGCGCTGCTCGCGCAGCGCGTCAATACGCTGGAGGTGCGGGCCGCCGGGCTGCGGGGAGCGCTGCGGAAGCTGTGCGAGACGCTGCCCCGGTTCTTCCTCATGGAGACCGAGTACCAGCTCCACATGATCGACGCCGAGGCGGAGTGGGTGCGCGGCCTCCTCAAGGAGATCGCGGACGGCACCCTCAGCGGCATCGACGGATGGCGCAGTTGGCACGCCACGGGTGAAGTGCCCGAGGAATGGAAGCACTTGGAGGGCGAGGACCACTCCCGCGGGTAGCACGCCGGAGAGCGGGAGGCAGATGGCCTCCGGACGCGCACGGCGTGCACGCCACGCGGGGGACACGCGGGAACCGCTGTGCGCAGGACTGGCGGTACGAAGGACCGGCAGTGCGCAGGACCCGCGATACGCAGTACGAGTACGCAGTACATGGAGAACCCCGGCACGGGCTGTTGCAGCAGCCCCCGCCGGGGTCGCGACCCCGGACCCGACCCGCGCGCGGCAGGCCAGGCGATCGAAGGTGCGGCACGCCAAGGATAGCCCGGCGCTCCTCACGCGGATCGGTCCGTCACATCGACCATCCCCGCTCACCCCAGGAGAGCTCCGTCATGAGTACCCGGGCGCCCGCAGTCGAGGCGCACAACCTGATCAAGACGTATCCCGGAGAGGTCACCGCCCTCAACGGCATGGGCATCACCGTGGAGGCCGGCACGGTCTTCGGACTGCTCGGCCCCAACGGTGCTGGCAAGTCCACCACCGTCAAGATCCTCACCACCCTCGCGCGCCCCGACAGCGGGACCGCGGCCGTCGCCGGGCACGACGTGCTGCGCCATCCCGACCGGGTCCGCCGCGCGATCGGTGTCGTGGCGCAGAAGTCCGGCGCCGACCCCGTGGCCACCGGCCGCGAGAACCTCCAGCTCCAGGGGCGCCTCTACGGGCTGACCGGCGCGGCTCTCAAGCGCCGCGTGGACGAGCTGCTCGAACGCTTCGACCTCGCGGACGCGGGCAAGCGCGTCGTGAAGGGATACTCGGGCGGCATGCAGCGCCGCCTCGACGTGGCGCTCGGCCTGGTGCACCGGCCCGAGGTGCTCTTCCTCGACGAGCCGACCACCGGACTCGACCCCGAGGCCCGCACCGCGATGTGGGACGAGATCGCGCGGCTCGCCGGGGACGAGGGGCTCACCATCGTGCTCACCACGCACTACCTCGAAGAGGCCGACCGGCTTGCCGAGCGGATCGCGATCGTGGACCGCGGCCGGGTCGTCGTCGAAGGCACCCCCGACGAGCTGAAGGGCGAACTCCGCGGTGACGCCGTCCACGTGGAGCTCCGCGAAGCCGTCGCTGAACGCTCCTTGCTGCGCGAGGCCCTCACCGGACTGCCCGGTGTGCACGAGGTGCTGCTGGACGGCCGCCGGGTCAGCGCGCGCGCCGACGACGGCGCGGCCGCCGTGCCCGTGCTGCTCGGCGCCCTGGAGCGGGCCGGAGCCTCCGTCGCCGCCGCGACCGTGGCCCGCCCCTCCCTCGACGACGTCTACCTGCGCTATGCCGGACGCCGATACTCCGAGGCCGAGGCAGCCGCCGAAGCCCCCGCCCTCGCCACCGCCGGAGGCACCCGATGACCAGCACCGCCGCCGCGCCCGCGCCGCTGCGCTCCAACGCCCTCGCCCAGACCTGGTACATGACACAGCGTCAGCTGACGGCGATCTTCCGGCAGCCCGCCTATCTCCTGATCACCCTGGTGCAGCCGGTGATCTGGCTGTTCCTGTTCGGCAACCTCTTCAAGAAGGTCGTCCAGCTCGGCGGTTTCGGCACCACGTCCTATCTGGACTACCTCGTGCCCGGCATCGTCCTGATGAGCGCGCTCGGCTCCAGCATGTGGGCCGGCATGGGAACCCTGGAGGAGATCGAGCGCGGCACGCTCAACCGCTTCCTCACCACGCCCGTCAGCCGGGGCGCCCTGATGAACGCCAACGTCGTGCAGAACGGCATCAGCATCACCGTCCAGACCGTGATCATCCTGCTGCTCGGCAAGCTCGGCGGCGCCCATTACCCGGGTGGCTTCGGCGGTCTGGTCCTCCTGGCCGTCGCCGCGATCCTGCTCGGCACGGTCTTCGGCGCCTTCTCCAACGCGCTGGGCATGCTGGTGCGCCAGCGCGAGTCGATCATCGGCATCAACACCTTCCTGCTGCTGCCGCTGACCTTCCTGTCCTCCGCCTTCATGGCGCCGTCCCAGATGCCCTCCTGGATGCGGCACATCGCCGACTTCAACCCGCTCAACTGGGGCATGGTTGCGGGCCGTTCGGCCATGGCGGCCGACCCGGACTGGTCCCTCGTGCTCGGCCGGGGCGGCGCCCTGTTCGGCCTGGCGATCGTCGCGGTGTGGCTGTCGACCCGTACGTTCCGCTCGTACCAGAAGTCCGTGTAGGGCCAACCCGGGCCGACCCCCTCGTGGGCGAGGCCGGTCGGGGCCCTGGCGGCCCGGGCCCTCGCCGAACGGCGGAACTCCGGTGCTGAACGAGGAAACCCCCCGGCGGGGCAGACGCCGGGGGGTTTCGTGAGTGGGGGAGCGGATCAGGCGGCCGGCGCCTCCTGCTCGCGCTCCACCTGCTCGTTCCACTCGCGCTTCACCGCGCGCCAGGCGTCGTCGTCCTGGCCCAGGCGCCAGTAGCCCGAGATCGACAGGCGCTCACGCGGTACCTCGCGCTCGACCCGGAGCAGTGCGCGCAGCTCCTTCACGAAGCCCGCCTCGCCGTGCACGAAGGCGTGCACATCGCCCGCCGGGAACTCCAAGTCCTTGACCGCGCCGACCAGTTGGGAGCCCACCGCGCCCTCGCCCCGGTGCAGCCAGGTCACCGTGACGCCGTCCGGGGTGCTGAGCTTCTGCTCCTCCTCGGGGCCGGCCACCTCGACGAAGGCGTGCACCAGCGCACCCGCCGGCATCCGCTCCAGGGCCGCCGCGATCGCGGGCAGCGCGCTCTCGTCGCCGGCGAGCAGATGCCAGTCGGCCGCCGGGTCCGGGGCGTAACCGCCGCCGGGGCCGAGGAAGCGGACCGTCTCGCCGGGCTGCACCCGCAGGGCCCACGGGCCCGCGAGGCCCTCGTCGCCGTGCACCACGAAGTCGACCGTCAGCTCGCCCAGTTCGGCGTCCCAGTCGCGCACCGTGTAGGCGCGGGTGCTGGGCCACTCGGCGCGCGGGAACTCGGCGCGGATCCGCTCCATGTCGAAGGGCTCCGGGTAGCTCACGCCCTGCGCCGGGAACAGCAGCTTGATGTAGTGGTCGGTGTACTCGCCGACGCCGAAGCCGGCCAGCGACTCACCGCCGAGAACGACGCGCACCATGTGCGGCGTGATGCGCTCGGTGCGCACCACTCGCGCCTCGTTGATCTTCGGTGCCTTGCGAGACGGGCGTTCTGCCACTGTGCGCTCCCCTGATCCACCATTAGTTAGGATTACCTAAGTTAACACCTTCGGTGGCGGAAAGCCCGGGCGGAACCGGGTGGAGTCCGGGAGAAATCCGGGTGGAGCCCGAGAGGGTCAGGTGGGGACCGGGTGGGGACCGGGTGGGGTCCGGACGAGGAGGGGCGCGTCTCCGCACGGCTTCCGCGTCCCGGGCCGGTCCTCTCAGGCGCGCAACGTGGTGAGCAGCCGGCCCGTCGCTCCGGCCAGACCCCACTGGGCCACCAGCTCTTCGAGGGTGGCCGGATCGAGCGGCTCGGTGGGCAGCGTCGGGACGAACTTCGGCAGTGGCACGTCCATCGCGACCCGTACCACCTTGGGCGCGACGTCCAGATAGTCGGCCGCCTCCAGGATTCCCCGCCGCTTGGCCGGGGTCAGCTTGGAGAAGCGGTCGGCGGCGGCGGCGCGGACGCCCGCCAGATCCCCGTACTCGGTGATCAGCTGGGCCGCCGTCTTCTCGCCGATGCCCTTGACGCCGGGCAGCCCGTCGCTGGTGTCGCCGCGCAGTGCCGCGAAGTCCGCGTACTGATCGGGCCGCACCCCGTACTTCGTACGGATCAGCTCGTCGTCCACCAGGTCGCAGTCGCCCACGCCCTTGCGCGGGTAGAGCACCCGCACCCCCCGCTCGTCGTCGACCAGCTGGAACAGGTCGCGGTCGCCCGTGACGATGTCCACCGGTCCGGGTGCGAGGCCCGACAGGGTGCCGATCACGTCGTCCGCCTCGTAGCCGGCGACGCCGACGCGGGCGATGCCCAGCGCGTCCAGCATGTCGTCGATCACCGGAATCTGGGGGGCCAGCGTGTCCGGGGTTTCCTCCTCGTCGGGCTGACCGGCCGGAGTCTCCTCGGCCACCCGGTGCGCCTTGTAGGAGGGGATCAGGTCGACCCGCCACTGCGGCCGCCAGTCCGCGTCCATGCACGCCACCAGATCGTCCGGGCGGTGGTCGTGGACCAGGCGGGAGATGAAGTCGAGCAGACCGCGCACGGCGTTGACCGGTGTGCCGTCCGGCGCCCTGACGGTGTCCGGGACCCCGAAATAGGCGCGGTAGAAGAGGGACGAGGTGTCGAGGAGCATCAGGCGTCGCGTCACACCCCGATGATGCCGCACCCCACTGACAGTCACCCGTGCGCCACCCGCCTCCCGGCCCTGCCACCCGGTCCCACCGCTCGCGCCGCTCTGCGGTGGGCGCCCGGGGCCACCCGCGCAGGCCGGGGCCGCCCGCGCCGACGCTCGCAGGTACCGCTCGCTCCGCCCTGCCCGCGAGCACCCCGCTCGTGAACAAGTGAACTGGATCACTGTTGCGTTTGCTTCCGGTCGGACCGGGCAGGCGCGTCGCCGGAGCGGACCCAAGTATGGTTTTCAACCATTTCTCGGGCTGCGGACCGAATCCGCGCCGCTCCACGGCCCGCCCGCGGGGGATGCGGGCCGTTTTCGGTTCAACCCGTGAGGTGTATGTGTCCAGGCTGCAAGCCGAGCAGCTCTACAAGGTGTTCGGCAGACGACCCGAGGAAGCCGTCCGCACGCTCGAAGGCGGCGGCGACCGCGACGAGCTGCGGGCGGACGGGACGACCGCGGCGGTGATCGACGCCTCGTTCACGGTGGAACCCGGTCAGATCTTCGTTGTCATGGGTCTCTCCGGCTCCGGAAAGTCGACCCTGCTGCGCATGCTCAACGGGCTCCTGGAGCCCACCTCGGGCCGTGTCCTGTTCGATGGCCAGGACCTGACGAGCCTGCCCGCCCGTGAGCTGCGTACGGTCCGCTCCAGCAAGATCAGCATGGTCTTCCAGCACTTCGCGTTGTTCCCGCACCGCAGCGTCCTGGAGAACGCGGCGTACGGCCTTGAAGTCCAGGGCGTACCCCGCGCCGAGCGCGAGAAACGTGCCGCCGAGGCCCTGGAGCTCACCGGCCTGGCCGGCTGGGGCGACTCCTGGCCCGACGAGCTGTCCGGCGGCATGCAGCAGCGTGTGGGCCTGGCCCGCGCCCTGGCCACCGACGCCGACCTGCTCCTCATGGACGAGTCCTTCAGCGCGCTCGACCCGCTGATCCGGCGCGACATGCAGGACCAGCTCCTCGAACTGCAGAAGCGCCTCAAGAAGACGATCGTCTTCATCACGCACGACCTCAACGAGGCCATGCGGCTCGGCGACAACATCGCCGTCATGCGCGACGGGCGCATAGTCCAGCTCGGCACCGCCGAGGACATCCTGCTCACACCGGCCAACGACTACGTGGCCTCGTTCATCCAGGACGTCGACCGCTCCCGGGTGCTCACCGCGCTGTCCGTGATGACCACGCCGGACCGCCCGGACGTGGGCGAGTGCGCCTGCGAGACCGTGCTGCCCGACACCTGCGTCGCGGACGTGTGCACGGTCGCCGCCCGCGTCCCGCACGCGGTCACCGTCAAGGACACCGACGGCGCCGTGCTCGGCGTCGTGCCGCAGGAGCGGCTCATCGCCTTCCTGGGGGACGACAAGCAGGGCCCGGTCGCATGCTCGATGAAGGAGGTGGCGACGCATGCCTAGGCTGAACCTCGGCGGCTGGGTCGACAGCGCCGTCAACTTCCTCCAGAGCCACCTCTCCTGGCTGTTCGACGCCATCACCCACCTCGTCAACGGCATGTACGACGGCATCAACACGGTGCTCGACGCACCGCAGCCGTTGCTCTTCGCGGGCATCCTCGCCGTGATCGCCTGGTGGCTGCGCGGTCTGTCCGCGGGCGTCCTGGCCTTCGTCGGGTTCGCGCTGATCGACTCGATCCAGCTGTGGGACGACACCATGTCGACGCTGTCGCTGGTGCTCGTCGCCGCGATCGTGACGCTCGTCGTCGCCCTTCCGCTCGGCATCTGGGCCGCCCGCTCCAAGACGGTCAGCGCCGTCCTGCGGCCGGTCCTCGACTTCATGCAGACCATGCCGGCGATGGTCTACCTGATCCCCGGCATCATCTTCTTCGGCGTCGGTGTCGTGCCCGGCATCATCGCCACCATCGTCTTCTCGCTGCCCCCGGGCGTGCGCATGACGGAACTCGGCATCCGCCAGGTCGACGGCGAGCTCGTCGAGGCGGCCGAGGCGTTCGGCACCACCCCGCGCAACACGCTGATGCGGGTCCAGCTGCCGCTCGCGCTGCCCACCATCATGGCGGGCATCAACCAGGTGATCATGCTCAGCCTGTCGATGGTCGTCATCGCCGGCATGGCGGGCGGCGGCGGCCTCGGCGGTGCCGTCTACCGCGCCATCGGCAACGTCGACATCGGCCTCGGCTTCGAGGCCGGCATCTCCATCGTCGTCCTGGCCATGTACCTGGACCGGATGACCGGTGCGCTCAGCCGCCAGGTCTCGCCGCTCGGCCGGCGTGCGCTCGCCAAGGCGAAGGCCGCCACCGGCGGTCTCAAGATCTGGAACTACCGTCCGCAGCCCGTCGTCGCGATCGTCGGCGTGGTCGTCCTCGCCGTCGTCGCGGGCAGCATGAACCTGTTCGGCTCCTCCGGCTCGGACGCCGTCACCGGCGCCAAGGACGTGGGCAAGGGCAAGAAGATCTCGCTCGGCTACATCCCGTGGGACGAGGGCGTCGCCTCCACCTTCCTGTGGAAGGAACTCCTGGAGCGCCGCGGCTTCACCGTGGACGCCCGCCAGTACGAGGCCGGCGCGCTCTACACCGGCATGGCCGGCGGTCAGATCGACTTCGAGACGGACTCCTGGCTGCCCACCACGCACGCCCAGTACTGGGCGAAGTACAAGGACAAGCTGGAGGACATGGGCTCCTGGTACGGCCCCACGTCCCTGGAGCTCTCCGTGCCATCCTACGTCAAGGACGTCAACTCCCTGGACGACCTCAAGGGCAAGGGCTCCGAGTTCCAGAACCGCATCGTCGGCATCGAGCCGAGCGCCGGTGAGACGGGCATCCTGAAGGACAAGATCCTCAAGGAGTACGGCCTCGACGGCGAGTACAAGGTCGTCGACGGTTCCACGCCCGGCATGCTCGCCGAGCTGAAGCGCGCGTACGCCAAGAAGGAGCCCATCGTGGTTCCGCTCTGGTCGCCGCACTGGGCGTACAACACCTACGACCTGAAGAAGCTCAAGGACCCCAAGGGCGTCTGGGGCAAGGGCGACGGGGTGCACACCCTGGCCCGCAAGGGCTTCGCCTCCGACAACGCCGAGGTCGGCACGTGGCTGAAGAACTTCAAGATGGACGAGAAGCAGCTCACCAGTCTTGAGGCGAAGATCCAGTCCACCGGCAAGGGCAAGGAGCAGGACGCGGTGCGCGCCTGGCTGAAGGAGAACCCGGGCCTGGCCGACAAGTGGACCCCGGTCGGCTCCTAGCCACCACCTGGGAAACCCCCTCCCACCTCCCCCTTCCGCAGCCGCGGCCGGTCCTCCGGCCGCGGCTGCGGAACGTCGTGATCCGGCCTGATCCGGGGCGCAGGCCTCCGCGATCTTGGCGGGACGGTCCCCTCGGGCCGCGAAGCTGCGTAGGGTGACCTGCACGCAGCCGGTGCGTACGCGGACCGAGTGAACGGGGAGGGAGCCCGGGAGATGGACGACAAGGAAACTCTTCGGGTGGGAGTGGCGGTCCGGCGCCTGCGGCGCAGCCTCGGCCTCACCCTCGCGGTGGTCGCCGAGCGCAGCGGGCTCTCGGTGCCCTTCCTCAGCCAGGTCGAGAACGAACGCGCCCGCCCCAGCGCCCGCTCCCTCCAGCGCGTCGCGGGCGCCCTGAACACGACGGTCGCCGAGCTGTACGACGCCGCCGACTGCACCCGTACCGTCGACGTCGTACGGGCCGAACCCGAGGGTGAGGTCGGCGGGCACGGTGTACGTGAACTGCTGCGCGGACACCACCAGCTGCACGCCATGGAGTTCACCGGCGAGCAGGACACCGGACGTGAATTCCAGCACCGCAACGACGAGTTGATGTACGTGGCCGACGGCGCCGCCGAGGTCGAGGCCGAGGGCCGCGCCTACCGCCTGGAGCGCGGCGACACGCTGTGCCTGTCCGGCGGGGTGCGCCACCGCTGGCGGGCGGCGCTGCCGGGCACCCGCATCCTGGTCGTGGCGGTCGCCGATCACATCGAGGCCATCGAGGAGACCCGCCACTGATGCGGGTGGTCTCCCTCGTCCCCTCGTTGACGGAGGCCATCGCGGTCAGCGGCCCCGGCCTCCTGGCCGGCGTCACCGACTGGTGCAGCCATCCCGCCGGGCTCGACGCGGTACGGGTCGGCGGCACCAAGAACCCGGACGTGGAGCGCGTCGTCGCGCTCGCCCCGGATCTGGTCGTCGCCAACGAGGAGGAGAACCGCCCCGCCGATCTGGCCGCCCTCACCGCGGCCGGGCTCGACGTCCTGGTCACCGAGGTGCGCACGCTCCCGGAGGCCTTCACCGAACTGGAGCGCGTCCTGGTGGAGGGCTGCGGGCTCGCCCGCCCCGAGTGGCTGGACGAGGCCGAGCGGGCATGGGACGCGGTACGCCCGGGCCCGGACCGGCGCGCGGTCGTGCCCATCTGGCGGCGGCCGTGGATGGTCCTCGGCCGCGACACCTTCGCGGGAGATCTGCTCGCCCGGCTCGGCGTGCACAACGTCTACGCCGACCATGCCGAGCGCTACCCGCGCATCGGCATCGACGAGCTGAACGCGGCGGGCGCCGACCTCGTCGTGCTGCCCGACGAGCCGTACCGCTTCACTCCCGACGACGGCCCCGAGGCCTTTCCCGCGCTGCCCGCCGCCCTTGTCGACGGGCGTCAACTCACTTGGTACGGCCCGTCGTTGGCCGAAGCGCCGCTCGTACTCGGCGCGGCGCTCCGGGTCGGGACCTGAGCGGGCCGTCCGGCCGGGGCGGCCGCGTCGGCGCGGCTACTTCTTCACGGGCGCCGCGAGCAGCCTGCCGTCGGCCAGCCCCCGTACGGTGTGGAACCCGGCCACCAGCCAGGCCGTCACCAGCAGCGCGTACAGGGCGACCGCCAGCCAGTCGAAGGCGTGCAGTCCGGTGTGCCGGGCGAGGCCCTCGGCGCCGGTGACACAGGTGCCCACGGGGAAGGTGAAGGCCCACCAGGTCATCGCGAAGCCCATGCCGTGCCGGGCCGCCCGGACCGCCATGGCCACCGCGAGCGCCAGCCACATCAGGGCGAAGCCCATCACGGGCACCCCGTACAGGACCGCGAAGGCGGCCATGCCGTGCGCGTAGGTGGCGTCGATGGAGCCGCCCGCCACATCGGCCAGCTTGTTCACGGCGGTGGTGGACTGGCCCAGGGGGCCGAGCACCAGGAACAGGGTGGGGGTGAGGAACAGAGGCAGCGCGCCCCGGTGGATCAGGCGCGAGAACACCACGGGCAGGATCACCAGAGTGGCGAGCAGGCTCATGCCGAACATCGCGTACGAGCCGAGCAGCATGGCCTCGCGGGCCTGGCCGGCGGGCAGATGGGGCACGAGCAGCGGGCCCAGGGTCGCCGAGACCATGGGGGCGACCACGGGCAGCAGCCACACGGGGGAGGCGCTGCCGGGCGCCACGTCGTGCCGCGCGACCATCAGATACGGCACCGCCACCGCGGCGACCAGGCCGATCAGGGTGCCGACGCCGTACAGGACCCACGCCAGCGGTACGGCCGCGGCCTCGCCGATCACGCCGGCGCCGACGGACAGGGTGCCGATGCCGACGGCCAGCAACGCCATCGACAGACAGCCGTAGAAGGGCGCGACGGTGGGGTCCAGAAGATGGGCGCGGGCCTGGTCGCGGTGGTGCAGCCAGTGCCCGGCGCGGGCCACGAGCAGGACGACGAGCATGGCCAGCGAGAGCGCCCAGACCACCGGGAGGCCCGGGATGTGGAACGGCAGCCCCGCGCCCGCGTTCGCGATGATCGCGGTGCCCATCACCGCGGCGTACCAGTTCGGACCGAGGTGACGAAGGGCGGGGCGGCGCCGGGCGGCGACGGCGGGTCGGGTGCGGGGGCGCGACTGCGCGATGGTGGCCATGCGTCCAGCTTCTGCCCGCCGGTCCGGCCCCGCCACGCCCGCTGGAGCTATGAGCCCATAAGCTGGGTTTATGAGCAGCAACGCCTCCGAGGACACCGCCCCCCTCACCCACCGGATCCCCGACCTCGGGGCGATGGAGCTGCTGCTCGCGGTCGCCCGGCACGGCAGCCTCGGGCGGGCGGCCCGTGACCTCGGCATCACCCAGCCCGCCGCGAGCAGCCGGGTCCGCTCGATGGAACGCCTCCTCGGCGTCGCCCTCGTCGACCGCTCCCCGCGCGGCTCAAGGCTCACCGCCGAGGGCGTCCTGGTGACGGACTGGGCGCGGCGGGTCGTGGAGGCGGCCGAGGCGTTCGACGCGGGCGCGCAGGCGCTGCGCGGCCGCCGGGACTCACGGCTGCGGGTCGCCGCGAGCATGACGATCGCGGAGTACCTGCTGCCGGGCTGGCTGATCGCGCTGCGCGCGGAACGCCCCGGCACCGCCGTCTCGCTCAGCGCCGGGAACTCGGCGGTGGTCGCGGAGCGGCTGCTCGCCGACGAGGCCGACCTCGGCTTCGTCGAGGGGCTCGGTGTGCCCGTGGGCCTGGACTCGGCGGTCATCGGCCACGACCGGCTCGTCGTGGTCACGGCCCCCGGCCACCCCTGGGCCCGCCGGCGGGGGCCGCTGCTGCCCGCGGAGCTGGCCGCGACCCCGCTCATCTCGCGCGAGCACGGCTCGGGCACCCGTCAGGTCCTGGACGCGGCCCTCGCCGCGCACGGCGGCCTCGCCGAGCCCCTCATCGAACTCGCCTCCACCACCGCGGTGAAGGCCGCCGTCGTCAGCGGAGCCGGGCCGACCGTGCTCAGCGAGCTCGCGCTGGGCGAAGAGCTGGCCGCCCGCCGGCTGGTGCGGATCCCGGTCGAGGGCGTACGGCTGCGGCGTGATCTGCGTGCCGTGTGGCGCCGGGGGCCGCTGCCCGCCGGGCCCGCGCGCGATCTGCTCTCGCTGGCCCGGCCGGCCTGACGGGCTCGCCGGTTCGTGCCTGACGCACCGTCAGGCGGATACCAGGCGGCAGCCGTTGGCGTTCGCGCGGGTGTGGATCAGGCGCTGCTCGATGGTGCGGCGGACCGTCGGCCACTCCTCGTCGAGGACCGAGTAGAACGCCGTCCCGCGCACCAGACCGTCCAGGCCCCGGGTGTGCACCCGGCGCACGCCCTCGCAGACCGCACCGAGCCGTTCGATCGCGGCCCGCGAGCGGGCGTTGCGCGCGTCGGCGCGCAGCGAGATCCGGCGCACCCGCCAGGTGTCGAAGGCGTGCTGGAACATCAGGAGCTTGGCCTCGGTGTTGATGCCGGTGCCCTGGGCGTGTGCGGAGAGCCAGGTGGCGCCGATCTCGGCCGCGTCCGGGACCGCGTCCGCGGCGCCGGTCAGCGGGCCGCGCGGCGCGGGCGGCCACACGACGGGCCCGTCCCAGTAGTCGAGTTCGCAGAACCGGGTGGAGCCCACGACCAGGCCGTCCGCGGCCCGTACGGTCGCGAACGCCAGGCTGCGGCCGGCCTCCTGGTCGGCCAGCGCGCTGTGGACGTAGGCGTACGCCGCGTCCAGGCCGTGGGGCACCGGCGTGAAGGCGTACGAGGTCCGGTCGGCCGCTGCGGCGGCGGCCAGGGCCGGGGCGTGGGAGGGGCTGAGCGGTTCGAGCCGTACGGAACGGCCCGACAGGATGACGGGTGCGGGCACGGGGCCTTCGGTCCTTCGGGGCGTGGCGGAGCTTCCCCGCCTGTGGGCGGGGCGAGCGGGGACACGGAGGAACACATGGTCAGGATGTGTCCGTGAAATGGCCAGGGAAGGAACGAGAGCGCGAAGAGGAACGAGCGGCCAGGTGAAGGCGAGGAGTCTCGGGGAATCCGCCCGGTGAGGGGCGGCGAGAGGAAGATACCCGGATGATCGCCGAATCGTCACCCCCTCGCGGGGGCGCGGGTTCCCGGGCGTGTCGTACGGCCCGGGACCACGCCTGGTCCCGGGCCGCCGTCACCGGGGCGATGCGGGGTTTCAGCGCGGGGAAGCGGCCCGCACCAGGCCCTCGGTGACCCGGGTGTCCCGCCCCATCTCGGGGTGCCACTGGACGCCCAGGACCCAGGCGGCGCCGGGCAGTTCGGCTGCCTCGACGGTGCCGTCCTCCGCGTAGGCCGAGGCCACCAGGCCCGGGGCGAGGCGGTCCACGCACTGGTGGTGGTAGGTCGGCACGTCCGCCGCCTCGGGGACGAGCGAGGCGTAGCGGGTGCCCGGCACCGGCTTCACGGTGTGCTCGCCGAAGACGCCCCGGCCGCCGGTGTGCCCGTCCAGGTGCTGGACCAGCGTGCCGCCGAGGGCCACGTTGAGGAGCTGGAGACCCCGGCAGACGCCGAGCAGGGGAGTGCCCGAGGCCAGGGCCGCGTCGATCAACGCCAGCTCCCAGGCGTCCCGCTCGCGGGCCGGGGGACCGGTCAGCGGTGACGGCTCGGC
Source organism: Streptomyces sp. NPDC006691 (assembly GCF_042869955.1). Lineage (NCBI taxonomy): Bacteria > Bacillati > Actinomycetota > Actinomycetes > Kitasatosporales > Streptomycetaceae > Streptomyces > Streptomyces sp. NPDC006691. Next base: position 73,191 of record NZ_JBIAGW010000011.1, read on the forward strand.
CCCGTACCTGACCGGCTCCACGTCCGCCCCGCCCGCGATGACCAGGCCGTCCAGGCGCGCCACTACCTCGGCGGCGGCCGCCGGGGTGTCGTCCGGCGGCAGCATCGCGGCCAGGCCCCCGGACGCCCGGACGAGCCGGGGGTATCCGGCGGGCAGCAGGGCGGCGGGCAGGTCCCACACGCCCCACCGGGCGGGCTCCAGATACGTACTGATGCCGATGAGCGGCTTGGACACGGCGGAGGTCTCCGTTCGTAGGGGTTCAGTCCCGGGTGAGCTCGGCCTCGGCGGCGGCCAGGGCGGCGAACTCCTCCTCGGGCGCGTGGGCGACCAGACGGTGGCGACTGTAGAAGGCGAAGTAGGCCAGCGCGATCGCGTAGACGCCGAGCGCGATGAACGCCGCGTCCTTGTCCACCAGGAAGGTGGCGACCAGGGCGAAGAGCGCGAGTACGAGGGCGACGGAGGACGTCAGGATCCCGCCGGGGGTGCGGTAGGGCCGCTCAAGGCCCGGCTCGCGGCGGCGCAGGACCACGTGCGAGAGGGCCATCAGGGCGTAGGAGATGGTGGCGCCGAACACCGCGACGTTCAGCATCCGGCCGCCGTTGCCGCTCCAGGCGGCGAGCGCGAAGCCGAGCGCGCCGGGGATCAGCAGGCCGAGGTAGGGCGACTTGCGGCGGCTGGTCAGGGACAGGAAGCGGGGCAGATAGCCGGCCCGGGACAGGGCGAAGAGCTGGCGCGAGCCCGCGAAGATCAGCGAGAAGAAGGAGGCCACCAGGCCGGCCAGGCCCGCGTAGTTGACGAAGCGGCTCAGGGCGGTCGGGCCGCCGTCGCCCTGGAGTGCCACGACCAGCGGGTTGCCCGCGTCCTTGAGGGCGGCCGAGCCGTGCGCCCCGGTCGCGGCGAAGAAGGTCACGACGGCGAGCAGCACGAGGACCGACAGGGAGATGGCGAGCGCGCGCGGCATGGACCGCACCGGGTCCTTGGCCTCCTCGGCCGCCAGCGGCACCCCCTCGACGCCGAGGAAGAACCACATGCCGAACGGGAACGCGGCCCAGATGCCGAGCACCCCGAACGGCAGCCAGGAGGTGGAGCCGAGCGCGGAGGCGTCCACCGGGATGTCGTTGAGGCGGGAGGCGTCGAAATCGGTGAAGGCGCCGACGGCGAAGACCAGCAGGGCGGCCACGGCGATCGCGGTCACCACGAGGCTGAAGCGCAGCGCCTCGCCCACGCCCCACAGATGGATGCCGATGAAGATGGCGAAGCAGGCGAGGTAGACGGGCCAGCCCGAGGTCAGGCCGAACAGGCCGAGCGATTCGACGTAGTCGCCGATGAAGAGCGAGATCGCGGCGGGCGCCAGGATGTACTCGATGAGGATCGCGGTGCCGGTCAGGAAGCCGCCCCAGGTGCCGAGCGCCCGGCGGGCGAAGCCGTAACCGCCGCCCGCGGTGGGCAGGATGGCCGACAGCTCGGCCAGCGAGAACACCAGACAGGCGTACATGACGCCCATCAGGACGGTGGCGGCGGCGAGGCCTCCGAAGCCCCCCTTGGACAGGCCGATGTTCCAGCCGGAGAAGTCGCCCGAGACCACATAGGCGACGCCGAGCCCGGTGAGCAGCAGCCACCCGGCGCTGCCGCGCCGCAGGGTGCGCCGGTGCAGATAGTCGTCCTCGGCGGAGGCGGACGGTGGGGTGCGCAGATCGGTGCCCTCGGCCATGAGCCGCTCCAGATGATCGTCAAGGGAAGATCAGGTCAATGGTTCGGCTGCATACCTTTGCCGGAGGGCAGGGTGATGCGCAAGGGGTGGACGTAAAACCGCGGTTACGGAAAGCGCCGGTGAACGGGTGGCCGGACGGGGGGCGTTGGACACTCGGGCCCGGCCCGCTCGGGTCGGGGGCCCGCTCGGGTCGGCATGCCCGCTCAGGTCAAGAAGCCGCGCAGCAGCGCCGCCGTGCCCCCGCAGTGCTCGCGCATCACCTCGCGCGCGCCGTCCGCGTCGCCGTCCAGGACCGCCTCGACCAGGGCGCTGTGCTGGTGCTGGGAGTGCTCCAGGTTGCGCACCAGGAGCGGGATGCAGTCGAGCAGGTCGTTCACCGTGGCCCGCACCGCGGCGTACTGGGCGGTGAGCGTGGGCGATCCGGAGAGTTCGGCCAGGGTGAGGTGGAGCAGGGTGTCCTGGCGGCGATAGTCGGTGAGGGGGGCGTCGTGGGTCGCGGTGAGCGCGGCGCGCAGCCGCTCGGCGCCCTCGCCGGTCAGCCCGTGCGCCGCGCAGAGCCCGGCCGCGCCGACCTCCAGGACCTCCCGGAAGCGCAGGATGTCCTCGACGTCCACCGACGCGACCCGCCGGCGCAGTTCGTCCTCGCCGCCCTCGGCGGCCCGGGGCAGCACGAAGGTGCCGCCGTAGCGGCCGCGTCTGCTCTCCACCAGGCCCTGGTCCTGGAGCACCTTGAGCACCTCGCGCAGGGTGACCCGGCTGATCCCCATCCGTTCGGCCAACTCCCGCTCGGACGGCAGCCGTTCACCGGAGGGGACCAGACCCAGGCGCAGCAGCTGGAGGATCTGCTCCAGCGCTTCCTCGAAGCCGTTCCCGGCCCGTACGGTCCTCAGGACGGGGACGAGCGTGTCGGGTGCCCGGCCCTCCGTGCGGCCGAGGGTCCGGCCCTCGGCGCGGTCCGCCGAGTCGATCTTCTTCGCCACGTCGTGGATTCCCCTTCCCAATCAATGGTCCTACCCCATACCTTATGGCTCTCGGCTGACCCAAGGAGGAGCTTCCCGTGGCAGACCGCACACCCCCGCTCGCGATCGAGGAGCTGCGCGCTCTGGTCGCGAGCGGTGAGATCGACACTGTCGTCCTCGCCTTCCCCGATATGCAAGGGCGGTTGCAGGGCAAGCGCTTCGCCGCCGGGTTCTTCCTCGACGAGGTTCTGGCGCACGGCACCGAAGGCTGCAACTACCTGCTCGCCGTCGACACCGAGATGAACACCGTCGACGGCTACGCGATGTCGTCCTGGGAGCGCGGCTACGGCGACTTCGCGATGCGCGCGGACCCGGCGACCCTGCGCCGCGTCCCGTGGAACGACGGCACCGCGATGCTCATCGCCGACCTCGGCTGGGCCGACGGCTCGCCGGTGGTCGCGGCCCCGCGCCAGATCCTGCGCCGCCAGCTGGAACGGCTCGCCGAGCTCGGCTACACCGCCCAGGTCGGCACCGAACTCGAATTCATCGTGTTCAAGGACAGCTACGAGCAGGCCTGGGACGCCGGATACAAGGGCCTCACCCCGGCCAACCAGTACAACATCGACTACTCGGTGCTCGGCACCGGCCGCATCGAGCCGCTCCTGCGGCGCATCCGCAACGAGATGCAGGCGGCCGGGCTGACCGTCGAGTCCGCCAAGGGCGAGTGCAATCCCGGCCAGCACGAGATCGTCTTCCGCTACGACGAGGCGCTGGTCACCTGCGACCAGCACGCCATCTACAAGACCGGCGCCAAGGAGATCGCGGCCCAGGAGGGCGTCTCGCTCACCTTCATGGCCAAGTACGACCAGCGCGAGGGCAACTCCTGTCACATCCACCTCTCGCTCACCGACGAGGACGGCCACAACGTGATGGCGGGCGACGGGCCCGACCACATGTCGCCCCTGATGCGCCACTTCCTGGCGGGACAGCTCGCCGCGCTGCGCGACTTCTCCCTCCTGTACGCGCCGAACATCAACTCCTACAAGCGCTTCCAGCCGGGCTCCTTCGCGCCCACCGCGGTCGCCTGGGGCCACGACAACCGCACCTGCGCGCTGCGCGTCGTCGGCCACGGCGCCGGCACCCGCTTCGAGAACCGGCTGCCGGGCGGCGACGTCAACCCGCACCTGGCCGTCGCCGGACTCGTCGCGGCCGGCCTGTACGGCATCGAGAACAAGCTGGAGCTGCCCGAGGCCTGCACGTCCAACGCCTACGTCGGCGACTACGCGCACGTCCCGACCACCCTGCGCGAGGCCGCCGAACTGTGGGAGAACAGCCCCATCGCCAAGGCCGCGTTCGGGGACGAGGTCGTCGCGCACTACCGCAACATGGCGCGGGTCGAGCTCGACGCGTTCGACGCCGCGGTGACCGACTGGGAGCTCCGCCGCTCCTTCGAACGCCTGTGAGGAACGACTTGTCCAGCGCATACGAGCTTCAGGTGCTCAACCCGGCCACCGAGGAGGTGATCGCGACCGTCCGCGGAGCGACCTCCGCCGATGTCGACGCCGCGGTCGTACGGGCCCGGGCCGCCCAGCAGGGCTGGGCCGCCGCGGCCCCCGCCGACCGGGCCCGCCTGCTGCGCCGCTTCGCGGCCGTGGTCGACGAACACATCGAGGAACTGGCCCGGTTGGAGGTCCGGGAGGCCGGCCACACCATCGGCAACGCCCGCTGGGAGGCGGGCAACGTCCGTGATCTGCTGGACTACTCCGCCGGGGGAGTGGAGCGCCTGAGTGGTCGTCAGATTCCGGTGGCGGGCGGCCTCGACATCACCCTGCTCGAACCGCTCGGCGTGATCGGCGTCATCGCCCCCTGGAACTTCCCGATGCCGATCGCCGCCTGGGCCACCGCCCCCGCACTCGCGGCCGGCAACGCGGTGATCCTCAAGCCCGCCGAGACGACCCCGCTCACCGCGCTGCGGCTGGCCGAACTCGCCCTGGAGGCAGGGCTTCCCGAGGGCCTGTTCCAGGTTCTGCCGGGTGCGGGCGCGATCGCCGGGAACGAACTCGTCGAGCACCCCGGCGTCGCGAAGATCGTCTTCACCGGGTCGACCCGGGTCGGCAAGCAGATCATGGGCAAGTGCGCCGACCGTGTGAAGCGGGTGACCCTCGAACTCGGCGGCAAGAGTCCCAACATCGTCTTCGCGGACGCCGACATCGAGGCCGCGGCCGCCGCCACCCCCATGTCCTTCCTCGACAACTCCGGCCAGGACTGCTGCGCCCGCACCCGCATCCTGGTCCAGCGCACGGCGTACGACCGCTTCATGGAGCTGCTCGGCCCCGCGATCGAGGAGATCGTGGTCGGCGACCCGGCCGACGAGAAGACCCAGATGGGCCCGCTGATCTCCCGCGTACAGCTGGACCGGGTCCGGGGTTACGTCGCCGACGACGCGCCCGGCCTGCGCGGCAGCGCCCCCGAGGGGCCCGGGTTCTGGTTCCCGCCGACCGTCCTGACCGGCCTGGACCCGGACGCGCCCGCCGCCGTCGAGGAGGTCTTCGGCCCCGTCGCCGTCGTCCTGCCCTTCGAGGACGAGGCGGACGCCGTCCGGCTCGCCAACGCCACCGACTACGGACTGTCCGGCTCGATCTGGACCCGGGACATCGGCCGGGCGCTGCGCGTCTCGCGGGCCGTCGAGGCGGGCAACCTCTCCGTCAACTCCCATTCCAGCGTGCGGTATTCGACCCCCTTCGGCGGCTACAAGCAGTCCGGCCTCGGCCGCGAGCTGGGCCCCGACGCCCTCACCGCATTCACCGAAACCAAGAACGTCTTCATCAGCACGGAGGCCTGAGCACACATGACCGACGACATCATCTGCCGCCGCCTGGTCGGCCGCACCGCCGTCATCACCGGAGCCGGCAGCGGCATCGGCCTCGCCACCGCCAGGCGGCTGGCCGCCGAGGGCGCCCACGTGGTGTGCGGCGACATCGACGAGACGGCCGGCAAGGCCGCCGCCGAAGCCGTCGGCGGCACCTTCGTGAAGGTCGACGTCACCGACCAGGAGCAGGTCGAAGCGCTCTTCAAGACGGCCTTCGACACCTACGGCAGCGTCGACATCGCGTTCAACAACGCGGGCATCTCGCCGCCCGACGACGACTCCATCCTCACCACCGGGCTCGACGCCTGGCGCCGCGTCCAGGAGGTCAACCTCACCTCCGTCTACCTGTGCTGCAAGGCCGCGCTGCCCTACATGCAGCGCCAGGGCCGGGGCTCCATCATCAACACCGCCTCGTTCGTGGCCGTCATGGGCGCCGCGACCTCGCAGATCTCCTACACCGCCTCCAAGGGCGGCGTGCTGGCGATGTCGCGTGAGCTCGGCGTGCAGTTCGCCCGCGAGGGCATCCGCGTCAACGCGCTGTGCCCGGGGCCGGTCAACACCCCGCTGCTCCAGGAGCTGTTCGCCAAGGACCCCGAGCGGGCCGCGCGCCGCCTGGTGCACATCCCGGCCGGCCGGTTCGCCGAGGCCGACGAGATCGCCGCCGCCGTCGCCTTCCTCGCCAGCGACGACTCCTCCTTCATCAACGCCACCGACTTCCTGGTCGACGGCGGCATCTCCGGGGCGTACGTCACCCCCCTCTAAACCCCGCCAACCCCCGCTGTTCACCCGGGGGCCACGCACCCGGCAGCCGGGCGTCGCACGACGCCCGGCTGTCCTGTCTAACGTCCGCGATGATCGTCCCGACGACAGGAGTCCTCCAGCGTGTCCAAGTCCCCCGCCGTCCGGCGCCTTCCGGTCCTCGCCGCGGCCCTTTCCATGGCCGCCGCCGGCCTGGTCGCCGCCCAGCCCGCCGAGGCGCACCCGGCCCGCTGCCCCCAACTGACCGTCTCCGCAGGCTGGTTCGGTGACAACCAGGACCGGATCCAGGATCTGATCGACAGCTACGGCCGGTGCGGCGCGGGCGCGCGGCACGGCAAGAAGCCGGTCGCCGTCTTCGACTGGGACAACACCGTCGTCAAGAACGACGTGGGCGACGCCACCATGTACTGGCTGCTGCGCAACGCCAAGATCCAGCGCCCCGTGCGCGGCGACTGGCACACCACCAGCCGCTATCTGACCGACGCCGCGGCCAAGTCCCTTGCATCCGCCTGCCCTTCGGGCCGGTCCACGACGCTGCCGACCGCCACCGACACCGCCTGCGCGGACGAGATCCTCGCGGTCTACGGCGGGGGCACCACCGGCAAGGGCGCCCCCGCCTTCGCCGGCTACGACCGCCGCACCATCGAGCCCTCGTACGCCTGGCTCGCCCAGCTCCTGCACGGCTGGACCCCCGCCCAGGTCAAGGCCTTCGCGAGCGCGGCCCGCGCCGAGAACCTCAAGGCGCCCGCCGACGCCGTCCAGACGGTGGGCAGCAACACCCGGGCGACGGCCTGGGTGCGCTACTACGACCAGCAGCGCGATCTGATCCGCACGCTCCAGAAGGCCGGCTTCGACGTCTGGATCACCTCGGCCTCGCCCGAGCCCGTCGTCGACGTATGGGCGCGCGGCGCCGGCGTCGACCCGGACCACGCCATCGGCATCCGCTCCACCACCGAGCACGGCCGCATCACCTCGCACCTCAAGGGCTGCGGCTCGGCCAAGGACGGCGACGACTCGATGATCACGTACATCGACGGCAAGCGCTGCTGGATCAACCAGGAGATCTTCGGGGTGCGCGGCGCCGCGGCCGAGAAGGTGCAGCCGGCCGAGAGGCGCCAGGTGTTCGCGGCCGGTGACTCCGACACCGATGTGTCCTTCCTCCGGGACGCGACCGGGCTGCGGCTCGTCCTGAACCGCAACAAGAACGAGCTGATGTGCCGGGCGTACGACGACAGCGACGGCCGCTGGATCGTGAACCCCATGTTCATCGAGCCCAAGGGGCAGAAGGCGGCACCCTACCCCTGCGCCAGCACCGGCTACACCGAGCACGACGGAACCCCGGCCCCCGTGCGCCGCGCCGACGGCTCGGTCGTCCCGGACCAGCGGGACTCGGTGTACGCCGGCTGAACACACGTCCTAGGGTGGGCGCATGACCACGACGACGCCGCCCGGCTGGTACCCGGACCCGGGAGTGCCCGGCACCGAACGCTGGTGGGACGGCACCGCCTGGACCGCCCACACCAGGGCGCCGGGCGGGCAGGTCTTCGGGCCGCCGGAGCCCGTCACCGTGGTCGTCGCGCCGCCCGGCCGGCGGCGGCGCCCGCTGATGATCGGCGCGGCGGCCGTGGTGCTGGTGGCCGCGGTCACCGGCGCGGTCGTCCTCCTCGGGCACGACGGCAGCGCGTCGTCGGCCCCGGCCGCCGACCAGGGCCCCACGGCGTCGACTGTGGTCAACTCGCCCTCCAGCAAGCCGAGTTCGGCGCCTTCTAGTGATCCGCACACCCTCGTCGACCAGCTCAACGGCATCACGCTGCCCATCCCCGACGGCTGGGAGAAGACCGACGACCCGGTGTCCGGGCTCGTCACCATGGCGACGAAGGACACCTACGACTGCCCCGGTGACGCCGGTTTCTGCCATCACGGCACGGTCACCACGTCGACGGCCACCATGACCGACCTCACGACCGCCGAGGCCGTCGCCAAGCACGACATCACCGACGCCGCCAACGACGCCTACGACCACGACCCGGTCGGCTCCCGCCCCTACAACGGCCTCACCTCGCACCGGGAGGTGAAGTCCGGCCCCGTGGTGGTCAACGGGCGCACCGGATACCTGGTGCGCTGGCAGGTCAGGACCGGCGCCGGGCCCGGCGGTTGCGTCGAGTCGCTCGCCTTCCCCTCCACGGTGGGCAGCCAGTCCATGGTCATCGCCCGCTTCGCCTTCGACGCGGGCCCGGACGGGCCGCCGCTCGCCCTGATCGACACCGTCACCCGGGGCATCGCGCCCATCGGCGGCGGACAGAACGGCGGGGTCGGCACCAGCCTGGCCCCGCCGTCGCCGTGAGCTGTCCGCCGTGAGCTGTCCGGCCCGGGCCGGGCGAGTCGCCCCGAGCCGGGAGAAGTCGCCCCGAGCCGGAGGGGGGCGCCCTGAGCTACAGGAAGGTGCGGCCCTCGCCGCGGTAGGTCGGTACGGTCGCCGTCACCCGGTCGCCCTCGACGAGCCGCAACTCCTCGAAGCGCTCGCACAGTTCGCCCGCCTTGGCGTGCCGGAACCACACCTTGTCGCCGATCAGGAGATCGTCCGCGGCCGAGCCGAGCAGCGGCGTCTGCACCTCGCCCGCGCCCTCCTGCCCGTCATAGCGCAGCCCCTCCGGGAGATACGGCACCGGCAGCCGGTCCGCGCCCGGTGCGCCGGAGGCCGGATAGCCGCCGCCGAGCACGGTCACCACGCCGACACCGGGCCGGCGCACCACGGGCTGGGCGAACAGCGCCGCCGGACGCCCGCTGAACGACGTGTAGTTGTCGAAGAGCCGCGGCACATAGAGCCCCGAGCCCGCCGCGATCTCGGTCACCGCCGGCTCCGCCGCGGTGTGCTGCACGCTGCCGGTGCCGCCGCCGTTGACGAACTCCAGGTCCGGGGCGACCGCCCGCACCGCGCGCACCACCTCGGCCCGCCGCGCCGCCAGCTCCCTGCGGGCCGCCGACTGCATCAGCCGGATCGCGCGCGAGCGCACCGGGCGTCCCGCCACCGCGTCCCCGACCCCGGCCACATGGCCCTCGTACGCCATCAGACCCACCAGACGGAACCCCGGGCGGCGGGCCACCGAGCGGGCCAGACCGGCGAGTTGGGCCGGGGTGCGCAAGGGGGAGCGGCGGGCGCCGACGCGCACCCGGCCGCCGAACAGCTGGAGCGAGGTGTCCAGTTCCAGACAGACCCGCACCTCCAGGTCCTGGGACTCGCGGGCCGCGTCCACCAGATCGAGCTGCGCCGGGTCGTCCACCATCACGGTGACGGCCGCCGCCAGTTTGGGGTCCGAGGCCAGCTCGGCGAAGGCCGCCCGGTCCGCGGACGGATAGGCGAGCAGCACGTCCTCGAACCCGGCCCGGGCCAGCCACAGGGACTCGGCGAGCGTGAACGACATGATCCCGGCGAACCCGGGGCGGGCCAGCACCCGCTCCAGCAGGGCGCGGCAGCGTACCGACTTGCTGGCGACCCGGATCGGCTTGCCGGCCGCCCGGCGGACCAGATCGTCCGCGTTGGCGTCGAACGCCTCCAGGTCGACGATCGCCACGGGCGCGTCGAGATGAGCGGTCGCCCGGTCGTACCGGGCGCGGTCAGCGGCGCGGGGTGTCATGGCGGAAGCCTGCCAGAACCGGTTACCACAAGGTAGGGGAGAGCGGGTGCGGATGTGGAAGGAGCCCGGCCGGTCTGCACCCGCACAGGATCAACCCGTAGAGTGACGCCTTGGCGGTAACGGGCTGAGCTGGACGGCAAGAGGGGCACGAGGGGGGCGGATGACCACCGACGCACGACCCCCGGGCACCCCTCAACGGCCGCCGCACGCACCGGAGTCCGAGCCCGCGGCGAAGTCCGCGCCCATCCCGCGGCAGCCCGCGCCGGGGGACGCGGCGGCCCGGCTGCGCTCCGCGCTCGACCTCGTCGATCCGGGACCCGTCCTGCCGAACGCCCCCATACCGCCCCGCTCGTCACCCCTGCCGCCGGCGCCCTCCGTCCCGCGGCCGCCGGAGATACCTCCGCTGCCGGTCGGGCCGCCGAAGCCGCTGCTCCCGCCGGAACCGCTGTCCGACGAGCCGGGCCCGCTCAGGCCGGTGCCGGCCCGGCGGCCCGGGCGGGTGGCCGCCGCCGCGATCTGCGTGGTGCTCGGCGCCGGACTCATCGGCGGGGCCGCCGCGGGCACCTGGCTCGACGGCGGCTCGGAACCCGCCGCACCCAGCAACTTCACCGCCGCCCGCGACCTGTGGCACAGCACGCCCGTCGACACCCTCTTCCCGCCCACCATCCGGGGCACCGGCGCGGGACCCGGGGGCGCCGACCGCGAGTGGACCCGGGTCGGGGTCGCGCCGGACAGCGGCTGCGCGGGCACCCTCGACCCCCTCCTGCTCAAGGTCCTCGAACCGGTCGGCTGCGCCCGTATGGTGCGCGCCACCTACACCGACGCCACCGCCAGCAGCGTGATCACCGTCGGCCTCGTGTTCACCCAGGCCGAGCCCGCCGCGATGACCGCCCTGGCGAACCGGTTCACCACCGAGAAGCTCGCCGAGCGCTCCGATCTCATGCCGCGCGCCTACCCGGTCAGGGCGACCGACGCCGCCGCGTTCGGCGACAAGCAGCGCGCGAGCTGGACGGTGCGGGTCCTCACCGACGCCCCCGTGGTCGTCACCGCCGTCTCCGGCTTCGCCGACGGCCGGCGCATCGACGCCCCCCAGTCCGCCGAGCGGGCCACGGCCGACGGCGCGAGCGGGCCGGTGGCCGAGGCGGGCCTCGGCCAGGACGCCAAGGGCGTCGCCGACACCGTCGAACGCGGCCTGCGCAAGAAGGCCGCCGCAAGCCCGGAGCCCGCATCGTGACCGAGCCGCCGACCGCCACCGCCGCGCCCCGCAGGACCCGTACCGGGCCGCGCCGCACCGGCGCCCTCGCCACGGCCGCGCTCCTCGCCCTGCTGGTCTCCGTCACCCCGGCCCGCGCCGACGGCATCCGGGACCGCCAGTGGGAGCTGGGCGCCATGCACACCGAGCAGGCGTGGCAGACGACGCGGGGCAAGGGCATCACCGTCGCGGTCCTGGACACCGGTGTCGACGGCAGCCATCCCGACCTCGCCGGACAGGTGCTGCCCGGCAACGACCTCGTCGGCTTCGGCGCCGGGCCGGGCAGCCGCGACTGGGCCCGGCACGGCACCGCGATGGCCGGCATCATCGCGGGCCACGGCCATGGCGCCGGGGACCGCGCCGGAGTGCTCGGCATCGCGCCCGAGGCCAGGATCCTGCCGGTGCGGGTCATCCTGGAATCCACCGACCCGGCCCGCAAACAGGCCCGCGAGACCAAGGGCGGCGCGCTCGCCGCGGGCATCCGCTGGGCCGCCGACAACGGCGCCGACGTCATCAACCTCTCGCTGGGCGACGACAGCGCCTCCGCCCACCCCGAGCCCGCCGAGGACGCGGCGATCCAGTACGCGCTCGGCAAGGGCGCGGTCGTGGTGGCCTCCGCGGGCAACGGCGGCGACCAGGGCGACCACATCTCCTACCCGGCCGCCTATCCCGGTGTCATAGCGGTCGCCGCCGTCGACAAGAACGGCACCCACGCCTCCTTCTCCACCCGACGCTGGTACGCCACCGTCAGCGCCCCCGGCGTGGATGTCGTCATAGCGGACCCGGACCGCAAGTACTACGAGGGCTGGGGCACCAGCGCCGCCTCCGCGTTCGTCTCCGGCGCGGTCGCCCTCGTCCGCTCGGTGAACCACGGCCTCACCCCGGCGCAGATCAAGAAGCTCCTGGAGGACACCGCCCGCAACGCCCCCGACGGCGGCCGCGACGACGCCCGGGGCTACGGAATGATCGACCCGGCCGCCGCCCTGGCCGCCGCCGCCCGCCTCAAGCCCGCAGGCCTGCGCGCCCAGTCCGCGGCGAACGGCAGCACGTACTTCGGTGCCGGCCCGGACAAGCCCGCCGCCGCCAAGGACCCGGCCGACTGGCTGGCCCCGCTCTCCGCGGGCGGCGGGGTCCTGCTGCTCGGGGCCGGGGTGGCCCTGTGGCGCTCCACCCGGGTCAGGACCCCGCGCGAGTGGCTCTGAGCGGGGAGGCCGTGGGCGGGCCCGGGAGCGGGCCCGGTTAGGCTCGTCGCGTGGCGCTCAAGAACATTCCGGATTCCGGCTTCTCCGACGACGACGGCACCGCCGCCCCCGAACTGACCGAGGCGCTGGCCGCCTGGGCGCGGGACAGATCGGCCGAACCCCGGGTGCTCGCGGCGCTGCGCACCGCGCGGCTGCTCGTCCCCGTGGTCGCGGTGCTGGGCGAGAGCGAGATCGACGAGAACGGTCTCCAGCACGAGAAGACCAGCGACATGGCCGTTCCCACCCTGAAGGCCGGCGACCGCACCGCACTGCCCGCGTTCACCTCGATCGCGGCCCTGGCCCTGTGGGACCCGGCGGCCCGGCCGGTCGCGGTCCCGCTGCACCAGGCCCTGGCGGCGGCCGTGCACGAGAAGGCGGACACCGTCGTCATCGACCTGGCGGGCCCGGTCGCGTACGAGCTGAAGGGCGCGGCCCTGCTCGCCCTCGCGGAGGGCCGCAGCACCACGGACCCGCTCCAGGATCCCGCGGTGCTCGACGCGGTGCGCTCGGCGGTGGCCGCGGTGCCCGCGGTGCTGCGCGCCCACCTCGGCCCCGGCAGCGCGGACGGCACGCTCGCCCTGGTGCTCGCCGACGGCGCGGCGCCGGCCGACGCGGGCCGCGAGGTGGCCGAGCTGATCGCCGCGGACGAGACCCTGCGGGCCCGGCTCGTCCGGGGCCTGGACCTGGCGCTGCTGCCGCCCGGGGCCCCACAGCCGAACGAGCCGCTCTTCACCCGCTGAGGGGGAGGAGCGGCTCGCTCGGGGTCGTACAGGCGCGTACGGGCAAGGCGTGCGGGGTGCGAGCGGAGGCTCAGCCGAAGACGGCGCCCGTGTACTTCTCGCCCGGGCCCTTGCCCGGCTCGTCCGGCACGACCGAGGCCTCGCGGAACGCGAGCTGGAGCGACTTGAGGCCGTCGCGCAGCGGGGCGGCGTGGAAGGACGAGATCTCGGTGGCCCCGGCGTCCAGCAGGCCGGCCAGGGCGTGCACCAGCTTGCGGGCCTCGTCGAGGTCCTTGTACTGGTCGCCCTCCTCGGTCAGACCGAGCTTCACGGCGGCGGCGCTCATCAGGTTCACGGCGACCGTCACGATCACCTCGACCGCCGGGACCTCCGCGATGTCGCGGGCCATGGTGTCGAAGTCTGCGGGCTGATTGGGGGGCGTCTCACTCATGCCCCCACGATATGCGGTGCCCGGACGCCCTCCTCCCGCGCACTCGATTAGCCCGCCCGTCCGGTTGCTGCTAACCTTGTGTAACGACCGGCCAGGCACGTGTGCCCGGCCCACAAGTGGAGGCTCCGATCTCCCACCCGACCGCCCTCCGGGGAGGCGGGTCATCCGGTCAGGTGGCCACCATCGTTCCGTACGGACGATGGAGCCGCCCGATGTGCGCCCCGCGGTAGACCGTGGTGGTGTTCCGGTTTTCTTGGAGCCCCGCCTGTGTCCGTCCGGGGCATTTTTTGTGCCTCGCGGCGGTTGGTCACGTCACCAGACGTACGCGGCTGTCTGCCAGACAGTCGTGTGGTGCTACCGAGGAGGATCCATCAGCGCCGAGCCCCGCATCAACGACCGGATTCGCGTTCCCGAGGTGCGACTTGTCGGCCCCAGCGGCGAGCAGGTCGGAATTGTTCCGCTTGCCAAGGCCCTGGAGCTCGCCCAGGAGTATGACCTCGACCTGGTCGAGGTCGCGGCGACCGCCCGTCCGCCCGTGTGCAAGCTCATGGACTACGGGAAGTTCAAGTACGAGTCGGCCATGAAGGCCCGTGAGGCGCGCAAGAACCAGGCGCACACGGTCATCAAGGAGATGAAGCTCCGGCCGAAGATCGACCCGCACGACTACGACACCAAAAAGGGTCACGTCGTCCGGTTCCTCAAGCAGGGCGACAAGGTCAAGATCACGATCATGTTCCGTGGTCGCGAGCAGTCCCGGCCGGAGCTCGGCTACCGACTGCTCCAGCGCCTCGCTTCGGACGTGGAGGAGCTCGGCTTCGTCGAGTCCAGCCCGAAGCAGGACGGCCGAAACATGATCATGGTTCTCGGTCCGCACAAGAAGAAGACCGAGGCGATGGCCGAAGCCCGCGAGGCCCAGGCGGCCCGCAAGGCGGAGCGCCAGGGTCAGTCGGCCCAGGCGGACGAGTCCGTCGAGGACGAGGCGGTTGCCGAGGCGCCCGTCGCCGAGGCCGCGCCGGCCGAGGAACCCGCCGAGGCCTGATTCCGGGACAGCCCGTTCCGGATGTCAACCGATACACATGACGCTCCCGAGCGCCGGTCCCCGGACCGGCTGGGAGCGCCACTGACGAGGAGATAACGGCGCTATGCCGAAGAACAAGTCGCACAGCGGTACCAGCAAGCGCTTCAAGATCACCGGCTCTGGCAAGGTGCTCCGTGAGCGTGCCGGCAAGCGCCACCTGCTTGAGCACAAGTCGTCCAAGAAGACCCGCTCGCTGACGGGCACGGTCGTCGTGGCTCCGGCCGACGCCAAGAAGATCAAGAAGCTTCTCGGCAAGTGACGTTCCTCCGCCTCCGCGCTCCGGAGGCGGAACGTCGAGACCGGGACCCATTCGATTTCGGGCCGTGTGAGTCCAACCACGGCCCCGCTACAAGGAGTTAAACAAGTGGCACGCGTCAAGCGGGCAGTCAACGCCCACAAGAAGCGCCGGGCGATCCTCGAAGCGGCCTCCGGCTACCGCGGTCAGCGTTCGCGCCTGTACCGCAAGGCCAAGGAGCAGGTCACCCACTCGCTGGTCTACAACTACAACGACCGCAAGAAGCGCAAGGGCGACTTCCGTCAGCTGTGGATCCAGCGCATCAACGCCGCTGCCCGCCAGAACGGCATGACGTACAACCGCCTCATCCAGGGTCTGAAGGCCGCCAACATCGAGGTGGACCGCAAGATCCTGGCCGAGCTCGCGGTCAACGACGCCAACGCGTTCGCCGCGCTCGTCGAGGTGGCCCAGAAGGCCCTCCCGAGCGACGTCAACGCCCCGAAGGCCGCGTAAGCGCCCGACGGCTTGTCGAGCAGGACCGGACCCGCAGGCCGCTGGCCTGCGGGTCCCGGTGCGTTACGGGTCGTCCCGGGGCCATGTCCCCGGACCCCCTCCCCGGGGCCGCGCCCCAGGCCCCCCGACCCCTCGTAGAGAGACCGCGAGTACATGCCCACCCCCGAGCTGATCTCCCCGCGTTCCCCGCGCGTCGCCGCCGCCCGCCGGCTCGCCCGGCGCAACTTCCGGGGCAAGGAACGCCGGTTCATCGCCGAGGGGCCGCAGGCCGTCCGCGAGGCCGTGGAGCACCGCAGCGGCGGTGAGCCCACCCTCGTCGAGCTGTTCACCACCATCGAGGCCGCGGAGCGCTACGCCGACATCGTGACCGCCGCCCTGGACGCGGGCGCCCGCGTCCACTACGCCGACGACGAGGTGCTCGCCGAGGTCTCCCAGACCGTCACCCCGCAGGGCCTGGTCGGCGTCTGCCGCTTCCTGGACTCGCCGTTCGAGGAGATCCTCGGGGCCGAGCCCAAGCTGGTCGCCGTGCTCGCGCACGTCCGCGACCCCGGGAACGCCGGCACGGTGCTGCGCTGCGCGGACGCCGCGGGTGCCGACGCGGTCGTCCTCACCGACGCCTCCGTCGACCTCTACAACCCCAAGTCCGTTCGGGCGTCGGTCGGTTCGCTGTTCCATCTGCCGGTCGCGGTCGGCGTCCCCGTCGAGCAGGCCGTCCAGGGCCTGCGGGACGCGGGCGTACGCATCCTGGCGGCCGACGGCGCCGGCGAGGACGACCTCGACGCCGAGCTGGACGCGGGGACGATGGGCGGCCCGACCGCTTGGATCTTCGGCAACGAGGCCTGGGGCCTGCCCGAGGAGACCCGCGCGCTCGCGGACGCCGTGGTGCGCGTGCCGATCCACGGAAAGGCCGAGAGCCTCAACCTCGCGACCGCCGCCGCCGTGTGCCTCTACGCCTCCGCCCGTGCGCAGCGTGCTGCCGGAGGGTGCCGCTCCGTCACCTCCTACTAGTAGGGTGGCGGGCTCGGGGGCCCACTCAGCGCTTCGGAGAGGTGGGATACGGGGATGGCTGTCGGCATGAGCGGCATCGGCAACAGCACCGCGCTGTATCCGTCCGGCGGTCCTGATGTCCTCGGCTTCGACCCCGACGACCTGCCCGACGGCATCGTGGTCGCCGACGACAAGGGCCGGGTGATCTGCTTCAACGCGGCCGCGGTCCGGATCACGGCGGTCCCCCGGCACGAGGCGCTCGGCCGCCCGCTGGAGCGGGCGCTGCCCCTGGAGGACCTCAAGGGCCGCCGCTGGTGGCAGCTCACCGACCCCTACGGCGGCCTCGCCATCCGGGCCGGCCAGCCCGAACGCAATCTGCTGCTGCCCGGCGGCCGCGAGGTGCTGGTCTCCGCCCGTTACGTGCGCGAGCGCCCCACCGGCCCGGTCCGCCGGGTCGTGGTCAGCCTGCGCTCCACCGAGGCCCGGCGGCGCACCGAGCGTTCGCACGCCGAGCTGATCGCCACCGTCGCCCACGAGCTGCGTTCGCCGCTGACGTCGGTCAAGGGCTTCACCGCGACGCTGCTCGCGAAGTGGGAGCGGTTCACGGACGACCAGAAGCGCCTGATGCTGGAGACCGTCGACGCCGACGCCAACCGGGTCACCCGGCTCATCGCCGAGCTCCTCGACATCTCGCGCATCGACTCGGGGCGCCTCGAAGTGCGCCGCCAGCCGGTCGACATCCCGGCCGCCGTCGGCCGCCACCTCCAGGCCCACGTCGCCTCCGGCCAGACCCCCGACCGCTTCCTGGTCCGCATCCAGCGCCCGCTGCCCGACCTGTGGGCGGATCCGGACAAGATCGACCAGGTGCTCGGCAACCTGCTGGAAAACGCGGTGCGCCACGGCGAGGGAACCGTCACCATTGAGGTGGCACCAGCGCCCGTCCGCATCGACGAGCACGACGAGAAGGGAACGGCGGTCACCGTGAGCGACGAAGGCCCCGGCATCCCCGAGGAGTCGATGGGCCGTGTCTTCACCCGCTTCTGGCGGGGGAGCAAGCGCGGCGGGACCGGGCTCGGCCTGTATATCGTCAAGGGCATCGTCGAGGCGCACGGCGGCACGATCACCGTGGGCCGCGGCCCCGGCGGCGGCGCCCAGTTCCGATTTATCCTGCCCGTCGGCGCTCCGGCGTATCTCCAGTAGACCGCCCCCGAGCCGCCCACGGGCACAACCGCGTTCCCCCACCCCGTTAGACTCGACCTTTGGCGCGTTTGTGTCCGCGCGCTATCGCGGTATCGCTTCGCGGTCGCGGGGACCCCCAGCCAAGACAATCGGAAGCACGGGAAGAGATGTCGGCACCCAATAAGTCGTACGACCCTGTTGAGGTCGAGGCGCTGAAACCGGAAGAGATCGAGCGGATGCGGGACGAGGCGCTCGCCGCCTTCGCCGCCGCCGGGGACCTCGACGCGCTCGCCCAGGCGAAGACCGCGCACACCGGTGGCACCTCGCCCCTCTCGCTCGCCAACCGCGAGATCGGCGCGCTGCCGCCCCAGGCCAAGGCCGCGGCGGGCAAGCTCGTGGGCATGGCCCGCGGTGCCGTGAACAAGGCCCTGGCCGCGCGCCAGGCCGAGCTGGAGGACGAGCGGGACGCCCGGGTCCTGGTCGAGGAGGCGGTGGACGTCACACTGCCCCACGACCGCGTACCGGCCGGCGCCCGCCACCCCCTGACCACGCTCTCGGAGCGCATCGAGGACATCTTCGTGGCCATGGGCTACGAGGTGGCCGAGGGCCCCGAGGTCGAGGCCGAGTGGTTCACCTTCGACGCGCTCAACATCGGCCCGGACCACCCGGCCCGCACCGAGCACGACACCTTCTTCGTGCAGGGTCCCGAGGGCGCCGCGAACTCCGGCGTCGTGCTGCGCACCCACACCTCGCCCGTGCAGATCCGCTCGATGCTCGACCGCGAGCCGCCGGTGTACGTGATCTGCCCCGGCCGGGTGTACCGCACCGACGAGCTGGACGCCACGCACAGCCCGGTGTTCCGCCAGGTCGAGCTGCTCGCCGTGGACGAGGGCCTCACCATGGCCGACCTGAAGGGCACCCTCGACCACATGGTCAAGGCGCTCTTCGGCGAGGGCATCGAGACCCGCCTGCGGCCGAACTTCTTCCCGTTCACCGAGCCGTCCGCCGAGATGGACATGGTCTGCTACGTCTGCCGCGGCGAGTCCGTCGGCAACCCGGACCGTCCCTGCCGCACCTGCTCCAGCGAGGGCTGGATCGAGCTCGGCGGCTGCGGCATGGTCAACCCGAAGGTGCTCACCGCCTGCGGCGTGGATGCCGAGAAGTACAGCGGATTCGCCTTCGGCTTCGGCATCGAACGGATGCTGATGTTCCGCCACAACGTAGAAGACATGCGAGACATGGTCGAGGGTGACATCCGGTTCACCCGGCCGTTCGGGATGGAGATCTGATGCGGGTCCCGCTTTCCTGGCTGCGGGAGTACGTCGACCTCCCCGCCACCGAGACCGGCCGCGACGTGCAGGCCAAGCTCGTCGACGCCGGTCTTGAGGTCGAGACCGTCGAGCAGCTCGGCGCCGGGCTCAAGGGCCCGCTCGTGGTCGGCAAGGTCCTCACCATCGAGGAGCTGGAGGGCTTCAAGAAGCCCATCCGCTTCTGCACCGTCGACGTCGGCGCGGCCAACGGCACGGGTGAGCCGCAGGAGATCGTCTGCGGCGCCCGCAACTTCGCCGTCGGCGACAAGGTCGTCGTGGTCCTCCCCGGCGCGGTGCTGCCCGGCGACTTCGCGATCGCCGCGCGCAAGACGTACGGCCGGACCTCGCACGGCATGATCTGCTCCAGCGACGAGCTCGGCATGGGCCCGGACACCACCGGCGGCATCATCGTGCTGCCCCCGGAGCACGAGGCCGGCACCGACGCGATCGCGCTGCTCGAACTCGTCGACGAGGTCCTGGACATCGCGGTGACCGCCAACCGCGGCGACTGCCTTTCGATGCGCGGCGTGGCCCGCGAGACCGCCATCGCCTACGGTCTGCCGCTGCGCGACCCGGCGCTGCTCGACGTGCCCGCGCCCAACTCCTACGGCTACCCGGTCAAGGTCGCCGACCCGATCGGCTGCGACCGCTTCACCGCGCGCACCGTGACCGGTCTCGACCCCGAGGCCCGTTCCCCGATCTGGCTCCAGCGCAGGCTGCAGAAGGCCGGGATGCGTCCGATCTCGCTCGCGGTCGACATCACCAACTACGTGATGATCGAGCTCGGCCAGCCGCTGCACGCCTACGACCGCAGCCTGGTCGACGGTCCCATCGGCGTGCGCCGCGCCGAGGCCGGCGAGCTGCTCACCACCCTCGACGGCGCCCAGCGCAAGCTGGACGCCGCCGACCTCGTCATCACCGACAACCGGGGCCCCATCGGCCTGGCCGGTGTGATGGGCGGAGCCAACACCGAGATCGCCGACTCCGTCACGGACCCCGAGACCGGCGAGGTCAAGGGCACCACCGAGGTCGTCATCGAGGCCGCGCACTTCGACGCGGTCGCCATCGCCCGCACCGCGCGCCGCCACAAGCTGACCTCCGAGGCGTCCAAGCGCTTCGAGCGCGGCGTCGACCCGCAGGCCGCGGCCGCCGCCGCCCAGCGGACCGTCGACCTGCTCGTGCTGCTCGCGGGCGGCACGGCCGAGGCCGGCGTCACCGAGATCGTCTCGCCGTCCGCGCCGCGCAGCATCTCGATGCGCGCCGACCACCCGGACCGCGTCGCCGGCATCGAGTACGGCCGCGAGACCGTGGTACGCCGCCTCCAGCAGGTCGGCTGCGACGCGTACGGGCAGGACGAGCTCGTCGTCACCGTGCCGTCCTGGCGGCCCGACCTCACCGAGCCGAACGACCTGGCCGAAGAGGTCATCCGCCTGGAGGGCTACGCCAACCTGCCCTCCACGCTGCCGAAGCCGCCCGCCGGACGGGGTCTGACGGAGCGTCAGCGACTGCACCGCCGAGTCGGCCGCGCGCTCGCCGGATCCGGGTTCGTCGAGGCGCCGAGCTACCCGTTCGTCGCCGAGTCGGTCTTCGACCAGCTGGGTCTGGACGCCGGGGACGCGAACCGCGACGTCGTGAAGCTGGTCAACCCGCTCAGCGACGAGGAGCCGGCGCTGCGCACCACGCTCCTGCCGGGCCTCCTGGCCACGCTGCGCCGCAACGTCGGCCGCGGCAGCCACGACCTGGCGCTGTTCGAGACGGGCCTGGTCTTCCACCCGTCCTCCACCCCGGGCGTCGCCGCCCGGCTGCCCGTCGACCGCCGCCCCACCGACGAGGAGATCGCCGCCCTGGACGCCGTGCTGCCCGTGCAGCCGCGGCACGTGGGCGCCGTGCTCGCCGGTGCGCGCGAGCAGGCCGGCTGGTGGGGCAAGGGCCGTCCGGCCGACTGGGCCGACGCCGTCGAGGCGGCGCGTGCCGTCGCCCGTGAGGCGGGGCTCGAACTGGCCGTGGACCAGGGCCAGTACGGCCCCTGGCACCCGGGCCGCTGCGCCGAGCTGTATGTGTTCCCCGAGGGCGTCAAGACCCTCGTCGGGTATGCCGGTGAGCTGCACCCGCGCGTCGTCAAGGCGTTCGGTCTGCCCGCCCGCAGCTGCGCGATGGAGCTGAACCTCGACGTCCTGGAGCGGGCCGCCGACGGCCCCGTGCGGGCGCCGTCGATCTCCACCTTCCCGGTGGCCACCCAGGACGTGGCGCTCGTCGTCGACGCCGAGGTGCCGGCCGCCGCGGTGGAGAACGCGCTGCGCGTCGGCGCCGGTGAACTCCTGGAGTCCATCCGCCTGTTCGACGTCTACAGCGGCGAGCAGACCGGCGCGGGCAAGAAGTCCCTTGCCTACGCGCTGCGCTTCCGTGCCGCCGACCGCACCCTGACCGTCGAGGAGGCCTCGGCCGCCCGCGACGCGGCGGTGGCCCAGGCGGCCGAGTCCACGGGCGCGGTGCTGCGCGGCGCCTGACCCGCGCGACCAGGCACCGAGAGGGGCGCACCGGCACTGCCGGTGCGCCCCTCTCGTCCGTCGCGGCCGAACCTGCCCGCCCACC
Source organism: Streptomyces sp. NPDC006691 (assembly GCF_042869955.1). Lineage (NCBI taxonomy): Bacteria > Bacillati > Actinomycetota > Actinomycetes > Kitasatosporales > Streptomycetaceae > Streptomyces > Streptomyces sp. NPDC006691. The sequence goes on from NZ_JBIAGW010000011.1 coordinate 94,681, forward strand.
TCACTCGTTCGGGTGAGATGGGCGGATGATCCCCGCCGAACGGCGCGGCCGGTCGAAAGAATCGGTGCGCCCGGGCAGGCCGGTGCGGCTCCGGTTCCCGGGGTCCGGCGCCAGGTCCGGTGCAGAGGCCGAGGGGGGCCGACGGCATGATCCGTACACCGGGATGGACCGCCGCCTGTGCGACGGCGCTGCGCTCCCGCCGGGCCGCGGCCCTCACGCTCGTTCTGCCGTCCGGCTGGCTCGCCCTGGTCATCGCCTGGGAGCTGTCGCGTCCGCTGGCCGGCGAGGACGGCATGGGCCTGCGGATCGCCACGTGCGCGGCCTTCCTGATCGCCGTGGGGTGGCTGGCGGCGGGCGTACGGAGCATGGCGGAACGGGAGTTGCGGCGCATCCGGCACGTCGCCGAGGTCGCCCAGCGGGTGCTGCTGCGCCCGCTGCCCGCACGGCTCGACGGCATCGCGCTGGCCGCCGGTCAGCTCTCGGTGAGCCGGGGCGCGTCGATCGGGGGCGACCTCTATGAGGCGATGTCGACCCCGTACGGGGTGCGCGTGGTCATGGGCGATGTGCGCGGCCACGGGCTCGGCGCGATCGGCGCGGTCGCCGCCGTGCTCGGCAGCTTCCGCGAGGCCGCCCACGACGAGCCCCAACTGCCCGACGTACTGAGGAGGTTGGACCGGGCTCTGGCCCGGCATCTGCGCGAGCGCTGCCGCGCCGAGCACCCGGCGTCCGGCGGCGCCGAACCGGAGAGACCGATCGGTGAGGACTTCGTCACCGTACTGCTCCTGGAGATCCGGCCGTCCGGCGAGGTGTACGCCCTCAACTGCGGCCACCCCTGGCCCTATCGGCTCGACCGGGGCGCCGAGCCGCTCACGCCCGGCGACCCGCTGCCCCCGCTCGGGCCGTTCCCGCTGCCGGCCGAACTGCTCCCGCTGCGCTGCACCCGGCTGCTGCCGGGCGAGGCGCTCTGCCTCTACACCGACGGCGCCGAGGACGCCCGGGACGGCGCCGGGCGGTTCTTCGCGCTGCGCGAGGCGCTCACGGCGGCCTCCCGTCCCGCGCCGGTGTCGCCGGCCGATGTGGTCGCGCGGGTGCGGGGCGCGCTCCTGGCCCATACCCGCGGCCGGCTCTCGGACGATGTGGCCCTCCTGGTGCTGCGCAACGACCGGGTCCGGGTGCCCGCACAGCAGACGGCCGGCGGGGCGGCGGGTGTTCGCCGCTGAGGGTGGGGCGCCGCCGCCCTGCCGGGAGTGCCGGGCAGCGCGGACAGGGCGGACGGCGCCGGGAGCGGGCCGCCGCACTGTACGAGGGGGAGCCGGCGGCCCGACCGCCTCAACGGGAGGCGGTTCAGAGTCAACCGACTGGGGGCGCCCGTGGGCAGAGAGCGCGGCGCATAAATGCGGGTACTCGGTTCGCACCCCGTGTGAACCGGGCTCGATTACGCTGGCCACACCGAGCCGTTGGAGGGGCCCATGCAGCCCAATACCCTGCTCGACGCCCTGGTGGACGAGGCGGGGATCTCGCACGCGGGTCTGGCGGCCCGGGTGAACCAGGCGGGACGGGCCAGAGGTCTCGCACTCAGATACGAACACACCGCGGTGGCACGGTGGTTGAAGGGCCAGCGCCCGCGCGGCCAGGTGCCCGACCTGATCTGCGAGGTGCTCGCGGGACGGCTGCGCCGCCGGGTCACCCTCGACGACATCGGCCTCGGGGTGCCGGGCGAACCGGCCCCCCAGCACGGCTCGCCGCTCGCCGGCTTCGTCGAGCGGGCCACCGCCCTGTGGCGCTCGGACGAACAGCAGCGCACCCACATCCTCGACGCCCCGGCCGTCACCGGAACCCCGGCCGTCATGCCCGTATGGGAGTGGGAGAACCCGCCGGAGGACACCGACGTGTCCCGCGACGGCCAGACCGCGGTGGGCGAATCCGACATCGAGATGCTGCGCTCGGCACGCGAACACTACGAGCTGATGTACCGCAAGGCCGGCGGCATCGCGACCCGCTCGCGGATCGTCGGCTTCCTCAACGCCGAGACGGCGCCCCTGCTGCGCGGCGGCTACACGGACGCCACCGGTCGTCAACTGCACCGCGCCACGGGCGGGTTGGTGGCCGTCGCGGGGATCTGCGCCTACGACTCCAACGCCCAGGGCCTCGCCCAGCGCTACTTCCACCAGGCGCTCCGGCTCGCAAAGGCCAGCGGGGACCGGGGACTTGGGGCCTATGTCATCGCGCTGCTCGTCAACCAGGCCCTGTTCATGCGGGACTACCGCCAGTCGGTCGCCTTCGCGGAGGCGGCCCTGCGCGCGGCGGGCGGCAGCCTGAGCCCCGCGCTGGCGTCCGATCTGCACGCCATGCAGGCCAAGGCGTACGCGCATCTCGGCGACGGGCACAGCGCGCTGTCCTCGATCAGGAGCGCGGAGTCGGCGGCCGGGCGGATCCGGCCGGGCCAGGAGCCGGCCGAGACCGGCTATGTGCAGCCGGGTCTGGTCAACGTCCAGGTGGCCGAGGCCCTGCTCAGCCTGGGTGATCTGACGGCGGCGCGCGAACAGGCCGCCCTCGCGGCCGACGAGCCCTCCCACGACAGGGGCAGGGTGCACCGCCTTGCGATGCTCGCTCAGATCGAGCTGCGACAGGGCGACGCTGACCGGGCCGTGGCCACCGCGGTCGAGATGGCGGAGCGGGCCCGGGGGATGGAGTCGCAGCGATTGCGTGACCGCCTCCGCCTGGTGCGCGAGCATCTGGTCGAGAGCGGTTGCGCGGGCGCCGCCGAGGCCGCCGAGCTGATCGACGGGGCGCTTCGCGTTCCCCTGTAATCGTCAGCCTGCTGCGATATTGCCATCTACTTGTCGGAAGGTGGCAGAAACGTGCAGTGGACGAACCTGAGCGAACAAACTGTGTATGAAAATCGCTGGTTTCGGGTCAACCTCGCGGACGTAGCGCTTCCGGACGGGCGACACCTGGACCACTTCCTGATCAGGCTGCGCCCGGTCGCCGTCGCGACCGCCGTCAACGCGGCCAACGAGGTGCTGCTGCTGTGGCGGCACCGCTTCATCACCGACAGCTGGGGCTGGGAACTGGCCGCCGGAGTCGTCGAGGACGGCGAGGACATCGCGTTCGCCGCCGCCCGGGAAATGGAGGAGGAGACCGGCTGGCGGCCGGGACCGCTCAAACCCCTGCTCACCGTCGAGCCCGCCAACGGGCTCATCGACGCCCGGCACCATCTGTTCTGGTCCGAGTCGGCCGAGTACATCGGCCACCCCGAGGACGACTTCGAGTCGTCACGCCGCGAGTGGGTCCCCCTCAAGCTGGTGCCCGACATGGTCGCCCGGGGGGAGGTCCCGGCCGCCAACATGGCGGCCGGCCTCCTGCTCCTGCACCATCTGCGGCTGGGCGACGGCTAGTCACGCCTAACGCCCGAGGGCCTGCCATACGGCGAGCGAGAGGGCGCCCAGGGCGGCCAGTGCGGTGAGGGCGGGGAGCGGCCACCTCAGGTGTTCCAGGGCCGCCACCCGTCCCACCGTCTCGGTCAGTTCACGCTCCGTCTGCTCGCCCCGCTGGGCGAGCAGCGCGAGCTGACCGTCCATGTGGGCCATGCCGACGTCCAGGCGGCGGCGTAACTCCGCCAGTTCGTCGACGGTGGTCGAATGTCCCGGGTGGCTGGACACGGTGGGGCTCCTTAGTCCTGTGCGGACGTGCCATGGATGTGCTGGCTCAGAGTCAACTCGCCGTGCACCAGGGGCGGGAGCGTGTGCGATGGGCATATGCGGGCTCGTGCCGCACACCCGGTGTGCGCGGTACGAGCCCGGCTCAGGCCTTTCAGACGTACACCCGCGTATACAGAAGTACGCCGTTTTACTCAGGCGTACGAGTAGAAACCGGACCCGGTCTTCCGGCCGAGGCGCCCGGCGTCGACCATCCGCTGGAGCAGCGGGGGAGCGGCGTACAGGGGCTCCTTGAACTCGTCGTACATGGAGTCCGCGACGGAGGCGACGGTGTCCAGGCCGATGAGGTCGGAGAGCTTCAGCGGGCCCATCGGATGGGCGCAGCCGAGCTCCATGCCGTTGTCGATGTCCTCACGGCTGGCGATGCCCGACTCGAACATCCGGATCGCCGAGAGCAGATACGGGATCAGCAGCGCGTTGACCACGAACCCCGAGCGGTCCTGGGCACGGATCGCGTGCTTGCCGAGGACCTTCTCGACCAGGACCTGGGCGCGGCTGATGGTGCCCTCGGACGTGGTGAGGGCGGGGATCAGCTCGACCAGCTTCTGCACCGGGGCCGGGTTGAAGAAGTGGATGCCGATGACCTGGTCGGGCCGCGAGGTGGCGACCGCGAGCTTGACCAGCGGGATCGAGGAGGTGTTGGACGCCAAGATCGCGTCCGGACGGGTCACCACCTGGTCGAGGACCTGGAAGATCTCGGTCTTGACCTGCTCGTTCTCCACGACCGCCTCGATCACGAGATCGCGGTCGGCGAACTCGCCCAGGTCGGTGGTGAAGCTGAGCCGGCCGAGCGTCGCGTCGCGCTCCTCCTCGGTGATCTTGCCGCGCTCCGCGGCCTTCGAGAGGGAGTTGTGCAGCCGGGTACGGCCGATCTCCAGGGCCTCGCCGGTGGTCTCGGCGACCATGACGTCCAGGCCGCTGCGGGCGCACACCTCCGCGATGCCCGCGCCCATCTGGCCACAGCCCACAATTCCGACGCGTTCGATGTCGGTCACATCGTGCCTTTCGCTTCGCTCTACTGCCGTCCCCGGCGGGTCCCCCGTGTGATTCCGGCGCCCGCCTTCGGCCCCTGACGTTACTCCGGACGCGCGTGTGCCAGTGGGGCCGGGGCGGGCATGCTGTCCGGTACACCTGGGCCGACGGGATCCGAGCGAGGGGTGTGACGTGGGGCGAATCACGCGCAGGAGCTTTGTGGCGGGCACGGCGGGAGCCGTGAGCGGGCTGGTCACGGCGGGCGGCGCGACGGCCGCCGACCGGGACGGGACGCTGGAGCGGGCGGTGCGGGAGGTGGCGGGCAGGAGGCCCCGGCGCGAGTTCCGCGGGGTGTGGCTGGCCACCGTCGCCAACCGGGACTGGCCCTCGCGGCCGGGGCTGACCGCCGACGCTCAGCGCGCGGAGCTGCTGGCCCATCTGGACAAGGCGGTCGAGCGGCGGCTGAACGCGGTGGTCCTCCAGGTCCGCCCGACCGCCGACGCGCTGTGGCCGTCCCCCTACGAACCGTGGTCGCAGTGGCTCACCGGGACGCAGGGCCGGGACCCCGGCTGGGATCCGCTGGGCACCGCCGTGCGCGAGGCCCACCGGCGCGGCCTGGAGCTGCACGCCTGGTTCAACCCGTACCGGGTCGCCAACGACACCGACCTGTCGCGTCTGGTGCCCACCCACCCCGCGCGGCTGCACCCCGACTGGGTCGTCCCCTACGGCGGGAAGCTCTACTACAACCCGGGACTGCCCGAGGTCCGCCGGTTCGTCGAGGACGCGATGCTGGACGCGGTCCGCCGCTACGCCATCGACGGCGTGCACTGGGACGACTACTTCTACCCGTACCCGGTGGCGGGCCAGAGCTTCGACGACGACGAGGCGTACGCGCGGTACGGGTCCGGCTTCCCCGACCGCGATGCCTGGCGGCGCGACAACATCGACCTCCTGGTGCGGGAGACGGCCGCCCGGATCAAGGAGCTGCGGCCCCGGCTCCGGTTCGGCATCAGCCCGTTCGGGGTGTGGCGCAACAAGGCGAGCGACCCCCGGGGCTCGGCGACCACGGCCGGCGCCCAGACCTACGACGATCTGCACGCCGACACGCGTGCCTGGGTCCGCGCGGGCCTCGTCGACTACATCTGTCCGCAGCTGTACTGGAACATCGGGTTCGCCGCCGCCGACTACGCGGTCCTGGTGCCCTGGTGGGACGAGGTCGCCCGGGGCACCGGTGTGGACCTGTACATCGGCGAGGCCCTGTACAAGGCGGGGGACCCGGCGCAGCCGCCCGCCTGGCAGGACCCGGCCGAGCTGTCCCGCCATCTGACGCTGGCGGCGCGATACCCCTCGGTGCGCGGCCACTGCTTCTTCGCCGCGAAGGAGGTGGCCGAGGACCGCATCGGGGCCATGGCCCGCGTGGTCGCCGACCACTACCCGGCCCGGGTCCGCTGAACGGCCCGGGTCCGCTGAACGGCCCGGGCCCGCTCACCGGTCCGAGCCCGCTCAACGGCCACGACCCGCCGAACGGGCCGGAACCGCGCTCCCTCAGGAGCGGGCCCGCTGGGTCACCGCGATGCACACCAGGACCCCGCCCGCGGCGAGCGGGGCGGCCGGGGAGAGGTGCTCGCCGAGCAGTAGCACCGACCAGACGAGGGTGAGCAGCGGCTGGGCGAGCTGGAGCTGGCTGGCCCTGGGCACGCCGACCGCGGCGAGTCCCCGGTACCAGACGTACAGGCCGAAGCAGTTGGACCCGGCGGCCAGCCACAGCAGACCGGCCACGCCGTGCCCGGTGAGCCGCCAGGGCTCGTGGACCAGCGCCACCGCGGCGCCGGCCAGGGCCAACGGCAGACACAGGACCAGCGACCAGGCGACCACCTGCCAGCCCGGCATCACCGCGGCGAGCCGGCCGCCCTCCACATACGCGGCGGCGCAGACGAGCAGCGCCGCGAACAGACAGATGTCGCCCGAGGACAGCGCCCCGCCGCTCTGCTGCACGGTGAAGACGGCGACCACGGCGGCCCCGGCGAGCGAGGCCGCCCAGAACGCGGGGGAGGGCCGGCGCCCGGTGCGCACCGCGCCGAGGGCCGCGGTGGCCAGCGGAAGCAGCCCGATCACCACGGCGGCGTGCGAGGTCGTCGAGGTCTCCAGGGCGAGGGTGGTGAGCAGCGGGAACCCGACGAGGGAACCACCCGCGACCACGGCGAGCCCGGCCCAGTGCGCCCGAGCGGGCAGCGGCACCCGCCGCCCGGCGAGCAGCCCACCCGCGATCAGCGCGGACAGCGCGATCCGCAGGCACACGAGCGACCAGGGCCCGAAACTCTCAAGTCCCCAGGCGGTGCCGGGAAAGGTGAGCGAGAAGGAGACGACGCCGAGCGCGGCGAGCAGCGCGCCGCGGGGGAGGGAGGTGGGGGTGCCGCTCTGCCCCGCGTCCCGGACCTCGACGGCGACGGTCCCGAGGTCCGCACCCCTGCCGGCGTCCGCGGCGGCCCCGCCCGCGACTCCCGCCGCGTCCCCGTTGCCGTCATCCGTGCCGACCGCTATCGAGCCGAGTGGAGTAGCGCTATCCTGTGCTGTCATGCATGAGCGTAGCAGTGTGGCTGAACTGGCGGAATCCCTGCGGAGCGAGCTCAACCGCTACTCGGTGGGTGGGAAGTTGCCGTCGAGCCGGGTGCTCGTCGAGCGGTACCGGGTGTCCCCGGTGACGGTCTCGCGCGCGCTCGCCCAGCTCGTCGCCGAGGGGCTCGTGGTCACCCGGCCCGGCGCCGGTGCCTACCGTGCCGAGCCGCGTCAGGTCACCCCGCGCGCCGGCGACACCTCCTGGCAGGAGGTGTCGCTCAGCGCCGACGGGGCCACCGAGCCGGCCCCGCGTGCCGTCGACGCGAGCGGTGTCATGGCCACCCTCGGCATCCCGGCGACCGGCGTCATCGACCTCAGCGGCGGCTACCTCGACGCCGGCCTCCAGCCCGAGCGGGCCATGGCCGCCGCGCTCGGCCGGGCCGGCCGCCGCCCCGGTGTGTGGAGCCGGCCGCCCGTCGACGGGCTCACCGAACTGCGCGCCTGGTTCGCCCGCGAGGTCGGCGGCGCGGTCACCGCCGCCGACGTCCTGATCACGGCGGGCGGTCAGACCGCCCTGACCACGGCCCTGCGCGCGCTCGCCGCGCCCGGGGCACCCGTGCTCGTCGAGTCGCCCACCTACCCCGGCCTGCTGGCCATCGCCCGGGCCTCGGGCCTGCGGCCCGTCCCCGTCCCGGTCGACCCCGACGGCATCCGCCCCGAGCTCCTCTCCCGCGCCTTCGCCGCCACCGGCGCCCGCGTCCTCATCTGCCAGCCGCTCTTCCAGAACCCGACCGGCGCCCTCCTGTCCCCGGACCGGGGCCGCGAGGTGGTCCGCATCGCGCACGCCCACGGCGCGTTCGTCGTCGAGGACGACTTCGCCCGCAGGCTCGCGCACGAGGACGCGGGCCCCCTGCCCGCCCCGCTCGCCGCCGACGACCCCGACGGCGTCGTCGTGCACGTCTCGTCGCTCACCAAGGCGACCTCGCCGAGCCTGCGCGTCGGTGCGCTCGCCGCCCGCGGCCCGGTCCTGGAACGCCTGCGCGCCATCCAGGTCGTCGACTCGTTCTTCGTGCCGCGCCCCCTCCAGGAGACCGCCCTCGAACTCGTCGGCTCCCCGGCCTGGGGCCGTCATCTGCGCGCCGTGTCGGCCGAGTTGACCGCGCGCCGGCAGTCCCTCGCCGCCGCCGTGCTGCACGGGCTCCCCGAACTCGCCCTGCCCCACGTCCCGTCCGGCGGCTACCACCTCTGGCTCCGGCTGCCCGATGGCGCCTCCGAGACCGCCGTCGTGTCCGCCGCGCTGCGCGCGGGCGTCGCCGTCGCCCCGGGCCGCCCCTACTTCAGTGCCGAGCCCCCGGCCGCGCATCTGCGCCTCAGCTTCGCGGGCGTGACCGGCGGTGCGGAGATCTCCGAGGCCGTGCGCCGGCTGCGCACCGCCCTGGACGGTGTGCTGGGTAACTGACAACCGGCCCGCCGCCTGCGAGGCTCCCGGCATGAGTGAAGTGATCTTCCGCGACTACACGATCTCCAGCGACCCCGCCCGCCTCGACGCCGCCCGGGTCCACCACTGGCTCTCCACGGACGCGTACTGGGCGCTCGGCCGCACCCGCGAGAAGCAGGACGCCGCCATCGCCGGATCCCTCAACTTCGGTGCCTACGAAGCCGGTTCGGGCGAGCAGGTGGCCTATGCGCGGATCGTCACCGACCATGCCACCTTCGCCTGGCTCTGCGATGTGTACGTGGACCCCGCCGTGCGCGGCAAGGGTCTCGGCACGGCCCTCGTCACCGCCGTACGCGACCACCTGGAGCCGGCCGGGCTGCGCAGGATCCTGCTCGCCACCGCGGACGCCCACGGGGTCTACGAGAAGATCGGCTTCCGCACCCTGGAGACCGCGGACAAGTGGATGGCCCTCGGCGTGCAGTAGACCCCGCGCCGCGGCCCCGGCTCAGGTCAGCTCGCGGACGACCCGGGCCGGGTTGCCGACCGCGAGCACGCCCGGCGGCAGGTTCCGGGTGACGACGGCACCCGCGCCCACCACCGTGTTCGCGCCGATGCCCACCCCGGGGCAGACGATCACCCCGCCGCCCAGCCACACGTTGTCCCCGATGGCCACGGGGAGCGCCCTCTCCCACCCCGCCCGTCGCCGCTCGGCGTCCAACTCGTGCGTGGGCGTGAGCAGTTGGACGTTCGGACCGATCTGGACGTCGGCCCCGACGGTGATGGCGCCGGTGTCGAGGAAGACCGCGCCGAAGTTCACGAACGTTCCCGCGCCGATGCTGATGTTGTAGCCGAAGTCGCACCGGAACGGTGCCCGCACATGGACGGACGCGTCGACCCTGCCGAGCAGCTCGGCGAGGATCGCGTGCCGCTCGGCGGCCGGGGCGGTGGCCGCCGCGTCGTAGGCCGCGCACAGCCGGACGCGGCGCTCGGAGTCGGCGCGGAGCTCCGGGTCGTCGGGCAGGTACCACTCGCCGGCCAGCATCAGGCGCTTGTTCTCGCCCACGTACGTCCTCCCCGCTCCGCTGTCCCACCGCACGGTCCTCGGGACCGTACGCCATCCGACGCCGGGCGCGACGGAAAAACTTCGGCGCGCGTCCGCGATCCGTGTCGATCCGGCCGGTTCCCGTTCGTATAGATGGTGAGGGCCGCCCCGCCGGGGCCGCCACCGTCCGAGGAGAACGTCATGACGAACGCCCCGCACTACCTGCTCAGCGTGGTCACGCCGAGCGGGGGGACCCCGCCGAACGCCGACGAGATGGCCAGGATCACCGGCAACCTCCAGGCTTTCCACCAGGAGCTCAAGGACGCCGGGGCCTGGGTCTTCGCCGGCGGCCTCGCGGCACCGTCCACGGCCACGGTGCTGCGCGAGCAGAACGGCGATGTGCTCACCACCGACGGGCCGTACATCGAGAGCAAGGAGTACCTCGGCGGGCTGTGCATCGTGAAGGCGCCCGATCTGGACGCGGCCCTGGAGTGGGGCCGCAAGGCGGTGCGCGCGACGACGCTGCCCATCGAGGTGCGGCCCTTCTACGGAGAAGTCCAGGAGTGAGGCGGACGGGGCCGGGCGCACCGGGGAGCGACGAGGTCGAGCGGGTCTTTCGCGCCGAGTACGGCCGGGCGGTCGCCGTACTGGCCCGGGTGCTCGGGGACATCGACCTCGCCGAGGAGGCCGTGCAGGACGCGTTCGCGACCGCGCTGGTGCGGTGGGCCGCCGACGGAGTGCCGCCGAGCCCGGCCGGCTGGATCATCACCACCGCCCGCAACCGGGCCGTGGACCGGCTGCGCCGGGAGTCGACCCGCGCGGACCGGCAGGCCGAGGCCGCCCGGCGCGAGCGCCTGTACGCGACCGACGAGCCCGCCGAGGAGGGCCCCGTGCACGACGACCGGCTCCGCCTGGTCTTCACCTGCTGCCATCCCTCACTCGCCCCCGCCGCCCAAGTCGCCCTGACGCTGCGGCTGTTGGGCGGCCTGAGCACCGCGGAGATCGCCCGGGCCTTCCTGGTGCCCGAGCCGACGATGGCCCAGCGTCTGGTGCGGGCCAAGGGCAAGATCCGCGAGGCCCGCATCCCCTACCGGATCCCGCGCGAGGCGGATCTCCCGGACCGGCTCCGCGCGGTGCTCGCCGTCGTCCACCTGATCTTCAACGAGGGGTACGCGGCCAGTTCGGGCGACCTGCTCGTACGTGACGACCTGTGCGCGGAGGCCCTGCGGCTCGGCGGGCTGCTGGTCGAGCTGATGCCGGACGAGCCGGAGCCGCTCGGGCTCCTCGCGCTGATGCTGCTCACCGCGTCGCGCCGGGCCGCGAGGTCGGGCCCGGCGGGCGAGCTGGTCCTCCTCGCGGACCAGGACCGCACCCGCTGGGACCACGAACTCATCGTGCGGGGGCAGGAGTTGGTGCGTCGCTGTCTGCGCGGCGGCCGGCCGGGTCCGTACCAGATCCTGGCCGCGATCAACGCCGTGCACAGCGACGCCGCGACGGCGGACGAGACGGACTGGCACCAGATCCGGCAGCTGTACGACCAGCTGCTCGCCCTCGCGCCGACGCCGGTCGTGGCCCTCAACCGGGCGATCGCCGTGGCCGAGACCGAGGGCCCGGCCGAGGCCCTCGCCCTCGTCGACGCGCTCGACCTCGCGCAGTACCACCTCCTCCACGCCACCCGCGCGGACCTGCTGCGCCGACTCGGCCGGTTCGAGGAGGCGGCACGTGCTTACGAGGAGGCGCTCGCCCGGACGGGAAACGCTGCGGAACAGGCGTTCCTGGAGCGGAGGCTGGCGGAGCTGGGGGCGGGGTAGGGGCGCCGGCCCACGGCTCCCGCCGCTCAGACCGAGGCCCTGGTGGCGGCGCCCGCCGACTCCGCCGTGGGGGCTGTCCCGGCCGTCCGCGCCACCACATGGCGGCGCCGGGCCGGCATCCCGAGCAGCGGGTTGGCGACGCTCCAGGCCGCGCCCTTGCAGACCACCTCCTTGTACAGGGCGGCGAACCGCCCGGTCAGGACCCCGCGCACGGCCCGGTCGTCGGCGGTCACGTACTGGATCAGGCCCTCCCTGCGGCCCAGCGAGACGCACTGGTTGAAGTAGCGCAACGGCACGTCCGGCAGCTTGCCGCCGGTCAGACGGGCCGCGATCGCGTCGGCTGCCTGCCAGGCCATGGGGGTACCGGACGCGCACGACATCCGCAGCGGCTTGCCGCCGGGGCCCGCTGCCACCGCCGCGTCGCCGACGGCGTACACGTCGGGGTGCGAGAGCGAGCGCATGGTCGCGTCGACCGCGATCCGGCCGTCGGCGCCGGTCTCCAGGGCGGATGCCCCCGGGATGGCGTGGACGGCGAAGCCGGTCGTCCACACGGTGGCCGCGGCCGGGATCGTGCTGCCGTCGGCGGTGGTGACCTGGTCTGCCGCGACGCCGGTGACGGCCGCGTTCTCGTGGGTGGTGATGCCGAGGGTGGCGAAGACCTTGCGCAGATGGGCCCGGCCCTTGGGCGAGAGCCAGTCGCCGAGGCCGCCGCGGGCGACGAGGGCGACATCGAGGTCCGGGCGGGCCTCGGCGATCTCGGTGACCGCCTCCACCCCGGTGAGGCCGCCGCCGACCACGACCACCGGCTGACCGGCCCCGAGGCGGGCGAGCCGGTCGCGCAGCCGCAGCGCCCCGGCGCGACCGGCGATCGCGTGGGCGTGCTCGGCCGCGCCGGGGACGCCGTGGTCGGTCCAGCCGCTGCCGAGGGCGTACACGAGGGTGTCGTACGGGAGGTCCTCGGCCGCGCCGTTCTCATCCACGCCGTTCGTGTCCACGCCGTTCGTGTCCACGACGCTGACGGTCCTCCGGTCGACGTCGACGCCGGTGACCTTGGCGAGCCGCACCGTGACTCCGGTGCCCGCGAACATCTCGCCGAGGGGGCGGGGCCTGAGTTCCTGGCCGGTCGCGAGCTGATGGAGCCGGACGCGCTCGACGAAGTCGGGTTCGGCGTTGACGAGGGTGATGGCGACGTCTTCGCGGTACAGCCGCCCGGCGAGCCGTCCGGCGGCGATGGCTCCGGCGTATCCGGCTCCGAGGACGATGATGCGGTGCTGCATATCCCTGCTCCTGTCTCGCGCGGTGTCGCCCCTTGAACCGGGCGGCCCGCCGTTTCCTGACAGGCGCGGGATGTGAAGCGGGTCACACGGGTCAGAAGGCGCGGAGCAACGGCTCCCCGTGCTCGGTGGCCGCCCACTGCCGGGTCGCGCGCTCCAGCTTGTCGGGGTTGGCCTGGCTGCGGAACGCCACGATGCCCTCGGCGCCGATCTCCAGGGACATGACGCCGACGACCCGTCCGTCCACGACGGCCACGACGGCGGGCGCCCCGTTGGCGTTCGCGGTGTGGATCTCGGCCGTGCCGCCGACCAGGGCCCGCTTGGCCTTGCCGGGCTTGAACAGGCCCCGCATGAACGTCGCGACCGCGAGCGCCCCCTCGAAGGCGCGGGTACGGGCCGGGACCTTGCCGCCGCCGTCGCCGATCGAGGTGGCGTCCGCGGTGAGCAGCCGCACCAGCGGCTCGGTCCGTCCGCTGGCCGCGGCGGCCAGGAACTCCTCGACCACCCGCCGCGCCGCGGCCTCGTCGATCTCGGTCCGGGCCGTGCCCTCGGACACGTGCTTCTTGGCCCGGTGGAAGATCTGCTGACTGGCGGCCGCGGTGAGGTCGAGCATCTCGGCGATCTCGCGGTGCGCGTAGCCGAACGCCTCCCGCAGGACGTACACCGCCCGCTCGTTGGGGGAGAGCCGCTCCAGCAGCGTGAGCACCGCGTACGACACCGATTCGCGCTGTTCGGCGGTGTCGGCGGGGCCGAGCATCGGGTCCCCGTCGAGCAGCGGCTCGGGCAGCCACTGGCCCACGTAGGTCTCGCGGCGGGCGCGGGCCGAGGTGAGCTGGTTGAGGCAGAGCCGGGTGAGCACCTTGGTCAGCCAGGCCTCGGGCACCTCGATGCGTTCCACGTCGGACGCCTGCCAGCGCAGAAACGTCTCCTGCACCACGTCCTCGGCCTCGCTCGCGGACCCGAGCATCCGGTAGCCGATGGCCTGGAGCCGGGGCCGGGCGGCCTCGAACCGGTCCACGTCGTTCACGGTCAGCGCCATGGCCCGGATCCTAGCCCGCCGCCGGCCCCGCACCTCGGGCACCCTGACGCCGGTCGCCGCCGGCCGGGGCCCGCCGCCGCTGTGCGGGCCTGGTGGCGTCCGACGGGCGGGACGCCGTCACGCGGGGGCGCCGAGCGGAGGGTGGTCCAGAACGCGGGGCTTGTACTCGACCAGTTGGGTGCGGCCGTCGAAGGTGCGGTGCTCGATCATCTCCAGGGCGACGTCCGGATAGCCGTCGTAGATGCGCTCTTCCCCCGTGGCCCCGGTGATCACCGGGAACATCACGACCCGGAAGCGGTCGACGAGTCCGGCTCGCAGCAGGGACCGGCAGAGGCTGAGGCTGCCGATCGTGCTGAGGAGCCCCGAGCCGCTCGACTTCAGGGCACGGACCGCCTCGACGGCGTCGCCGCGGACGATCGTGGTGTTGGCCCAGGCCGGTGGCTCCTTGAGGGAGGAGGAGAACACCATCTTGGAGGCTCGTGTGAGCTCGTCGACGGACGCCTCCTCCTCGGGCCTGAACTCGTCCTGGCCACTGGGTACTTCGCCTCCGGCGAAGCCCGACATCAGGCGGTAGGTGTTCGCTCCCATCAGATAGGTGGCCTCGGGCTGCTCCCCGAGCCATGCGAGGTACTCCGGGCCTTCGAGGCCCCAGAACCCGGGCCACCCCTCCCCTGACGCGTAGCCGTCGAGGGAGGTGATGAAGTCGACGAGAAGCTCCGGCATGGCGGTGTCCCTTCCTGAGGTGTCACGAGCTTGGACCGGCCGGGAGCCGGGAAATCATCGGCCGCGCCGCGGAGGACGGGAAAACGGCCCGGACCGCCGTCATGACCCGCCGGAGCGAGGGGAGCCCTCGGGGCCGGCCGACGCGCCCAGTCGCAGCCGCGAGGCGATCGGGCCAGGGAACCCTTTGCATAACACTGCATGACTGCGTATAGTCATGCCATCACCGAGGAGGAACGATGGCAGCGGTACGAGCGGCAGTGGCGGGGGCCAGTGGGTATGCGGGCGGGGAGCTGCTGCGTCTGCTGCTCGGGCACCCGGGGGTCGAGGTCGGGGCGCTGACCGCGAACTCCAACGCCGGGCAGCCGCTCGGGGCGCTTCAGCCGCATCTCGTCCCGCTGGCCGGGCGGGTGCTGGAGGCCACCACGGCCGAGGTGCTCGCGGGGCACGACGTCGTCTTTCTCGCGTTGCCGCACGGTCAGTCCGCGGCCGTCGCCGAGCAGCTCGGCGACGACGTCCTGGTCGTCGACATGGGGGCCGACTTCCGGCTGCGTGACGCCGCCGACTGGGAGCGGTTCTACGGCTCGGCGCACGCCGGGTCCTGGCCCTACGGGCTGCCCGAACTGCCGGGCGCGCGCGCCGCGTTGGAGTCGACGCGGCGGATCGCGGTGCCGGGCTGCTACCCGACGGCCGTCTCCCTCGCGCTCTTCCCCGCGTACGGGGACGGACTCGTCGAGCCGGACGCCGTGATCGTCGCCGCCACCGGCACCTCCGGCGCGGGCAAGGCGCTCAAGCCGCATCTGCTGGGCAGCGAGGTGATGGGCTCGATGTCGCCGTACGGCGTCGGCGGCGGGCACCGGCACACCCCCGAGATGATCCAGAACCTGAGCGCCGTGGCCGGCGAGGACGTCACCGTGTCCTTCACGCCCACCCTCGCGCCGATGTCCCGAGGCATCCTCGCCACCTGCTCCGCCAGGGCCAAGGCCGGCGTGAGCGCCGAGAGCGTGCGGGCCGCCTACGAGAAGGCCTTCGCCGACGAGCCGTTCGTCCATCTGCTCCCCGCCGGGCAGTGGCCGGCCACCGCCTCCGTGTACGGGTCCAACTCCGTTCACGTACAGGTGGCCTACGACGAGAGCGCGCGGCGCGTCATCGCCGTCAGCGCCATCGACAACCTCACCAAGGGCACCGCCGGCGGCGCGGTGCAGAGCATGAACATCGCCCTCGGACTCGACGAGTCGACGGGCCTTTCCACGATGGGAGTTGCGCCGTGAGTGTGACGGCAGCCAAGGGATTCACGGCGGCGGGCATCGCCGCCGGGATCAAGCAGAACGGCAACCCGGACCTGGCCCTCGTGGTCAACACCGGGCCCCGCCGCGCCGCCGCGGGCGTCTTCACCTCCAACCGCGTCAAGGCCGCGCCGGTCCTGTGGTCCGAGCAGGTCCTCAAGGGCGGCGAGGTGAGCGCCGTGGTCCTCAACTCCGGTGGCGCCAACGCCTGTACGGGCCCCCAGGGCTTCCAGGACACCCACGCCACGGCCGAGAAGGTCGCCGAGGTGCTCGAAGGGCACAGCGCGGGCGAGGTCGCCGTGGCATCCACCGGTCTGATCGGTGTGACCCTGCCGATGGACAGGCTGCTTCCGGGCATCGAGCGGGCGGCGGCCGAACTCTCCCCGCACGGCGGCGAGAAGGCCGCCATCGCCATCAAGACCACCGACACCGTGCACAAGACCAGCGTGGTCACCCGGGACGGCTGGACCGTGGGGGGCATGGCCAAGGGTGCCGGAATGCTCGCCCCCGGGCTCGCCACCATGCTCGTCGTGCTCACCACCGACGCGGACCTCGACGCCGCCACCCTCGACAAGGCGCTGCGCGACGCAACGCGGCAGACCTTCGACCGGGTCGACTCCGACGGCTGCATGTCGACCAACGACACCGTGCTGCTCCTCGCCTCCGGCGCCTCCCGAGTGGCCCCGGAACAGGGGGAGTTCGCCGAGGCCGTCCGGGCCGTCTGCGACGACCTGGCACGCCAGCTCATCGGGGACGCCGAGGGCGCTTCCAAGGACATCCGCATCGAGGTCGTGAACGCCGCGAGCGAGGACGACGCCGTCGAGGTCGGACGTTCCATCGCCCGGAACAACCTCCTCAAGTGCGCCATCCACGGCGAGGACCCCAACTGGGGCCGGGTCCTGTCCGCCATCGGCACCACGAAGGCAGCCTTCGACCCGGACCGCCTCAACGTCGCCATCAACGACGTCTGGGTCTGCAAGAACGGCTGCGTCGGCGAGGACCGCGACCTCGTCGACATGCGCTACCGCGAGGTCAGGATCACCGCCGACCTCTCGGCCGGCACCGCCGGGCCCGTCGTCATCTGGGCCAACGACCTCACCGCCGAGTACGTCCACGAGAACAGCGCGTACAGCTCATGAGCACGCGTAAGCACACCGCCCTGCCCAAGGCGCAGATCCTCATCGAGGCGCTGCCCTGGCTGACCCGGCACCACGGCAGGACCGTCGTCATCAAGTTCGGCGGCAACGCCATGGTCGACGAGGGCCTGAAGGCCGCGTTCGCGCAGGACGTGGTGTTCCTGCGGCAGTCCGGGCTCAAGCCCGTCGTCGTGCACGGCGGCGGACCGCAGATCAGCAAGCAGCTCGACCGGCACGGCCTGGTCAGCGAGTTCAAGGCCGGGCTCCGGGTCACCACGCCCGAGGCCATGGACGTGGTCCGCATGGTGCTCGCCGGGCAGGTGCAGCGCGAACTCGTCGGGCTGCTCAACCAGCACGGGCCGCTCGCCGTCGGCATGACGGGCGAGGACGCCCACACCATCACCGCCACCCAGCACCGCCCCGAGATCGACGGCGAACTGGTCGACATCGGCCGGGTCGGCCAGATCACCGCGATCGATCCGGGCGCCATCAAGGCGCTCCTGGACGACGGCCGGATCCCGGTCATCTCCTCGATCGCCCGCTCCCAGGACGACGGACATGTCTACAACGTCAATGCTGATACGGCGGCTGCGGCACTTGCGGCTGCGCTGGGTGCCGAGACCCTGATGGTCCTGACCGACGTCGAGGGGCTGTACGAGGACTGGCCCCACAGCGACGACGTGATCAGCCGACTGACGGCCAGTCAGCTGGAGACGCTGCTGCCCGAGCTCTCCAGCGGCATGGTCCCCAAGATGGAGGGCTGCCTGTTCGCCGTGCGCAACGGGGTGAACACCGCGCGCGTGATCGACGGACGGGTCCCGCACTCGATCCTGCTGGAAATCTTCACCGACGAAGGCATCGGCACCATGGTCGTGCCCGACGGACCCGACACAAGCGACGGACAAGGGGGAGCGCGGTGACCAACCAGGAGCTCGCACAGCGCTGGCAGCAGGTCATGACGGACAACTACGGCACGCCGAAGCTGTCGTTGGTGCGCGGCGCGGGCGCGACGGTGTGGGACGCGGACGGCACCGCGTACACCGACTTCGTGGGCGGCGTCGCGGTCAACGCGCTCGGACACGCCCACCCGGCCGTCGTGCAGGCCGTGTCCCAGCAGATCGCCTCGCTCGGCCACGTCTCGAACCTGTTCGTGGCGGAGCCGCCGGTGGCGCTCGCCGAGCGGCTCGTCCAGCTCTTCGACCGGCCGGGCCGGGTCTTCTTCTCCAACTCCGGGGCCGAGGCCAACGAGGCCGCCTTCAAGATCGGCCGCCTCACCGGCCGCACCCACATGGTCGCCACCCACGGCGGCTTCCACGGCCGGACGATGGGCGCGCTCGCCCTCACCGGCCAGGAGGGCAAGCGGACGCCGTTCCTGCCGCTGCCCGGCGATGTCACCCACGTACCGTTCGGGGACGTCGAGGCGCTGCGGGCGGCCGTCACCGAGGAGACCGCCCTCGTCGTCATCGAGCCCATCCAGGGCGAGATCGGTGTTGTCGTCCCGCCGCCGGGATACCTGGAGGCGGCCCGCGAGATCACCCGTGCCACCGGCACGCTGCTCGTCCTGGACGAGGTGCAGACCGGCATCGGGCGGACCGGCAGCTGGTTCGAGTACCAGCAGCACGACGGCGTGGAGCCCGACATCGTCACGCTGGCCAAGGGGCTCGGCGGCGGCCTTCCGCTCGGCGCCACGGTCGCCTTCGGCGCGGCGGCCGAGCTGTTGAAGCCCGGGATGCACGGCACCACCTTCGGCGGAAACCCCGTCGCCTGCGCCGCCGGACTCGCCGTGCTCGACGTGCTGTCCGCCGACGGCGCGCTCGACCGGGTCAAGTCGACAGGCGAGAAGCTGCGCGCCGGAATCGAGGCGCTCGGGCACCCGCTGGTCTCCCATGTCCGTGGTGCGGGGCTGCTGCTGGGTATCGTGCTCAACGAGCCCCTCGCGCCTCAGGTGCAGCAGGCGGCTCAGGACGCCGGCTTCCTGGTCAACGCGCCCGCCCCCGATGTCGTACGGCTCATGCCGCCGCTCATCATCGGTGACGCGGAGGTGGACGCGTTCCTCCGGGCACTGCCCGGCGTCCTCGGCACAGTCAACGGGGACGGACGATCCGGAGAATGAGACGACGATGACCGACGAGGCGCAGGACTTCGACCCGGGCGGCCCCGCCGTACCGCAGACCCGCACCGCCCGCCACCGCCGGATCGTGGACATCCTCAACCGGCAGCCGGTGCGGTCCCAGAGCCAGCTCGCCAAGCTCCTCGCGGACGACGGGCTGAGCGTCACCCAGGCGACGCTCTCCCGCGACCTCGACGAGCTGGGCGCGGTGAAGATCCGCAACACCGGTGGCGAGCTGATCTACGCGGTGCCCAGCGAGGGCGGTTTCCGCACGCCGAAGGCGCCGCTCGGCGAGTCGGCGAAGGAGGAGCGGATGCGCAGGCTGTCCGCGGAACTCCTCATCTCCGCGGAGGCCTCCGCCAACCTGGTCGTCCTGCGCACGCCGCCCGGCGCCGCCCAGTTCCTCGCCTCGGCCATCGACCAGGCCGAACTGCACGACATCCTCGGCACGATCGCGGGGGACGACACCTTGATGCTGATCAGCCGCGACCCGTCGGGCGGCCAGGCGCTGGCCGACCATCTGCTGCGGCTGGCCCAGAACGACCACCGCTGACAGTGGAGTTGCGGGCGATGGCCGCCAACTCCCGGGCTCGGTGAGCGAGTTCAGTACCGCGTGATCGAGGTGGGCCCGTCGGTCGTGCCGATCGCGATGTGCGGTCGGCGCGCCGGGTCCGCCCAGGCGAGGATCCGGTCCATCGCCTCGGCCGGCACCGAGACACAACCGGCCGTCGCGCCGCGCCCGTTGACGTGCAGAAAGATCCCGGCGCCCCGGCCGCGCACGGGCCGGGCGTAGTTGAAGCCGATGACGAGCGCCCGGGCGTACTGGCTCGCGTACGCCGTCAGATGCTCCGACTCGCTCGCCCGGCAGTCCGGGGGCAGGCCCTCCACCCAGCGGTTGTAGGCGCGGGCCTCGTTGTCCTCGCACCACCAGGACCGGTCCGTGGCGCGCCGGTAGGGGTAGCGGGTCCCGGGCGGCGCGGCCGCCACCCCGAAGGCGTACGGCAGTGAGTAGAGGCCGGTCGGCGTGGTGTCGGTGCCCTGGACCCGGGACGCGCCCTCCACCAGGCCCTTCGCGCCGAACCTGGCCGGCGCCGAGCCCGCCTCCACCCAGCCTCCGTCGCGCCGGTCCCACCAGGTGAGCCGGCCCGTGGTGGCCCCGGTGGCGGGCGCCTCGGCGGTCAGGAGCTGACTGCCGCCGCCGGTGCGGGCCATCCGCTCGGGCAGCGGCCCGGGGTCCGCGGGCGCGGCGAGCGGGATGAGCAGGGACGCCAGGAGCACGGCAACGATGCGCATGTTCCGGACCGTATGCGCCCCCGCGCCGCCCGGCCGCCCGAACCGGCGGGAGTTGCTCCGTACGTGCTGTCCGCCGAGACGCCCCGGGCTGTCCGCGGGACGCCGGGCGGCCGGCGGCGGGCACCGGCTCCCATCGGCTCGTTGACAAAACATACAGAGGATTGCATAGTTATGCCTATCGGCGAGAGGGTCGCCCGGCGCGACTTCGGGTGAGCCCGACTCGTTATACGGCCGCCTCCCCGTTCCTCCGCGGCGGGGAGGCGGCCGCACATCCACTTCTGAGGAGCTTGAGCTGTGAGCAGCAACAACGGTGACGTCCGGCTCTGGGGAGCCCGGTTCGCCGACGGCCCCGCCGAAGCGCTGGCGAAGCTGTCCGCCTCGGTCCACTTCGACTGGCGGCTCGCCCCGTACGACATCGCCGGCTCGCGCGCCCACGCCCGTGTGCTCCACAAGGCGGGCCTGCTCACCGCCGACGAGCTCCAGCGCATGACCGAGGGCCTGGACCGGCTGGAGGCCGATGTCGCCGACGGCTCGTTCGTCGGCACGGTCGCCGACGAGGACTGCCACACCGCCCTGGAGCGCGGGCTCCTGGAGCGGCTCGGCGCGGACCTCGGCGGCAAGCTGCGTGCGGGGCGGTCCCGCAACGACCAGGTCGCCACGCTCTTCCGGATGTATCTGCGCGACCACGCCCGCACCATCGGCGGCCTGATCGCCGAGCTCCAGGACGCCCTGGTCGGCCTCGCCGAGGCGCACCCGGATGTCGCGATGCCGGGCCGCACCCACCTCCAGCACGCCCAGCCGGTCCTCTTCGCCCACCATGTGCTGGCCCATGCGCAGTCCCTCTCCCGGGACGCCGAGCGGCTGCGGCAGTGGGACGAGCGGACCGCGGTCTCGCCGTACGGCTCCGGCGCGCTCGCCGGCTCCTCGCTCGGGCTCGACCCGGAGGCGGTCGCGGCCGACCTCGGCTTCGAGCACGGCTCGGTCGGCAACTCCATCGACGGCACGGCCTCGCGGGACTTCGTCGCCGAGTTCGCCTTCATCACGGCGATGATCGGCGTGAACCTGTCGCGGATCGCGGAGGAGATCATCATCTGGAACACGAAGGAGTTCTCCTTCGTGACCCTGCACGACGCCTTCTCGACCGGCTCGTCGATCATGCCGCAGAAGAAGAACCCGGACATCGCGGAGCTCGCGCGGGGCAAGTCGGGCCGCCTCATCGGCAACCTCACCGGCCTGATGGCGACGCTGAAGGCGCTGCCGCTCGCGTACAACCGGGACCTCCAGGAGGACAAGGAGCCGGTCTTCGACTCCTGTGACCAGCTGGAGCTGCTGCTGCCCGCCTTCACCGGCATGATGGCCACCCTGACCGTCAACCGTGACCGGATGGAGGAACTGGCCCCGGCCGGTTTCTCGCTCGCCACCGACATCGCCGAGTGGCTGGTCAAGCGGGGCGTGCCGTTCCGGGTCGCGCACGAGGTCGCGGGTGAGTGCGTCAAGGAGTGCGAGGCGCACGGCATCGAGCTCGACCAGCTCACGGACGAACAGTTCGCGAAGATCTCCGAGCACCTGACGCCCGAGGTCCGGACGGTCCTCAACGTCAAGGGCGCGCTCGCCTCGCGCGACGGCCGCGGCGGTACGGCCCCTTCGGCGGTGGCGGTCCAACTGGCCGAGGTCAAGGCCGACTTGGAGCTCCAGCACGCCTGGGCGACCGCGAAGAAGTAGCTCCCGGCGCAGTCCGGCTCCCTGGCCCTGATGAGACGTTCGTGTCTCATCAGGGCTAGACTTGTCTCATGACCGTGGACCGAGACCAGGTACTCCGCACCGCCGCCGCCCTCCTCACCCGCAAGGCCACCGCCACCATGGACGAGGTGGCCCGCGCCGCCGGAATCGGCCGCGCGACCCTCCATCGCCATTTCGCGGGCCGCGAAGCGCTGGTCAAAGCCCTCGAAGAGCTCGGCATCCGCGAGCTGGAGGCCGCCCTCGACAAGGCCCGGCTCGACGAGGACGGCGCCCCCGACGCGCTGCGCCGCCTGGTCGCCGAGGTCGAGCCGGTCGCGGGCCTGCTCGCCTTCCTCGTCACCGAGAACCAGCTCTTCGAGACCGAGCAGATGAACGAGGGCTGGGCCCGCATCGACGCCCGCGTCTCCGCGCTGTTCCGGCGCGGCCAGGAGCAGGGCGAGTTCCGCATCGACCTCACCCCCGCCTGGCTGACCGAGGCCCTGTACGGGCTGATCGGCTCCGGCGCATGGGCCGTGCAGGACGGCCGGGTCGCCGCCAAGGACTTCCAGTACATGATCGTCGAGTTGCTGCTCGGCGGTGCACGACGGAGCGTGGAGAAGTGACCGCAACCGAACAGCGGGCGCCCCAGGCCATCGGCCCGATGGGCCGCTGGCTCGCGCTCGCGGTGCTCGTACTCGCCGTGCTGCTCGTCGCCGTGGACGCGACCGTGCTCGGCCTCGCCACGCCCTTCCTCAGCGAGGACCTCAAGCCGACCGGTACCCAGCTGCTGTGGATCGGCGACGTCTACTCGTTCGTCATCGCCGGACTGCTCGTCTCGATGGGCAGCCTCGGCGACCGCATCGGCCGCAAGAAGCTGCTGCTCATGGGTGCCGTGGCGTTCGGCGCGGTGTCCGTGCTCAACGCGTACGCCTCCAGCCCCGAGATGATGATCCTGGCCCGGGCGCTGCTCGGTGTCGCGGGCGCGACCCTGATGCCGTCCACGCTCGCCCTGATCCGGAACATCTTCCACGACCCGCGCGAGCGCAGCCTGGCCGTCGGCATCTGGGGCGCCGCCGCGTCCGCGGGCGCGGCGGTCGGGCCGGTGGTCGGCGGGTTCCTCCTGGAGAACTTCTGGTGGGGCTCGGTCTTCCTGATCAACCTGCCCGTCATGGCCGTCCTGGTCCTGGTCGGCATCAAGCTGCTGCCCGAGTCCCGCGACCCGAACCCGGGGCCCTGGGACCTCATCAGCGTCGGGCTCTCGCTCGTCGGCATGGTCGCCGTGGTCTACGCGGTGAAGGAAGCCGCGGTCAACGGGTTCCGCTGGGACATCGTGGCGGCGGCCGTGCTCGGCATCGCGGCCCTCGTCTGGTTCGTACGCCGCCAGCGCACGCTCGCCTCGCCGCTCCTGGACATCCGGCTCTTCCACCACCGGGGCTTCTCCGGGGCCGTGCTCGCCGATCTGCTGACCATCCTCGGCCTGTCGGGCCTGGTGTTCTTCCTGTCCCAGTTCCTCCAACTGGTCCAGGGCCGCTCGCCGTTGCAGGCGGGGCTCATCGAACTGCCCGCCGCGGTCGGCGCGGTGGGGGCCGGGCTCGCGGCCGGCACGATCGCGCGGCGGGCCTCGGTGCGCAGCGCGGTCGCCGGCGGCCTCGCGGCGGTCGGCGTCTCGCTCGCCGCGTGCGTGCTGCTCGGCGCGGAGACCAGGGTGTTCTCGCTCGGACTCGCCCTGTTCGTGGGTGGTCTCGGGGCGGGGCTCGCCTTCACGGTGACGGCCGACGTGATCCTCTCCAGTGTGCCGAAGGAGCAGGCGGGGGCGGCGTCGGCGGTCTCCGAGACCGCGTACGAGCTGGGCGCGGCCCTCGGGATCGCGCTCCTGGGCTCGGTGGTGACCGGCATCTACCGGGGCTTCGTGGTCCCGGCGGGCGTCCCCGCGGACATCGCGGCCGAGGCGCACGACTCGCTCGGCGGGGCGGTGGAGGCGTCGGCGAAGCTGCCGTCCGACCAGGCGGACGCGCTGCTGTCCGCGGCGCGGGACACGTTCACGCAGGGCTTCCAGACGGCGGCCGGGGTGGGGGCGGTGGTGCTGTTCGCCACGGCCACGGCGGCCTGGTTCCTCCTGCGCGGCCAGAAGCTGGCCGAGGGCCTGGAACACCCCTGACGCGGCGCGGCCGTGCGGGGGGCTGCGACCAAGCCCCCGCAGGGAAAGCGGCGTTGGGGTGCGCCCCTGACGCAATCGCCCCAAGCCCCTTGCGCGTCAAGGGACTTGGGGCGAGGGAAGGGGAGCGGGGGCTAGGCCGCCTTGGCCTTGGTGGCGTACATGTCCACGTACTCCTGGCCGGACAGCCGCATGACCTCGGCCATGACCGAGTCCGTGACGGCCCTCAGCACGTACCGGTCCCGGTCCATCCCCTCGTACCGCGAGAACTCCATCGGCTCACCGAAGCGGACCGTCACCTTGCCGGGCCGCGGCATCCCCGCACCGCCCGGCTGGAGCTTGTCCGTGCCGACCATCGCGAACGGGACGACGGGCGCACCCGTCATCAGGGTGAGCCGGGCGACGCCCGTGCGGCCGCGGTACAGGCGGCCGTCGGGGGAGCGGGTGCCCTCCGGGTAGATGCCGAACATCCGGCCGTCCTCCAGGATGCGGCGGCCGGTCATCAGCGCCGCGACCCCGCCGTTCGCGCCGTCCCGGTCGACCGGGATCATGCCGACCCCGGTGAAGAACCACGCCATGAGGCGGCCCTTGAGCCCCTTGCCGGTGACGTACTCGTCCTTGCCGATGAAGGACACCTGCCGGTCGCACACGATGGGCAGCACGATCGAGTCGATGAACGTCACGTGGTTGCCGGCGAGGATGACTGGACCGGTGCCCGGAATGTTCTCGGCGCCTTCCACCTGTGGGCGGAACATCAGGCGCATGATCGGTCCGAGCACTGCCTTGATGAGCGCGAAGCGGGACAACGGGCCCTCCGGAGTCGTCTGGGTGGGGGTGGGATGTCTGTGCAGGTGAGGACGATACTCGCGGGCCGCCGCTGATCGCACATCGGGTTCACGAAGTGGATACGCGCTGTTGACATGTGTTTGCGCCAGGTTCGGCCCGCATTCGTCCCCGGGTACCCGTAAAGCATCCCTCTCTTCACGTCCGTCCGCCTACGCTCGACTCCCGGCTTTGACAGGTGCGGGACACGCGGAAATTCGCCAGTGGGAAACGATGACTGAGGAGTGTTCATGACTGAGGGTGAGCGGAAGAGCCCCGGACGCCGGACCGTGCTCGGAGCGGCGGGCGCGGCCGTGCTCGGCACCGCGGCCACCGGGCTCGCGGCCGCACCGGCCGGGGCCGCCCAGCGCCGCGGCGGTGGGCGGGGCGGCTACCGCGACTTGCCCGTTCCGTACGTCATCGGACACCGCGGCACCGCCGGATACCGGCCGGAGCACACGCTCGGCTCCTACCAGCACGCCCTCGACCTGGGCGCCCACGTCATCGAGCAGGACCTGGTGCCCACCAAGGACGGGCACCTGGTCTGCCGGCACGAGAACGACATCTCGGCCACCACCAATGTCTCCGACCACCCCGAGTTCGCCTCCCGCAAGGCGACCAAGACCGTCGACGGGGTCGCGATCACCGGCTGGTTCACCGAGGACTTCACGCTCGCCGAGCTGAAGACGCTGCGGGCCAAGGAGCGGATCCCGGGCAACCGGCAGCGCAACACCCTGTACGACGGCCGCTGGGACGTGCCCACCTTCGAGGAGGTGCTGCGCTGGGCCGAGGAG
This sequence comes from Streptomyces sp. NPDC006691, assembly GCF_042869955.1. Classification (NCBI taxonomy): domain Bacteria; kingdom Bacillati; phylum Actinomycetota; class Actinomycetes; order Kitasatosporales; family Streptomycetaceae; genus Streptomyces; species Streptomyces sp. NPDC006691. Next base: position 120,567 of record NZ_JBIAGW010000011.1, read on the forward strand.
CAGGGCCGCCGCCTCGGGCGCCGGATCTGGCTGCACTCCGAGACCAAGCACCCCACCTACTTCCGCGGCATCGGGCTGCCCCTGGAGGACCGGGTCGCGGCCCTGCTGCGCCGCTACGGACGCCACCGCGCGGACTCCCCGCAGTTCCTGGAGTCCTTCGAGCCCAGCAGCATCCAGCGCCTGTCGCGCCTGGTCGACACCCCTTCGGTGGTGCTGCTCTCCAACGCCGGCACCAGGCCCTGGGACTTCGTGGTCGGCGGCGACCCGCGCACCGTCGACGATCTGGTCGAGCCGGCCGGCCTGAAGTGGATCGCCTCGTACGCCCAGGGCATCGGCCCCACCCTGGACCTGATCATCCCCAAGGACGCGGCGGGCCGGCTCACCAAGCCCACCACCCTCGTCCGGGACGCGCACGCGCGGGGCCTGATCCTGCACCCGTACACGATGCGCAACGAGAACACCTTCCTGCCGGCCGACTTCCGGCGCGGCACCGACCCCAACGCCTACGGGGACGCCTTCGGGGCCTTCAAGACGTACTTCGCGACCGGCATCGACGCGGTGTTCTCGGACAACGCCGACACCGCGCTGCTCGCCGCCGCCGACTTCCGGGGGCGCTGAGTCCGTCCTCGTAGGAGTCCGTTCTCGGCCGAGTCCGTCCTCGTACGGGTGAGAAGTGCCCGCCGCGGAAACCGGTTCCCGCGGCGGGCGCGTCCCGCCCGGCATGGATCTCGTCACACAGCTCAGCCCGCTGCTCGCCGCCGAGGCCGCCGCGGAGGCACCGGGTACCGGGGTGGACGCCGCCGACCTCGAACAGGCCGTCTGGCTGCGGCTGTTGGAGCAGCACCCGGCCGACCCCGCGCACTGGGTGCGCACCGCCGTGCGGGCCGAGGCCCGCCGCGCCCGCAGGCTGCGCCGCCAGGAGAGCCCGTACGGCAGCGCCCCCGCCGCCGACCCGGAACCGGGCCCCGAACTCGCCGCGATCAGCGCCGAGCGACGCCGTGTCCTGCGCGCCGCGGTCCGCCGCACGCCCGGCGACTGCCCCCGGCTGCTGACCGCGCTGCTGTCGCCGAAGGACCCCACCTACCGGGAAATCGCAGGGGAGTTGGATATCTCACAGGGCAGCCTGGGGCCGATGCGTTCCCGTTGCCTGGGATGCCTGCGCAGAATGCTGGCGGCGGAGGTTGCCGCTCCTGAACTCGGGGGAAAGGAGCGGTAGACAATCGGGGACCAGTTGAGCGAGAGGCATGCACACATGGGCATGAGCGTGACCATCTCTGCGGCCGGCGCACAGGATGCCGAGCAGATACTGAAGTTGCAGTACCTGTGCTACCAGAGCGAGGCCGAGCTCTACGGCGACTACTCGATCGAGCCCCTGACCCAGACCCTGGAAGGGCTACGGGCCGAACTGTCCACGGGATACGCCCTGGTGGCCCGCCTCGGCGACGAGATCGTCGCCTCGGTGCGGGGCCGGGTGGACGGATCGGGCACCGGCCGCATCGACAAGCTGATCGTGCATCCCCGGCTGCGGGGGCACGGCCTGGGCGGCCGGCTCCTGGACGCCATCGAGGCCCACTGCGCGGCGGAACTCGCCGCCAAGCGCTTCCAGCTCTTCACCGGCCACCGCAGCGAGTCGAACCTGCGTCTGTACCGACGGCACGGCTACGCGACCGTCGCCACCGAGCCGGTGAGCGCGCGGCTGTCCCTGATCACCCTCGAAAAGGACGCGGCGGCGCAGGAGTTCGTGGCGAGCGCCTAGAGCCCGTCGGGCGTCAGCGCTTGTTCCGCCGCAGCCAGAGCATGCCGAGGACCGGCAGGACCACCGGGATGAAGAGGTAGCCCATCCCGTAGTCCGACCAGACCGTCTTGTCGGGGAAGGCCGAGGCGTCCGCCAGGGTCCAGGTGCCGACGACGAGGACGAAGAGGAGCTCCGCCGCGCAGCACACCAGGGCCGCCCGGCGGGCCTTCTCGCCGCCGCGCACCAGCGAGTACGTGATGAATCCGTACACGCAGGCCGCGACCGCGGACAGCACGTACGCCAGCGGCGCCTTGCCGAAGTCCATGATCATCTGGACGATCGAGCGGGACGCCGCAGCGACGGTGAACACCCCGTAGAACCAGACGAGTACCCGGCCGGGCCCGGAGCCGAGCTCGTCGGCGGGCGTCGTGTCAGTGGCGGACTCGGTCACGGTCAGCCTCCCCAGATGTCGTAGAGACGCACTTCGAGCACGGCGAGCACCACGGCACCCGCCGACACCGTCACCGAGCCCCACTTCGTCCGCTCGGAGAGCGAGAGGAATCCCGCGGCCGGTACGGCCGCGAACGCTCCGGCCAGATACGCGACGAAGATCGCGACGCCCTGTTCGGGCCGCTCGCCCCGGCCGAGCTGCACGAGCCCGACCACCAGCTGGGCCAGCGCGAGGACGGCGACCACGGCCATGCCGATGAAGTGCCAGTCCTTGGTGGGCTGGTCCCGGTATGCGGCGAAACCGCACCAGGCAGCGAGGGCGAGCGCGGCGGCGGCGACCGCGACCGTCAGGGCATCGAGCATGGGGTCGAGGGTATTACGGGCCGAAAGGCCCGATGCGCCGACCCCCACCCCCGCCCGTAGGCTCGGGAGACATGAAGATCCATGCCGAAGCCCTGCTGTTCGACAACGACGGAACGCTCGTCTCCTCGATGGCGTCCGTCACCCGCTGCTGGACCCGCTGGGCCCAGGAGTACGGGATCACCGCCGAGGACTTCGCCCGCGTGGAACTGCACGGCCGCCCGGCCGGCGAGATCGTGGCCGAGCTGCTGCCCGCCGACGCCGTGCCGGGCGCCCTCGCCCGCATCGAGGAACTGGAGGTCGAGGACGTCGCCGGGGGAGTGGTGCTGCTGCCCGGTACCGCGGCGCTGCTCGCCTCGCTCCCGGCGGACCGCTGGGCCGTGGTCACCTCGGCGACCGCCAGGCTCGGCGCGGCCCGGCTGCACGAGGCCGGTATCGAGCCCAAGCTCCTGGTCTCCGCCGACGACATCACCCGGGGCAAGCCCGACCCCGAGCCCTTCCTGCTCGCGGCCGCCCGGCTCGGGGTGGATCCGGCCCGCTGCGTGGTGTTCGAGGACGCTCCCGCCGGACTCGCGGCCGGGCGCGCGGCGGGCATGACGACCGTGGCCTTGACCACAACGCACCGGGCCGAGGAGCTGGTGGCGGACGTGGTGGTGAAGGACCTGTCGGCCGTGTCCGCGCAGGCCACGGCGGGTGGCGTGGAGATCACCACCGCGGAGTGAGACCGTCCGTATGTCAGTCCAGGGATGTCCGGTATTCGGACATCCCTGATCTGTTCCTAATCGGTTCTGCTTTACTTGCCACATGACCACGACGAGCAGCCGCACCCTTGCGACCGAGGCGATGACGACGCCCGGTGCTCGTTGTATGTGTCGAATGTGCGCCTTCTGAGGGCCCCCGCCTGAGCCTCGCGCCCCGAAGCGAGACTGTCGGCCGTGCCCGGTTCCGTGTCGAACATACGAAGCCGGCCCGCCCCCGCGCACCCCGTGCCCCCGGTATCCACCGATGAGGCCGAGCCGCGCCCCGAACACGTTTGCCCCGTGCCCGGCATACCCCGCGCCGCGCACTCGACAGTGACGGAAATCCTGTGATCACCACAACGGGCCTGACCAAGGTCTACCAGTCGCGTGGACGAGATATCACCGCGCTCGACGGCGTCGACCTGCACGTCCGCGAGGGCGAGGTGTACGGCGTCATCGGCCAGAGCGGCGCCGGCAAGTCCTCCCTCATCCGCTGCGTCAACCTCCTTGAGCGCCCCACCACCGGCACGGTGACCGTCGACGGCGTCGACCTCACCGCACTCGCCGGCCGCGGCCGGCGGGCCGGCAAGGACCTGCGCCGGGCCCGCTCCCGCATCGGCATGGTCTTCCAGCACTTCAACCTGCTGTCCTCGCGGACCGTGCAGGACAACGTCGAGCTGCCCCTGGAGATCCTCGGCATCTCCGGCAAGGAGCGCTCCCGCAAGGCCCTCGACCTGCTCGACCTCGTCGGCCTGGCCGACAAGGCCAAGGCCCACCCCGCCCAGCTCTCCGGCGGCCAGAAGCAGCGCGTCGGCATCGCCCGCGCCCTGGCCGGCGACCCCAAGGTGCTGCTCTCCGACGAGGCGACCAGCGCGCTCGACCCGGAGACCACCCGCTCGATCCTCCAGCTCCTTCGCGACCTCAACCAGCAGCTGGGCCTCACCGTCCTGCTCATCACGCACGAGATGGACGTCGTCAAGACCGTCTGCGACTCGGCCGCGCTGATGCGGAAGGGCAGGATCGTCGAGTCCGGGACCGTCGGCGAACTGCTCGCCACCCCCGGCTCGCAGCTCGCCGCCGAACTGTTCCCGGTGACCGGCGACGCCAGCGGCCCCGAGCGCACCGTCATCGACGTCACCTTCCACGGCGAGGCCGCCACCCAGCCGGTCGTCTCGCAGCTGGCCCGGACGTACAACATCGACATCTCGATCCTCGGCGCTGCCATGGACACCGTGGCCGGCAAGCAGATCGGCCGGATGCGGATCGAACTGCCCGGACGCTACGAGGAGAACGTCGTCCCGGTCGGCTTCCTGCGCGAGCAGGGCCTCCAGGTGGACGTCGTGGACGACAGCCAGGCGCCCGCCCTGGTCGAGGAAGGTGCCAAGTGACCTGGTCGGAAATGCAGCCGCTGTTGTCACAGGGCACGTACGACAGCCTCTACATGGTGCTGTGGGCGACCGTCGTCACCATCGGGCTCGGGCTGCCGCTCGGTGTGCTGCTCGTGCTCACCGACAAGGGCGGGCTCTTGCAGAACCGCCCGGTGAACAAGGTCATCGGCGTGATCGTGAACATCGGCCGCTCGCTGCCGTTCATCATCCTGCTGATCGCCCTGATCCCCTTCACCACCTGGTTCGTCGGCACCTTCATCGGCCCCAGCGCCATGATCGTGCCGCTGTCCATCGGCGCCATCCCCTTCTTCGCGCGCCTGGTGGAGACCTCCGTCCGCGAGGTCGACCACGGGCTCGTCGAGGCCGTCCAGTCCATGGGCGGCGGCATCCCCACCATCGTGTGGAAGGTGCTGCTCCCGCAGGCGCTGCCCTCCCTGGTCTCCGCGATCACCACCACCGTGATCACCCTGGTCAGCTACTCCGCGCTGGCCGGAGCGGTCGGCGGCGGCGGGCTCGGCTCGGTCGCCATCACCTACGGCTACCAGCGCTTCGAGACCAACTTCATGCTCATCACGGTGGCCGTCCTGATCGCCATCGTCACCGTGGTCCAGCTGCTCGGCGACGGCGTCGTCCGCCTGATCGCCCGGCGCGGCCGGACCTCCTGAACTTCCCTCCCCGCAGCCCGCACTCCTTGTCCGGGCGTCCCACCGCACCACCAGAAAGAGGCACTTTTCGTGCGTAAGAACACCAAGATCACCGCTGCCGCCCTCGTCACCGGCGCGCTCGCCGTCGGCCTCACCGCCTGCGGCTCCTCCTCCGACCCGAAGCCCGCGGGCGCCAAGGCGGACGACTCCAAGGCGCTGGTCGTCGCCGCGTCCCCGACGCCGCACGCCGACATCCTCAAGTTCGTCAAGGACAACCTGGCGGCCAAGGCCGGACTCAAGCTGGAGGTGAAGGAGTTCACGGACTACGTCCTGCCCAACACCGCCACCGAGCAGGGCCAGGTCGACGCCAACTTCTTCCAGCACAAGCCCTACCTGGACGACTTCAACAAGAAGAACGGCACCCACATCGTGCCCGTCGTCAACGTGGAGCTGGAGCCGCTCGGCCTGTACTCCCACAAGGTCAAGTCGCTGAAGGACATCGCCTCCGGCCAGACCGTCGCCGTCCCCAACGACACCACCAACGAGGGCCGCGCCCTCCAACTGCTCGCCGCCAACGGCCTGATCACGCTGAAGGACGGCGCCGGGTCCGGTGCCAAGCTCTCCGACATCAAGGACAGCAAGGGCCTGAAGTTCAAGGAGCTGGAGGCCGCCACGCTGCCCCGCGCCCTGAACGACGTGGACGCCGCGGTCATCAACGGCAACTACGCGATCGAGGCGAACCTGAAGCCCGCCAAGGACGCCCTCGCCCTGGAGAAGGCGGACGGCAACCCCTACGCCAACTTCCTCGCCGTCAAGCAGGGCAACGAGAACGACCCCCGCATCCAGAAGCTCGCCAAGCTCCTGAACTCCGACGAGGTCAAGAAGTTCATCACCGACAAGTACGCGGGCTCCGTCGTCCCCGCGTTCGGCGCCGCCAAGTAGCCCCGCCCGTACGGCAGGACGAAGGTCCCGGACACCCTGCCAGGGGGCCGGGACCTTCGTCGTAGCGCCCACCCGGCCATGCGCGCCGGGGGCCCGATGCTGCATGCTGTGCCTTTACGGTCCTTATAGGTTGACGGGCCACGGAGGTCCGAGCGCCTCCCCGGTCCCCACAGCGGTCCACGGCATGGAGCGGCACATGACTTCCCCCCTTCCGGTCTTCCCGGACATCTCCATCAGCACGGACCGCCTGGTGCTGCGCCCCTTCGAGGACGCCGACAGTCCCGCGCTGATCGAGATGATGAACGACGAGCAGGTCGTCGCGTGGACGTCGGTGCCGCACCCCTACACCGCCCGCGACGCCGACGACTGGGTCCGCCACATCGCCCCGAGCGAGCGCACCGAGGGACGAGGAATCGTTTGGGCGCTCACCGAGTTCCTCACCCAGCGCCTGGTCGGCATCGTCCACCTCCAGAACACCAACTGGCGCACCCTGGCCACCGAGGTCGGCTATGTCGTGGCACCCTGGGCGCGCGGCGAGGGCTATGCGACCGAAGGCGTGCTCGCCGCCGCCCAATGGCTGTTCGGGGACCAGCACTTCGAGCGCCTCGAACTGCGCACCGCCGCCGACAACACCGCGTCCCAGCAGGTCGCGCAGAAGATCGGCTGCATCAGCGAGGGCGTGCTGCGCAACGCCTGGATAGCGCGTACGCAGACGGAGGACGGCGGCTGGACGGACATCCGCACCGACCTCATCGTGTGGAGCCTGCTCCCCGAGGACCTCGACGGGGTCGCCGACCAGCTCGCGGACGCCGGATCCGCCTCGTACACCGACTGGAACTGAAACCCCGGGCCGACGGCCGGAACGGAAATCGGAGCTACCCTCAAGTCCGTACCCGGCACGCATCCGCCGCCCCGACCAGCCACACCCCCTGGAGTCTGACGAAGATGGCCGACCGCGTCACGGTGATCGGCTGGGACGGCTCGCCCCTCACCCCCGCGGCCACCTCCGCCCTCTCCGCGGCCACCCTGGTGGCCGGCGCCGCCCACCACCTCGCACTCCCCGAAGTGCCGGCCGGCGCCGAGCGCATCCGGCTCGGCAGCGTGAGCCTGGCCGCCCGCCGCATCGCCGGACACCGCGGCAGCGCGGTCGTCCTGGCCGACGGGGACCCGGGCTTCTTCGGGGTCGTCCGCACGCTGCGGGCCCCCGAGCACGGCCTGGAGGTCGAGGTCGTACCCGCCGTCTCCGCGGCCGCCGGAGCCTTCGCCCGGGCCGGGATGCCCTGGGACGACGCCCGGATCGTCGTCGCCCACCCCCGTACCCTGCGCCGTGCGGTCAACGTCTGCCGCGCCCACGCCAAGGTCGCCGTCCTCACCTCGCCCGGCGCCGGGCCCGCCGAACTCGCCCTGCTCCTCGAAGGAGTGCACCGCACCTTCGTCATCTGCGAGGAACTCGGCAGCGACCGCGAGCAGGTCACCGTCCTCACCTCCGAGAACGCCGCCGACCACGCCTGGCGCGACCCCAACGTCGTCATCGTCCTCGGCGGCGGCCCCGCGAGCGAGGGCGACGGCTGGCTCGCCGGACCAGCCCCCGGCTACCCCTCAGCGCCGCGCGGCTGGGCGCTGCCCGACCGCGAGTACGGCGCCGGGCTCGGCCCGGGGGAGTCCACCGATCTGCGCGCCGCCCAACTCGCCCGGCTCGGCCCGCGCGTGGGCGACCTCGTCTGGGACATCGGCTGCGGCAGCGGCGCCCTGTCCGTGGAGGCGGCCCGGTTCGGCGCCGCCGTCATCGCCGTGGACGCCGATGCGGAGGCCTGCTCGCGCACCGAGTCCGCGGCCCGCCGCTTCGGCGTCCAGGTCCAGGTGGTGCGCGGCCGGGCCCCGCACGTCCTGGAGTCGCTGCCCGAGCCCGATGTCGTACGCGTCGGGGGAGGGGGCGCCGCCGTGGTGGAGGCGTGCGCCGATCGCAGGCCGGAGCGCATCGTGACGCACGCGGCCACCCGGGACGAGGCGGAGGCCGTGGGGGCGGCGCTGAGCGCCGGCGGCTACGAGGTCGAGTGCGCGCTCCTCCAGTCGGTCGACCTCGACACGAGCGCCTGGTCGGAGCGCGAACGCTCGGTCGTCTTCCTGCTCTCCGGAAGGCGGAAAGAAAGATCCCTGTGACTCTTCCGGCGCGTCGCGGGGGGTAGGCTGGCCGATCGTTGTACCGCACCCGGCCGTTCGGCACCCAGCTCGCCAAGGGCCGGAAGAGGGGCCCGCTTTGGGACCCCTTCGCGGTACGGCACATCCGGGGGACGCGCAACGTGGCGCAGCCCACACGGGCCGTGGTCGAGACTGAGCGCCACGGCGGCGAAGGCCCGCGACAATGCATGGTGTCGTTGATGCCTGCGGGCCGTTCGCAACCGCGCGGCGCACTCGTTCCGAGCGACGGGTGACGTACGCGTCCTGCGCGTGCGGCTCCCGGGCGCAGGCCGAAGGAGCACTACAGATGGGCAAGGGGTACGCATGACTGACACCGGCCAGGTCCCGGGCGAGGGACTGCCGGAGAACGCAGGCATGGTGGAACAGCCGGGCGTCCCCGCTCCCGGCGCCTACACCTTCCTCGACCCCTCCGAGAACGTGGCGGACGACGACGATCTGCTTCTGATGCCGGGCGCCCAGGGCGCCTGGATCGACCCGCAGTCCGCGCCCGCCCCGGCGCCCGTCATGGCTCAGGTGCCGCCCGCGCCCGGCCAGGCCGAGCCGGGCGCGCACGAGGCCGGCGGCCGCGACACCGGCTCCGTCGAGCTCGGCGGCGTCCGCGCCGCGCAGCAGCCCGCGGCCGCCCCGCCGCCGTCCCGCCGCCCCCTGCACCTCGGCCCCCAGGTGCCGGACGCCTCCGCCGGGGTCGTCCGTTCCCTCGCCGACCGCGGCCCGGCCGGCGCTCCGGTGAACCCGGTGCCGACCCGCACCCAGGGACCGCCGACCACGGGTCCCGAGTACCTGGACGTCCCGCGCGACGAGACCGCTGCGCAGCAGCCGGGAGCGCAGCAGCCGGGAACCCACGGGGATCTCGCGCCCGGGCCCGGGATGGCATGGACGCCTCAGCAGCGCTCCGCGCCCCATCAGTCACTCAACACACCTATGCCCCCTGCAGAAACGGTCGTCCCGGAGGAGTTCGCGGTGCGGACCGCCGCTCCGGCCGCCCAGCCGCAGGCAGCCGAGCACGCGGCTGCCCAGCCCGTCGCGCAGTCCACTCTCCTCGTGGACCGGCTCGTCGCCCAGCAGGCCCAGCAGGTTCAGGAGCAGGCCGCCCAGCAGGCGCCGCAGCCCGGACAGCCTCAGCCGGTGGGCCAGTTCGTGCCGGTCGACGGCTCGATCCCGACCGGCCCCCACCTCGCGCCCGCGCCGACGCAGCCCGAGCCCGAGGCCGTGCAGCCCGAGGCCGTGCAGCCCGAGGCTATGCAGCCCGAGGCTGAACCGGCCCAGCCCGTGCAGGGCGTCGCGGAAGCACCCCTCGCGCAGGACGGCCCACCGCCGGCCGCCGAGCCCGTCGCTCCGGTCTCCGCCGAGCCCGTCGCCCCGGCCGTGCAGCCGGAGCCGGTCGCACAGGTCCCCGTCGAGCCGGCCACCCCGGCCGCCGCCGAGCCGCTCGCCGCCGAGCCCGTGCCCGCCGAGGCCCCGGTGGCCGGACCGGCCGTGGCCGAACAGGCCCCCGCCGGGCCGGTCGCGGAGGAGCCCGCCGCGGCGGAGCCGCTGGTCGAGCCCGCCCCGGCGACCCCGGCCGCCGCCGAGCCCGTGGTCCCCGAGCAGGCCGGCGCTGAGCTGCTCGCGGAACCTGCCGTCCCCGGCCAGGCCGTCGCGGAACCCGCCGTCGCGGAACCGGCCGTCGCCGAGCCCGCCCCGGCCGAGGCCCCCGTAGCCGGACCTGATGCGGTCGCGCCCGATGCGGTCGCGCCCGAGCCCGTCGTCGAGGCTCAGCTCCCGCAGCAGCCAGTGGCCGCCGAGCCCGCCCCGGCCGAGGTGCCCGAGGCGCGGCCCGTCGCCGTGCCGCAGCACCAGACGGCCACGCACGTTGCCGTGCCCGTACCGCAGACCCCGGCCGAGGAGCAGGCGCCCGCGCAGGCTGCCGCCGTCGCCCCCGAGGCACCGGTCGCCGAGCCCGTTCAGGCGCCCGAGCCCGTGCTCGTACCGCAGCAGGAGCAGCCCGGGGCCGGTTCGGCCGCCGAGGCGCCGGCGGCCGAACCGGCCGCGGAGGGTGCCGGGGCAGCGACCCCGGCGGCCGTCGCGGACGCCCCCTCGACCGAGGCTCCCGTCGAGACACCCGCCGCCGAGGAGCCGCTCGAAGTCATCACCGCGCCGCAGCCGGCGGCCGTGCCGGAGCCCGCGGCCGGGCCGCAGCCACTCGCCGCCGAGGACGTCGCCGAGGTCGTCGAGACCGCCGAACAGGGCCCCGCCGCCCCGGCCTACGACGACGCCGAGCGCGAGGCCGTGCTGCGCGTCATGCGCGAGCGCCGCGACATCCGCAACGGCTTCCGCGGCGACCCGATCCCGCACGAGGTGCTGCTCCGCGTCCTGGAGGCGGCCCACACCGCCCCCTCCGTCGGGCACTCGCAGCCCTGGGACTTCGTGGTGATCCGGTCCGCCGAGACCCGCCGCACGATGCACGAACTCGCCCAGCGCCAGCGCGAGGCGTACGCCAAGTCGCTGCCCAAGGGCCGGGCCAAGCAGTTCAAGGAACTGAAGATCGAGGCCATCCTCGAAACCCCGGTGAACATCGTGGTCACCGCGGACCCGACCCGTGGCGGCCGGCACACCCTCGGCCGTTACACCCAGCCGCAGATGGCCCCGTACTCCTCGGCGCTCGCCGTCGAGAACCTGTGGCTCGCGGCCCGCGCCGAAGGGCTCGGTGTCGGCTGGGTCTCGTTCTTCGACGAGCGTGAGATGGTCCGCGCCCTCGGCCTGCCCGAGCACCTCGAAGTGGTCGCCTACCTCTGCGTCGGATACGTCGACGAGTTCCCCGAGGAGCCGGAGCTGATGCAGGCGGGCTGGTCCAAGCGCCGCCCGCTGTCCTGGGTCGTCCACGAGGAGACGTACGGCCGCCGCGCGCTGCCCGGCGAGGACCCGCACGACCTGCTCCAGGAGACCGTCTCGGGCATCCGCCCGCTGGACGCCAAGGCGCTCGGCGAGGCCTGGGAGCGCCAGAAGCGGATGACCAAGCCCGCCGGCGCGCTCGGCATGCTGGAGATCATCTCCGCCCAGCTGTCCGGCCTCTCGCGCAAGTGCCCGCCGCCGATCCCGGAGCCGGCCGCCGTCGCGATCTTCGCCGGTGACCACGGAGTGCACGCCCAGGGCGTCACCCCGTGGCCCCAGGAAGTCACCGGCCAGATGGTCGCCAACTTCCTCGGCGGCGGCGCGGTCTGCAACGCCTTCGCCAACCAGGTCGGCGCCGAGGTCTGCGTCATCGACGTGGGCGTCGCCTCCGAACTCCCGGCCACGCCCGGCCTGTTGCCCCGCAAGGTGCGGGCCGGCACCGGTGACATGACGACCGGCCCCGCGATGACCCGCGAAGAGGCGATCGCCGCGATCGAGGTCGGCATCGAGACCGCCCGTGACCTGGTGGCCGCCGGCAACAAGGCGCTCCTCACCGGCGAGATGGGCATCGCCAACACCACGGTGTCGGCCGCCCTGATCTCCCTCTACACGGGCGTCGACCCGGCCGAGGTCACCGGCCGGGGCACCGGCATCAACGACGAGACGCACACCCGCAAGGTCGACGTGGTACGCCGAGCCCTCGAACTGCACCAGCCGGACCCGGCCGACCCCATCGGCGTGCTCGCCGCGGTCGGCGGCCTGGAGCACGCGGCCCTGGTCGGCTTCCTGCTCGGCGGTGCCTCGCTGCGCACCCCGGTGATCCTGGACGGCGTCAGCACGGGAGCGGCCGCCCTGGTCGCCCGCGCGATCGCCCCCGAGGTCCTGTCCGCCTGCATCGCGGGCCACCGCAGCGCCGAGCCCGGCCATGTGGCCGCCCTCAACAAGCTGGGCCTGCGCCCTCTGGTCGACCTCGACCTCCGCCTCGGCGAGGGCACCGGCGCGCTGCTCGCCCTGCCGGTGGTGCAGAGCGCGGCCCGCGCGATGCACGAGGTCGCCACGTTCGACTCGGCGGGCGTCACCGAGAAGTAGCCCATACGCACGAGGGGGGCCGGGGTCACTGACCCCGGCCCCTGCCCATGCCGCAGCACCCGCCCGCCCCTTAGGCTGTCCGCGGGACCGCGTACCCCCTCCCACCAGCCGCTTCATCGCAGCAGCGGCTCACCGCACGCCACTCCGCCCGAGGAGCACCGCCCGCCATGGTCGAACACCCCGCGTACCCCGTAGGCCTCCGCCTCACCGGCCGCCGCGCCGTCGTCGTCGGCGGCGGCCAGGTGGCCCAGCGCCGGCTGCCCGCGCTCATCGCCGCCGGGGCCGACATCACGCTGGTCTCCCCGAGCGCCACCCCGTCCGTGGAGGCCATGGCGGACGCGGGCGAGATCCGCTGGGAGCGCCGCCGCTTCCAGGACGGCGACCTCACGGACGCGTGGTACGCCCTGGTCGCCACCGCCGACACCGAGGCCAACGAGCGCATCTCCGCCGAGGCCGAGCGCTCGCGCGTCTGGTGCGTACGGGCCGACGACGCGACCGCCGCCACCGCCTGGACCCCGGCCACCGGCCGCTCCGAGGGCGTCACGGTCGCCGTCCTCACCACCGACACCCCCGACCCGCGCCGCTCGGCCGCGATCCGCGACGCGATCGTCGAGGGCCTGCGCGACGGCACCCTGGTCGCCCCGCACCAGCGCACCCGCACGCCGGGCGTCGCGCTGGTCGGCGGCGGCCCCGGCGACCCGGATCTGATCACCGTGCGCGGCCGCAGGCTGCTCGCCGAGGCGGACGTGGTCATCGCCGACCGGCTCGGCCCGCGCGACCTCCTCGACGAACTCCCGCCGCACGTCGAGGTCATCGACGCCGCGAAGATCCCGTACGGCCGCTTCATGGCGCAGGAGGCCATCAACAACGCGCTGATCGAGCACGCCAAGGCGGGCAAGGCGGTGGTACGGCTCAAGGGCGGCGACCCGTACGTCTTCGGGCGGGGCATGGAGGAACTCCAGGCGCTCGCCGCGGAGGGGATCACCTGCACGGTGGTGCCCGGCATCTCCAGCTCCATCTCGGTGCCGGGAGCGGCCGGCATCCCGGTCACACACCGGGGTGTGGCCCATGAGTTCACCGTGGTCAGCGGCCACGTGGGGCCGGACGACCCGCGCTCGCTCGTGGACTGGAAGTCGCTGGCGCGGCTGCGCGGGACGCTGGTGATCCTGATGGGCGTCGACAAGATCGGAAAGATCGCCGAGGCGCTCGTGGCGCACGGCAAGGACGCCACGACCCCGGTCGCGCTCATCCAGGAGGGCACCACCGCCGCGCAGCGCCGGGTGGACGCCACCCTGGGCAGCGTCGGCGAGGTCGTCAGGGCCGAGGAAGTGAAGCCTCCGGCCGTCATCGTCATCGGCGACGTCGTCACCGTGAACGCCCGCCCGTAACCAGCCGGCCCACGACCACCGGCGACGGATACGATCCCCAGCCGTTGGCACCTCAACCAGGACAAGGCAGTATCACCCTGTGGCCGATCTCATCACCGTCGACGACCCCGACGACCCCCGTCTGCGCGACTACACGGGCCTGACCGACGTGGAACTGCGGCGCCGCCGCGAACCCGCCGAGGGCCTCTTCATCGCCGAGGGCGAGAAGGTCATCAGACGCGCCAAGGACGCCGGTTACGAGATGCGCTCGATGCTGCTCTCGGCCAAGTGGGTCGACGTCATGCGGGACGTCATCGACGAACTCCCGGCGCCCGTGTACGCGGTCAGCCCGGACCTCGCCGAGCGCGTCACGGGCTACCACGTGCACCGCGGTGCGCTCGCCTCGATGCAGCGCAAGCCGCTCCCGGCCGCGGAGGAACTCCTCACCACCGCCCGCCGGGTGGTGGTCATGGAGGCCGTCAACGACCACACCAACATCGGCGCGATCTTCCGCAGCGCGGCCGCCCTCGGCATGGACGCGGTCCTTCTCTCGCCCGACTGCGCCGACCCGCTGTACCGGCGCTCGGTGAAGGTGTCGATGGGCGCGGTCTTCTCGGTCCCGTACGCCCGCCTGGAATCCTGGCCCAAGGGCCTGGAGACGGTCCGGGGGGCCGGCTACCGCCTGCTCGCCCTGACCCCCGACGAGAAGGCCTCCAGCATCGAGGACGCCGCCCCGCACAAGCTGGACAAGGTGGCCCTGATGCTGGGCGCCGAAGGCGACGGCCTCTCCACGCAGGCCCTGGTGGCCGCCGACGAATGGGTCCGCATCCCGATGGCCCACGGAGTCGACTCCCTGAACGTGGGAGCGGCAGCGGCCGTGGCCTTCTACGCGGTGGCGACCGGCCGCCCGACGACGTAGACGATCCGGGCTCCTCCCCACACCCCGCTGGGGGGGCGCGGAGAACCGCGCGCCGGGCCCGGGTCGGCCCGCAGCCGAAGCCGCGCCCGGAATCCGCAGCCGAGAGCAAGCCCCCCGCCAGCAGAGCCCTCAGAACTGCTTGACCGCGGCGATCCCCAGCAGCACGATCAACGTGACCAGCACGAACACGGTGAGCCGCTGCCGCAGCAGACGCGGGTTCGCGGGCCGCAGCCCACCGCCCGACGTGCGCGCCCCGGGCCGCGTGCCCGGCCGCCCACCGGGCCGGGCCCCACTGCGCGGCCCACCCGGACGCGAGCCACCCGTCCGCGGCGCCGAACCCGAACCCGACCCCGTACGCGGCGCGGAACCCGAACCGGACCCCGTACGCGAACCCGACCCCGTACGGGCCCCGGTCCCGGACCGCGGCCCGGGCGGAGAACCCGTGCCCCGCCCCGCCTCGGTGTACCGCTGGGTCCGCTCGTCCAGCCGCCCCGTGGGCCGCTCGATCTCGACCCGGTCCCGCTGGACCGGAGGGCGGATGTCCGAGCCCCCGTGCAGGCCGCCGTGGGCCTCACGCGCCGCGATCTCCTTGAGCCGCATGGAGAGCTGGAGCGTGCTGGGCCGCTCCTCGGGGTCCTTCGCCAGACAAGCCCGTACCAGCGGCGCGAGCGCGTCCGGCACGCCCCGCAGCTGCGCCTCCTCGTGCACCACGCGGTAGAGCATCACCTCGGAACTGCCGTGCCCGAAGGGCGAGTCGCCCATCGCGGCGTACGCGAGGGTCGCGCCGAGCGAGAAGACGTCGGTGGCCGGCGTGACCGCGGCGCCCCGGACCTGCTCGGGGGCGAGGAAGCCGGGGGAGCCGACCGCCGTGCCCACATGGGTCAGCGTCGAGGCGCCGGTGGCCCACGCGATGCCGAAGTCGATGATCCTGGGCCCCTTCGGGGACAGCAGGATGTTGGACGGCTTGAGGTCGCGGTGGACCACCCCCGCCTCGTGCACCGCGACGAGCCCCTCGGACAGCGCCGCCCCGATCGCCGCGGCCTCGGCGGCCGTCAGCGGACCCTCCTCGGCGACCTTGTCGTGCAGCGAGGGCCCGGGTACGTACTGCGTGGCGAACCAGGGCCGCTCCGCCTCCAGGTCGGCGGCCACGAGCCGGGCCGTGCAGCCGCCCCGGATCCGCCGTGCGGCCGAGACCTCGCGGGCGAACCGGGAGCGGAACTCCTGGTCCTCGGCGAGGTCGGGCCGGATCACCTTCAGGGCCACCCGCTGCCCGCGCCGGTCCGAACCGAGGTACACGACCCCCATGCCGCCCGCGCCGAGACGCCGGTGGAGCCTGAACGAGCCGACGACACGCGGGTCCTCGCGCCGGAGCCGCATCATCGCCATTTCCATCCCCGCTGCCAGTCCTGTTGACGTGGCACAGCTTACGTACCCGTCGCCCGGTGTGCTCATAGGCCGCGCCCTCGCGGCCCGGGCGATTGTCAGTGCTCGGTGGGAAACTTGAGGAGTGGTCAGCAGGCCCCGGATCCATGGCCGCTGACCCGTGCGAGATCTCAACGGTCCGTCGCAGAAGGGGGTTTGGATCTATGAAGGGTGACCGCGTGGAGATAGTGGTGGACGCGGGAGACACGACCCGGACGTACGAAGTGGTGGCAAGCCGGGCGGGTCGCAGGGTGGAAACCGCCGTCCGTCGCGGGGTGGTGGAAGTGAGCGAAGTCACCCGCAGCGGCACGGTCGTGCGCACCGCGCGCTTCATGGCGACCCGGGTGCTCGCCCTGGTCGAGCAGCCGGTCCCGCGGGAGGACGCGGGGGAGGCGGAGGCCCGCGCCCAGGGCCGACCCCTCCGGGAAGACCCCAAGGTGTAGGGGGCCGTCTCCACCCTGGGGAGTAGTCCCGGGAGGGACGGCTCATCCCCTGGGAGGCCAGCAGATCGATACGAGGGCATGACGTCCGCCACCCTGCGGATCCCTACTGTTGAAGACAAGCGGCGGGTGCTGCACTCGTCCCCCGAGGCCACACACCCGCCGCTGCAAGCAGACAACCGAATGACCGGGTGACCGAAATCCCGGGCCATGAACGAACAGGAGAGGACCATGGCGGACACCGCTGCGCGGACGATGATCCGCACGCAGGGACGCAGAGCGTTCGGCGCCGCATTCGGCGCCCGCCGGTCCGGCCCGCGCCACCCCTTGGTGGCGACGGCCATGGTCCTTCCCCTGGCGGCCCTGCTGGTGGTCGTCTTCGGCGGCTGGGACGCGGTGGTCACACAAGCGTCGTCCGTGGGCGTGATGCTGGGGCGCTGAGCGGCGCTCCGGACCCGGTAGAGCGGACCGGGTCGGGACATCGAGCCCTTTCAACCCCGTGGGGACGGGGGTGCGGCGGACGGCTGTAGAAGGCGGTGCCCGATCGGCTGGGGAGCCGATCGGGCACCGCCTTGTGCGCAGGCGGCGGGCAGGGGCCGGCCGGACCCTCGACGGATAAACCCTCAACGGGGTAACTGGGCATCCCCGTGGGGGTGTTGACCAAAGGACACGGATGTCGGGCGAACGACGGAACCCCCGGCCTGGTGAAGGCCGGGGGTTCCGGGTGGTGCGCGATACTGGGATTGAACCAGTGACCTCTTCCGTGTCAGGGAAGCGCTCTCCCGCTGAGCTAATCGCGCGGGACGGTCCCTAACCTTACAGGACCGGTTACGTCGTGTTACTGCGTGCGCGATACTGGGATTGAACCAGTGACCTCTTCCGTGTCAGGGAAGCGCTCTCCCGCTGAGCTAATCGCGCGGGACGGTCCCACATCTTACAGGACCGGTTACGTCGTGTTACTGCGTGCGCGATACTGGGATTGAACCAGTGACCTCTTCCGTGTCAGGGAAGCGCTCTCCCGCTGAGCTAC
>NZ_JBIAGW010000011.1:138258-263649 GCF_042869955.1 Streptomyces sp. NPDC006691
CTAATCGCGCTTGGAGGTGGAGACGGGATTTGAACCCGTGTAGACGGCTTTGCAGGCCGTTGCCTCGCCTCTCGGCCACTCCACCAGGAGTGCATATGGGGGTTCGGGAAGATCCCCCACACCGAGCGGACGACGAGATTCGAACTCGCGACCCTCACCTTGGCAAGGTGATGCTCTACCAACTGAGCCACGTCCGCTTGTCGTTTCCGTTTCGCTTGCGCGTCCCGGCGACGTGTTGAACTCTAGCGGATTCCCGGGCCAGTACAAAAACGCGTTTGTGCAGCGTGCTGCGTTACGCCTGGTCCGGACCGCGGCCGGAGCCCGGGCCGGTGTTCGCCTCCAGGTCACTCAGGGGCACCCCACCTGCACCGGCTCTAGACTCGCAACCGTGCACGACCTCACTCCGCTGGCACGCTTCGGCCAGCTCGTCGCCTCGGACCTGCGTGATGTCACCAGCGACCCCGAGGCCCTCGACTCCTCCGGCTTCTGGGCCGTCTCCCACGACTTCGAGGGCCGCCTGGTGTGCGCCCGCTTCGCGGACATCCGCACCGAGCCGGTCCCCGCGCCCGTACCCGGCGCCTGGCGGGGGCCCGCCGAGGGCGACTGGACGTCCTCCCTGGACCGCGCCGCGTATACGGCCGGAGTACGGCGCATCCGCGAGCACATCGCGGCCGGCGAGGTCTACCAGGCGAACCTCTGCCGGGTGCTGAGCGCGCCGCTGCCCGACCCCGCGGCGGCCGACGTGGACGCGCTCACCGCACTGCTCGCCCGCGGCAACCCGGCGCCCTACGCAGGAACGATCCGGCTGCCCGCGCACGGCGTCGAGATCGCGAGCGCCTCCCCCGAGCTGTTCCTGAGCCGGGCGGGCCGCGTCGTGGAGTCCGGGCCCATCAAGGGGACCGGGCGGACGGCGGCGGACCTCGCGGAGAAGGAGCGCGCCGAGAACGTGATGATCGTGGACCTCGTCCGCAACGACCTGGGCCGCGTCTGCGCCACCGGTTCGGTGACCGTGCCCGCCCTGTGCGCGGTCGAGGAGCACCCGGGTCTCGTCCACCTCGTCTCCACCGTGCGCGGCGAACTGCGCGAGGGGGCGGGCTGGCGCGAGCTGCTCGACGCCACCTTCCCGCCGGGCTCGGTCACCGGGGCGCCCAAGTCCAGCGCGCTGCGGATCATCGAAGCCCTGGAGACCTCGCCGCGCGGCCCCTACTGCGGCGGCATCGGCTGGGTCGACGCCGACCGGGGCACCGCCGAGCTCGCCGTGGGGATACGCACCTTCTGGATCGACCGGCCCCACGGGGTGCTCCGCTTCGGTACCGGCGCGGGCATCATCTGGGGCTCCGACCCGGAACGCGAGTGGGCCGAGACCGAGCTGAAGGCCTCGCGCCTGCTGGCGGTGGCCTCCGGCGCGTACGCCCCGGGCGGGCCCGGCGGACACGGCGACCACGGCGGCCCCGTGGCGCACAGCGACCATGGCGTCCCCGCGGCCCACAGCGGCCGCGGCGGACGTACTGACCACAGCGGAAGGACCGTGTAAATGCAGATCTGGGTCAATGGCGCACTGCGGGACGCCGACGCCGCGCGGGTGTCGGTCCTCGACCACGGGCTCACCGTGGGCGACGGCGTCTTCGAGACGGTGAAGGCGAGCGGCGGGAGCCTGTTCGCGCTCACCCGCCACCTCGACCGCCTGACCCGCTCGGCCCGCGGCCTGGGCCTGTCCGACCCGGACCTCGACGAGGTGCGGCACGCGTGCGCGGCCGTCGTCGATGCCAACCCCATGCCGCTCGGCCGGCTGCGGATCACCTACACCGGCGGCCTCTCGCCGCTCGGTTCCGACCGGGGCGACGCCGGGCCGACGCTGGTCGTCGCGATCGCCGAGAGCGCGCGCAGGCCCGACAGCACCGCGGTGATCACCGTCCCGTGGACGCGCAACGAGCACAGCGCGGTGGCAGGCCTGAAGACGACCTCGTACGCCGAGAACGTGGTCGCCCTCGCGAAGGCGCACGGGGCCGGCGCCTCGGAGGCCCTGTTCGCCAACACCGCGGGGCAGCTCTGCGAGGGAACCGGCTCCAACGTCTTCGTGGTCGTCGACGGCAGGCTGCACACCCCGCCGCTCGCCTCCGGCTGCCTCGGCGGAATCACCCGCGCCCTCGCCGTCGAATGGACCGGCGCCCACGAGAGCGAGCTCCCGATGGACGTCCTGGAGCGTGCCGAGGAGATCTTCCTGACCTCCACGCTGCGGGACATCCAGGCCGTACACCGGGTGGACGGACGGGAGTTGGCGGGTGCGCCCGGCCCGGTCACGGCGAAGGCCATGCGGATCTTCGACGAGCGGGCCGGATCGGATCTCGACCCGTAAATACGGATGACGGGCGGCGCCGGGGCGGGTACAACGGCCTTGATGACCACCACCATTCGGCCGACCGAGCCGCTTCAGCAGGGCGCCGACGGCGCCAAGTCGCGTACCTACGACGTGTGTGTGAACAGCCGACGCGTCGGCCGGATCGTGATCGCCGCCGACACCTCGCTCGGGCTCGCCGTGGGCCGGATCGACGAGCTGTGGATCGAGGAGGCGGACCGGGGCCGCGGGCGCGGGACCGTCGCCGCGCTCGCGGCCGAGGAAGTGCTGCGCGGCTGGGGCTGCGGCCAGGTCCGTTTCTCGGTCGGGGCGGACGCCGAGGCGGCGTTGCGGATGGCGGCCGCCCTCGGCTACCGGGAGCGCAGCCGGAACATGGTCAAGCAACTGCCGGACACCGCGCCGGAGTTGCCCGCCGGGACGACCGGGCGCGCCATGAGTGCGGACGAGTACGAGCGGTGGCGGCGCGAGGCGGTCGAAAGCTACGCGCGGAGCCGGATCGAGGAGGGCATGCCCGCGGAGCGTGCCCTGGCCTGGTCGGAGGGGGAACACCGCGCACTGCTGCCGGACGGGGCCGCCACCGCCGGGATGCGGCTGATGGTCCTGGAGGACCGGGGGAGCGCGGTGGGGACCCTGTGGGTGGCCCGGGCCAGGCCGCCCGCCGAGGGGGCGTACGTCTACGACGTCCTCGTCGCCGAGGAACACCGCGGGCGCGGCCACGGCCGCTCACTGCTGCTGCTCGCCGAGCGGGTGGCACTGGCCGACGGTCAGGACATCGTGGGGCTGCACGTCTTCGCGGGCAACACCCCCGCGCTGCGCCTGTACGAGTCGCTCGGGTACCGGACCGTCCGCCACAACCAGCACAAGGAGCTGCTCTGAGCGTTCGGGGCCGCGTCGGGCCGCCGGAGCTACGGGGCGAGCAGCCGGTCCGCGATCTCCTCGATACGCTCGCGCAGACCCTCCTGGCTCTTGCCGCCGTCCAGCCGCTGGTCGTCGATGACGTACGTCGGCGT
This sequence comes from Streptomyces sp. NPDC006691, assembly GCF_042869955.1. NCBI lineage: Bacteria > Bacillati > Actinomycetota > Actinomycetes > Kitasatosporales > Streptomycetaceae > Streptomyces > Streptomyces sp. NPDC006691. The sequence goes on from NZ_JBIAGW010000011.1 coordinate 141,625, forward strand.
GCCGGTGACGCCGATCGCCTTGCCCTCGGCCTGGTCGGCGTCGACGATCAGGATGTGCCGCCCGTCGATGAGGGCGGTTTCGAACTCCTCGGCGTCCAGGCCGAGTTCGGCCGCCGTGTCCACGAGGGCGGACTCGCCGCGCTCGGCCAGGCGCTCGGTGCGGGCGAGCACTGCCTCCACGTACGGCCAGCCCTGCCCCTGCTCGAAGGCCTCCTCGGCGGCCTGGGCCGCGGCGAAGGCGTGCTTGTGCTTCTCCAGCGGGAAGTGCCGCAGCCGGATGTCGAGGCGGTCGCCGTAGCGGGCGCGCAGGGCGCGGATGTCGTCGAGGGCGGTGCGGCAGTCGGGGCACTGCAACTCGCACCACACGTCGAGGACGACGGGGCCTGCGGTGCTGGAGGGGGTGGTGTCGCTCATGGGCTCAGTCTCCCAGCAACCGGGACCTGGGGAGGATCCCGCCCCGGAGATCTCCCTGAGGTCCTGCCCGGCCGTGGCCCGAGGGGCGGGTTCCGGTGCACGATGGAAGAAGCCATACCCCCCATGCCTGGAGGAACCGGATGCTTGCCGAGACCGTCTGCTCCGCCGTTTCCGCGGCCGGACTGGGGATCGCTGCCATCACGGCGTACCGCAAGCGCTTCCTCGCGGCTACGCGCATCGCCGCCTACTCGCTGGTGCCCGTCGGTCTCGTCATGACCGGCGTCGTGCAGTGGGTGTCGGGCATCGTCTTCAAGCCGAGCGTCTGGCTCGGCTTCGGGCTGCTCGGGGTCGCCTGGCTGTTGTTCCTGACGACACGGGCCGTCGAGCGGCGCACGGGCGGCACCCGCAAGGAACGCAAGGCCGCAGCGGCCGCCGCACAGCGTGACGCGGTGGCCCCGAGGGCTTCCGCGCCCTCGCTCGGCGGCGGCCCCGCGCCGGCCGCCCAGCCCGCCGCCAAGGCCAAGGCGCAGCCCGCTCCGAGCGAGGACTTCAGCGATATCGAGGCCATCCTGAAAAAGCACGGCATCTGAGGTTTTGGCCCGCTTCCGCCGGGAGCGCGAAGGCGTGTGAACCGCGCGCGTCCGCTCCCGTACGCGCTACAAGATCGGGCGAACTCCCGCTGTTTATGGGCGTGTTGGTATACCCATGCGGTGTGGCTGGGTCATCATCGCCCCGAGATGCTGGACACTTCCCAGGGCTCCACCCCTGCACCGACGGACAAGCCGAGCGCGCCCGACCCGCAAGCGCGGGGCTGTCTCTTCGCGCTCTCGCAGCCACCCCTGATGATCTTCCTGGGGGTGATCGGCTTCCTCTTGCTCATGGCGGCCGTGCATGACCTGTTCCTGCTGTGAGGCCCTGGCGCGCGGGGTCAGCGCGCGGCCTCGGCCTCCTTGCGGCGGGCCCGGTAGGCCGCCACATGCAGGCGGTTCCCGCAGGTGCGGCTGTCGCAGTAGCGGCGGGAGCGGTTGCGCGAGAGGTCCACGAAGGCCCGGCCGCAGTCCGGCGCCTCGCACCGGCGAAGGCGTTCCTGCTCGCCGGTGACGACGATGAAGGCGAGGGCCATGCCGCCGTCGGCGGCCAGGTGGTCGGCGACCGAGGCGCCCGGCGCGAAGTAGTGCACATGCCAGTCGTAGCCGTCGTGGTCGGTCAGCTGCGGGGTGGTGCCGGCGGCCGCGACCAGCTGGTTGACGAGCTCGGCGGCGCTGGGGGCGTCGGGGGCCGCGAAGATCTCCGCGAATCTGTTGCGCACCGCCTGGACGCCCACGAGGTCACCGATGGAGAGTCGCTCCACACCGCTGACGCTGTGGTCGTGGACGAAGCCGTACAGCGCCTCCACATCGGCGAGGCGGTCGGTGGCCTCGCTCTCCGGGGCGGTGTTCACCAGATCGACCACCATGTCGAGCGCGCTTCGGGTGTCGTGAGGGATCAGCACGATTCGCTCCCTGGCCTGCGTCGGGCGGGCGCCCGTCGATGGTGGAGGACTCTAGCGGCTCGTGCCGTACGCGCACCGGTGCCGTCCCCCACGACGGCTTTCGTGGGGGACGGCACCGGTTGACTGCCGTTATGTGGTTGTCCGCGCGGCGCCGTCGCCCCGAGTCGGACGGCGCCGTGCGGCTCTCTGCCTGGCCTCAGTTGTTCTCGGCCAGGATGTGCGAGAGTTCCGTGTCGAGATCGAAGTGACGGTGCTCGGTACCGGGCGGCACCGCGGCGTCGGTCCGTTTCAGGAACGACTCCAGGGCCCGCGCCGGGGCTTCGAGCAGGGCTTCTCCTTCCGGCGAGCTCAGGGCGATACAGACGACACCCTGACCGTGACTGCGTGACGGCCAGACTCTGACGTCGCCGGTTCCGGTGGGCCGGTGCAGGCCCTCGGCGAGGAGGTCGCGAGCGAAGACCCACTCGACGGTTTCCTCGGCTCCGGTGTGGAAGGTGGCGTGCACGGCATAGGGATCGGCCGTGTCATACCGCAGGCCCGCGGGTACAGGCAGTGAGGACTCGCTCGACACAACGAGGCGCAGGTGCAGCTCGCAGCTGACCGTGGTGTTCATAAGCGCCAGGGCCTTTCGCTCAGTGTGCGCTCGGGGATTCGCACGTCGGCGAAATCGACATGCCACCTACGGTGCCGTTGTAAACCCCTCTGACCGTTTTGCGGGCCTTCATGTAGCTCGTACAGCGGACTATTACTTTGAGTTATAGGTCCATTTCGGTGAACGCGTTTCCGGACACCGTTCCGGTAGGTTGGGCCCATGGATACGGGGAGTGACGAACAGGGCGCCGCGGCCCTCGGCTCGCGGGCGCCGGAGTTCATCAAGGCGTCACGGCCGCTGCACGTGAGCTGGCAGGTCGGCGTTTTCGTGGTGGGTCTCGCGGTCGTGGCCGCCGGAATCGTGATGCTTCCGCTGCCGGGCCCCGGCTGGCTGGTGATCTTCGGTGGTATGGCGATCTGGGCGACCGAATTCGTCTGGGCCCAGCTGGTGCTCCGCTGGACCAGGCGCAAGGTCACCGAGGCCGCGCAGAAGGCGCTCGACCCCAAGGTGCGGCGCCGCAACATCATCCTGACGACGGCCGGCCTGGTGATCGTCGCCGTGCTCCTCGGCGTCTACGTGTGGAAGTTCGGCATGGTGATGCCGTGGAGGATCAACGAGTGACCGCGCATGGTCAAAGGCCCCGCTGACATGCGGTAATGTTTGCGGTGCGCCCGGGCGATTAGCTCAGTGGGAGAGCGCTTCGTTCACACCGAAGAGGTCACTGGTTCGAACCCAGTATCGCCCACCCGGACCGAAGGCCCCGGAGATCATCACGATCTCCGGGGCCTTCGGCGTTCCCGGGTGTTCCGCGACGGGGCCGCCACGCGCAGACTGACGGCATGAACTGGTGCCACTACCGCTTCCGCAGCGTCTGGGACCTGCGGGCCGCTCCTGGCGCCGTCTACGCCGTCCTGGAGCGCGTCGAGGAGTACCCGCGCTGGTGGCGCGAGGTCCGCGAGGTGACGCCGGTCGACGACCGCACCGGCACCGCCCGGCTGCGCTCGCTCGTCCCGTACGACCTGTTCGTCACCGCCCGCGAGCGCCGGCGCGATCCGGCGGCGCTGGTCCTGGAGGTCTCGCTCGTCGGCGATCTCGAAGGGTGGGCGCGCTGGACGCTGTTGGCGCACCGGGGCGGGACGCGGGCCGTCTACGAGCAGGAGGTCGAGGTGCGCAAGCCGCTCATGCGACGGCTCGCGGTGCCGGGCCGCCCGGTGTTCCGGGCCAACCACGCCCTGATGATGAGGTCCGGGAGGCGCGGGTTGCGCCACCGCCTGGAAAAGGAAAGCCGCGCGGAGCGCGTCGTCGAGGGGCGGCGATCGGGAGACGGGCGGGCGGTTTGAAAGCTGGGCCCGTCGGCCTGTATTGTTCAGTCCGTTCCCGGGCGATTAGCTCAGTGGGAGAGCGCTTCGTTCACACCGAAGAGGTCACTGGTTCGAACCCAGTATCGCCCACCGGGAAAGGCCGGTCCGTCATCGACGGACCGGCCTTTTTGCTGCCGGTGCCGCTGCCTGCCTCCCGCAACGCTCAGGCGGCCGCCGGGAGTTCGGGCCGCAGCGGCCATGCCGTGTCCACCACCTCGGGAGTGCCCTGCCGGCTGAACCAGGCCTGGAGACCGCGCGCCTGGGCGGCGTGCCAGGTCGCCTGGAGCGTGTGCAACTCGGTCGGCGTCAGGCGCTCAAGTCGGGTCGCGAACCTGCGGCCCACCGCCCGTACGACCTCCAGCGCGGCCAGCGCGTCGGCGGCCGCGTCGTGCGCCCCCTCCAGTGTCACGCCGTAGTGCTCGCACAGGTCGGTGAGGGTGCGGCGGCCCTTGCGGTAGCGGTCCAGATGCTTGTCCAGGACCCGCGGATCGAGTACCCGCATCGGGTTCTGGCCCAGGTAGTGGGCCAGGGACGCCGCACGGTGCCGCTTCAACTCCCGGTCGAGGAGCGTCAGATCGAACGGCGCGTTCATGATGACCAGCGGCCGGCCCGCCACGCACTGTTCGGCGAGGCCCTTCGCCATCTCGTCCATCACGGGTGCCGGCCAGCGCCCGTTGCGCTGGAGGTGCTCGTCGGTCAGGCCGTGCACCGCGGTCGCGCCCGCCGGCACGGGTATGCCCGGATTCACCAGCCAGCGCGTCTCCCGCGGCCGCGCCCCGGGCCCGTCCTGCACCACCAGGGCGGCCGACACTATCCGGTCCCCTTCGACGTCCACCCCGGTCGTCTCCGTGTCGAACGCCGCCAGGGGACCTTCGTACCAGCACGTCATGTCTGTTCAACTCCTCGCGTACTACCGGCAGATGGCGTGCATCCCCTGCCCGTTTCCGTGATACCCGGGCTGTTTGCGACATACGCCGTTTGCGGGGAGCCGAGTACGGAGACAACACTGTTGACGGAACTGTCGTTTGACGATCCGTCAGATAGAAGTTCGGCACAGTTCCGGAAGGCATACGACAGCCATGGCGCTCGCGCAGCCCGATCCGGCCGCGCCCGGGCACGGTCTGCTGCCCGAGCGGATCGCACCGCTGCGCGGCTCGCTCGCCACCACCGCCTGCATGGAGACCCTTCAGGTGGGCTACCTGCACGCGGTGGCGGCGGCCGCGGGGTGTTCGCTGTCGCAGCCCTTTCCGGACAACGGCATCGACTGGCACGTGAGCCACAGCGCTCCCGGGCACACCGTCGACGACGAAGTGACGATCAAGGTGCAGCTCAAGTGCACGTACCAGATTCCGCCGCATCCGCCGGGCGGGGCCTTCTCCTTCACGCTGGACAACGACCACCTCGTGAAGCTGGCCCGCACACCCGTGTCGGTGCACAAGATCCTGGTCGTGATGCTGGCGCCGAGGATCCGGGACGAGTGGCTGCGCGCGGGCCACGACCGACTGGCGCTGCGGCACTGCTGCTACTGGACCAACCTGGCCGGGCACCCGGTGACCGGCCGGCGCAGGACCACGGTGCGAATACCGACCTCGCGGATCTTCGACGACCGCGCGCTCTGCGAGATCATGACGCGGGTCGGGGTGGGAGGGAGGCCCTGATGCGCTGGACCGACGACGATCCCGGTGGCACGCCGCCGGTTCCCGGCCAGGTCGATCCGACGGTGCTCGGGGTGCTCCTGCACCGGCACGGCTGGCGCCGGCGCGGGGGAGCGGCGGGGCGCTACGCACGCTGGACGCCGCCCGGCGCGATCGGCTCCGGCACCAGCCTGCTGGTCCCCGAGAGCCGTGCCTACCCCGACTGCGACGACCTGCTCGGCGAGGCCCTCACCGCGCTCGCCCACAGCGCCGCGCCCTCCGCGCGCGAGGTGCTGGTCTCGCTCGCGCTGCCCAGCGACGAGGTGCGCTGGTGGCGCGAGGTCCCCGAGGGGCCGGCCGGCGCCGCGTCCTGGAGCGAGCAGGACCAGTTGCGCGGCGCCGCCCACCGGATGCTGCTCGCGGGCGCGCTCGCCGTGCGCGGGGCCGCCGGGTACCACGGGGCCCGTCACCGCAGGCAGGCCCTCGCCTCGCTCGAAGGCGTCCTGGTCGAGCCGGGACCCGGCGGCGGGCTCACCGCGTTCGTGCCGGCCGCCTCCGGCCGGCCCGCGGTGGTGCGTCTCTACGCGGCGCTCAACGCGGTCCGGGACGCGGTCGACTACCAGCGCGCCACGGGCGGCATGGAGGCCTTCGACGCCGCCGTGCGGGCCGGGGTGAGCCGGGAGCTGACCGAGGCCGTGGTCGCGCTCGTGCACGGCACCGAAGGTGTCCGGGTCGCCCTGGAGTGGGCCCCCGCGGCCGGGGTGCCCGCCGGGTGCGCGGCCCGCCCCGAGCCCGTCGACTTCTCGCCCGGCGACCTGCCCGCCCTGCGCGCGGCCGGCGCCCGCTACCTGAGCGACGAGCCGTCCGTGCCGGTGCGGATCACCGGCGCCGTGGTGCGGCTGCGCCGCTCGGGACCGCGCGGGCCCGGCGTCGTACGGCTGCGGGTGCTCGCCGGGGCGGAGGTCCCGCACGTCCGCATGGAGCTGGACGAGGAGGCGTACCGCATCGCCGGGCACGCGCATCTGGTCGGGCTGCCGATCCGGGTGGTGGGGCGCCTGGAGAGCCGGGGCGGATTCCGCAGGCTGTCGGCGGCCCGCGAGGTCACCCCCGTCCAGGTCGACGACGCCGAGCGGGACCGGCTGATGAAGTCGCTCCAGGAGAACCTCGACTTCTTCGAGGAGGCCTGCGGGGCGGAGCCGGAGGCGGCGGCGGACTGAGCCGGGCGCGGGCTTCGCCGGGGGTGGATGCGGGAGCGGCGTTAACCGTTTCGCGGCGTACCCCACCGGCTCGGTAGGATCGTTCCGCGTACGCGACACGCGCTGCGCGCCCCCTACGGCAGGAGAAGTCCGGTGTCAGACGTCCGTGTGATCATCCAACGCGATTCCGAGCGGGAAGAGCGCGTGGTGACGACGGGCACTACGGCCGCCGAGCTCTTCGCCGGCGAGCGCACCATCGTCGCGGCCCGCGTGGCCGGTGAGCTGAAGGACCTCGCGTACGAGGTGAAGGACGGCGAGGAGGTCGAGCCCGTCGAGATCTCCTCCGAGGACGGCCTCGACATCCTGCGCCACTCCACCGCGCACGTCATGGCCCAGGCCGTGCAGGAGCTCTTCCCCGAGGCCAAGCTGGGCATCGGCCCGCCGGTCCGGGACGGCTTCTACTACGACTTCGACGTCGAGAAGCCGTTCACGCCCGAGGACCTCAAGGCCGTCGAGAAGAAGATGCAGGAGATCCAGAAGCGCGGCCAGCGCTTCTCGCGCCGCGTCGTCACCGACGAGGCCGCCCGCGAGGAGCTCGCCGACGAGCCGTACAAGCTGGAACTCATCGGCATCAAGGGCGCGGCGTCCACCGACGACGGGGCGAACGTGGAGGTGGGCGGCGGCGAGTTGACCATCTACGACAACCTCGACGCCAAGACCGGCGAGCTGTGCTGGAAGGACCTCTGCCGCGGTCCCCACCTGCCCACCACCCGCAACATCCCCGCGTTCAAGCTGATGCGCAACGCCGCCGCCTACTGGCGCGGCAGCGAGAAGAACCCGATGCTCCAGCGCATCTACGGCACCGCCTGGCCGTCGAAGGACGAGCTGAAGGCGCATCTGGAGTTCCTCGCCGAGGCCGAGAAGCGCGACCACCGCAAGCTCGGCAACGAGCTCGACCTGTTCTCCATCCCGGAGCAGATCGGCTCCGGCCTCGCCGTCTTCCACCCCAAGGGCGGCATCATCCGCCGGGTCATGGAGGACTACTCGCGCCGCCGGCACGAGGAGGAGGGCTACGAGTTCGTCTACACCCCGCACGCCACCAAGGGGAAGCTCTTCGAGACCTCGGGCCACCTGGACTGGTACGCCGACGGCATGTACCCGCCCATGCAGCTCGACGAGGGCGTGGACTACTACCTGAAGCCCATGAACTGCCCGATGCACAACCTGATCTTCGATGCGCGCGGGCGTTCCTACCGTGAACTGCCGCTGCGGCTCTTCGAGTTCGGCACGGTGTACCGGTACGAGAAGTCGGGCGTGGTGCACGGTCTGACCCGGGCCCGGGGCTTCACCCAGGACGACGCGCACATCTACTGCACCAAGGAGCAGATGGCCGACGAGCTGGACCGGACGCTCACCTTCGTCCTGAACCTGCTCCGCGACTACGGTCTGAACGACTTCTACCTGGAGCTGTCGACCAAGGACCCGGAGAAGTTCGTCGGCTCGGACGAGATCTGGGAGGAGGCCACCAACACGCTGCGCGCGGTGGCCGAGAAGCAGGGTCTCGAACTGGTCGCCGACCCGGGTGGCGCGGCCTTCTACGGCCCGAAGATCTCCGTGCAGGCGCGCGACGCCATCGGCCGCACCTGGCAGATGTCGACCGTCCAGCTCGACTTCAACCTGCCCGAGCGGTTCGACCTGGAGTACACCGGCCCCGACGGCACCAAGCAGCGCCCGGTGATGATCCACCGCGCCCTGTTCGGCTCCATCGAGCGCTTCTTCGCGGTGCTCCTTGAGCACTACGCGGGCGCGTTCCCGGCGTGGCTGGCCCCCGTCCAGGCGGTCGGCATCCCGATCGGCGACGCCCATGTCGAGTACCTCCAGGACTTCGCCCGCCAGGCCAGGGCCAAGGGGCTGCGGGTCGAGGTCGACGCCTCGTCGGACCGGATGCAGAAGAAGATCCGCAACCAGCAGAAGCAGAAGGTGCCGTTCATGATCATCGCTGGTGACGAGGACATGGCCGCCGGCGCCGTCTCCTTCCGCTACCGCGACGGTTCGCAGGAGAACGGCGTCCCGGTGGCCGAGGCCATCGCGAAGATCGAGAAGGTCGTGGCGGAGCGGACCCAGGTCTGACGCCTCCGTACGCCGCGGGCCCCCGGGAAGCGTGCCTTCCCGGGGGCCCGCGTACGTTCTGCCACCGGCCACCCGGGCGACGCCCAGGCCCGCCGAAGTCATATGCTGCACACCATGACGACTGAGCCGGAGCAGCAGATCGGAGTGGGGACGCAGGACGCGTTCCAGCGCCTGTGGACGCCCCACCGGATGGCCTACATCCAGGGCGAGAACAAGCCGACGGGACCGGAGTCCGGCGACGGATGTCCGTTCTGCTCGATTCCGGCGAAGTCGGACGAGGACGGCCTGATCATCAAGCGCGGCGAGCACGTGTACGCGGTACTCAACCTCTACCCGTACAACGGCGGGCACCTGATGGTGGTGCCCTACCGCCACGTCGCGGACTACACGGAGCTGGACGAGGCCGAGACGCTGGAGCTCGCCGACCTCACCAAGCGGGCGATGACCGCGCTGCGTGCCGCCTCCGGCGCCCACGGGTTCAACATCGGGATGAACCAGGGCACGGTGGCCGGAGCCGGGATCGCCGCCCATCTGCACCAGCACGTGGTGCCGCGCTGGGGCGGCGACACCAACTTCATGCCGGTCGTCGGCCACACCAAGGTGCTGCCCCAACTCCTCGCGGACACCCGCAAGATGCTGGCCGACGCCTGGCCCGCGTAGTCCTCACGCGTCGTACAGGTCCGCCTTGCGCGGTGCCGGGTCCTGGACCAGGCCGCTCAGGATCATCGAGCGGTTGGTGAAGCGGTCGGTGTTCACTCCGTGCTCGTCGAGCACCTTCATGGCGGCGGAGTGGACCACCCGCAGGACCGGCGTCGCGGCCCGCATCGCGTCGTCGGCCATGAAGCGGTGGCGCCAGGGCTTGTCGGCCCAGGCGTGCCGCAGCCCGAACGGCTCGGGCAGCGCTATCTTGCCGCCCAGGTGGTCCAGCAGCGGCGGATACCAGGTCAGCGGCGCTCGGGCGGCGAGCCGCACCACCTCGGTGGCGTCGACCAGGGGCAGCTGGATCGTCTTCTTCTCCCAGAACTTGAAGGTCTTGTCGACCTCCCTGGTCTTGGGCGACGGCTTGGTCGTGAACAGGGAGTGCACCGGGCCGAGCGCGTGCCCGGTCACCTCGATGCGCAGGGTCTCGTGCAGCACGGTGACGGTGACCATCATGGTGATGACCAACTGGCCGTCCCAGAGCGTGAATTGGATGCCCAGGTAGTGGCGGTTGCCGCTGGAGAACTGCTGCTCGTTGCAGATGCGCTGTATCTCGTGCTGGCGCACCTGGAAGTTGTCGATGTCCTGGCCGCTGGGCCGCGAGACCTCCTTGGCGCCCTCGCCGATCGGTGAGACCACCCAGTTCTTGATGGACGGGGTGGGGAAGCCGCCGGTGTGCAGGGGGCCGCGCTCCAGGAGCTGGAGGCGGTCCTGGATGGCCCGTATGACGTCCCAGCTGCGGAAGCCGTGGATCTCCTTGCCGGCTTCCTTGGGCTCCAGCTCCTCGGCGAGCTGCCAGCTGCCCCAGCGGGTGCCCATCCCGAGTATGCCCTTGGGCCCCGCGTAGAAGACGACGTTGCTCTGGTCCTCGGCGGCCAGCTTGACCAGCGACTGGCGCAGCTGTTCCGCGGAGCCGGCCGCCGAGCTCTTGGGCACCGCCTCCGGGATCTTGGCTCCTATGCCGCCACCGCCCAGCAGGCTGTCCCAGCGCGAGCGCAGATCGCGCGCCGTGCGCTCGCAGATGACCTTGGCCCAGTACCAGCCGATGACCGGGGCCACCATCATCGCGCGCAGATAGAGCGCGAGTATTCCGTGGAAGGGCAGCTTGATCAGGAAGAGCACGGCGAGCCCGGCCACCGCCACCATCAGGACCGTGCCGAGCGCGCCGGCCCGCCGGTCCTTGGCCCCGGCCAGGGTGCGGCGCAGTTGGAAGACGGCGAGCCAGAGCAGCATTCCGGGCAGGAACAGCACCCCGAAGACGCCCATGACCAGGGTGAGTTTGGTGTCCCGCTCCTTGCGGATGCGGATCGAGGCCAGGCAGTGCTCGACGATGGTGCCGGGCTCGGTGCCGAAGGACTGGATGATGCCCTTGCGGGTGGCCCCGAGCATCCGGTTCTGCACGGCCCGCGAGAAGGCCTCGCCGAGATTCGGTTCGAAGAGTGACAGCTTGCCCTTCGTCACCACCGACTCGTGCCACTCGCCGTTGGCCTTGAGTATGTCCTCGACCGGGCTGTCCCGGTACGCGGCCGAGGCGAGCGCCTGGGTCGCCGCGGTCTGGCCCGCGGAGCCCTGGAGCGGCACCTGCGGCCTGGGCAAGAAGTCGAAGAATGGCTCTTCCGTGGTCACTGCCGCCCCCATCGCCGCGCGTCCTTGCTCTGCGGCCCGTTCCCGGTCACCGCTCCCCGCACACCTGCTGAACCGGGACCCCAGCGTATCGGGGACGCGGCCCGCCCGTCAGGGGACATCGCAAGGCCGCCCATCGCGTGGAGACGGCGATGGGCGGCTTTCTGATGCTCTGTCAACTATCGACCCGCTTCCGCCTGTTCACGCACTTTGTCGGCGATCCCCGGCGGCATCGGCTCGTGCCGGGCGTAGCTGCGGCTGAACCGGCCGGTGCCGTGCGAGAGCGACCTGAGGTCCAGGGCGTACCGGCCGATCTCGATCTCCGGGATCTCGGCCCGCACCAGCGTGCGTCCCGGGCCCGCCTGCTCGGTGCCGACCACCCGGCCACGCCGCCCGGACAGGTCGCTCATCACCGGGCCCACATAGTCGTCGGCCACCAGGACCTGGACCTCGGCGACCGGTTCGAGCAGGTCGATACGGGCCTCGGTGGCCGCCTCCCGCAGCGCGAGGGCGCCCGCGGTCTGGAACGCGGCGTCCGAGGAGTCCACCGAGTGCGCCTTGCCGTCCAGGAGCGTGACGCGCACGTCGACGAGCGGATAGCCCGCGGCGACGCCCCTGGCCGCCTGGGCCCGTACGCCCTTCTCGACGGACGGGATGAACTGCCGCGGGACCGAGCCGCCGACCACCTTGTCCACGAACTCGATGCCGCTGCCCGGGGGCAGCGGCTCCACGTCGATCTCGCAGATCGCGAACTGCCCGTGCCCGCCGGACTGTTTGACGTGCCGGCCGCGCCCGGCCGCCTTCGCGCCGAAGGTCTCGCGCAGCGACACCCGGTGCGGCACGACGTCGACCTGGACGCCGTACCGGCTGCGCAGCCGCTCCAGGGCCACCTCGCGGTGCGCCTCGCCCAGGCACCACAGGACCAACTGGTGGGTGTGCGCGTTCTGTTCGAGCCGCATCGTCGGATCCTCGGCGACCAGCCGCGCGAGCCCCTGCGAGAGCTTGTCCTCGTCGGCCTTGCTGTGCGCCTCGATGGCCAGCGGCAGCAGTGGGTCGGGCATGTCCCAGGGCGTCATCAGGAGCGGGTCGTCCTTGGCGGACAGGGTGTCCCCGGTCTCGGCCCGCGTCAGCTTGGCCACGCACGCCAGGTCGCCCGCGACGCAGCGGGTGAGCGTGCGCTGCTGCTTGCCGAACGGCGAGGACAGGGCGCCGACGCGCTCGTCGACGTCGTGGTCCTCGTGGCCGCGGTCCGCCATGCCGTGCCCGGAGACGTGCACGGTCTCGTCCGGGCGCAGGGTGCCGGAGAAGACGCGCACCAGGCTGATGCGGCCGACGTACGGGTCGGACGAGGTCTTGATCACCTCGGCCACCAGGGGCCCGTCCACCGCGCAGGCGGGCGCGGGGCGCGGCTTGCCGTCGGGCGTGGTGAGGCCGGGGGCGGCCCGCTCCAGGGGGGAGGGGAAGCCGCCGGTGACGAGTTCGAGCAGCTCGATGGTGCCGAGGCCCTGTTTGGCGCCCTCGGCGGCCGGGGCCGCGGCGAGGACGGGGTGGAAGGTGCCGCGCGCCACCGCGCGCTCCAGGTCGCTCACCAATGACGCGTAATCGATGTCCTCGCCGCCGAGGTAACGGTCCATGAGGGTCTCGTCCTCGCTCTCCGCGATGATCCCCTCGATGAGCCGGTTGCGGGCCTCCTCGATCAGCGGGAGCTGGGCCTCGTCGGGCTGCGTCTCCTTGCGCTCGCCGGACTGGTAGTCGAAGACGCGCTGCGAGAGCAGCCCGATCAGACCGGTCACCGGCGCGTGCCCGTCCGGGCCGGCCGAACCGTGCACCGGCAGGTACAGCGGGAGCACCGCGTCGGGGTCGTCGCCTCCGAACGCCTCGGCGCAGATCCCGGTCATGGCGGAGAAGTCGGCGCGGGCCGCCTCCAGGTGCGTGACCACGATGGCCCGCGGCATCCCGACGGCCGCGCACTCGTCCCAGACCATCCGGGTCGAGCCGTCCACGCCGTCCGCGGCCGAGACGACGAAGAGGGCCGCGTCCGCCGCTCGCAGACCGGCCCTGAGTTCCCCGACGAAATCGGCGTATCCGGGGGTGTCCAAGATATTGATCTTGAAGCCGCCCCATTCCACCGGCACCAGCGACAGCTGTACGGAGCGCTGCTGGCGGTGCTCGATGTCGTCGTAGTCGGAGACGGTGCCGCCGTCCTCGACCCGGCCCGCGCGGTTGACGGCGCCCGCCGCCAGCGCGAGCGCTTCCACCAGCGTGGTCTTCCCGGATCCGCTGTGGCCGACCAGCACCACGTTCCGTACGGATGCGGGGTGGTCGGCCGTCGTCGCCCTGCCGGCGGCTCCGGGGTGTGCGTTCGCCTTGTCGCCCATGTCCGTTCCTCCCGGTTTCGTGCGCGGTGAGGTGGTGAGGGGGGCGCGGACACGCGGACTCCGCGTGCCGAGGCGGCATCTGCGACGCCCGCGGTAATTCGAGCTTTCCACTCCCGTCACGGTGCGTCCATACGTCGTACGGGTCCGGCGGGCCGGGTGGCCCGAAGCACGCCCGGCGGGTGCCCGGCGGTGCGGCCGCGCAGTCGTGGCTACGATGGGTCGGCCGGTGGCCAGCAGGGGCCGCGCGGCCACACCGACCCCTCGGGAAGGCCATGCTGAACAAGTACGCGCGTGCATTCTTCACGCGTGTCCTCACGCCGTTCGCCGCATTTCTGCTCCGCCGCGGAGTCAGCCCGGACGCGGTGACCCTCATCGGCACGGCCGGAGTGATGGCGGGGGCGCTGGTCTTCTTCCCCCGTGGAGAGTTCTTCTGGGGCACCATCGTCATCACCCTCTTCGTCTTCTCCGACCTGGTCGACGGCAACATGGCCCGCCAGGCCGGGATCTCCAGCCGCTGGGGCGCGTTCCTCGACTCCACGCTCGACCGGGTCGCCGACGGCGCGATCTTCGGCGGCTTCGCCCTCTGGTACGCCGGGCAGGGCGACAACAACGTCCTGTGCGCGGTGGCCATCTTCTGCCTGGCCAGCGGCCAGGTGGTGTCCTACACCAAGGCGCGCGGCGAGGCGATCGGTCTGCCCGTCGCCGTCAACGGCCTGGTCGAGCGGGCCGAGCGGCTCGTCATCTCGCTGGTCGCGGCGGGTCTGGCCGGACTGCACAACTTCGGGGTGCCGGGCATCCAGGTGCTGCTCCCCATCGCGCTGTGGGTCGTCGCCGCCGGCAGCCTGGTCACGCTGGTCCAGCGCGTGGTGACCGTCCGCCGGGAGTCCGCCGAGGCGGACGCCGCCGCCGCGCGGGCGGCCGGTGAGGCGGGCGTATGAAGGACAGGCTGACCGACGCGCTCTACGGCCTGGGCTGGTCCACCGTCAAGAAGCTTCCCGAGCCCGTCGCGAACGGGCTCGGCCGGCGCATCGCCGACCAGGTGTGGAAGCGGCGCGGCAAGAGCGTGCTGCGCCTGGAGTCCAACCTGGCCCGGGTCGTCCCCGACGCGTCCCCCGAGCGGCTCGCGGCCCTCTCCCGGGCGGGCATGCGGTCCTACATGCGGTACTGGATGGAGTCCTTCCGGCTGCCGTCGTGGAGCAGGGACCGGATGGCGAACGGCTTCGTGCCCGAGGACGTCCACCACCTCGTCGACGGCCTCGCCTCCGGGCGGGGCGTCGTCATCGCGCTGCCCCACATGGGCAACTACGACCTCGCGGGCGCCTGGGTCACCACCAAGATGGACACCCCGTTCACCACGGTCGCCGAGCGCCTCAAGCCCGAGAGCCTCTACGACCGCTTCGTCGCCTACCGCGAGAGCCTCGGCATGGAGGTGCTGCCGCACACCGGCGGCTCCGCCTTCGGCACGCTGGCCCGGCGGCTGCGCGCGGGCGGCCTGGTCTGCCTGGTCGCCGACCGCGACCTGTCGGCGTCCGGCGTCGAGGTCAAGTTCTTCGGCGAGACGACCAGGATGCCCGCGGGGCCGGCCATGCTCGCCCAGCAGACCGGGGCGGTGCTCATGCCGGTGACGCTCTGGTACGACGACTCGCCGATCATGAAGGGCCGGGTGCACCCGCCCGTCGAGGTGCCCGAGACGGGTGACCGGGCCGCCAGGACCGCCTCGATGACCCAGGCGATGGCAGACGCCTTCGCCACCGGAATCGCCGACCACCCCGAGGACTGGCACATGCTGCAACGCCTGTGGCTCGCGGATCTGGAGGAGCGACGGCCGTGAAGATCGGCATCGTCTGCCCGTACTCGTGGGACGTCCCGGGCGGCGTCCAGTTCCACATCCGCGACCTGGCGGAGCACCTCATCCGCCTCGGCCACGAGGTGTCGGTGCTCGCCCCCGCCGACGACGAGACCCCGCTGCCGCCCTACGTCGTCTCGGCGGGCCGGGCCGTACCCGTCCCGTACAACGGCTCGGTCGCGCGGCTCAACTTCGGGTTCCTCTCGGCGGCCCGGGTGCGGCGCTGGCTGCACGACGGCACCTTCGACGTGATCCACATCCACGAGCCTGCCTCGCCCTCGCTCGGCCTGCTGTCCTGCTGGGCCGCGCAGGGGCCGATCGTGGCGACCTTCCACACCTCCAACCCGCGCTCCCGCGCGATGATCGCGGCGTACCCGATCCTCCAGCCCGCTCTGGAGAAGATCAGCGCGCGCATCGCGGTCAGCGAGTACGCGCGGCGCACCCTGGTGGAGCACCTCGGCGGCGACGCCGTGGTCATCCCCAACGGCGTGGACGTCGACTTCTTCGCCAAGGCCGAGCCGAAGAAGGAGTGGCAGGGGCAGACCCTGGGCTTCATCGGCCGCATCGACGAGCCCCGCAAGGGCCTGCCGGTCCTGATGAAGGCCCTCCCCAAGATCCTCGCCGAGCGCCCGGACACCCGGCTCCTCGTGGCCGGCCGCGGCGACGAGGAGGAGGCGGTCGCATCGCTGCCGGCCGAGATGCGCTCGCGGGTCGAGTTCCTCGGCATGGTCAGCGACGAGGACAAGGCGCGGCTGCTGCGCAGTGTGGACGTGTACGTCGCCCCCAACACCGGTGGCGAGAGCTTCGGGATCATCCTGGTCGAGGCGCTCTCGGCGGGCGCCGCGGTCCTCGCCAGCGACCTGGATGCCTTCGCGCAGGTCCTGGACCAGGGCGCGGCGGGCGACCTCTTCGCGAACGAGGACGCCGACGCGCTGGCCTCGGCCGCGGTACGGCTGCTTGCCGACCCCGACCGCCGTGCGGGCCTGAGCGAACGCGGCTCGGCGCATGTGCGGCGTTTCGACTGGGCGACGGTCGGCGCGGACATCCTCGCGGTGTACGAGACGGTCACGCATGGCGCGGCGGCGGTGGCGACGGACGAACGCACCGGATTCCGGGCGCGGTTCGGGCTGGCACGCGACTGACCTCCGGGCCGTACCCCGTCGTGCGGCCCCTGGATTGCTACACGGCGTACGGCTTCCGGGCCGCTCCACGGGGTACGGCCCCCCCCGGGTCGCTCCACGGCGTGCGACCCCAGGGGACCCCGTGACCGGCCGAGGTGGACCGCGGCGGCCGGCGCCGAGTGGCCGGACGGGCCGAGGGCCGAGGGCCGAGGCGGGCCGCAGGGGCCACCCGGCAAGGCTTCGCCCCGGTAGCCTTGCGGCCCGTGACCGTAACTCTCATCTGGATCGTCGTCGCCCTGGTCGCGATCGGCCTCTACCTCAGCTGGACCGCCGGCCGGCTCGACCGGCTGCACGCCCGCATCGACGCGGCTCGCGCCGCCCTGGACGCCCAACTCCTGCGCCGCGCCTCGGTCACCCAGGAACTCGCCACCAGCGGCGTGCTCGACCCGGCCGCCTCCATCGTCCTGTACGAGGCCGCGCACGCCGCGCGCCAGGCGGAGGAGGAGCACCGGGAGGTCGCCGAGAGCGAGCTGAGCCAGGCGCTGCGCGCGGTGTTCGGGGAGCCCGCACAGGTCGAAGCCGTACGGGAGGCGCCCGGGGGAGTGGAGGCCGCCGAGGAGCTGGCTCAGGCCGTGCGCAGGGTGCCGATGGCGCGTCGCTTCCACAACGACGCGGTACGCGCGGCGCGGGCGCTGCGCCGGCACCGCACGGTGCGCTGGCTGCGCCTCGCCGGGCACGCGCCCTTCCCGCTCGCCTTCGAGATGGACGACGAGCCGCCGACGGCGCTCGCGGACCGGCCGGGCACCTGATCGCGGCGGCGCCGGCGCGGCTGCGCGGGCGGCGGATCCGGATGGACCGGGGCGGACCTGGTGAGCCGGGCGGAGGGTCCGAGCGAGCCCGGCGGGCGCGAGCAGACCAAGGCGGACCCGGGCGGCTCCGGCAGGCCCAAGGGGGACCGGGGAGAGCCGGGCGGCCCCGGCGGGCCAAAGCAGTCGGGAGGGCCGGGCCGACCGGCTGACCGGGGAAAACGATCCACCGGGTACGCATTGGCCCTTGATGTGGACTGCTCCGCCGGGGTTCTCTCGGGACAGCAGAATCCCTTCTTCGCCCAGTGAGGTCGCTCCGTGTCCACCACGCCTTCCAGCACCCCCCAGTCCGACAGCCCCGCCATCGGCACCGCCCGCGTCAAGCGGGGCATGGCCGAGCAGCTCAAGGGCGGCGTGATCATGGACGTCGTCAACGCCGAGCAGGCGAAGATCGCCGAGGACGCGGGCGCCGTGGCCGTCATGGCCCTGGAGCGGGTCCCGGCCGACATCCGCAAGGACGGCGGCGTGGCCCGGATGTCCGACCCGAACATGATCGAGGAGATCATCGGCGCGGTCTCCATCCCGGTGATGGCCAAGTCCCGCATCGGCCACTTCGTGGAGGCCCAGGTCCTTCAGTCCCTCGGCGTCGACTACATCGACGAGTCCGAGGTCCTGACCCCGGCCGACGAGGTCAACCACAGCGACAAGTTCGCCTTCACCACGCCGTTCGTCTGTGGCGCCACCAACCTGGGCGAGGCCCTGCGCCGCATCGCCGAGGGCGCGGCCATGATCCGCTCCAAGGGCGAGGCCGGCACCGGCAACGTCGTCGAGGCCGTCCGCCACCTGCGCCAGATCAAGAACGAGATCGCCAAGCTGCGCGGGTTCGACAACAACGAGCTGTACGCCGCCGCCAAGGAGCTGCGCGCCCCGTACGAGCTGGTCAAGGAAGTCTCCGAGCTCGGCAAGCTCCCCGTCGTGCTGTTCTCCGCCGGTGGCGTGGCCACCCCCGCCGACGCCGCGCTGATGCGCCAGCTCGGCGCCGAGGGCGTCTTCGTCGGCTCCGGCATCTTCAAGTCGGGCGACCCGGCCAAGCGCGCGGCCGCCATCGTGAAGGCCACCACCTTCTTCGACGACCCGAAGATCATCGCGGACGCCTCCCGCAACCTGGGCGAGGCCATGGTCGGCATCAACTGCGACACCCTGCCCGAGACCGAGCGCTACGCCAACCGCGGCTGGTAGTCACTCATGACGACCCCAGTGATCGGCGTCCTGGCCCTCCAGGGCGACGTACGGGAGCACCTCATCGCCCTGGCCGCGGCGGACGCCGTGGCCAGGCCGGTCCGGCGTCCCGAGGAGCTCGCCGAGGTGGACGGCCTGGTCATACCCGGCGGCGAGTCCACCACCATCTCCAAGCTCGCCGCGCTGTTCGGCATGCTGGAGCCGCTGCGCGAGCGGGTCCGGGCGGGCCTGCCGGTGTACGGCACCTGCGCCGGGCTGATCATGCTCGCCGACAAGATCCTGGACCCGCGTTCGGGCCAGGAGACCATCGGCGGCATCGAGATGATCGTGCGCCGCAACGCCTTCGGGCGGCAGAACGAGTCGTTCGAGGCGACCGTCGAGGTGGCCGGCGTGGGTCCGGTGGAAGGCGTGTTCATCCGCGCGCCCTGGGTCGAGTCCGTGGGCGCCGAGACCGAGGTGCTCGCCGAGCACGGCGGCCACATCGTCGCGGTCCGCCAGGGCAACGCGCTGGCGACCTCGTTCCACCCCGAGCTGACCGGCGACCACCGCATGCACGCCCTGTTCGTGGACATGGTGCGCGCCGCCTCGTGAACGAGGGGCGTGAAAGCGCCTGCTGACGGGCGGGGGCCGGGCGACGAGCGGGCCGGGTCCCGGTAGGATCTCTGCCGAACGACGCAGAATGGGTTACGCGAAGGAGACAGGCAGATGTCCGGCCACTCTAAATGGGCTACGACGAAGCACAAGAAGGCCGTGATCGATGCCAAGCGCGGCAAGCTCTTCGCGAAGCTGATCAAGAACATCGAGGTCGCGGCCCGCACCGGTGGCGCCGACATCGACGGCAACCCGACGCTCTTCGACGCCGTACAGAAGGCCAAGAAGCAGTCGGTGCCCAACAAGAACATCGACTCCGCGCTCAAGCGCGGCGCCGGTCTCGAAGCGGGCGGTGCCGACTACGAGACGATCATGTACGAGGGTTACGGCCCCAACGGTGTCGCGGTGCTCATCGAGTGCCTCACCGACAACCGCAACCGTGCCGCCTCCGACGTACGTGTCGCGATGACCCGCAACGGCGGCAACATGGCCGACCCGGGTTCCGTCTCGTACCTCTTCAACCGCAAGGGCGTCATCGTCCTGCCCAAGGCCGAGCTGTCCGAGGACGACGTCCTGGGCGCGGTCCTGGAAGCGGGTGCGGAGGAAGTCAACGACCTCGGTGACTCCTTCGAGATCATCTCCGAGGCGACCGATCTGGTCGCGGTCCGTACCGCGCTCCAGGAGGCCGGCATCGACTACGACTCGGCCGACTCCAACTTCGTCCCGACCATGCAGGTCGAGCTGGACGAAGAGGGCGCGCGGAAGATCTTCAAGCTGATCGACGCGCTGGAGGACAGCGACGACGTGCAGAACGTCTTCGCCAACTTCGACGTCTCCGACGAGGTCATGGAGAAGGTCGACGCGTAGTACTGCCGCGGGCTGAGCGTTTTCGGCGGGCCGATGGGACACGTCCCATCGGCCCGCCGCCGTTGTCAGTGGCAGCGGTTAGCCTTGCGACAAGTCAAAGATCACCGAGGTGGCGAGGGGGAGGGGCCGTGCGCGTACTCGGGGTGGACCCCGGACTGACGCGGTGTGGCGTGGGCGTCGTCGAGGGGATCGCGGGGCGGCCGCTCGCCATGCTCGGCGTGGGCGTCGTCCGCACGCCCGCGGACGCCGAGTTGGGCCACCGCCTGGTCGCCATCGAGCGCGGCATCGAGGAGTGGCTCGACGCGCACCGGCCCGAATTCGTCGCCGTGGAGCGGGTGTTCAGCCAGCACAACGTGCGGACGGTGATGGGCACCGCCCAGGCGAGCGCGGTCGCCATGCTGTGCGCATCGCGCCGCGGCATCCCCGTCGCCCTGCACACCCCCAGCGAGGTCAAGGCCGCCGTCACCGGCAGCGGCCGGGCCGACAAGGCGCAGGTCGGCGCGATGGTGACGCGGCTGCTCCGGCTCGACGCCCCGCCCAAACCGGCCGACGCGGCGGACGCGCTGGCCCTCGCCATCTGTCACATCTGGCGCGCCCCCGCGCTCAACAGGCTCCAACAGGCCCACGCCCAGCACTCCGTACGGAAGGTCACCCGATGATCGCGTTCGTCAGCGGCCCGGTCGCCGCCCTCGCCCCCGACACCGCGGTGGTCGAGGTCGGCGGCATCGGCATGGCCCTCCAGTGCACGCCCAACACCCTGGCCGAACTGCGCATCGGACAGCACGCCAAACTCGCCACGTCCCTGGTCGTGCGGGAGGACTCGCTGACCCTGTACGGCTTCGCCGACGACGACGAGAAGCAGGTCTTCGAGCTGCTCCAGACCGCCAACGGCGTCGGCCCCCGGCTGGCCCAGGCGGTGCTCTCCGTGCACACCCCGGACGCGCTGCGCCGGGCCTTCGCCACCGGCGACGAGAAGGCGCTCACCGCCGTGCCCGGCATCGGCAAGAAGGGCGCGCAGAAGCTGCTCATCGAGCTGAAGGACCGGCTCGGCGCGCCCGTCGGCACCGCCCCGGCGATCGGCGCCCCGGCCACCTCCGGCTGGCGCGACCAGCTGCACGCGGCCCTGATCGGGCTCGGCTACGCGACCCGTGAGGCCGACGAGGCGGTCGCCGCCGTGACCGCCCAGGCCGAGGCCATGGACAAGCCGAACATCGGCGCGCTCCTCAAGGCCGCCCTCCAGACCCTCAACCGCGCCCGCTGAACCAGCCCGCAGGCCCCCCACCGCGACCACGATCCGAGGCACACGTCATGAACTGGGAAGACGGCTCCGACACGGCGGATCTGTCCGCGACGGCGGGCGACCGGCTGGTGGGGGCCGACGCCGACGGCGAGGACACCGCCGTCGAGGCCGCGCTGCGCCCCAAGGACCTGGAGGAGTTCGTCGGCCAGGAGAAGGTCCGCGAGCAGCTCGACCTGGTGCTGCGCGCGGCCCGCGCCCGCGGCGCCACCGCCGACCACGTCCTGCTCTCCGGCGCCCCCGGCCTCGGCAAGACCACCCTCTCGATGATCATCGCGGCCGAGATGGGCGCCCCGATCCGCATCACCAGCGGCCCCGCCATCCAGCACGCCGGCGACCTCGCGGCGATCCTCTCCTCCCTCCAGGAGGGCGAGGTCCTCTTCCTCGACGAGATCCACCGGATGTCGCGGCCCGCCGAGGAGATGCTCTACATGGCGATGGAGGACTTCCGGGTCGACGTCATCGTCGGCAAGGGCCCCGGAGCCACCGCCATCCCGCTGGAGCTGCCGCCCTTCACCCTGGTCGGCGCCACCACCCGGGCCGGCCTGCTGCCGCCTCCGCTGCGCGACCGGTTCGGGTTCACCGGGCACATGGAGTTCTACGAGCCGTCCGAGCTGGAGCGGGTCATCCACCGCTCGGCCCGGCTGCTCGACGTGGAGATCGACACGGCGGGCGCCGCCGAGATCGCGGGCCGCTCCCGCGGCACCCCGCGCATCGCCAACCGGCTGCTCCGCCGAGTGCGCGACTACGCGCAGGTCAAGGCGGACGGCGTCATCACCCCCGAGATCGCCTCGATGGCCCTCGCGGTGTACGAGGTCGACGCCCGCGGCCTGGACCGGCTCGACCGGGCGGTCCTGCAAGCCCTGCTCAAGCTCTTCGGCGGCGGCCCGGTGGGCCTGTCCACCCTCGCGGTGGCGGTGGGAGAGGAGCGCGAGACGGTGGAGGAGGTGGCCGAGCCCTTCCTGGTCCGGGAGGGTCTGCTCGCCCGCACCCCGCGCGGCCGGGTGGCCACGCCCGCGGCCTGGGCCCACCTCGGTCTCGTACCGCCGCAGCAGGGCGGCGGCGCGGCAGGAAGCGGACAACAGGGGCTCTTCGGGGCGTGACGGCGCGGAGGGTCGCACACCGAGGAACCCCGGTGGGATGCTGGGCGTTGTTCCATCTGTGCGGACTCGCTTAGACTCCGCCGATGCCGCCCTTCCAGGCCGGCGTACCCACCCCCAGATCAGGCCGCCCCCACAGGTGCGGTCATGCGAAGGAAGTTCCGTCCCGTGAGCCCTATCACTCTCCTCCCCTTCATTGTGCTTATCGGGGCCATGTTCCTGATGACCCGGTCCGCCAAGAAGAAGCAGCAGGCCGCCGCCGCCATGCGCAACGAGATGCAGCCCGGCACCGGTGTCCGCACCATCGGGGGCATGTACGCCACCGTCAAGGAGATCGGCGACGAGACGGTCCTCCTGGAGGTGGCTCCCGGCGTCCACGCCGTCTACGCCAAGAACGCCATCGGCGCGGTCCTGGACGACGCGGAGTACAACCGGATCGTGCACGGCGACACCGAGGAGGAGCTCCCGGTCGTTCCGGACGACGCCTCCTCGCTGACCGCGGGCACCGAGGCCGCCGAGGCCGACGCCGAGGTCGCCAAGGACGCCAAGATCGACCTGGGCAAGAAGGACGAGGCGGAGGACGCCGCCGCGCCCAAGGACGGCAAGGACGGCAAGGCCGACGGCGGGGCCGACACGAAGTAGTCACGCACCGGGACCGCGGCGCCCGACCGGCGCCGGCGGTCCCCGGAGCGCGCCCACTTCGACGGGGGACGTCCCCACAACACTTCGTGGCCGTCCCGCGCACATCCGGCGCAGGGCGGTTGGACAGGGAGAAACGACAAGGTGGCAGCACCGAACAAGGGCCGAAGGCCGGCGGCGGGGGGTCAGAGCAAGCCGGGCCGCGCCCTGGCCTTGATTCTCATCGCCATGGTCGCGCTCGTCGGTGGGATGTTCATTTCCCACACCACCACCCCGAGGCTCGGCATCGACCTCGCGGGCGGCACGAGCATCACGCTCAAGGCCAAGACCGAGCCGGGTCAGCAATCGGCGATCAACAAGAAAAACATGGACACAGCGGTGGCGATCATGAACCGCCGTGTCAATGGTCTTGGTGTCACCGAGGCCGAGGTCCAGACCCAGGGCAGTGACAACATCATTGTCAACATCCCCAAGGGCACGAACTCGGAGCAGGCCCGTCAGCAGGTCGGTCAGACCGCCAAGCTGTACTTCCGGCCGGTGCTGACCGCCCAGCCGACCGCCGCGCCCACCCCGAGCGCTTCCCCGAGCGCCTCCGGCAAGGGCACGCCGACTCCCTCGGGCACCCCGAGCGCCTCCGGCAAGGCCACCCCGACCGCCTCCGGCAAGGCGACGCCCAGCGCGGGCAAGCCGAGCGGCACCCCCCAGGGCCGTGCGGTCACCGACGCCCTGAAGGCGTCCGGCTCGCCCACGCCGGGCGCGAGCAAGCCGAGCGCCCCCGCGCCGGACCCGTCGGCCTCCGCGGGCGAGGCCGCCGCCGCACAGCTCCAGGCGAAGTTCGCCGCGCTCGACTGCTCCACCAGGGAATCTCGCGCCAAGGCGGGCGAGGGCGCCAAGTCCAGCGAGCCGACGGTGGCGTGCGACAAGGACGGCGCCGAGAAGTACATCCTCGGCCCGGCCGAGGTCGACGGCACCGACGTCGCCAAGGCGCAGGCCGTGATCAACCAGCAGAACGGTCAGTGGATCGTTCAGATGGACTTCACGAGCGGTGGCTCGAAGAAGTTCGCGGCCATCACCGGCAAGCTGTCGCAGCAGCAGTACCCGAACAACCGCTTCGCCATCGCGCTGGACAACCAGGTCGTCTCGGCCCCCACCGTGAGCTCCACGCTCAGCGGCTCCGCCGAGATCTCCGGCAACTTCAACCAGACGACCGCCCAGGACCTGGCGAACGTGCTGTCCTACGGCGCGCTGCCGCTCTCCTTCCAGGAGCAGAGCGTCACCACGGTGACCGCCGCCCTCGGCGCCGACCAGCTGCACGCCGGTCTGATCGCCGGTGCCATCGGCCTCGCGCTGGTCATCATCTACCTGGTGGCCTACTACCGCGGCCTCGCGATGATCGCCATCCTCAGCCTCGTCGTCTCGGCGATCCTGACCTACGCGATCATGACGCTGCTCGGCCCGGGCATCGGCTTCGCGCTGAACCTGCCCGCGGTCTGCGGCGCCATCGTGGCCATCGGCATCACCGCGGACTCGTTCATCGTCTACTTCGAACGCATCCGTGACGAGATCCGCGAGGGCCGCACCCTGCGTCCCGCCGTCGAGCGGGCCTGGCCCCGCGCCCGGCGCACCATCCTGGTCTCCGACTTCGTGTCGTTCCTCGCCGCCGCGGTGCTCTTCATCGTGACGGTCGGCAAGGTCCAGGGCTTCGCGTTCACGCTGGGTCTGACCACCCTGCTCGACGTGGTCGTCGTCTTCCTCTTCACGAAGCCGGTGATGACGCTCCTGGCCCGCCGCAAGTTCTTCGCGAGCGGCCACCCGTGGTCCGGCCTCGACCCGAAGCGGCTCGGCGCCAAGCCTCCGCTGCGCCGCACCCGCCGCACCACCTCCGCTCCCGTCGACACCCCGAAGGAGGCGTGAGATGTCGAAGCTCGGCACTCTCGGCGCCAGGCTGTACCGCGGTGAGGTCGGTTACGACTTCGTCGGCAAGCGGAAGATCTGGTACGGCATCTCGATCCTGATCACCATCACGGCCATCGTCGGCCTGGCGGTACGGGGTCTGACGATGGGCATCGAATTCGAGGGCGGCGCGGTCTTCACCACCCCGAAGACCTCCATCTCGGCCCAGCAGGCCGAGAAGGACGCCGAGGCCGCCTCCGGCCACGACGCGATCGCCCAGAAGCTCGGCGACGGCACGATCCGCATCACCATCGGCGGGGTCGACACCGGCAAGTCCGACCAGATCAAGACCCAGCTCGCCAAGGACCTCAAGGTCGACGCGGACACCATCAACGCCGACCTGGTGGGCCCCAGTTGGGGGCAGACGATCGCCAACAAGGCCTGGACGGGCCTGATCATCTTCATGATCCTCGTGGTGATCTACCTGGCCATCGCCTTCGAATGGCGGATGGCGGTCGCGGCCCTGGTCGCCCTGATCCACGACCTCACGATCACGGTCGGCATCTACGCCCTGGTCGGCTTCGAGGTCACCCCGGGCACCGTGATCGGTCTGCTCACGATCCTCGGTTACTCCCTCTACGACACCGTCGTCGTCTTCGACGGACTCAAGGAGGGCCAGAAGGGGATCACCAAGCAGACCCGGGTCACCTACAGCGAGATGGCGAACAAGAGCCTCAACGGCACCCTGGTCCGCTCCATCAACACCACGGTCGTCGCGCTGCTCCCGGTGGCGGGCCTGCTGTTCATCGGTGGCGGCGTCCTCGGCGCCGGCATGCTGAACGACATCTCGCTCTCGCTGTTCGTCGGCCTCGCGGCCGGCGCGTACTCCTCGATCTTCATCGCCACTCCGCTGGTCGCCGACCTGAAGGAGACCATGCCGGAGATGAAGGCCCTCAAGAAGCGGGTGCTCGCCAAGCGCGCGGCGGCCGCCGCCAAGGGCGAGACCGAGGAGCAGCAGGACGCGGCGCCGCTCGACGAGGACGACGACTCCGAGACCGCGGGCGCGGTCGTCGGCCAGCGCCGCCAGCCGAGCCGCAACAACCGGGGGAAGCGCCGATGACCAGCGTCTCCACCGAGACCGTGGATCTGCTGCTCAGCCGCATCCGTGATGTGCCGGACTATCCGAAGCCGGGCGTGATGTTCAAGGACATCACCCCGCTGCTCGCGGACCCGAAGGCGTTCACGGCCCTCACCGACGCGCTCGCCGCGCTGTGCGTCCAGCACGGCGCGACGAAGATCGTCGGCCTGGAGGCGCGCGGCTTCATCCTGGCCGCCCCCGTCTCGGTCCGCGCCGGGATCGGCTTCATCCCCGTACGCAAGGCGGGCAAGCTCCCCGGAGCCACCCTCAAGCAGGCATACGAGCTGGAGTACGGCACGGCGGAGATCGAGGTGCACGCCGAGGACCTCAGCGCGGGCGACCGCGTCATGGTCATCGACGACGTGCTCGCCACCGGCGGCACCGCGGGGGCCTCCTTGGAGCTGATCCGCCGGGCCGGGGCCGAGGTCGCCGGGGTCGCGGTCCTGATGGAGCTCAGCTTCCTCAGTGGTCGCGAGCGCCTGGAGAGCGCCCTCGACGGTGCCCCGCTCGAAGCCCTGATCACGGTGTGAGCAGGTAGCCGACCCAGCCGACCACGGGTCTGAGCAGGCCGCAGCAGACCGCCGAGGCGGGCCCGGAGGAATCCGGCGCCCGCCTCCGGCGTTTCCTCTGCCGGAGCCCCGGTACCGGCCCGGGACGAGCGGATGCCGTTGGCTCGATACCATGGGTACTTCCGGGCCTGACCGGGGGACCCGGACCCTCCCCCAGACCCCGTCCGGGGGGACCCCCAGAGGAGCGCTTTTGCCAGACGAGGCCCAGCCACTCTCCGCCGCGCAGCCGGACAAGCAGCAGCCGGACAAGGAGGCCGCAGAGGCCGCGGCGGCCCCGGCCACGCCCACCGAGCCCGAGCCGAAGCCGGAGCCGAAGCCGGCGACGCCCGAGCGCGCGGAGGCCAAGGCCCCGGCCCCGGCACCGGTAGCCAAGCCCGTGGTCCCGGCCGGCTCGGTGTCCCGCTCCGGCGGCTCCTCCAACCGCGTCCGCGCGCGCCTCGCCCGTCTGGGCGTGCAGCGCTCCTCCGCCTACAACCCGGTGCTCGAACCGCTGCTGCGGATAGTGCGCAGCAACGATCCCAAGATCGAGACGGCCACGCTGCGCCAGGTCGAGAAGGCCTACCAGGTCGCCGAGCGCTGGCACCGCGGCCAGAAGCGCAAGAGCGGCGACCCGTACATCACGCACCCCCTCGCGGTGACGACGATCCTCGCCGAGCTGGGCATGGATCCGGCCACCTTGATGGCGGGTCTGCTGCACGACACCGTCGAGGACACCGAATACGGCCTGGACACCCTGCGGCGCGACTTCGGCGACCAGGTCGCCCTCCTCGTCGACGGCGTCACCAAGCTCGACCGGGTGCAGTTCGGCGACGCGGCACAGGCCGAGACCGTCCGCAAGATGGTCGTGGCCATGGCGAAGGACCCCCGGGTCCTGGTCATCAAGCTCGCCGACCGCCTGCACAACATGCGCACCATGCGGTACCTCAAGCGCGAGAAGCAGGAGAAGAAGGCGCGCGAGACGCTGGAGATCTACGCGCCGCTCGCCCATCGCCTGGGCATGAACACCATCAAGTGGGAGCTGGAGGACCTCGCCTTCGCGATCCTCTACCCCAAGATGTACGACGAGATCGTGCGGCTCGTCGCCGAGCGCGCCCCCAAGCGCGACGAGTACCTCGCCATAGTGACCGACGAGGTCCAGTCCGACCTGCGCGCGGCCCGCATCAAGGCGACCGTCACCGGCCGCCCCAAGCACTACTACAGCGTCTACCAGAAGATGATCGTCCGCGGCCGTGACTTCGCGGAGATCTACGACCTGGTGGGCATCCGGGTCCTGGTCGACACGGTCCGCGACTGCTACGCGGCCCTCGGCACGGTCCACGCGCGATGGAATCCGGTCCCCGGCCGGTTCAAGGACTACATCGCGATGCCCAAGTTCAACATGTACCAGTCGCTGCACACGACGGTGATCGGCCCGAACGGCAAGCCGGTCGAGCTCCAGATCCGCACCTTCGACATGCACCGCCGTGCCGAGTACGGCATCGCCGCGCACTGGAAGTACAAGCAGGACCCGTCCGCCGGCGCCTCCAAGGTGCGTACCGACGCACCGAAGAAGACCGGCAAGGACGACCACCTCAACGACATGGCGTGGCTGCGCCAGCTCCTCGACTGGCAGAAGGAGACCGAGGACCCGAGCGAGTTCCTGGAGTCGCTGCGCTTCGACCTGTCGCGCAACGAGGTCTTCGTCTTCACGCCGAAGGGCGACGTCATCGCGCTCCCGGCGGGCTCGACGCCCGTCGACTTCTCGTACGCGGTCCACACCGAGGTCGGTCACCGCACCATAGGCGCACGGGTCAACGGGCGCCTCGTGCCGCTCGAATCGACCCTGGACAACGGCGACCTGGTGGAGGTCTTCACCTCCAAGGCGGCCGGCGCCGGCCCCTCGCGGGACTGGCTGAGCTTCGTCAAGTCGCCGCGCGCCCGCAACAAGATCCGCGCCTGGTTCTCCAAGGAGCGCCGCGACGAGGCCATCGAGCAGGGCAAGGACGCCATCGCGCGCGCCATGCGCAAGCAGAACCTGCCGATCCAGCGCATCCTGACCGGCGACTCGCTCGTCACCCTGGCCCACGAGATGCGCTACCCCGACATCTCCTCGCTGTACGCGGCGATCGGCGAGGGCCATGTCGCGGCCCAGGGCGTGGTGCAGAAGCTGGTGCAGGCGCTCGGCGGCGAGGAGGCCGCCAACGAGGACATCGCCGAGTCGGCGCCGCCCTCGCGCGGCCGCAGCAAGCGCCGCAAGAACGCCGACCCGGGCGTGGTCGTCAAGGGCGTCGACGACGTGTGGGTCAAGCTCGCCCGTTGCTGTACGCCGGTGCCCGGCGACCCCATCATCGGCTTCGTGACCCGCGGCAGCGGCGTCTCGGTACACCGGGCGGACTGCGTCAACGTGGACTCGCTGTCCCAGCAGCCCGAGCGGATCCTCGAAGTGGAGTGGGCGCCGACCCAGTCCTCGGTCTTCCTGGTCGCCATCCAGGTGGAGGCCCTGGACCGCTCCCGGCTCCTGTCGGACGTCACGCGCGTCCTGTCGGACCAGCACGTCAACATCCTGTCCGCGGCCGTGCAGACCTCCCGCGACCGCGTCGCCACCTCGCGCTTCACCTTCGAGATGGGCGACCCCAAGCACCTCGGGCACGTACTCAAGGCGGTGCGGGGTGTCGAGGGCGTGTACGACGTGTACCGGGTGACTTCGGCGCGGCGCCCTTAGGCGGGCTGCATGCGGGGTCCGGGGGCGCGTCCGCTCTGCCCCTGGCGGGGCTCGGCAAGGGCCACCTCGGCCCGTTCGGGCGCTGTATGCGGGGTCCCCGGGGGCGTGGCTGTCCCCGGAGTTCCCCGTGCCCCTGGCGGGGCTCGGCAAGGGCCACCTCGGCCCGTCCGGCGCTGCATGCGGGGACCGGGGGCGCGCCTGGCCGTCCGCGGAGTTCTCTCTGCCCGTGGCGGGGGCTCGGCAGGGGCTACCTCAGCCCGTCCGGCGCTTGAGGACGAGCGCCCTTCAGGCGCGAACGGGGTCTGGGGCGGAGCCCCAGGATCCTTTTCACTCCCGGAGGGTTTCGGGAAGGGGCGGGGTGGGGTGCCTCCCGGGGTCTGGGGCGGAGCCCCAGGGCCCTTCGCTTTCGGCTGCGGACCGTGCGGGGCTGATCGCGCAGTTCCCCGCGCCCCTGTAGGGCGCGTCCAGCACCGTCGACCCCGTCGCGCTCGCCGTGGCGGAGCCGGGCAATGTCGTAGCCTCGCGCCCCTGTAGGGCGCCCAGTGCCACCGACCCGTCGCGCCCGTCGTGGCGGAGCCGCGCAACGGCACAGCCCCGCGCCGCCGTAGGACGCCCGGTGCCGTGTGGCGCGCCCCTTCGGGGCTGAGGCCGGTGCTTCGCCGGGGCACATGCGTGAGGCCCCCGTGCCCTTTCGGGTTGGGGGGCCTCAGGCAGGGGGCGGGGCCGGGATCAGCCGCCGAACTCCTCAAGACCCTTCAGCGCCTGGTCGAGCAGGGCCTGACGGCCCTCCAGCTCACGGGCCAGCTTGTCCGCCTTCGCGTCGTTGCCGGACGCACGGGCGGCGTCGATCTGGCGGTGCAGCTTGTCGACGGCGTCCTGGAGCTGACCGGTGAGACCCGCGGCGCGCGCCCGCGCCTCCGGGTTCGTACGACGCCACTCGGCCTCCTCGGCCTCCTGGATCGCGCGCTCCACGGCGTGCATCCGGCCCTCGACCTTGGGACGCGCGTCCCGCGGTACGTGGCCGATGGCCTCCCAGCGCTCGTTCACCGAGCGGAACGCGGCGCGGGCCGCCTTCAGGTCCCGCACCGGGAGGATCTTCTCGGCCTCGACGGCCAGCTCCTCCTTGAGCTTCAGGTTCTCGATCTGCTCGGCGTCGCGCTCCGCGAACACCCCGCTGCGTGCGGCGAAGAAGACGTCCTGGGCGCCGCGGAAGCGGTTCCACAGCTCGTCCTCGGCCTCGCGCTGGGCACGGCCCGCGGCCTTCCACTCGGCCATCAGGTCGCGGTAGCGCGCGGCCGTCGTGCCCCAGTCCGTGGAGCCCGAGAGCGCCTCGGCCTCGACGACCAGCTTCTCCTTGACCTTGCGGGCGTCCTCGCGCTGCGCGTCGAGCGAAGCGAAGTGCGCCTTGCGGCGCTTGGAGAACGCCGAGCGGGCGTGCGAGAAGCGGTGCCACAGCTCGTCGTCGGACTTGCGGTCCAGACGCGGCAGACCCTTCCAGGTGTCCACCAGGGCACGCAGCCGCTCGCCCGCCGAGCGCCACTGCTCGCTCTGCGCCAGCTCCTCGGCCTCCGCGACCAGAGCCTCCTTGGCGTGCTTGGCCTCGTCGGTCTGCTTGGCCTTCTGGACCTTGCGCTCCTCGCGACGCGACTCGACGGTCTTGACGAGCTTGTCGAGGCGCCCCCGCAACGCGTCGAGGTCACCGACCGCGTGATGCTCGTCCACCTGCGAGCGCAGGTGGTCGATCGCGGTCTGCGCGTCCTTCGCCGACAGGTCGGTGGTCTTCACCCGTCGTTCGAGGAGGCCGATCTCGACAACCAGGCCCTCGTACTTGCGCTCGAAGTAGGCCAGGGCCTCCGCGGGAGAGCCCGCCTGCCACGATCCGACGACCACTTCGCCCTCGGCTGTACGCACATACACGGTGCCCGTCTCGTCGACACGGCCCCACGGGTCGCTGCTCACAGCGCCTCCTCCACATGATGCCTGCGCGGGGGGTTCGCCCCCCGGGGCATCGTCCACAGGTTCCCGGCGGGCCTCGCCCGCCCTCCACAGCGCGGTACGAGCCCGCGCTGCACAACGCCAATCTAGGCGACCGGCCGCCCGGCTGTCCGCACTCAGCGCGGCCGAATTCAGCGGTTCACGCTCGGTGCCGGGCGGCCGGCGGCGTCACTCCTTGGTGACGGCGGCCTTCTCGATGGTGACGGCCTTCTTGGGCGCCCCGTCGCCCGCGCCGCCCTCCACGCCTTCCTTGGCGACGTCCTGGACGGCCTTCAGACCGGCCGCGTCCATCGTGCCGAACGGCGTGTAGGTGGGCGGCAGCTTGCTGTCCTTGTAGACCAGGAAGAACTGGCTGCCGCCGGTGTGCGCCTGGCCGGTATTGGCCATCGCGACCGTGCCCGCCGGGTAGGTCACCGTGCCGTCCGCGCCCGCCTTGCCCAGGCCGCTCAGGTTCTCGTCCGGGATCGTGTAGCCGGGGCCGCCCGAACCGGTGCCCTGCGGGTCGCCGCACTGGAGCACGTAGATGCCCTGGGTGGTGAGTCGGTGGCACTTGGTGTTGTTGAAGTACCCCTTGTCGGCGAGGTACTTGAAGGAGTTCACGGTGTGCGGGGTCTTCGCCGCGTCCATCGCGATCCTGACGTCGCCGGTGTTCGTCTTCAGGGCCATGTCGTACTTGGCCTTGGCGTCCACGGCCATCTTCGGCTCGGGCGTCGAACTGGCCGACGGGGACGGGCTGTTGGAGGGAGCCGCGGTGTCCGACTTCTTGCCGTCGCTGGAGAACGCTCCCGTCGCGAAGGCGGCGCCGCCCGCCGCCACGACCACCGCGAGGGCGGCCGCGATGACCGTGTTGCGGCGCCTGGCCTTGCGCCGGGCCGTCTCCCGGCGCTGCTGCTGCCGCTCGAACTTCTCGCGCGCGAGCTGGCGCCGACGCTGTTCGCTGCTGACCACCGGTCGTCTCCTTGTGCGGTCTCGTGGGGTGCGGGTACGTGCGTACGAGCTGACTGTGACCCGTACCGTATATGGGTTCGCTGTGACCCGAGCGGCGCCGGTAGGCTCTGAACAGCCGTAATCACCCGCCGCGCAAGAAATCGAGGACGATCGTGCTGATTGCCGGGTTCCCCGCCGGGGCCTGGGGGACCAACTGCTACCTGGTCGCCCCCGCCGCAGGCGAGGAATGCGTGATCATCGACCCCGGCCACCAGGCCGCCCAGGGCGTCGAGGAAACGCTGAAGAAGCATCGGCTCAAGCCCGTCGCCGTCGTCCTCACCCACGGCCACATCGACCACTGCGCCTCGGTCGTCCCGGTCTGCGGAGCCCACGACGTACCCGCCTGGATCCACCCCGACGACCGCTACATGATGAGCGACCCGGAGAAGGCCCTCGGCCGTGCCTTCGGCGCCCAGCTCATGGGCGAGCTGACCGTGGGGGAGCCGGACGACGTCAAGGAGCTCACCGACGGCGCCAGGCTGGCGCTCGCCGGCATGGAGCTCACCGTGTCGCACGCGCCCGGCCATACCAAGGGGTCGGTGACGTTCGGGCTGCCCGAGGCGGAGGACATTCCTCCGATCCTGTTCTCGGGCGACCTGCTCTTCGCCGGCTCCGTCGGACGCACCGACCTGCCCGGCGGCAGCCACGTCGAGCTCCTCGAATCGCTGGGCCGTGTGTGCCTGCCGCTCGACGACTCGACCGTGGTGCTGTCCGGCCACGGCTCCCAGACGACCATCGGCCAGGAGCGCGCCACCAACCCGTATCTGCGGCAGGTGGCCGCCGGCCAGGGAGAGGGCATCGCCTCTCCCCGACGAGGAATGTGACGAGAAGCCTTCCCATGAGCACCTTCCAGGCCCCCAAGGGCACCTACGACCTGATCCCGCCGGACTCGGCGCGCTTCCTCGCGGTGCGCGAGGCCATCTCGGCGCCCCTGAAGCGGTCGGGCTACGGCTACATCGAGACCCCCGGCTTCGAGAACGTCGAGCTCTTCGCGCGCGGGGTCGGCGAGTCCACCGACATCGTCACGAAGGAGATGTACGCCTTCGAGACCAAGGGCGGCGACCGGCTCGCCCTGCGCCCCGAGGGCACCGCCTCCGTGCTGCGCGCGGCCCTTGAGGCCAATCTGCACAAGGCGGGCAACCTCCCCGTCAAGCTCTGGTACTCGGGCTCGTACTACCGCTACGAGCGCCCGCAGAAGGGCCGCTACCGCCACTTCTCGCAGGTGGGTGCGGAGGCGATCGGTGCCGAGGACCCGGCGCTCGACGCCGAGCTGATCGTCCTGGCCGACGACGCGTACCGCTCGCTCGGCCTGCGCGAGTTCCGCATCCTGCTGAACTCGCTGGGCGACAAGGAGTGCCGGCCGGTCTACCGCGCCGCGCTCCAGGAGTTCCTGCGCGGGCTCGACCTCGACGAGGACACCCTGCGCCGGGCCGAGATCAACCCGCTGCGGGTGCTCGACGACAAGCGGGAAGCGGTCCAGAAGCAGCTGGCGGACGCGCCGCTGCTGCGCGACTACCTGTGCGACGCGTGCAAGGCGTACCACGAGGAGGTGCGCGCGCTCCTGACGGCACAGGGCGTGGCATACGAGGACGACCCGCGTCTGGTGCGCGGCCTCGACTACTACACCCGCACGACGTTCGAGTTCGTCCACGACGGTCTGGGTTCGCAGTCCGCGGTCGGCGGCGGCGGCCGCTACGACGGTCTCTCCGAGATGATCGGCGGCCCCGCCCTGCCGTCGGTGGGCTGGGCCCTCGGCGTCGACCGCACGGTCCTGGCCCTGGAGGCCGAGGGCGTCACCCTCGAACTCCCCGCCGCGACCAGCGTGTTCGCGGTCCCGCTCGGCGAGGAGGCGCGACGTGTGCTCTTCGCCAAGGTGACGGAGCTGCGGCGGGCCGGCATCGCGGCGGACTTCTCCTTCGGCTCGAAGGGCCTGAAGGGCGCGATGAAGAACGCGAACCGCAGCGGGGCCCGGTTCACCCTGGTCGTGGGTGAGCGCGACCTCGCGGAGGGCGTGGCCCAGCTCAAGGACATGGAGTCGGGGGAGCAGGGGCCGGTGCGCCTCGACGACGTCCTGACGACCCTTCAGGAGCGGCTGGCCTGACCGGCGGATTGGGTACGGCCCGGCACGGCGCCGTACCCAACCCCCGGCCGTACTTATCCCCATCGAACGGTGGACAGAGTGTCCCGTGCGGCACAATGAGGCCCCGGCAGCACAGGCGACCACGATGACGGGATGACGGACCGGCGCTATGACCACAACACTTGACGACGTCTCCTCCGACTCCGGCCACCCCGAGGTCAGCGGCAAGGGGGCGATCGGCGGCAGCCGCGCCTTCGCCTGGCTGCTCGTGATCACGGGTGCGGCCGGTCTGGTGGCGGCCTGGGTCATCACGCTCGACAAGTTCAAGCTCCTGGAGAACCCGAACTTCGTGCCGGGGTGCAGCCTCAACCCGGTCGTCTCCTGCGGCAACATCATGAAGAGCGAGCAGGCGGCCGCCTTCGGCTTCCCGAACCCGATGCTGGGTCTGGTCGCCTACGGCATGGTCATCTGCGTCGGCATGAGCGTCCTGGCGGGCGCCCGCTTCCGCCGCTGGTACTGGCTGACCTTCAACGCCGGCACCCTGTTCGGCGTCGGATTCGTCACCTGGCTCCAGTTCGAGTCCCTGTACCGGATCAACTCGCTGTGCCTGTGGTGCTGCCTGGCCTGGGTCGCCACCATCTTCATGTTCTGGTACGTGACCTCCTTCAACCTCCGCAAGGGGCTGCTGCCGGCGCCGGGCTGGGCGAAGAACTTCCTGGCCGAGTTCACCTGGGTCTTTCCGGTGCTGCACGTCGGCATCATCGGCATGCTGATCCTGACCCGCTGGTGGGACTTCTGGACCAGCTGACGGCCCCTGGGCGTTTTCGCAGCTCAGACGGCGTTGTCAGTGCGGTGCCATAAGGTCGTGGGCGTGGAACCCGATCTTTTCACCGCAGCAGCGGAGGACCGCCAGGAGAAAGACCCGGCGGGCAGCCCTCTGGCCGTACGGATGCGTCCGCGCGTCCTCGACGAGGTGGTGGGCCAGCAGCACCTCCTGAAACAGGGCTCGCCGCTGCGCCGCCTCGTGGGGGAGGGGGCCGGCGGCCCGGCCGGCCCGTCCTCGGTGATCCTGTGGGGCCCGCCCGGTACGGGCAAGACGACGCTGGCGTACGTGGTCTCCAAGGCCACGAACAAGCGGTTCGTGGAGCTCTCGGCCATCACCGCCGGGGTCAAGGAGGTCCGCGCGGTCATCGACGGAGCGCGCCGCGCCATCGGCGGCTTCGGCAAGGAGACCGTCCTCTTCCTCGACGAGATCCACCGCTTCTCCAAGGCCCAGCAGGACTCACTGCTCCCCGCCGTCGAGAACCGCTGGGTCACGCTGATCGCGGCCACGACGGAGAACCCGTACTTCTCGGTGATCTCACCGCTGCTCTCCCGCTCCCTCCTGCTCACGCTCGAACCGCTCACCGACGACGACCTGCGGGCCCTGGTGCGGCGGGCGCTGGGCGAGGAGCGCGGCCTCGGCTCCGCGGTCACCCTGCCGGCGGACGCGGAGTCGCACCTGCTGCGCATCGCGGGCGGCGACGCCCGCCGTGCGCTGACCGCCCTGGAGGCGGCGGCCGGTTCGGCCCTCGCCAAGTCCGAGCAGGAGATCACGCTCCAGACGCTCGAAGAGACCGTCGACCGTGCGGCGGTGAAGTACGACAAGGGCGGCGACCAGCACTACGACGTGGCGAGCGCGCTGATCAAATCGATCCGCGGCTCGGACGTGGACGCGGCGCTGCACTATCTGGCCCGGATGATCGAAGCGGGCGAGGACCCCCGCTTCATCGCCCGGCGCCTGATCATCTCCGCGAGCGAGGACATCGGCCTGGCGGATCCCACCGCACTGCCGACGGCCGTGGCGGCCGCCCAGGCCGTGGCCCTCATCGGCTTCCCCGAGGCGGCCCTGACACTGAGCCACGCCACGATCGCGCTGGCGCTCGCCCCGAAGTCCAACTCCGCGACGACGGCGATCGCCGCCGCGATGGCGGACGTCCGGGCCGGGCTCGCCGGCCCGGTCCCGCCCCATCTGCGCGACGGCCACTACAAGGGCGCGGCCAAGCTGGGCCATGCCCAGGGCTACGTCTACCCGCACGACGTCCCCGGAGCGATCGCCTCCCAGCAGTACGCACCGGACGCGGTGGCCGACAAGCGCTACTACGAGCCGACGCGGTACGGGGCGGAGGCACGGTACGCGGACGTGGTGGAGAAGGTCCGGGAGCGTTTGGCGCGCGGCGAGGAGTAGCTGGGCGCGCCGCGAGGGGTAGGGGGTGGGCCCCCACCCCCTCGGGGGTATCGTTCGGCTGCGGGCCGGGGCGGCCGGTCGCGCGGCACCCCCGCGCCCCTGTCAGCACCGACGGGGGCCATCGGGACGGGCGGGCCTGCGGGGGTGCGGGCCGCGTCCCGTCGTCGGCGCGGCGGGCAGGTACGCGGGGCCGGATCTACGCTCGGCCCATGACCTCGCTCCGCCCCGCGGTCCTGCTCGGTGCCGCGCTGCTGCTCGCGGTGTCCGGCTGCGCGGGCCGTCCCGCGGCGGAGACGGCCCACGCCGATACGGCGGCCCGCGTCTCCGCCGTCCCCCTCACGAGCGCGGGATTCCCGCCGGATCCCGTCACCGCCCGGGACCAGCTGGGGCGGCTCGAAGTCGGCTGGGGGCAGCACTGGGAGACGTACCGCCGGGCCGAGTTCGGCGAGACCTGGTCCGATGACACCGACGCCCCCGGCGGACGCAACGGCTGCGACACCCGCGACGACGTACTGCGGCGCGACCTCTCCGACCTGAAGCAGGGCGACCGCAACCCCTGTGTGGTGGTCTCCGGCACGCTGCACGACCCCTACACCGGAAAGTCGCTGCCGTACTACTACCGCCGGGCCTCCCAGATCCAGACCGACCACGTCGTGGCGCTCGGCGCGGCCTGGCGGGCCGGCGCCTGGGCCTGGAGCCCGCAGCGCCGCCTGGAGTACGCCAACGACCTGGACGTCCTGCTCGCCACCGACAAGCAGACCAACTACGACAAGAGCAGCCTGACCCCGGACAAGTGGAAGCCGCCGCGCCACGCGTACTGGTGCGAGTACGCGCGCCGCTGGGTCGGCATCAAGGCCAAGTACCGGCTGACCGTGACCCCGCCGGAGAAGGCGGCTCTCCAGGACATGCTGGCCGGCTGCGGCTGACCGGACGGTGCTCAGCCCGCCGCGGCCTCGAAGAGCTGATGCATCGCGCGGCGCAGGGCCGTGATGTCGGCCACCGGTTCGGGGAAGTCGAAGCGCGCGTCGAAGGTGTGACCGTCGGCGTGGCCGAAACGCACCCGCAGCCCGAACCGGTCGAGCGCCAGCGGAGTGACCCGTGCCACGCCCGCGCGCTCGACCAGTCCGCACAGCAGACCCAGCTGCTCGCCGTGGACGGCCGCGAGGTGCTGGAGGAGTTCGGGCTCGTGCCGCACCAGTGGGTCGGGCGTCGCCCGGGCGAAGTCCTCCGGGTCCACCGCCGCGGCGCCCCAGAGGTCGTCCACGTAGGCCTCGCCCACTTCGAGGCGGAGCGTCATGCGCCCCGGTCCCGCCCGGCCGGGCAGCAGGGTCAGCCAGCCGGAGACCCAGGCGCGGCCCCGGATACGGTGGGGGACGGAGACCGGAGCCACATCCGCGAGTTCCAGGACGGCCGGGACCTCGTCGTCCTGTGCGTGCGTGGCGGCCCGTACCGCCGGGGAATCGGCGGGGTAGGTCAGGAACAGATCGCCGTCGGGGCCGACGCCGCGTTCGTCGGCCACGAGCTGCTCCGGACGGGCGCTCGCAAGGCCCGGTACGAGCAGCACCGCCGAGCAGGTACTCTGTACGAGAGTTCGTGTGCGCTCGGCTGCTGACGGCATCCGCGCGATTTCAAGTCCGCTGGGACGCGGCTGACCACGATCTGATCGGACCTCCGTCACGTGCCCGGCTCCTGAGGAGTCGGGAGAGTCGGCCTCCCGCGAGAGCGGCGTCTGGCCGACCTTCTTCGTGCTGTCCGTGATGTGACTGGTGTTCCCCGGACGAGACATGCGATCTCCTTGAGTAAGGTGAGCCTAACCTAACCCAACCATGGAGGTTTGGAGAACGTGCCTAACCAGTCGCGTCCCAAGGTCAAGAAGTCTCGTGCGCTCGGCATCGCGCTGACGCCGAAGGCCGTCAAGTACTTCGAGGCCCGCCCCTACCCGCCGGGCGAGCACGGCCGTGGCCGCAAGCAGAACTCGGACTACAAGGTCCGTCTGCTGGAGAAGCAGCGCCTGCGCGCCCAGTACGACATCAG
The DNA here is from genome assembly GCF_042869955.1 of Streptomyces sp. NPDC006691. Lineage (NCBI taxonomy): Bacteria > Bacillati > Actinomycetota > Actinomycetes > Kitasatosporales > Streptomycetaceae > Streptomyces > Streptomyces sp. NPDC006691. The sequence continues at coordinate 180,274 of NZ_JBIAGW010000011.1, forward strand.
CGAGCGCCAGATGGCGCGTGCCTACGACCGCGCCAAGAAGGCCGAGGGCAAGACGGGCGAGGCGCTGGTCGTCGAGCTTGAGCGTCGCCTCGACGCCCTGGTCCTGCGTTCGGGCATCGCCCGCACCATCTACCAGGCCCGCCAGATGGTCGTGCACGGTCACATCCAGGTCAACGGTGGCAAGGTCGACAAGCCGTCGTTCCGTGTCCGTCCGGACGACGTCGTGACCGTCCGCGAGCGCAGCCGCGAGAAGGTTCCCTTCCAGGTCGCCCGCGAGGGTGGCTACGCCGGCGAGGGCGAGACCCCGCGCTACCTCCAGGTGAACCTGAAGGCCCTGGCCTTCCGCCTGGACCGCGACCCGAACCGCAAGGAAATCCCGGTCATCTGCGACGAGCAGCTCGTCGTCGAGTACTACGCCCGCTGATCCAGGCGTCGTACCGGAGCCTCAGCGCTTCAGCCCGCCGTCCCCCCGCTCCGCACGGAGCGGGAGGCGGCGGGCTTCCGCATGTGCGGGCTCCTCCGGCCCCCGCCCCTCCCGTGCGGGTGCCAACTCCCCTGCCCCGTCCGCCGGTTGACGCGCTCCCAGCGCCCGTGCCACCGCGGCCTCCAGGTCGATCGAGGTGCCGCGCCGCCGGTACTCCTCGTACGCCGTGTCGCCGAGCCGCTCGCGGGTGCGCTCCTCGCACAGCACGTGCGCGGCGTAGAAGTACGCCGAGCCGAACAGCGGCAGGCCCACCGACGGCCAGATCCGTTCCGCCGCGCCCTGGAGCACCGCCGCCTCCACCGGGTCCCCGGTGTCCACTTCGACGAGCGCGAGCAGCTCCAAGGTGAGCACCGTGGCCACCAGGTCGTGGAAGGCATGACTGATCGCGAGGGTCTCCCGCAGCAGGGCACGCGCCCGCTCCGGATCGCCGCGGTACCAGGCCACGTACGCCAGGACGTACAGCGCATACGCGCGAACCCAGCGCTCGCCGTGGTCCTCGCAGACCTCCACGACCTGCTCGCACACCGAGACGGCCTCGTCCAGGCGGCCCCGGAAGCCCACCGCCATCGCCATCTCGACCCGGCCCATCAGCACATTGCCGTTGAGCTCGCCGACCTCCTCATATCCGGCCAGGGCGGCGCGGATGAGCTCCTCGGCGCGCGGCATGTCGTCGGTGACCAGGGCCAGACACCCCGTGCGGTGCACGGCGTACGCCACCGCCACCGGGTCGCCGCGCAGCTCGGCCGCCTCGCGGCACTCCTGGAGTGCCGCGATCGCCGCCACCGCGTCGCCCTGGAGCACCGCCACATAGCCGAGCACCCACAGCGCCTTGAGCCGCGCGCTGTCGTGCTCGCCCCGGGTGTCCAGGACCTGGGTCAGCCAGTGCCGTCCCTCGGCGAGCCGCCCGCAGCCGGTCCAGTAGAACCAGAGCGTGCCCGCCAGGTACTGGGCCAGGTGCACGTCATCGGACGCGCCGAGCGAGAACTCCATCGCGGCCCGCAGATTGGGCAGTTCGCCCTCCACCCGGGCGGCCACCTCCGCCTGGCGGGGGCTGAACCAGTCCAGTTCGCACCAGGTGGCGAGCCCCAGGTACCAGTCGCGGTGACGCCGGTGCAGCCGCTCCGCGTCCCCGGTCGCCGCCAGCCACTCGGCGCCGTACTCACGGACCGTGTCGAGCAGCCGGTAGCGGATGCCGCCCGGGCCGTCCTCGCGCACCACCACCGACTGGTCGAGCAGCTCGCCGAGGACGTCGAGGATGTCGTGCTGCGGCAGATCCGAGCCCACGCAGATGTACTCGACGGCCTCCAGATCGAAGGAGCCCGCGAACACCGAGAGCCGCGCCCACAGCAGCCGCTGCGCCCCCGTGCACAGCTCGTGGCTCCAGCCGATGGCCGTCCGCAGGGTCCGGTGACGGGGGAGCGCACCCCGGCCGCCGCCGGTGAGCAGCCGGAACCGGTCGTCGAGGCGGCGAAGAAGCTGCTCCACCGAGAGCGTCCCGAGCCGTCCGGCCGCGAGTTCCAGGGCGAGCGGAATCCCGTCGAGCCGCCGGCACAGCTCGGCGGCCGCCGTACCCCGGGCCTCGGCCGCCCGCTCCCCGCCCCTGGCCTCGGCCGCGCGCTCGGCGAAGAGCAGCAGCGCGTCGTCCTCGTCCATCGGCGCCAGCGCGCAGACCCGCTCGCCCTCGATCCGCAGCGGCAGCCGCCCGGCGGCGAGCACCCGCAGCCGCGGGCAGCCCCGGAGGAGCTCCCGCACCAGCTCGGCGCAACCCTCCACCAGCTGCTCGAACCCGTCGACGACCAGCAGGAGTTCACGCTCCGCGAGATGGTCGAGGAGCAGCCGGCGCGGAGCCCTGGCCGTGTGATCGGTCAGGCCGAGCGCCTCGACGACCGCGTGGTCGAGGAGCGCGGGATCGGTGAGGGCGGACAGCTCCACCAGGCGGACGCCCCCGCTGTACCGTTCCTGCTCCACCGCCACGGCCGCGGCCCGCAGGGCCAGGCGGGTCTTGCCCACTCCACCGACGCCGGTCACCGTGACCATGCGCGCATCGCTGAGCAGCCGGTCGAGACGGGCCAGTTCTCGGTCTCGCCCGACGAAGCGGTTCAACTCCGCGGGCACATGGGAGCGCATGGAACACGCAGCGTACTCAAGGGTATGCACTGCGTACAATCGGCTTGCTCGACTCCGCCGGTGGCGGGCGGGAACGCGGTACGGGAAGCCATCCGCGGCGCGATAGGGTCGGAGGACTACCTTTTTCGAGGTTTTCGGGTTCCGACGGGTTGCGGGGAGCGGTGCAAGTGTCCGGTGGAGAGGTGGCCGGGATCCTGGTGGCCGTCTTCTGGGCGATCCTGGTGTCCTTCCTCGCGGTCGTTCTCGTGAGGCTGGCCCAGACGCTGAAGGCGACGACCAAGCTGGTCGCGGACGTGACCGACCAGGCCGTCCCCCTGCTCGCGGACGCGTCGAGCGCGGTGCGCTCGGCGCAGACCCAGCTGGACCGCGTCGACGCGATCGCGTCCGACGTCCAGGAGGTCACCTCCAACGCCTCCGCGCTCTCCACCACCGTCGCCTCCACCTTCGGCGGCCCCCTGGTGAAGGTCGCCGCCTTCGGCTACGGGGTGCGCCGGGCCATCGGCCGCAAGGGCGCCGCCCCCGCCGAGGCACCCGCCCGGGAGAGCCGCCGTACCGTGATCGTCGGGCGGACCGTGCCGTCCGCGCGGCGCTCCAAGCGAAAGGGCTGACGCTGCGATGTTCCGCCGTACGTTCTGGTTCACCGCGGGCGCTGCCGCCGGAGTCTGGGCCACCACCAAGGTCAACCGGAAGCTGAAGCAGCTGACCCCGGAGAGCCTGGCCGCGCGCACCGCCGACAAGGCGGTCGAGGCCGGTCACCGGCTCAAGGACTTCGCCCTCGACATCAAGTCCGGCATGGCCCAGCGCGAGGCCGAGCTCAACGACGTCCTGGGCATCGGCGAGAGCGAGCCGCCGCGCGAACTTCCCGCGCAGCGCCGTCTCGTCGCCATCGAGACCACACCACAACAGCACACCAAGCATTCGTACAACCGGAATGAGGACCACTGATGGAGTCGGCCGAGATTCGCCGCCGCTGGCTGAGCTTCTTCGAGGAGCGCGGGCACACCGTCGTCCCTTCGGCGTCGCTCATCGCGGACGACCCGACTCTGCTGCTCGTCAACGCGGGCATGGTCCCCTTCAAGCCGTACTTCCTCGGTGAGACCAAGCCGCCCGCCCCGCGCGCCACCAGCGTGCAGAAGTGCGTGCGCACGCCGGACATCGAAGAGGTCGGCAAGACCACCCGGCACGGCACGTTCTTCCAGATGTGCGGCAACTTCTCCTTCGGGGACTACTTCAAGGAAGGCGCCATCAAGTACGCCTGGGAGCTGCTCACCAGCTCCGTGGCGGACGGCGGCTACGGCCTGGAGCCCGAGAAGCTCTGGATCACCGTCTACCTGGACGACGACGAGGCCGAGCGCATCTGGCACGACGTCGTCGGCGTGCCGAAGGAGCGCATCCAGCGCCTCGGCAAGAAGGACAACTTCTGGTCCATGGGCGTGCCCGGGCCGTGCGGCCCCTGCTCCGAGATCAACTACGACCGCGGCCCCGAGTTCGGCGTCGAGGGCGGCCCGGCCGTCAACGACGAGCGGTACGTGGAGATCTGGAACCTGGTCTTCATGCAGTACGAGCGCGGCGCCGGCGAGGGCAAGGAGGACTTCCCGATCCTCGGCGACCTGCCGTCGCAGAACATCGACACCGGCCTCGGCCTGGAACGCCTCGCGATGATCCTCCAGGGCGTACAGAACATGTACGAGACCGACACCCTGCGCGTCGTCATGGACAAGGCCACCGAGCTGACCGGTGTCCGCTACGGCGACAAGCACGAGTCCGACGTCTCGATGCGCGTGGTCGCCGACCACATCCGCACCTCCGTGATGCTCATCGGCGACGGTGTGACCCCGGGCAACGAGGGCCGCGGCTATGTGCTGCGCCGCATCATGCGCCGCGCCATCCGCAACATGCGCCTCATGGGTGCCACCGGCCCCGTGGTCCAGGACCTCATCGACGTCGTCATCAAGACGATGGGCCTCCAGTACCCGGAGCTGGTCACCGACCGCAAGCGCATCGAGACGGTGGCCCTCGCCGAGGAGGCCGCGTTCCTCAAGGCGCTGCGCGGCGGCACCAACATCCTGGACACCGCCATCACCGAGACCAAGGCCACCGGTGGCACGGTCCTGGCCGGCGACAAGGCGTTCCTGCTCCACGACACCTGGGGCTTCCCGATCGACCTCACCCTGGAGATGGCCGCCGAACAGGGCCTCTCCGTGGACGAGGACGGCTTCCGCCGTCTGATGAAGCAGCAGCGCGACCAGGCCAAGGCCGACGCCCGCGCGAAGAAGACCGGCCACGCCGACCTGTCCGCCTACCGCGAGGTGGCCGACGCCTCCGGCGCGACGGACTTCACCGGGTACACCTCCACCGAGAACGAGTCGACCATCGTCGGCCTGCTCGTGGACGGCGTGCCCTCGCCCGCCGCCACCGAGGGCGACGAGGTCGAGGTCGTCCTCGACCGCTCGCCGTTCTACGCCGAGGGCGGCGGCCAGCTCGCCGACCAGGGCCGCATCAAGCTCGACAGCGGCGCGGTCATCGAGGTCCGCGACGTGCAGAAGCCGGTCCCCGGCGTCCACGTGCACAAGGGCGTCGTGCAGGTCGGCGAGGTGACGGTCGGCGCGTCCGCGTACGCGGCCATCGACACCAAGCGCCGCCGCGCCATCGCCCGCGCCCACTCCGCCACCCACCTCACCCACCAGGCGCTGCGCGACGCGCTCGGCCCGACGGCCGCCCAGGCCGGCTCCGAGAACTCGCCGGGCCGCTTCCGCTTCGACTTCGGTTCGCCCGCCGCCGTCCCCGGCACGGTCCTCACCGACGTCGAGCAGAAGATCAACGAGGTCCTCGCCCGCGAGCTCGACGTGCAGGCCGAGGTCATGTCGATCGACGAGGCCAAGAAGCAGGGCGCCATCGCCGAGTTCGGCGAGAAGTACGGCGAGCGGGTCCGCGTGGTCACCATCGGCGACTTCTCCAAGGAGCTGTGCGGTGGCACTCACGTCCACAACACCGCCCAGCTGGGTCTGGTGAAGCTGCTCGGCGAGTCGTCCATCGGCTCCGGCGTGCGCCGCATCGAGGCCCTGGTCGGCGTCGACGCGTACAACTTCCTGGCGCGCGAGCACACGGTCGTCGCCCAGCTCCAGGAGCTGGTCAAGGGCCGTTCCGAGGAGCTTCCGGAGAAGATCTCCGCCATGCTCGGCAAACTGAAGGACGCCGAGAAGGAGATCGAGAAGTTCCGCGCCGAGAAGGTGCTCCAGGCCGCCGCCGGTCTGGTGGACTCCGCCAAGGACGTCCGCGGCACCGCGCTGGTCACCGGTCAGGTGCCGGACGGCACCTCCGCGGACGACCTGCGCAAGCTGGTCCTGGACGTGCGCGGCCGCATCCCGGGCGACCGCCCGGCCGTCGTCGCCCTGTTCACCACGGCCAACGGCCGCCCGGTGACCGTCATCGCCACCAACGAGGCGGCCCGCGAGCGCGGCCTCAAGGCCGGCGAGCTGGTCCGTACCGCCGCCAAGACCCTCGGCGGTGGTGGCGGCGGCAAGCCGGACGTCGCCCAGGGCGGCGGCCAGAACGCGGACGCGATCGGCGACGCCATCGACGCCGTCGAGCGCCAGGTCGCCGAGACCGCCTGATGCGACGAGGACGCCGACTCGCGATCGATGTCGGGGACGCCCGGATCGGGGTCGCCTCGTGCGACCCCGACGGGGTGCTCGCCACGCCGGTGGAGACCGTGCCGGGACGCGACGTCCCGGCCGCCCACCGGCGGCTGCGCCAGATCGTCGAGGAGTACGAACCGATCGAGGTGGTCGTCGGACTGCCCCGCTCCCTCAACGGGGGCGAGGGCCCGGCGGCGGCCAAAGTCCGCCTCTTCGCCCAGGAGTTGGCGCGCGGCATCGCCCCGGTCGGGGTGCGGCTGGTGGACGAGCGCATGACGACGGTGACCGCGAGCCAGGGGCTGCGCGCCTCCGGAGTGAAGTCGAAGAAGGGACGTTCCGTCATCGATCAGGCCGCGGCCGTGATCATCCTCCAGACCGCACTTGAGGCCGAACGGGTGTCAGGTAACGCTCCGGGCGAAGGCGTCGAAGTGGTTATCTGATCGCGATACGGTAACGTTCCGGCCGATGCGGAGGCATTCGAACAGTCGCCGCACAGCACAAGAGGCGGACCGTCCGGATGCCTCGCGGCTCTAGGGGACCGATGACTGAGTATGGCCGGAGCCAAGGCTCCGAACCGTGGCACCCAGAGGATCCCCTCTACGGGGACCAGGGGTGGGGAGCGCAGCAAGCTGCCTCCGGTCAGGCTCCGTACGACGGCCGGCAGCAGGGCCATTACCAGCAGCAGGAGCAGTACCAGCAGCAGGCCCAACACCAGGGCCAGCAGCAGTACTACCCGCAGCAGCCGCAGGACCCGTACGGGCAGCAGCACTACGGCGACCCGCAGGCCCAGCAGCACTTCGGCGACCAGCAGGCCCCGCAGCACTACGCGGACCAGCACGCGCAGCAGGGCTACGCAGAACAGCCCCAGCAGGGCTACCCCCAGCAGCAGTACGCGGAGCAGTACGCGGCCCAGCCGCGGCAACCGCAGCAGTACGACGGTGGCTGGAATGCGACGGGTGAGCAGGCGGCCATGCCGTACGCGGGCCAGCAGCCCGACCCGTACCACAACGGCTATGCCGACGAGGGCCACGACCTCTACGGCACGCCCGAGGCGTATCCCCCTCCGCAGCCGCCGGGCCAGCGCCAGGCGCCCGCCACGCCCGAGGTGCCCGAGCAGGGCCACGAGTGGAACGCCGAGCCGCAGGAGGAGAACCACCCCTTCTTCACCGGCACCGGCGACAGCGAAGGCGATGAGGACGAGCCGCGCGACTCGCGCCGCGCGGCCGGCGGCGGCGGTGGCCGTGACCGTCGGAGCAAGACCAAGAAGAAGGGCAAGAGCGGGCGTGCCTGTCTCGTGCTCGCCGTGATCTTCGCCGTCGGCGCCGGCGGAATCGGCTATGTGGGCTACGACTTCTACCAGAAGAAGTTCGGCGCGGCCCCCGACTACGTGGGCGAGGGCAGCAGCGAGACGGTCACCATCGAGGTGCCGACCGGCGCGGGCGGCTCCGAGATCGGCCAGCTGCTGAAGCAGGCCGGCGTGGTCAAGAGCATCGACGCCTTCGTCCAGGCCCAGAACGACGACCCCAAGGGCAAGACGATCCAGGCCGGCGCCTACACCCTGAAGAAGGGCATGTCGGCGGCGAACGCGATCAAGCTGATGCTCAACCCGAGCAGCAGGAACTCGCTCATCATTCCCGAAGGCAAACGCAACGCGTGGGTCTACGCCGAGATCGACAAGCGCCTGGGGCTGTCGGCGGGCACCACCAAGGGCATCGCGCTCAAGCAGGCCGACAGCATGGGCCTGCCCGACTGGGCCAAGAACCACAAGGACGTCAAGGACCCGCTGGAAGGGTTCCTCTACCCGGCCAGCTACCCGGTCGCCAAGGGCATGAAGCCCGACGACGTCCTGCGGAAGATGGTCAACCGGGCCAGCTCCGAGTACGGCAAGCAGGATCTGACGGCCGAGGCCAAGAAGCTGAACCTGGACGGCCCCTGGCAGCTCATCACCGTCGCCAGCCTCGTACAGGCCGAGGGCAAGACGCACGACGACTTCCGCAAGATGTCCGAGGTCGTCTACAACCGTCTCAAGAAGACCAACACCGAGACCAACCAGAAGCTCCAGTTCGACTCGGCGTACAACTACCTCACCGGTCAGAGCAACATCAAGATCGGTCTGGCCGAGATCAAGACCAACACCGACCCGTACAACACCTACCACTGGCCCGGACTGCCGCCGGGGCCGATCGGCAACCCCGGCAGCGAGGCGCTGGCCGCCGCGCTGGACCCGACGAGCGACGGCTGGCTGTACTTCGTGGCCACCGACGGCATGCACAAGACCGAGTTCGCCAAGAACCTGGCCGAGTTCAACAAGCTGAAGGAAGAGTTCAATGCCCAGTCCGGTCAGTGAGGGCGCGCGACGGGCGGCCGTGCTCGGGTCACCCATCGCGCACTCGCTGTCCCCGGTCCTGCACCGGGCCGCGTACGCCGAACTCGGCCTCGACCACTGGTCCTACGACCGGTTCGAGGTCGACGAGGCCGGACTCTCCGGCTTCTTCGCGGGGCTCGACGGTTCGTGGGCGGGGCTCTCGCTCACGATGCCGCTGAAGCGGGCGGTCATCCCGCTGCTCGACGCGGTGAGCGCCACCGCGGCCTCGGTCGAGGCGGTCAACACCGTCGTCTTCACGGACGACGGCCGCCGCCTCGGCGACAACACCGACATCCCGGGCATGACCGCGGCCCTGGAGGAGCGCGGGGTCACCCGGGTCGAGTCCGCCGCGGTCCTCGGCGCGGGCGCGACCGCGTCCTCGGCGCTCGCCGCCCTCGCCAGGATCTGCACCGGACCGGTCACCGCGTACGTACGCAGCGAGTCGCGGGCCGAGGAGATGCGCGGCTGGGGCGAGCGCCTTGAGATCGACGTCCGTACCGTCGACTGGTCGCGCGCGGCCGAGGCCTTCGAGGCGCCGCTGGTCATCGCCACCACCCCGGCCGGCACCACCGACGCGCTGGCCGCGGCCGTCCCCGAGCGGGCGGGCACCCTCTTCGACGTGCTGTACGAGCCCTGGCCGACCGCGCTGGCGGCGGCCTGGGCGGAGCGCGGGGGAGCGGTCGTCGGCGGCCTCGACCTCCTGGTGCACCAGGCCGTGCTCCAGGTCGAGCAGATGACGGGCTGCCCGACGGCCCCGCTGGACGCCATGCGCAAGGCGGGCGAGGCGGCCCTGACCCACCGCTGAGCCTTCCCGCCCGCTGAGCGGAAGGCCGCCTGCCGCCCCTCATCACAGTCCGCCTGATGGACCGGGGCCCGGTCCACCACCCGGGACGTGGGAGGATCAGGGGTGGCGGGCCAGGGCCGCGCATCCTGGACGCGCCAGTCGTAGGAGTACCAGGACGCGCGAGCAACGAGGAGCACCGTTGAGCAGGCTGCGTTGGCTGACCGCTGGGGAATCCCACGGACCCGCCCTTGTCGCGACGCTGGAGGGCCTTCCCGCCGGCGTACCGATCACCACGGACATGGTGGCCGATCACCTGGCCCGGCGGCGGCTCGGCTATGGACGCGGCGCCCGCATGAAGTTCGAGCGTGACGAGGTCACCTTCCTCGGCGGTGTGCGGCACGGTCTGTCCATGGGTTCGCCGATCGCGATCATGGTGGGCAACACCGAGTGGCCCAAGTGGGAGCAGGTCATGTCGGCCGACCCGGTCGACCCCGAGATCCTCGCGGAGCTGGCCCGCAACGCCCCGCTGACCCGCCCGCGCCCCGGTCACGCCGACCTCGCGGGGATGCAGAAGTACGGCTTCGACGAGGCCCGGCCGATCCTGGAGCGCGCCAGCGCCCGCGAGACCGCGGCCCGGGTCGCGCTCGGCGCGGTGGCCCGCTCCTACCTGAAGGAGACGGCCGGCATCGAGATCGTCAGCCACGTGGTGGAGCTGGCCGCGGCCAAGGCCCCCTACGGTGTGCTGCCGACCCCCGCCGATGTCGAGAAGCTGGACGCGGACCCGGTGCGCTGCCTGGACGCGGACGCGTCGAAGGCGATGGTCGCCGAGATCGACCAGGCCCACAAGGACGGCGACACCCTGGGCGGCGTCGTCGAGGTGCTCGCCTACGGCGTGCCCGTCGGCCTCGGTTCGCACGTGCACTGGGACCGCCGTCTGGACGCGCGGCTCGCCGCCGCCCTCATGGGCATCCAGGCGATCAAGGGCGTCGAGGTCGGCGACGGGTTCGACCTGGCCCGGGTGCCCGGCTCGCAGGCGCACGACGAGATCGTCAACACCGCCGACGGCGTCAAGCGCACCTCCGGCCGCTCCGGCGGCACCGAGGGCGGCCTGACCACCGGTGAACTGCTGCGGGTGCGGGCCGCGATGAAGCCCATCGCGACCGTGCCGCGCGCGCTCGCCACCATCGACGTCGCCACCGGCGAGGCCGCCAAGGCCCACCACCAGCGTTCCGACGTGTGCGCCGTGCCGGCCGCGGGCATCGTCGCCGAGGCCATGGTCGCGCTCGTCCTCGCGGACGCGGTCGCCGAGAAGTTCGGCGGCGACAGCGTGCCCGAGACCCGCCGCAACGTCACCTCCTTCCTCGACAACCTCCAGATCCGGTGAGCGCCGGACCCCTGGTCGTCCTGGTCGGGCCGATGGGCTCCGGCAAGTCCACCGTGGGCGTGCTGATCGCCGAGCGGCTCGGTACGTCCTACCGGGACACCGACGCCGACATCGTCGCCGCCGAGGGCCGGCCCATCTCGGACATCTTCATCGAGGACGGCGAGCCGCACTTCCGCGCCCTGGAGCGGGCCGCGGTACGCGCCGCGCTCGCCGAGCACCCGGGTGTGCTCGCGCTCGGCGGCGGTGCCGTCCTCGACGACGACACCCGCGCGCTGCTCGCGGCGCACCCCGTCGTCTATCTCTCGATGGACGTCGACGAGGCGGTCAAGCGCGTCGGCCTGAACACGGCCCGGCCGCTGCTCGCCGTCAACCCGCGCCGGCAGTGGCGCGAGCTGATGGAGGCGCGCCGCCATCTGTACACCGAAGTCGCCCGTGCGGTCGTCGCAACCGACGAGCGCACCCCCGAAGAGGTCGCGCAGGCGGTCCTCGACGCACTGGAGTTGAAGGACGCATGACGGAGCAGGCACCCACCCGGATCCAGGTCGGCGGCACCGCCGGCACTGACCCGTACGAAGTGCTCGTCGGCCGCAACCTGCTGGGCGAGCTGCCCGGGCTCGTCGGTGACGGGGCGAAGCGGATCGCGATCATCCACCCGGAGGCCCTGGCCGGTACCGGGGACGCGGTCCGTCTGGACCTCGCCGCCGAGGGCTACGAGGCCATCGCCATCCAGGTGCCCAACGCCGAGGAGGCCAAGACCGCCGAGGTCGCCGCCTACTGCTGGAAGGCGCTCGGCCAGTCCGGCTTCACCCGCACCGACGTCGTCATCGGCGTGGGCGGCGGCGCCACCACCGACCTCGCGGGCTTCGTCGCGGCCACCTGGCTGCGCGGGGTGCGCTGGATCTCGGTGCCGACCACCGTGCTCGGCATGGTGGACGCGGCCGTCGGCGGCAAGACCGGCATCAACACCGCCGAGGGCAAGAACCTGGTGGGCTCCTTCCACCCGCCCGTCGGCGTCCTGTGCGACCTGGCCGCGCTCGACTCGCTGCCGGTGAACGACTACGTGTCGGGCATGGCCGAGGTCATCAAGACCGGCTTCATCGCGGACCCGGCCATCCTCGACCTGATCGAGTCCGACCCGGCCGGCGCCCGCACCCCCGAGGGCCCGCACACCGCCGAGCTCATCGAGCGCTCCATCCGGGTCAAGGCCGAGGTGGTCTCCAACGACCTGAAGGAATCGGGTCTGCGCGAGATCCTCAACTACGGCCACACCCTGGCGCACGCCATCGAGAAGAACGAGCGCTACAAGTGGCGGCACGGCGCGGCCGTCTCCGTCGGCATGGTCTTCGCGGCCGAACTCGGCCGTCTGGCAGGGCGGTTGGACGACGCGACCGCCGACCGGCACCGGGCGATCCTGGAGTCCGTGGGTCTGCCGCTCACCTACCGGGGCGACCAGTGGCCCAAGCTCCTGGAGAACATGAAGCTGGACAAGAAGTCCCGCGGCAACCTCCTGCGCTTCATCGTCCTGGACGGCCTCGCCAAGCCGACCGTCCTGGAGGGCCCGGACCCGGCGGTGCTGCTCGCCGCCTTCGGGGAGGTCTCCGCGTGACGCGGCGGGTGTTCGTCCTGAACGGGCCCAACCTGGGCCGGCTGGGCTCCCGCGAGCCCGACGTGTACGGCGCCACCTCCTACGCGGGCCTCGTGGAGGTCTGCGAAGGGCTCGGCAAGGAGCTCGGCTTCGAGGTCTCGGTGCGCGAGACCAACGACGAGGGCGAGCTCATCCGCTGGCTCCACGAGGCGGCGGACGGTCGAATTCCGGTCGTCATCAACCCGGGCGCCTTCACCCACTATTCGTACGGAATGCGCGACGCGGCGGCCCAGCGCACCGCGCCGCTCATCGAGGTGCACATCTCGAACCCGTACGCCCGTGAGGAATTCCGCCACACCTCGGTGATCGGACCCGTCGCCACCGGCACCGTCGCGGGCTTCGGCATCGGCTCCTACCGGCTCGCGCTGCGCGCGCTCGCCGACGAACTGGCCGACCAACTCGGCTGACGGGCACTGTTGCCGCCCCCCGGCCGTTCACACTGTGACGGCCGGGGGAGGTACGGTTCTGCACCGGGCCGCCCACACCGACGGGCGCCCGACCAGCGCCAGTTGCCTGTACGAGACGGAGTGGCACCGGATGCAGCACGCAGGGGGGGCTCCACCGCCGCCGCCCCACGCCCCGGGGCAGCCCGCGCACGACTGGGCCCCGGGCATCGAGTCCGAGGGCACGGCTCCGCTCAGGCCGAGCGCGCCGGGCACCCCGCCGTTCCAGCCGGGTCCCGTGGCCGGCCCGTTGCCGGCCCACCCGCCGACGCCCCCCGCCAGGGCCCCGCACCACCCCGGCGCCCAACAGCCGCCCGCCCAGGGCTGGCAAGGGCCGGCGCCCCAGCACGCCTCGGCCCGGCCACCGTCCCGGGACACCACCGGCCATGTCGCGCTGCCGCCCGGCGGCCCGGTACCGCTGCCGCAGGCCCCCGAGGGGACCGGCGCCACCACGCTCGCGGTGCTCCTCATCGGCCCCGCCGGCGCCGGCAAGACGACCGTGGCCCGGTACTGGGCACAGCACCGCCGGGTGCCGACCGCGCACATCAGCCTCGACGACGTACGCGAATGGGTGTGCTCGGGATTCGCCGACCCCCAGTCGGGCTGGAACGACCACTCCGAGGCCCAGTACCGCCTGGCCCGCCGCACCTGCGGCTTCGCCGCGCGCAACTTCCTGGCCAACGGGATCTCCTGCATCCTCGACGACGCGGTCTTCCCCGACCGGCCGGTCGTCGGCCTCGGCGGCTGGAAACGGCACGTGGGCCCCGGCCTGCTGCCGGTCGTGCTCCTGCCGGGCCTGGAGGTCGTCCTGGAGCGCAACGCGGAGCGCAGCGGCAACCGGCGGCTTTCGGACGAGGAGGTCGCGGGCATCCACGGCCGCATGGCCGGCTGGTACGGCTCGGGCCTCCCGATCATCGACAACTCCCAGTACGACGTCCCCACCACGGCCCGCCTCCTGGACGACGTCCTGGCCCGCACGATCGCCAGCCCCCCGAACTGGTAACGCGCCGCCCGCCGCACGGAGAACTGCGCGACCAGCCCGGGCCGGCCGGCGGCCGGGGAACTCGGGGAGCAGCTCGTTGAGCCGGTCCGGGATTCGCGGGGGTGGGTCGGGCCCCGCGAGGGGCGCGGGGAACTGCGCGACCAGCCCGGGACGGCCCGCAGCCGAGGAACTCGGGGAGCTGCCCGTTGAGCCGGTCCGGGATTTGCGGGGGTGGGTCGGGCCCCGCCAGGGGCGCGGGGAACTGCGCGATCAGCCCGGGCCGGCCGGCAGCCGGGGAACTCGGGGAGCAGAACCTTGAGCCCGTCCGGCGTTTGAGGACGACATGCGGGGCAACTGGGCGACCAGCCCGGGAAGCGCCCCCCGAGCCCGTCCGGCGACTGAGGACAAGGACGGACCGACCACCGGGGCGGCCCCCGGTCGGACGCGCTGAAACAGCCGACCCGCCCCCCCGCTCATACGCTCGGGGCATGTCAGAGGTGTTCGCGGTACGCCGCGGCTGGCTGCGGGACCGCTGTGCGGCCGCAGGCAGCGCGGCCGCCCTGGTCTCCCGCCCGGCCAATGTCCGCTATCTCTCCGGCGGCGCCCCGCCGGGCGCGGTCCTGCTGCTCGGCCCCGCGGAGGACGTCCTGCTGTGCCCGCGGACACCCTCCGGCGACCTCATCGAGGGGCAGCTGGACGAGCAGCTGCGGCTGACCGTGCTGCCCGCCCCCGGTGGCGACCCCGCCGTCGCGGCCGCCGACCTCGCACTCGCCAGCGGCGCGGACTCGCTGGCCGTGGAGGAGCACCACCTCTCCGTGGCCCGCCACCGCGCGATCGGCTCGGTGGCCCCCGGGCTGCTCCTGAGCGATCTGGGCGGCGCCGTCGAGCAGCGACGCCTGGTCAAGGACGAGGACGAGATCGCCTGTCTGCGCATCGCCGCCGAGATCGCCGACCAGGCCCTGGGCGAACTCCTGGAGTCGATCCTGGTGGGCCGTACCGAACGGCACCTGGCCCTGGAGCTGGAACGCCGGCTGGTCGACCACGGCGCCGACGGGCCCGCCTTCATGACCTCGGTCGGCACCGGCCCCAACTCCGGGCGGGCGGGCCACCGTCCGGCCGACCGCCGGGTCGAGGAGGGCGACTTCCTCTCGGTCTGCCTGGGCGCGACCTACCGCGGATACCGCTGCGAGATCGGCCGTACCTTCGTGATCGGCACCACCCCCGCGGACTGGCAGATCGAGCTGTACGACGCTGTTTTCGCAGCCCAGCGGGCCGGCCGGGAGGCCCTCGTACCGGGCGCCGAGTACCGCGCGGTGGACCGCGCGGCCCGTCAGGTACTGGACGCCGCGGGCCACGCGGAGGCCGTCGGACCACTCACCGGACACGGTGTCGGGATCGAAATCGACGAGGAGCCGCAGCTCGCACCTGGAGCCATGGGTAAACTGGACACTTGCGTGCCGGTCACCGTCGAACCGGGGGTCCACCTCCCGGGCCGGGGCGGCGTCCGGATCGATGACACGCTCGTCGTACGCCCCGAGGCGGACGGCGGCCCCGAGCTACTCACCATCACGACCAAGGAGCTGCTAGCGCTCTAGCACGCGTACGTGCCCCGTGTACGTACCCTCGGTCGTCCACCAGCTTTCAGTCCAGGAGATTCCGCAACCGTGGCTTCCACGAACGACCTCAAGAACGGCCTGGTGCTCAAGCTCGACGGAGGCCAGCTCTGGTCCGTCGTCGAGTTCCAGCACGTCAAGCCCGGCAAGGGCCCGGCCTTCGTGCGCACCAAGCTCAAGAACGTGCTCTCCGGCAAGGTGGTCGACAAGACCTTCAACGCCGGTGTGAAGGTCGAGACGGCCACCATCGACCGCCGAGACATGCAGTTCTCGTACATGGACGGCGAGTACTTCGTCTTCATGGACATGGCCACCTACGACCAGCTCATGGTCGACCGCAAGTCCGTCGGCGACGCCGCCAACTTCCTCATCGAGGGCTTCACCGCCTCGGTCGCCCAGCACGAGGGCGAGGTGCTCTACGTCGAGCTCCCCGCCGCCGTCGAGCTGACCATCGAGCACACCGACCCGGGCGTCCAGGGCGACCGCTCCACCGGCGGCACCAAGCCGGCCCGCCTGGAGACCGGTTACGAGATCGGCGTCCCGCTCTTCATCACCACCGGTGAGAAGATCAAGGTCGACACCCGCACCGGCGACTACCTCGGCCGGGTGAACAGCTAACCGTGGCTGCCCGGAACAAGGCCCGCAAGCGCGCCTTCCAGATCCTCTTCGAGGCCGACCAGCGCGGCGAGTCCGTGCAGACGGTCCTCGCGGACTGGGTGCGGCACTCGCGGTCCGACGACCGTCAGCCGCCGGTCGCCGAGTACACGATGCAGCTCGTCGAGGGCTACGCGGGCCATGTGGACCGCATCGACGACCTGATCTCCCAGTACGCGGTGGGCTGGACGCTCGACCGGATGCCGGTCGTCGACCGGAACATCCTGCGCCTCGGCGCGTACGAGCTGGTCTGGGAGGACGAGACGCCCGACGCGGTCGTCATCGACGAGGCCGTGCAGCTGGCCAAGGAGTTCTCCACGGACGACTCCCCGGCCTTCGTGAACGGCCTGCTCGCCCGTTTCAAGGACCTCAAGCCGAGCCTGCGCCGGGACTAGCACCCGGCGGAGGCCAAGGCCCACGAAGGGCCCGCAGCACGATCCGTGCCGCGGGCCCTTCGGCGTACTCGGGAGCCCGCACCCGAAAACACCGACCCACCCGAGAACGGCGATCCACCCGAGAACGGCGATCCACCCGAGAACGGCGATCCACCCGAGAACGGCGATCCACCCGAGAACGGCGATCCACCCGAGAACGCCGTCGGGCCCGCCGGAGCGGATGCTCCCGACGGGCCCGACGGCACGTTTCTGCTGAAGGGGTGTCAGCCCTCTTCGTGGGCGACCGCACGGCGGGCGTCCGCGTCCAGGACACCCCAGCTGATCAGCTGCTCGGTCAGCACTGAGGGGGACTGGTCGTAAATGACGGCAAGCGTGCGCAGATCGTCCTGGCGGATCGAAAGGACCTTGCCGTTGTAATCGCCGCGCTGCGACTGGATGGTCGCCGCGTAACGCTGCAACGGGCCCGCCTTCTCCGGCGGCACGTGTGCGAGGCGCTCAAGGTCGAGGACCAGCTTCGGCGGCGGCTCGGCGGCCCCACCCGGCGTGGTGCCCGGCAGCAGCTCCTGCACCGGAACGCCGTAGAAGTCCGCCAGCTCGGCAAGGCGCTGTACGGTCACGGCGCGGTCGCCGCGCTCGTACGAGCCGACCACGACGGCCTTCCAGCGGCCCTGGGACTTCTCCTCCACGCCATGGAGGGAGAGGCCCTGCTGGGTGCGGATGGCGCGGAGCTTGGCCCCGAGCTGTTTTGCGTATTCGCTGGACATATAGCTCCCCGGACGCTGTGACAACGTGCGGCTCCGCCGCGCGGCTGTAACTCACTGTGAGGTTACGCAGCGTTACTTGGCCGCGTCAAGCCGAATGGTCCACACCCCCGCCCCGCAGGAGTGACAGGCTCCTCGTGCGGCGGGCCGTACAGGTCACGGCGATTCCCCGGCCCGACTCACCCGTTCGAGTGATGGCCCCGGTGTCGGGCGGCTCCGGGCCCCTGGTACGGTTGGTGACGCAATTCCGACGTCCTTTAAGGTCCGTCCCGTGAGGCGGAGAAGGAGGTCCGTTTCATATGGACACGCAGCACCCGCACCACCAGCAGGATCAGACGCACGCCGATGCGGCGCGGCCCGTTCTCGAAGGCCCCGACATCGCCCGCGTCCTGACCCGCATCGCCCACGAGATCGTCGAACGCGCCAAGGGCGCCGACGACGTGGTGCTCCTCGGCATTCCGACCCGCGGGGTCTTCCTCGCCGAGCGGCTCGCCGTGAAGCTCGAAGGCATCACCGGGCGCAAGACCCCGGTCGGCTCCCTCGACATCACCATGTACCGCGACGACCTGCGGATGAAGCCGGCCCGTGCGCTCGGCCGCACCGAGATCCCCGGTAGGGGCATCGACGGCCGCCTGGTCGTCCTCGTCGACGACGTCCTCTTCTCCGGCCGCACCATCCGCGCCGCCCTCGACGCGCTCGGCGACATCGGCCGCCCGCGCGCCGTCCAGCTCGCGGTCCTCGTCGACCGGGGCCACCGCGAACTCCCGATCCGCGCCGACTACGTCGGCAAGAACCTCCCCACGTCGCTGCGGGAGACGGTCAAGGTCCAGCTCGCCGAGGAGGACGGCCGCGACGCCGTGCTGCTCGGCGTCAAGCAGACCGCTCCGGCCGGCGAGCAGTAGCTCCCACCACCCCGTACGGACCGCACCAACCCGTACGGACGGCTGCTGCGCGCCCGCACGCCCAAAACCTCCACCACACCTGGAGAACCCCCAGATGATGCGTCACCTCATCTCGGCCGCCGACCTCACCCGCGACGACGCCGTGCTCATCCTCGACACCACCGAGGAGATGGCCCGCGTCTCCGACCGGCCGATAAAGAAGCTCCCCGCCCTGCGCGGCCGGACGATCTGCAACCTGTTCTTCGAGGACTCCACCCGCACCCGGATCTCCTTCGAGGCCGCCGAGAAGCGCCTGTCGGCCGATGTCATCAACTTCGCCGCCAAGGGCTCCTCGGTCTCCAAGGGCGAGTCCCTCAAGGACACCGCGCAGACCCTGGAGGCGATGGGCGTCGACGCCGTCGTCATCCGGCACAGCGCCTCCGGCGCCCCCTACCGGCTCGCCACCTCCGGCTGGATCGACGCCCCGGTCATCAACGCCGGCGACGGCACCCACCAGCACCCCACCCAGGCCCTGCTCGACGCGTTCACCATGCGCCGGCGCCTGGTCGGCAAGGACGCGCTCGGCCAGGACCTGGCCGGCCAGCGCATCACCCTGGTCGGCGACGTCCTGCACAGCCGGGTCGCCCGCTCCAATGTGGACCTCCTCCACACGCTCGGCGCCGAGGTCACCCTGGTGGCCCCGCCGACGCTGCTTCCGGTCGGCGTCGAGCACTGGACCTGCGACGTGTCGTACGACCTGGACGCCGTGCTGCCGAAGTCCGACGCGGTGATGATGCTGCGGGTGCAGCGCGAACGCATGAACGCCGCCTTCTTCCCGACCGAGCGCGAGTACTCACGGCGCTACGGGCTCGACGGCGAGCGCATGGCCAAGATGCCCGAGCACGGCATCGTGATGCACCCCGGCCCGATGGTGCGCGGCATGGAGATCACCGCCGAGGTCGCCGACTCCGACCGCTGCACGGTCGTCGAGCAGGTCGCCAACGGCGTGCACACCCGCATGGCGGTCCTGTACCTGCTGCTCGGCGGCAACGAGCCCGCCGTCAGTCACGCCCGTCCCACCGACTCGGAGAACAAGTAACCATGAGCAAGATCCTGATCCGTGGTGCGAAGGTCCTCGGCGGCGACGTCCAGGACGTCCTGATCGACGGCGAGACCATCGCCGCCGTCGGCACCGGCCTGGACGCGGGGGACGCGACCGTCGTCGACGCCGAGGGCCAGATCCTGCTGCCCGGCCTCGTCGACCTGCACACCCACCTGCGCGAGCCCGGCCGCGAGGACTCCGAGACCGTCCTCACCGGCACCCAGGCGGCCGCACGCGGCGGTTACACCTCGGTCTTCGCCATGGCCAACACCTTCCCGGTCGCCGACACCGCGGGCGTCGTCGAGCAGGTGTGGCGGCTCGGCAAGGAGTCCGGCTACTGCGACGTGCAGCCCATCGGCGCCGTCACCGTGGGCCTGGAGGGCAAGCAGCTCGCCGAGCTCGGCGCCATGCACGACTCGGCCGCCGGCGTCACCGTCTTCTCCGACGACGGCAAGTGCGTCGACGACGCCGTGATCATGCGCCGCGCCCTGGAGTACGTGAAGGCCTTCGGCGGTGTCGTCGCCCAGCACGCCCAGGAACCCCGCCTGACCGAGGGCGCCCAGATGAACGAGGGCATCGTCTCGGCGGAGCTCGGCCTCGGCGGCTGGCCCGCCGTCGCCGAGGAGTCGATCATCGCCCGCGATGTGCTGCTCGCCGAGCACGTCGGCTCGCGCGTGCACATCTGCCACCTCTCGACGGCCGGCTCGGTCGAGATCGTCCGCTGGGCCAAGTCGCGCGGCATCGACGTCACCGCCGAGGTCACCCCGCACCACCTGCTCCTCACCGACGAGCTGGTCCGCTCCTACAACCCGGTCTACAAGGTCAACCCGCCGCTGCGCACCGAGCGCGACGTGCTGGCCCTGCGCGAGGCGCTCGCCGACGGCACGATCGACATCGTCGCCACCGACCACGCCCCGCACCCGCACGAGGACAAGGACTGCGAGTGGGCCGCGGCCGCCATGGGCATGGTCGGCCTGGAGACCGCGCTCTCCGTCGTCCAGCACACGATGGTCGAGACCGGCCTGCTCGACTGGGCCGGCGTCGCCGACCGCATGGCCCACAAGCCCGCCGAGATCGGGCAGGCCACCGGCCACGGCCGCCCCGTCTCGGCAGGCGAACCCGCCAACCTGACCCTGCTCGATCCGGCATACCGTGGTGAGGTGAACCCCGCGGGCTTCGCGTCCCGCAGCCGCAACACCCCGTACGAGGGCCGCGAGCTGCCCGGACGCATCACCCACACCTTCCTGCGGGGCCGGGCAACGGTCGTGGACGGGAAGCTGGCGTGACGTACGCATCACTGATCAATCTGGCCGCCGAGGAGAAGTCCGCCGAGGTGACCAACTGGGGCGGACGCATCGGCTGGCTCGTCGGACTCGCGCTCTTCGTGGCGCTCGTCTACTGGCTGATGCGCCAGGGCTGGCAGTGGCGCGGCCGCCTCCAGGCCGACCTGCCGGATCTGCCCACCGCGCCCGAGACGCTCGGCGAGGCGAAACTGAAGCTGAGCGGCCGCTACCACGGCTCCACCACCGCGGGGCAGTGGCTCGACCGCATCGTGGCGCACGGCCTGGGCGTCCGCAGCAAGGCCGAGCTCACCCTGACGGACGCGGGCCTTGAGGTCGTACGCCCCGGCGCGAACGACTTCTTCGTCCCGGCCGCGCAACTGCGCGAGGCCCGGCTCGACAAGGGCATCGCGGGCAAGGTCCTCACCGAGGGCGGACTGCTCGTCGTCACCTGGAACCACGGCGACAAGCTCATCGACTCGGGCTTCCGCTCCGACCGGGCCGAGCAGCACCCGGCCTGGGTCGAAGCCATCAACTCCATGACCGAGACCTCTGAACGGTCCACCCCCTCGACGGAAGGCGCCGCACGATGACCACCTCCACCCGGGGAGCCGCCAAGGCTCCCGCCGTACTCGTCCTGGAGGACGGCCGGATCTTCCGCGGCCGCGCCTACGGGGCCGTGGGGGAGACCTTCGGCGAGGCCGTCTTCTCCACCGGCATGACCGGCTACCAGGAGACCCTCACCGACCCGTCGTACCACCGACAGGTCGTCGTGATGACCGCCCCGCACGTCGGCAACACCGGCGTGAACGACGAGGACCCGGAGTCCGGACGGATCTGGGTGGCCGGATACGTCGTACGCGACCCCGCCCGCCTCCCCTCCAACTGGCGCTCGCGGCGCTCCCTGGACGACGAGCTGGTCAAGCAGGGCGTCGTCGGGATCTCCGGCATCGACACCCGCGCCCTCACCCGCCACCTGCGCGAGCGCGGCGCCATGCGCGTCGGCATCTTCTCCGGCGAGGCGTGGCAGGGCGTCCGCGACGAGGCCCTGCTGGCCCGCGTCAAGGAAGCCCCGCAGATGGAGGGCGCCGACCTCTCCGCCGAGGTCGCCACCAAGGAGACCTACGTCGTCCCCGCGATCGGTGAGAAGAGGTTCACCGTCGCCGCCGTGGACCTCGGCATCAAGGGCATGACCCCGCACCGCATGGCCGAGCGCGGCATCGAGGTGCACGTGCTGCCCGCGACCGCCACCGCCGAGGACGTCTACGCCGTCAGCCCCGACGGCGTGTTCTTCTCCAACGGCCCGGGCGACCCGGCCACCGCCGACGGCCCCGTCGCCGTGATGCGGGCGGTCCTCGAACGCAAGACCCCGCTGTTCGGCATCTGCTTCGGCAACCAGATCCTGGGCCGTGCCCTCGGCTTCGGCACCTACAAGCTGAAGTACGGCCACCGCGGCATCAACCAGCCGGTGCAGGACCGCACCACCGGCAAGGTCGAGGTCACCGCGCACAACCACGGCTTCGCCGTGGACGCGCCGCTCGACAAGGTCTCCGAGACGCCCTTCGGGCGCGCCGAGGTCTCCCACGTCTGCCTGAACGACCAGGTCGTCGAAGGTCTCCAGCTGCTCGACCAGCCGGCCTTCAGCGTCCAGTACCACCCCGAGGCGGCCGCGGGCCCGCACGACGCCGCGTACCTCTTCGACCGCTTCGTAACCCTGATGGAGGCCGAGCGTGCCTAAGCGCACCGACATCCAGTCCGTTCTGGTCATCGGCTCCGGCCCGATCGTCATCGGCCAGGCCGCCGAGTTCGACTACTCCGGCACCCAGGCCTGCCGCATCCTCAAGGCCGAGGGCCTGCGGGTGATCCTGGTCAACTCCAACCCGGCCACGATCATGACCGACCCGGAGATCGCCGACGCCACGTACGTCGAGCCGATCACCCCCGAGTTCGTCGAGAAGATCATCGCCAAGGAGCGCCCCGACGCGCTCCTGCCCACCCTCGGTGGCCAGACCGCGCTCAACACCGCGATCTCCATGCACGAGCAGGGTGTCCTGGAGAAGTACGGCGTCGAACTGATCGGCGCCAACGTCGAGGCCATCAACAAGGGCGAGGACCGCGACCTGTTCAAGGGCGTCGTCGAGGCCGTCAAGGCGAAGATCGGCTACGGCGAGTCCGCCCGCTCGGTCATCTGCCACTCCATGGACGACGTCATCAGGGGTGTCGACGAGCTCGGCGGCTACCCCGTCGTCGTGCGCCCCTCCTTCACCATGGGCGGCGCCGGCTCCGGCTTCGCGCACGACGAGGAGGAGCTGCGCCGCATCGCCGGGCAGGGCCTCACCCTCTCGCCGACCACCGAGGTGCTCCTGGAGGAGTCCATCCTCGGCTGGAAGGAGTACGAGCTGGAGCTGATGCGCGACAAGAACGACAACGTCGTGGTCGTCTGCTCCATCGAGAACTTCGACCCGATGGGCGTGCACACCGGCGACTCGATCACCGTCGCCCCGTCGATGACGCTGACCGACCGCGAGTACCAGCGGCTGCGCGACATCGGCATCGCGATCATCCGCGAGGTCGGCGTCGACACCGGCGGCTGCAACATCCAGTTCGCGATCAACCCCGACGACGGCCGCGTCATCGTCATCGAGATGAACCCGCGCGTCTCCCGGTCCTCCGCGCTCGCCTCGAAGGCCACCGGCTTCCCGATCGCCAAGATCGCGGCCAAGCTCGCCATCGGCTACACGCTCGACGAGGTCCCCAACGACATCACCGAGAAGACGCCGGCCTCCTTCGAGCCGAGCCTCGACTACGTCGTGGTGAAGGCCCCGCGCTTCGCGTTCGAGAAGTTCCCCTCCGCCGACTCCACCCTCACCACCACCATGAAGTCGGTGGGCGAGGCCATGGCGATCGGCCGGAACTTCACCGAGGCCCTCCAGAAGGCCCTGCGCTCCCTGGAGAAGAAGGGCTCGCAGTTCGACTTCACCGGCCCGGTCGGCGACAAGGACGTCCTGCTCGACGAGGCCAAGCGGCCGACCGACGGACGCATCAACACCGTCATGTACGCGATCCGCGCGGGCGCCACCCAGGAAGAGGTCTTCGAGTCCACGAAGATCGACCCCTGGTTCGTCGACCAGCTCTTCCTCATCAAGGAGATCGCCGACGAGCTGGCCGCCGCCGAGAAGCTCCACCCCGAGCTGCTCGCCGAGGCCAAGCGGCACGGCTTCTCCGACGCCCAGATCGCCGGCATCCGCGGCCTGCGCGAGGACGTCGTCCGCGAGGTCCGGCACGCCCTCGGGGTGCGCCCGGTCTACAAGACGGTCGACACCTGCGCCGCCGAGTTCGCCGCCAAGACCCCGT
The DNA here is from genome assembly GCF_042869955.1 of Streptomyces sp. NPDC006691. Lineage (NCBI taxonomy): Bacteria > Bacillati > Actinomycetota > Actinomycetes > Kitasatosporales > Streptomycetaceae > Streptomyces > Streptomyces sp. NPDC006691. The sequence continues at coordinate 204,166 of NZ_JBIAGW010000011.1, forward strand.
ACTTCTACTCCTCCTACGACGAGGAGAGCGAGGTCGCGCCGCGCACCAAGCCCGCGGTGATCATCCTGGGTTCGGGCCCCAACCGCATCGGCCAGGGCATCGAGTTCGACTACTCCTGCGTCCACGCCTCCTTCGCCCTGAGCGACGCCGGCTACGAGACCGTGATGGTCAACTGCAACCCGGAGACCGTCTCGACGGACTACGACACCTCCGACCGCCTCTACTTCGAGCCGCTCACGCTTGAGGACGTCCTGGAGATCGTGCACGCCGAGACCCTCGCGGGCCCGGTCGCGGGCGTCGTCGTCCAGCTCGGCGGGCAGACCCCGCTCGGCCTCGCGCAGGCGCTCAAGGACAACGGCGTCCCGGTCGTGGGCACGTCGCCCGAGGCCATCCACGCCGCCGAGGACCGTGGCGCCTTCGGCCGGGTGCTCGCCGAGGCCGGCCTGCCCGCGCCCAAGCACGGCACCGCCACCACCTTCGAGGGTGCCAAGGCCATCGCCGACGAGATCGGCTACCCGGTCCTCGTACGCCCGTCGTACGTGCTCGGCGGACGCGGCATGGAGATCGTGTACGACGAGGAGCGGCTCGCCTCGTACATCGCCGAGTCCACCGAGATCAGCCCCACCCGGCCGGTCCTGGTCGACCGCTTCCTCGACGACGCGATCGAGATCGACGTGGACGCCCTCTACGACGGCACCGAGCTCTACCTCGGCGGCGTCATGGAGCACATCGAGGAGGCCGGCATCCACTCCGGCGACTCGGCGTGCGCGCTGCCCCCGATCACCCTCGGCGGCTTCGACATCAAGCGCCTGCGGGCCTCGACCGAGGCCATCGCCAAGGGCGTCGGTGTCCGCGGACTGATCAACATCCAGTTCGCGATGGCGGGCGACATCCTGTACGTCCTCGAAGCCAACCCGCGTGCCTCGCGCACCGTCCCCTTCACCTCGAAGGCGACCGCGGTGCCGCTCGCCAAGGCCGCCGCCCGCATCTCGCTGGGCGCCACCGTGGCCGAGCTGCGCGCCGAGGGCATGCTGCCCAAGGAGGGCGACGGCGGCACCCTGCCGCTGGACGCGCCGATCTCCGTCAAGGAGGCCGTGATGCCGTGGAGCCGCTTCCGCGACGTGCACGGGCGCGGCGTCGACACCGTGCTCGGCCCGGAGATGCGTTCCACCGGTGAAGTCATGGGCATCGACTCGGTGTTCGGCACCGCGTACGCCAAGTCGCAGGCGGGCGCCTACGGTCCGCTGCCGACCAAGGGCCGCGCGTTCATCTCGGTCGCCAACCGGGACAAGCGCACGATGATCTTCCCGGCGCGTGAACTGGTCGCCCACGGCTTCGAGTTGATGGCCACCTCCGGCACCGCCGAGGTGCTGCGCCGCAACGGCATCAACGCCACCGTGGTGCGCAAGCTCAGCGAGGGCGAGGGCCCGAACGGCGAGAAGACGATCGTCCAGCTGATCCACGACGGCGAGGTCGACCTCATCGTCAACACGCCGTACGGCACCGGCGGCCGGCTCGACGGCTACGAGATCCGCACGGCGGCCGTCGCCCGCTCCGTGCCCTGCCTGACCACGGTCCAGGCGCTCGCCGCCGCCGTCCAGGGCATCGACGCGCTCAACCGCGGTGACGTGGGGGTGCGTTCCCTCCAGGAACACGCGGAGCACCTGACCGCGGCCCGCGACTAGCAGGCGGGGAAGCAGGGGGACACCGGAAACGGTGTCCCCCTCTTCATGAGAACCCCTCTTCATGAGCCCCCACCAAGAGCCCCTGAGGACACCGAACATGTACAAGCTCTTCTTCAACCTCGTCTTCAAGCGGATGGACCCCGAGCAGGCCCACTACCTGGCCTTCCGCTGGATCCGCCTCGCGGCCCGCGTCCCCGTCCTGCGCACCTTCGTCGCCGCCGTCCTGGCCCCCCGCTACGAGGAGCTGCGCACCGAGGCGCTCGGCCTGCGCATGCACGGCCCCTTCGGCCTCGCGGCCGGCTTCGACAAGAACGCCGTCGCGATCGACGGCATGTCCATGCTGGGCTTCGACCACATCGAGATCGGCACGGTCACCGGCGAGCCCCAGCCCGGCAACCCCAAGAAGCGGCTGTTCCGCCTCGTGCCGGACCGCGCGCTCATCAACCGCATGGGCTTCAACAACGAGGGCTCGGCGGCCGTGGCCGAGCGCCTGGCGGCCCGCAAGGCCGTCTTCCGCACCACGGTCGGCGTCAACATCGGCAAGACCAAGGTGGTCCCGGAGGCCGAGGCGGCCGCCGACTACGTGAAGTCGACCGAGCGCCTGGCCCGGCACGCCGACTACCTCGTGGTGAACGTCTCCTCGCCGAACACCCCCGGCCTGCGCAACCTCCAGGCCACCGAGTCGCTGCGCCCGCTCCTCACCGCCGTGCGCGAGGCCGCCGACCGCAGCGTGACCGGCCGCCGCGTCCCGCTGCTCGTCAAGATCGCTCCCGATCTCGCCGACGCGGACATCGACGCGGTCGCCGACCTCGCCGTCGAGCTCGGTCTGGACGGCATCATCGCCACCAACACCACGATCGCCCGCGACGGGCTCGGCCTGAAGTCCCCGGCCGGCCTCGTCAAGGAGACCGGCGGCCTGTCCGGCGCCCCGCTCAAGGAGCGCTCCCTTGACGTGCTCGGCCGCCTGTACGCCCGCGTCGGCGACCGGCTCGTCCTGATCGGGGTCGGCGGCATCGAGAACGCCGAGGACGCCTGGCAGCGCATCCTGGCCGGCGCCACCCTCGTCCAGGGCTACAGCGCCTTCATCTACGAGGGCCCCTTCTGGGCCCGCGCGATCCACAAGGGCCTCGCGGCCCGGCTCGCCACCTCCCCGTACGCGACGCTCGCCGAGGCCGTCGGCGCCGAGACCCGGAAGAAGGCCGCCGCATGACCCCCTTCGGTACCCGACTGCGCGAGGCGATGGACACCCGCGGGCCGCTGTGCGTGGGCATCGACCCGCACGCCTCCCTGCTCGCGGACTGGGGCCTGAACGACGACATCGCGGGCCTTGAGCGCTTCACCCGCATCACGGTGGAGGCCCTCGCCGACCGCGTGGCCGTCCTCAAGCCGCAGTCGGCGTTCTTCGAGCGGTTCGGCTCGCGCGGTGTCGCCGTCCTGGAGAAGGCGGTCGAGGAGGCCCGCGCGGCCGGCGCGCTGGTCCTGATGGACGCCAAGCGCGGCGACATCGGCTCGACCATGGCGGCCTACGCGGCCACCTACCTGGACCCGGCCTCCCCGCTGTTCTCGGACGCGGTCACCGTCTCGCCGTACCTGGGCTTCGGCTCGCTGCGCCCGGCGCTCGACCTCGCGGCCGAGTCCGGCTCGGGCGTCTTCGTGCTCGCCCTGACCTCCAATCCGGAGGGAGCCGAGGTCCAGCGCTCGACCGCGGCCGACGGCCGGCCGCTCGCCCAGCTGATGCTGGACCACATGAAGGCCGAGAACGCGGGCGCCTCGCCCCTGGGCTCGGTCGGCGCGGTGGTCGGCGCCACCCTCGGCGACGCCGGGGTCGACCTGGACATCAACGGCCCGCTGCTCGCCCCCGGCATCGGTGCCCAGGGCGCCACCCCGGCCGATCTGCCGGGCGTGTTCGGTCCGGCCGTGCGCAACGTGGTCCCGAGCGTCAGCCGCGGCGTGCTGCGGCACGGTCCGGACGTCGGCGCCCTGCGCGAGGCCGCGATCCGCTACGCCGACGAGGTCCGCGCCGCCGTCCCGCGGGCGTGATCGCCGCGCGACCGCCCCGGTGTGACATGTGTCGCACTGGGGCGGCGCGCATTCCGGACACGCGGCCGACATGCGACGACGGCCGGTGCGCCGCGTACGCGACGGGGAAAGGGCCGGTCGCGGGAGGCCGTGCGGCGCCCGCGCGGCCGACGTTGACAAATTCCTTACTCAAAACCAGGGTGTTTTGTCCGAAAAGTCCTGGTCGGCTGAGGCTGACCAGGACTTTTCGTCTGTTCTCGCTGACTGGAGCGGCCTTGGCCGCTAGTCTCCGACGAGAGCAGACGAGCACGTGCGCGAGTGCGTTGTTCGTTGCTCGCCTGGTGTGGGGCGATTAGGTTCCTCACCGGTCCGTATCCGACAGTTCGACATCCGAGGTGACGTAGGCGTGGCTCTTCCGCCCCTTACCCCTGAACAGCGCGCAGCCGCGCTCGAAAAGGCCGCCGCGGCTCGCCGGGAGCGGGCCGAGGTCAAGAATCGACTCAAGCACTCCGGCGCCTCGCTCCACGAGGTCATCAAGTCGGGCCAGGAGAACGACGTCATCGGGAAGATGAAGGTCTCCGCCCTCCTTGAGTCCCTGCCCGGCGTGGGCAAGGTCCGCGCCAAGCAGATCATGGAGCGGCTCGGGATCTCCGAGAGCCGCCGCGTGCGGGGGCTCGGCTCCAACCAGATCGCGTCCCTTGAGCGCGAGTTCGGCGGCTCCGGGGCCTGACGTCTCGGGCATACCCGAGAAGCTGGAATAATCGCCGCATGGCAGCAACACCCCGGGGGACCACCCCCGTACCCCCGGACGCACGTCCGCGGCTGACCGTGCTCTCCGGCCCCTCCGGGGTCGGCAAGAGCACGGTCGTCGCTCATATGCGCAAGGTTCACCCCGAGGTCTGGCTCTCGGTGTCGGCGACGACCCGCAAGCCGCGCCCCGGCGAGCGCCACGGCGTGCAGTACTTCTTCGTGGACGACGAGGAGTTCGACAAGCTCGTCGCCAACGGCGAACTGCTGGAGTGGGCCGAGTTCGCGGGCAACCGCTACGGCACCCCGCGCACGGCCGTGCTCGAACGTCTCGAAGCGGGTGAGCCCGTCCTCCTGGAGATCGACCTCCAGGGCGCCCGGCTCGTCCGCGAGTCGATGCCCGAGGCGCAGCTCGTCTTCCTCGCGCCGCCGAGCTGGGACGAACTGGTCCGCCGGCTCACCGGCCGGGGCACCGAGGCACCCGAGGTCATCGAGCGCCGGCTCGCCGCCGCGAAGGTCGAACTGGCCGCCGAGGCGGAGTTCGACACCACCCTGGTCAACACCTCGGTCGAGGACGTGGCCCGCGAGCTGCTAGCCTTGATGCGAGTTGTTTGATCGAGTCGTATGACGTCATCCGTTCGACGTCCTGCCGACCCGCTCGACCCGGCTCACATCTTCGATCCCCATCGGAAGGCAGAGAGTGTCCTCTTCCATTACCGCGCCCGAGGGCATCATCAACCCTCCGATTGATGAGCTCCTTGAGGCAACCGACTCGAAGTACAGCCTGGTGATCTACGCGGCCAAGCGTGCCCGTCAGATCAACGCGTACTACTCGCAGCTCGGTGAGGGCCTGCTTGAGTACGTCGGCCCGCTGGTGGACACCCACGTCCACGAGAAGCCGCTCTCGATCGCGCTGCGCGAGATCAACGCCGGTCTGCTGACCTCCGAGGCCATCGAGGGCCCCGCTCAGTAGGCGACGATACGTTTCCACCACAGGCCCGGCAGCGCGACTGCCGGGCCTGTGGTGTGTCATGGGTACGTACACGCATCAGGTGCGCGGGGAGAGGCAGTTTTCGATGGCCAAGCCGAAGGTCGTTCTGGGGGTCAGCGGCGGCATCGCCGCCTACAAGGCGTGCGAGCTGCTGCGCCGGCTGACCGAGTCGGGGCACGACGTCCAAGTGGTGCCGACCGCGTCGGCGCTCCACTTCGTCGGCGCCGCCACCTGGTCGGCGCTCTCCGGACACTCCGTCTCGACCGAGGTCTGGTCGGACGTCCACGAGGTGCCCCACGTCCGCATCGGACAGGGCGCCGACCTGGTGATCGTGGCCCCGGCCACCGCCGACATGCTCGCCAAGGCCGCCCACGGTCTCGCCGACGACCTGCTGACCAACACCCTGCTCACCGCGCGCTGCCCGGTCGTCTTCGCGCCCGCGATGCACACCGAGATGTGGGAGCACCCCGCGACCCAGGAGAACGTGGCGACCCTGCGCGGCCGGGGCGCGGTCGTCGTCGAGCCCGCCGTCGGGCGGCTCACCGGCGTCGACACCGGCAAGGGGCGGCTGCCCGACCCGGGCGAGCTGTTCGAGGTGTGCCGCCGGGTGCTCGCGCGGGGGAGTGCCGAGCGGGATCTGGCCGGGCGGCACGTGGTGGTCAGCGCGGGCGGCACGCGCGAGCCGCTCGACCCCGTCCGCTATCTCGGCAACCGCTCCTCCGGCAAGCAGGGCTACGCGCTCGCCCGAACCGCCGTCGCGCGGGGGGCCAGGGTCACCCTGATCGAGGCCAACACCGGGCTCCCGGACCCGGCCGGCGCCGACGTGGTCCGCGTCGGCACCGCCGTACAGCTGCGCGAGGCCGTCCTGAAGGCGGCGGCGGACGCGGACGCGGTGGTCATGGCGGCCGCCGTGGCCGACTTCCGGCCGGAGACCTACGCCGCCGGAAAGATCAAGAAGAAGGACGGGCAGGAGCCCGCCCCGCTCACCCTCGTCCGCAATCCGGACATCCTCGCCGAGATCTCGGCCGACCGGGCCCGGCCCGGTCAGCTGGTCGTGGGCTTCGCCGCCGAGACCGACGACGTGCTGGCCAACGGCCGCCTCAAGCTCCGGCGCAAGGGCTGTGACCTGCTCGTCGTCAACGAGGTCGGCGAGCGCAAGACGTTCGGCTCCGAGGAGAACGAGGCCGTCGTGCTCGGCTCCGACGGCTCCGAGACGCCGGTGCCGTACGGTCCCAAGGAGGCCCTCGCCGACACGGTGTGGGATCTGGTGGGCCGGCGTTTCGGACCGGCCGGAGCCTGAACCGGCGCCCTGACCTGATCGGCCCGGGGCCGCCTCGGCGCCGTACCGCAGTCCCTCCCGGAGTCCTCCCTGGCGTCCCGCATGGCCGATATCGGACCCCGGAACGACCAGATCCGGAGATCTCCGGACTCCACGTGGCGAGACACGTGGTCCATTGAGCAGAACCGACCGATAAACTGGTCTCGGAACCGCAGCCGGGCGCAGCTCCCGGCGCGACCAACCATGATCAGCCAGCAGCCGCTGCAACCCCAGGGAGCGTTGTGTCCCGTCGTCTCTTCACCTCGGAGTCTGTGACCGAGGGTCACCCCGACAAGATCGCTGACCAGATCAGTGACACGATCCTCGACGCGCTTCTGCGCGAGGACCCGACCTCCCGCGTCGCCGTGGAGACCCTCATCACCACGGGCCAGGTGCACGTGGCCGGAGAGGTCACCACCAAGGCGTACGCGCCGATCGCGCAGCTCGTGCGCGACAAGATCCTGGAAATCGGCTACGACTCGTCGAAGAAGGGCTTCGACGGCGCCTCCTGCGGCGTCTCGGTGTCCATCGGTGCCCAGTCCCCGGACATCGCCCAGGGTGTCGACACCGCGTACGAGAAGCGGGTCGAGGGCGACGAGGACGAGCTGGACAAGCAGGGCGCCGGCGACCAGGGCCTGATGTTCGGCTACGCCTGCGACGAGACGCCCGAGCTGATGCCGCTGCCGATCCACATCGCGCACCGCCTCTCGCGCCGCCTGACCGAGGTCCGCAAGAACGGGACCATCCCCTACCTGCGCCCCGACGGCAAGACCCAGGTCACCATCGAGTACGACGGTGACAAGGCCGTCCGCCTCGACACGGTCGTCGTCTCCACGCAGCACGCCAGCGACATCGACCTGGAGTCGCTGCTCGCTCCCGACATCCGCGAGTTCGTCGTCGAGCAGGTCCTCAAGCAGCTCGTCGAGGACGGCATCAAGCTGGACACCGACGGCTACCGCCTGCTGGTGAACCCGACCGGCCGTTTCGAGATCGGCGGTCCGATGGGCGACGCGGGTCTCACCGGCCGCAAGATCATCATCGACACCTACGGCGGCATGGCCCGTCACGGCGGTGGCGCGTTCTCCGGCAAGGACCCGTCGAAGGTGGACCGTTCGGCGGCGTACGCGATGCGCTGGGTCGCCAAGAACGTGGTGGCCGCCGGTCTCGCGGCGCGCTGCGAGGTCCAGGTCGCGTACGCGATCGGCAAGGCCGAGCCGGTGGGTCTGTTCGTCGAGACGTTCGGCACCAACACGGTCGACAACGAGAAGATCGAGACCGCGATCACGCAGGTCTTCGACCTGCGCCCGGCCGCGATCATCCGCGACCTCGACCTGCTCCGCCCGATCTACGCCCAGACCGCGGCGTACGGCCACTTCGGCCGCGAGCTCCCCGACTTCACCTGGGAGCGCACGGACCGCGTGGAGGCGCTGCGCGCCGCCGCGGGTCTGTAGGCCCCAGCACCCCATAGGGCCCCGGACCGGGATCGGTCCGGGGCCCTTGTGCGTGCTCCCGGGCCGTTTGCCGGCCGCCGCTGTCAGTCCCGTCTGGTAGGAATTTGGCTGTGAGCAGCGAGAACGAACGGCAGGGCGGGGGCGCCGAGGGTGCGGGGCCGGAGCAGCTTGCGCTCATTCGGGAGACGGTGCGCAAGGCCAAGGTGCCCAAGGCCAAGCCGCGGACGTGGCGGGGGGCGGCCCTCGCCAAGGAGCTGCCGGTCGCCCGGGTCGTGGTGAACAAGGGGGTGCTGCACCTCGACCAGTTCTTCGACTACGCGGTGCCCGAGGAGCTGGACGCCGACGCGCAGCCCGGCGTGCGGGTGCGGGTGCGGTTCGGGGCCGGGTCGCGCAATGTGCGCGACGGGCGGCGCGAGGGCGGCGGGCTCATCGACGGGTTCCTCGTGGAGCGCCGGGCCGAGTCGGACTACTCCGGTCCGCTGGCCGCGCTGGCCGGTGTCGTCTCGCCGGAGCGGGTGCTCAGCGCCGAGATGCTGTCGCTCGCCCGCGCGGTCGCGGACCGCTACGCAGGCAGCCTCGCCGACGTGCTCCAGCTCGCGGTCCCGCCGAGGAACGCCCGCGCCGAGTCCAAGCCGTCCCCCGAACCGCCCCCGCCCCCGGCCCCACCGGAGCCCGGCACCTGGGAGCGGTACCAGCAGGGCCCCGCGTTCCTGAGGGCGTTGGGCACCGGCGGCGCCCCCCGCGCGGTGTGGACCGCGCTGCCCGGCCCGCACTGGGCGGCGGAGATCGCCCGGGCCGTCGGGGCGACGCTCGCCTCGGGTCGCGGCGCCCTCGTCGTCGTGCCCGACGGCCGCAGCGCGGGCCGGGTCGACGCGGCGCTGACCGCGCTGCTCGGCGAGGGCCGGCACGCCCTGCTCACCGCCGAATCGGGCCCCGAGCGGCGCTACCGGCAGTGGCTCGCGGTGCGGCGCGGCGCGGTGCGGGCGGTCGTCGGCACCAGGGCCGCGATGTTCGCCCCCGTCGAGAACGTGGGGCTCGTCGTGGTGTGGGAGGACGGGGACTCCAGCCACAGCGACGACAACGCCCCCTTCCCCCATGTGCGCGAGGTCCTCGAACTGCGCGCCACACACGACAAGTGCGGCTTCCTGCTGGGGAGCACGAGTTGCACGGTGGAGGCCGCCCAGCTCGTGGAGAGCGGCTGGGCCTCGCCCCTGGTCGCCGACCGCACGGTCGTCAGGGCCGCCGCCCCCCTCGTACGCACGGTGGGCGACGGCGAGCTGGCGCGCGACGAGGCGGCCCGCGCGGCCCGTCTCCCGAGCCTCGCCTGGAAGGCCGTGCGCGAGGGCCTGAAGAGCGGACCGGTGCTCGTGCAGGTGCCCCGGCGCGGGTACGCGCCTCGCCTCGCCTGCGCCCGCTGCCGGACGCCCGCCCGCTGCCGGAAGTGCGCCGGGCCCCTGGAGGCGCCGGACGAGCGGGAGTTGACGTGCGCCTGGTGCGGCACGGCGGAGAGCGACTGGCACTGCGCGGAGTGCGGGTCGAACCGGCTGCGTGCCCAGATCGTCGGAGCGCGGCGGACCGCCGAGGAGCTCGGCCGGGCCTTCCCCGCGGTGCCGGTACGCACCTCGGGGCGCGACCACATCCTGGACAGCGTGCCCGGACAGCCCGCCCTCGTGGTGTCCACGCCCGGCGCCGAGCCGGTCGCCGAGGGCGGCTACGCGGCGGCGCTGCTCCTCGACGGCTGGGCCATGCTCAGCCGGCCCGACATCCGGGCCGGCGAAGAGGCGCTGCGGCGCTGGATCTCGGCGTCCTCGCTGGTGCGCGGGCAGGAGGAGGGCGGCACGGTGGTCGTGGTCGCCGAGCCCACGCTGCGCCCGGTGCAGGCACTGGTCCGCTGGGATCCGGTGGGCCACGCCCTGCGCGAACTGGCCGAGCGGGCCGAGCTCAACTTCCCGCCGGTCTCCCGCATGGCCGAGGCGATCGGCCGCCCCGAGGCGGTCGCCGCCTTCCTGAAGGCGGCCCAACTGCCGCCCGAGGCACAGGTGTTGGGGCCGGTCCCGCTGCCGGTGCCCGACCCCGGCCGGCCCCGCAGGCCCGGCGATCCTCCGGTGGGCGAGCGCTGGGAGCGGGCGCTCGTCCGGGTGCCGCCGGGCTCCGGCGCAGCCCTCGCCGCCGCGCTCAAGGCCGCCCAGGCCTCCCGGCTCGCCCGGGGCGGCGGCGACCCGGTGCGCCTGAGGATCGACCCGCCGGACATCGGCTGAGGGTCCCTGCTGGGCATGATCGACCCGCCGGACATCGGCTGAGGGTCCCTGCTCGGCACGACCGACCCGCCGGACATCGGCTGAGGGGTCGCGCTCGGCACGATCGATCCGCCGGACACCCGCTCATGGCCCGGCCCGGACAGCTCATGGCCCCGGCCCGGACAGGGGTGTGCCCCCGCGATACGCACTCACGCGAGGGCACGAAGGGGCGAACGCGGGTCAGCCGTTGCGGGGCCCGGGGAAGGCGCTGGTGCGGACCTCCTCGCGAAGGGACTGGCTGCTCGCCGTCGGCTGCGGCGGCATCGAACGGGCGGCGGGCACCGCGGGCATGGCGGGCAGCGGCGGCAGGGTGCGGGTCGTCGTGGCCTCGGCCGGACGCTCGGCGTCGGCCTGGCCCGCGGCCTGGGCGCCCGCGCGGCGGGATCCGTAACGGCGGTGCACCGCCTGCTTGGTGACGCCGAGCGCGGAGCCCACGGCGTCCCAGGAGAAGCCGAGGGAGCGGTCGAAGTCGACGGCCGCGGTGACCAGCGTCTCGACGCTGTCCCGCAGCTCCTGGGCGAGCCGTACGGTCGGGGCCGGGGCGCGTCCGTACACGACGAAGCCCGTGGAGGGACCGGAGCGGCGCGGGCGGTAGACGTTGCCCAGCTGCGCGGTGAGGGTGCGCAGTGCGTCCACCTGCCGGCGGACCCGCTCGATGTCCCGCACCAACAGGTGCAGGCTGGCCCGCGCTTGGGCGTCGTGGGTTGCGTGGTCGGCCATGAGCAAGCCTCTCGAACCGGCGATGAAAAGGGATGGAAGGGATGTGGTGCAGTCGGAGCTCGGGTGGTGCGTGGGGTGGTGCTGGTGACGGTGCTGGTGCTGCGTGGTGCGGTTGCCGTGTTGACGTGGAGCGGGTGCTGAAAAGGCGCGGGACGCGCAAGCGGCCCGATTCGGTCAATCTCTCTTGACCAACGCGCCACCTCCTGTTGTGGTCACGCTGCGGGGGCGTATGGGCATATGCACAGGGCGCGCAAGTCCCCGTACGCCCCTGCCGTACGCGTCGCGTACGGCCCCCTCCCACAGGACGCGTACGGGACCCGGCAGCCGGTCCGCGCGGGCCCGGGCACCTCCGCGTCGGTCCCCGGGCCGGGGGACCATAGACTGGGACGCTGCTCTCGACAAAGCGAGGTAACCCCCAGTGAAGCTCGTCTTCGCAGGCACCCCCGAGGTCGCCGTCCCCGCCCTGGACGCCCTGATCGCCTCCGGCCGGCACGAGGTCGCCGCGGTCGTCACCCGCCCCGACGCGCCCGCCGGACGCGGCCGCCGCCTCGTGGCGAGCCCGGTCGCCGAGCGCGCCGAGGAGGCCGGCATCGAGGTGCTCAAGCCGGCGAAGCCGCGGGACGAGCAGTTCCTGGCCCGGCTGCGCAAGATCGCCCCGGACTGCTGCCCGGTCGTGGCCTACGGTGCGCTGCTCCCCAAGGTCGCCCTGGACGTCCCGGCGCGCGGCTGGGTCAACCTGCACTTCTCGCTGCTGCCCGCCTGGCGCGGAGCGGCGCCCGTGCAGCACGCCGTCATGGCGGGCGACGAGATCACCGGAGCCACCACCTTCCTCATCGAGCAGGGTCTCGACTCGGGCCCGGTGTACGGCACCGTCACCGAGGAGGTCCGGCCCACGGACACCAGCGGCGATCTGCTCACCCGGCTCGCGTTCGCGGGCGCCGGGCTGCTCGCCGCGACCATGGACGGCATCGAGGACGGCTCCCTGAAGGCCGTTCCGCAGCCCGCCGAAGGGATCTCGCTCGCCCCGAAGATCACCGTGGAGATGGCGCACATCGACTGGGCGGCCCCGGCGCTGCGGGTCGACCGCGTGGTGCGCGGCTGCACTCCCGCCCCCGGTGCCTGGACCGTGTTCCGCGGTGAGCGCCTCAAGCTCATCCAGGCCGCCCCGGTCACCGACCGCACCGATTTGGCGCCCGGCGAGATCTCCGCCGCCAAGAACAACGTGTACGTGGGCACCGGCTCGCACGCCGTGGAGCTGCTCTGGGTCCAGCCGCAGGGCAAGAAGCCGATGCGCGGCGCCGACTGGGCCCGCGGGGTCCGGATCGCCCCGGGTGAGCGCGTGGGAGCGCCGGACGTACGCTGAGGGGGTTCGACCCATCTGATCCGCGGAGCACCTTTCACGTGAACGATTCGCCACGTCGCAGCCCGAACCCCGCCACGGGCAGGGGCGGCAAGCCGAACGCCAGCGCCGGCAAGGGCGGCAAGCCGTACCGCCGTCCCAAGAAGGACCCGGTCCGCATCCTCGCCTTCGAGGCCCTGCGGGCCGTCGACGAGCGCGACGCCTACGCCAACCTCGTGCTGCCCCCGCTGCTGCGCAAGGCGCGCGAGGGCGGCAGCTTCGACACCCGCGACGCGGCGCTCGCCACCGAACTCGTCTACGGCACGCTGCGCCGCCAGGGCACCTACGACGCGATCATCGCGGCCTGCATCGACCGGCCGCTGCGCGAGGTCGATCCGCCGGTGCTCGACGTGCTCGCGCTCGGCGCGCACCAGCTGCTCGGCACTCGCATCCCCACCCACGCCGCGGTCTCCGCGAGCGTGGAGCTGGCGCGTGTGGTGCTCGGCGACGGGCGGGCCAAGTTCGTCAACGCCGTTCTGCGCAAGGTCTCGGCGAACGACCTCGACGGCTGGCTGGAGAAGGTCGCGCCCTCCTACGAGGACGACGCCGAGGACCACCTGGCGGTCGTGCACTCGCATCCGCGCTGGGTCGTCTCCGCGCTGTGGGACTCGCTCGGCGGCGGCCGGGCCGGCATCGAGGACCTCCTGGAGGCCGACAACGAGCGCCCCGAGGTGACCCTGGTCGCCCGCCCGGGCCGCTCCACCACCGAGGAACTCCTCGACGCGCTCGGCGAGGACGGCGGCCTGCCCGGCCGCTGGTCGCCGTACGCGGTGCGGATGGCGGAGGGCGGCGAGCCCGGCGCGCTCGACGCCGTGCGCGACGGCCGGGCCGGCGTCCAGGACGAGGGCAGCCAGCTGGTGGCGGCCGCCCTCGCCAACGCCCCGCTCGAAGGCCGGGACGAGCGCTGGCTGGACGGCTGTGCGGGCCCCGGCGGCAAGGCGGCCCTGCTCGCCGCCCTGGCGGCCGGGCGCGGCGCCGCCCTGCTCGCCTCCGAGAAGCAGCCGCACCGGGCCCGTCTGGTCGAGCGGGCGCTGGCCGGAAACCCGGGCCCGTACCAGGTCATCGCGGCCGACGGCACCCGCCCGCCGTGGCTGCCGGGGTCCTTCGACCGGGTCCTGGTCGACGTGCCCTGCTCCGGTCTCGGCGCGCTGCGCCGCCGCCCGGAGGCCCGCTGGCGTCGGCGCCCCGAGGACCTGGAGGGCTTCGCCCCGCTCCAGCGCGGGCTGCTGCGCGAAGCCCTTTCGGCGGTCCGCGTCGGCGGCGTCGTCGGGTACGCCACCTGCTCGCCGCACCTGGCCGAGACGCGGATCGTCGTCGACGACGTCCTCAAGGGCCGCGGCGGCGCCGAGCCGGTCGAGGCCGAGTGGATCGACGTACGCCCCCTGATGCCCGGAGTCGCGGGCCTCGGCGAGGGTCCCGACGTCCAGTTGTGGCCGCATCTGCACGGCACCGACGCGATGTACCTCGCCCTCCTGAGGCGTACGGCCTGACTCCGGTGCGACGCCCCGCGGACGCGGGGCGTCGCGGCCCCCGCGCCGAGCGTGACCGTCCCCAACTCGCCCTCGCGGTAAGGGACTTGGGCGCATCACGGTTTGGTCCGTGCTCGCTCGGGAGAGGTTCCGGCCGGACCCGGCCGTGGGCGGAGGATCACCGGCCCGGGCCCGTGGAGCCTGCCGGATCGCCCGGCGCCCGTGGATCCGGCCAGGGTTCGGCCCGCACCGTGGCAGGCAAGTCGCCCGGGGCATGGCAGGCTTGGGGCATGGCTCAGATCAACCCCAGCATCCTCTCCGCGGACTTCGCCCGACTGGCCGACGAGGCCAGGGCCGTCGAAGGTGCCGACTGGCTGCACGTCGATGTGATGGACAACCACTTCGTGCCGAACCTGACGCTCGGGGTGCCCATCGTGGAATCCCTGGCCAGGGCGACGGACACGCCGCTGGACTGCCATCTCATGATCGAGGACCCGGACCGCTGGGCCCCGCAGTACGTGGAGGCGGGGGCCGGCTCGGTCACCTTCCACGCGGAGGCCGCCGCGGCACCGGTGCGGCTCGCCCGTGAGATCCGGGCCAAGGGCGCCCGCGCCTCGATGGCCCTGAAGCCCGCGACGCCGATCGAGCCGTACGAGGACCTGCTCCCCGAGCTGGACATGCTGCTGATCATGACGGTCGAGCCCGGCTTCGGCGGCCAGGCCTTCCTCGACATCATGCTGCCGAAGATCCGCCGGACCCGTGAGCTGATCGCCAAACACGGACTTGAACTCTGGCTCCAGGTCGACGGGGGCGTCTCGGCCTCCACGATCGAGCGCTGCGCCGAGGCCGGCGCCGATGTGTTCGTCGCCGGTTCGGCCGTCTACGGGGCCGACGACCCGGCCGAAGCGGTGCGCTCCCTGCGCTCCATGGCTGAACGGACGACGGCGGACGCACCTTGGGCGTGCGCACACTGAGCCGCCACTGAATGAACGGAACCCTTCGGGGCTGATCAAGGACCGTTGGATCTGACAGGATGAACAGCGAGTCCGGTGCGTGAACAGCAGTTGTGAACAGCAGTGAGGAGATCGCGGTGTCTGCAATGTCGGCGGGTCGGTCAGCCCTGCGGATGGGACCCGCGGAGCTGGTGCAGGCGGCGGCGATGGCCCGCCGCTTCTATCTGGAGGGCAAGTCCAAGATCCAGATCGCCGAGGAGTTCGGCGTGAGCCGCTTCAAGGTGGCCCGGGTCCTGGAAACCGCCCTGGAGCGCGATCTCGTACGGATCGAGATCCGCGTCCCTGCCGAGCTGGACGCGGAGCGTTCCGACGCCCTGCGCGCCCGGTACGGCCTGCGGCACGCGGTCGTGGTCGAGTCCCCGGCGGAGGGCGAGGAGACCTCGCCCGACCCGGAGAACCTCGGCGAGGTCGCCGCCGACCTGCTCGGCGAGCTGGTCAGCGAGGGCGATGTGCTCGGTCTGGCCTGGGGCCGCTCCACCATTCACATGGCCGCCGCCCTCGACCGCCTGCCGCCCTGCACGGTCGTCCAGCTGACCGGGGTGTACGACGCGGGCACCGCCGAGCGCGGCTCCGTCGAGGCGGTGCGCCGGGCCGCCCAGGTCTCCGGCGGCGAGGCGCACCCCATCTACGCGCCGATGCTGCTGCCCGACCCGGCGACGGCCGCCGCGCTGCGCAACCAGACGGGGATCGCCCGCGCCTTCGAGTACTTCGACAAGGTCACCGTCGCCGCGGTGTCCATCGGCTCCTGGGAGCCGGGCATCTCCACCGTCCACGACATGCTCACCGACGAGGAGCGGGCGCACTACGCCTCGCTCGGCGTCGCCGCCGAGATGTCCGCGCACCTCTTCGACGCGGAGGGCCGCCGGGTCGGCCGCGACCTGGGGGAGCGCTGCATCACGGTCGAGGCGGACCGGCTGCGCCGCATCCCCGAGGTCGTCGCGATCGCCGGGGGCCAGCGCAAGGCCGCCGCGATCGACGCGGTGCTGCGCTCCGGCCTGGTCACCAGCCTGGTGACCGACACGGCCGCGGCGGACTTCCTCCTGACCGAGACCGGCCCCAAGCCGCGGCCCGCCCTCGACCGCGCGGACCCGGACGGCATCTGAGCCACCGGCAGCGGGTCACCGGGGGCTCGACGGCCCCCGGTGACCCGGCCCCCTCACGTGCCGTAGACCCGCTCGGCGTTGCCCGCCGACACCAGATCCGCCACCCGCTCGGCGTCCGCCGCCGACCACGCCCCGGACCCGGTCCAGCCGTTCAGCAGCCGGTCCAGCGCCTCCCGGTAGAGCCGCGCCCCCACGACGTACAGCTCCGCGAGACCGTAGGCGTCCGTCGAGAAGAGCAGCTTGCCGAACGGGGCCAGCTCCAGGAACTCGGCGAGGACCGCTTCCGCCCGCGTCCCCGTATGTGCCAGCGAGAGGCCCACGTCCGCGTACACATGCGGGTAGACGTGCGCCAGATAGCCCGCGCTGCGGTGGTACGGATAGCCGTGCAGCAGGACGAGGCGGCACCCCGTCGGGCGTATGGCCCGGATGAAATCGGTGAGCAGCAGCGGATCGCAGCGGTGCAGCCGCAGATCCGGGTCGCCGAACCCGGTGTGGATCTGCAGCGGCAGCCCGGTGTGCGCCGCCGACCAGAGCAGATGGCGCAGCAGCACCGGGTCCGCGATCCGGCCCGCCCCCGCGGCGAGCCAGGCGCCGGTGGCCGCCCGGAGACCGGCCTGGCCGGGCGGCTCGGGGTCGAGGTCGAGCCCGTAGCGGTATCCGGCCACCGATTTGAACCCGGCCGCCGTGCCCGCCGCCGCGCCGATCGCGTCGGCGAGCACCGCCAGGAACTTGTCCGGATCCTGCTCCTCCCGGCCGCACCGTTCCGCGAGGTGCTCCAGGCGTACGATCTCGCGCGCCTCGGCCCCGCCGAGCCGGGCGAGTTCGGCCGGGCCGGTGAGGTCGCCGGGCAGACCGGTGTCCACCAGATAGGTGCCGATGCCGCTCGCGCCCAGGAGCAGCCGGTTCGCCTCCTCCGCGCCGAGCTCGCGGCGGCGGGACAGATAGCGCTCCGGCGGGCAGTGCGGTTCGAGGCCGAGCAGCGGCGGGCACCAGCGGCGCACCGCGAAGCCCAGCTGGGTGTCGAAGAAGCTGGTGCCGGGTGCGGCGGGGGCGTCGGACTCGGTCAGGAACGCCTCGAACGCGGCGTCGTCCGGGTCCGTGCGCAGCACGCCGTGGCAGTGGTGGTCGACGAGCGGCAGCACTCAGTACCGCCCGCGCGTCGCCTCGGCGATCTCCTGCGGCGTACGGCCGTCGAAGAGCTTCGTCTCGGCCTCGCGCACCGCGACGATCGCCTCGAACAGCCGGTCGCCGAGCGCCTCGCGCAGCACCGCGGACTCCGTGAAGTGCGCCACCGCCTCGGGCAGCGAGGAGGGCAGCCGCCGGGGCCCGTCGGAGTGGACGGGGTCGCCCGTCACCGGCTCGGGCAGCCGCAGGCCCGCGTCCAGTCCGGCGAGCCCGGCCGCGATCAGCGCGCCGACCACGAGGTAGGGGTTGGCGCCCGGGTCGAACGACTTGACCTCGGCGTTCGCCGCGTCCTGCGCCCCGGGCGGCCCGGCCACGAACCGCAGCGCCGCCTCCCGGTTCTCCAGGCCCCAGCACTGGAAGGCGCCGGCCCAGCGGGACGGCGTCAGACGCAGATAGCTCGCCGGGGTGGGGCCGCCGATGGCGAGCAGCGCGGGCAGCGCGTCGAGGATCCCGGCCAGGAAGCCCTCGCTGGTCGCGCTCATCGCGAACGGGCCCTCGCCGCCCCGGCACAGGTTGCGGCCGTCCTGCCACAGGCTGAGGTGCACATGGCCGCCGTTGCCCACGCCCTCCGGGTCGACGACCGGGCCGAACCACGGGGTGAGGCCGTGCTGGACCGACACCGCGCGGATCGTCTCGCGCACCAAGACCGCGAGGTCCGCGGCCCCCACCGGGTCGGCCGGTGCGACCGACACCTCGAACTGGCCGGCCGTGTACTCCGGGTGGATCTGGAGCACCTCGACGCCCTGTGCCTCCAGCGCGCCGATCACGTCCTTCACATACGCCGAGCGCTCCACGATCCGGGACATCCCGTACGCCGGGCCCGCGAGCGGTGGGTCGACGATCCACTCCGTCTCGAAGCCCATCCGCAGCTCGATGCCGCGCTCGGCGGCCCGCTCGGTCATCCGGCGGGCGAACTGCCGCTGGCAGGCGTCGTAGGGGCGGCCGGACTGCTCGAAGCGGTCGACGGGCGCCCACGCCCAGCCGGGCTGCGCGGCCAGCACGGTGAGCCGGTCCAGGTCGGGGATCAGCCGCAGATCTCCGTCCGGGCCGCCGATACCCGGGCTGGTGGTGACGGAGTCGTCCACCAGGTACACGTCGAACACCGGTGACATGCCCACCCCGTGCGCGGCGACCTGGGCGAGCCGTGAGGTCGGTACGACCTTGACGCGGGTGAGGCCCGCCACGTCCACCCAGGTCAGCGCGACCGAAGTGACCCCTTCCGCGGTCAGCCTGGCGGCCGCGAGCCCGGCCTCCTGCCCCCGCCGTTGTGCTTGTTCGAGCCGCCCCGCGTCGTTCCCCTGCTCCACCGGTTTCAGTCCCTCCCGCCGCGCAGTGCGATGACTGCCGCGACCGTGTCCGCCTCCGAGGCCCTCTTGTCCTCGCGATAGCGCACTACCCGTGCGAAACGCAGTGTCACCCCTTCCGGGTACCGCGACGATCTCTGCACGCCGTCGAAGGCCACCTCGACGACGAGTTCCGGCCGCACCCGCACCCCCCAGGGCTCCTCGGCCACCGCCAACTCCCGCAGCCGCTCGGTCTGCCAGGCCAGCAGGGCATCGGTGAGCCCCTTGAACGTCTTGCCCAGCATGGCGAACGTGCCGTCCTCGCGGCGGGCGCCCAGGTGCAGGTTGGAGAGCGTGCCGGTGCGCCGGCCGTGCCCCCACTCGGCCGCGAGGACCACCAGATCCAGCGTGTGCACGGGCTTGACCTTCAGCCACGAGGCGCCGCGCCGGCCCGCCGCGTACGACGAGTCGAGCGCCTTGAGCACCACCCCCTCGTGCCCGCGCTCCAGCGTGGCGGCCGCGAACTCCTCGGCGGCGGTGCGCAGTTCGGGATCGGCCGGGTCCGCCACCACGAGCCGCCGTACCCGCCGCGGCTCGGGCGCGATGCGGGCCAGTTCCGCCTGGCGATCGCGCACCGGCAGATCGAGCAGGTCGCGGCCGTCCACGAAGAGCAGGTCGAAGAAGACGGGGGAGAGCGGCAACCGGTCCTGGGCGCCCGCGACATCGAGCCGGGAGCCGACGCGTCCCGCGATGTCCTGGAACGAGCGGGGCCGCCCGTCGGCTCCCAGGGCGATCACCTCGCCGTCGAGCACGGCTGTCCGTGCGGTCAACTCCCTTGCCGCGGCCACCACTTCGGGCAGCCGGTCGGTGATCTCGTCGAGGGTGCGGGTGAAGACCCGTACCGCGTCGCCGTCCTTGTGGACCTGCGCGCGGATGCCGTCGAGCTTCTCCTCCACCGCGCACGGGCCGAGCCGGTCGAGCGCCTCGGCCACGTCCTTCGCGCTCTGCGCGAGCATCGGCAGCACCGGGCGGCCCACGTCCAGCCGGAACGCGGCCAGCGCGGACGGGCCGCCGGCCAGCAGCGCCTGGGCCACGACGCCGAGCGAGCCGCCCAGCATCACGGCACGGCGCACATCCGCCGCGGGGGCGCCGGCCGCCGCCGCGAGGCCCTCGACGGCCGCCGCGTCCAGCGCGCCCTGGCGGACCTCGCCGGTGATCAGCGAGACCAGGAAGCGCTGTTCCTCCTCGGTGGCCGCCGCCATCAGCTCACCGACGAGGCGCTTGCGCTCGCCCTGGGCGCCCTTGCCGGCCACCAGCGAGATCGCGTCGAGCCGCTCGTCGACCTCGCGCACGGTCAGCCGGGGTGAGGCGGCGGGCGCCGGCCGGTCCTTGACGGCGGCCCAGCCGAGCCCGGTGCGCCGCTGCGGGAGCCGGCCCGCCAGGTAGGTCACCACCAGCGGCGCCTCGTCCGGTGCGGTGGCCGAGAACAGCCGCGCAAGCAGCGCGGACTTCTCCGAGCGGGAGGCGGTGGCGGCGATCTCGGCCGAGGTTCCGGCCACGTCGGAGAGCAGCATGCCCCCATCGTGGCCCCGGAACATCGGTATACGCATTCGCTCGCGCCCCTCCCGGATGGGAGCATCGAGGCATGATCAACAGGTTTGCCCGGATCGCCCTCGCCGCGGTCCTCGCGTGCCTCGCTGTGCTGCTCGTCGGCTGCGGGGGCAAGGACAGCGCGAAACCCACGGGCCCGGGGTCCTCCCCGCGGGCCTCCGCACCCGCTTCCGCACCGGCCTGGGCCAAGGGGATGGCGACCGTCCCGGCGGCGCAACTGCCGCCCGAGGCGCGCAACACGCTCAAGCTCATCGACAAGGGCGGCCCGTTCCCGTACAGCAAGGACGGTGTGGTGTTCGGCAACTTCGAGAAGCTGCTGCCGCAGCAGAAGCGCGGCTATTACCACGAGTACACCGTCGACACCCCGGGCTCCCGCGACCGCGGCGCCCGGCGCCTGATCACCGGGCAGGGCGGCGAGTTCTTCTACACCGGCGACCACTACAAGACGTTCAAGGCGGTACTGCGATGACGGCCCATCCCTTCGCCGGTCTGCTGGCCGGCGCCCGCGCCGAGGGCTGGGCCACGGTGGTCCTGGACCTGACCGGCGTCACCGGCAAGGCGGCCCTGATGGACCGCTTCGCCCGTGCGCTCGACCTGCCCGACTGGTTCGGCCGCAACTGGGACGCGCTCGCGGACAGCCTGGGCGACCTGCCCGCAACCGGCCACGGCCGGCTCCTGATCGTCACGGGCTGGCAGCCGTACGCCGACGCCAGCCCGGAGGAGTGGGCGATCACCCGGGAAGTCCTGGACCAGGCGGCGGGGCCCGCGTTGTGCCCGGTGCTCGCGCTAGGAGGATCGCACTAGGCCCAAGGTCCCGTCCCTGGACGATCGGCCCGGGCAGCGCAATCGTACGAACATGGGACAATGAACTACGTGCTTTTCCCCTGGCTGAAATGCCTGGGGCCACCTCGATCGACTGGGATGTTCAGCACGTGCGTTTCCTCAACGACATCAAGCCGCCGTACGACCTGACGTACGACGATGTGTTCATGGTGCCGAGCCGCTCCGCGGTGGGCTCCCGCCAGGGCGTCGACCTGGCATCCCCCGACGGCTCGGGGACCACCATCCCGCTCGTCGTCGCCAACATGACCGCGATCGCCGGCCGCCGCATGGCCGAGACCGTGGCCCGCCGTGGCGGCATCGTCGTGATCCCCCAGGACATTCCGATCGAGGTCGTCACCGACGTCATCTCGTGGGTCAAGACGCGCCACCACGTGCTCGACACCCCGATCGTCCTGGACCCGACCCAGACCGTCGCCGACGCGCTGGCCCTGCTGCCCAAGCGCGCCCACAACGCGGGCGTCGTGGTGGACGGCGGGCGCAGGCCGGTCGGCGTCGTCACCGACCAGGACCTCACCGGCGTGGACCGCTTCACGCAGCTGTCCGAGGTCATGTCCAAGGACCTGCTGCTCCTGGACGCGGACATCGACCCGCGCGAGGCCTTCAACAAGCTCGACAACGCCAACCGCCGCTATGCCCCCGCCGTGGACAAGGAGGGCCGCCTCGCCGGCATCCTGACCCGCAAGGGCGCCCTGCGCGCGACGCTCTACACCCCGGCCACCGACGCCGAGGGCAAGCTGCGCATCGCGGCCGCCGTCGGCATCAACGGCGATGTGGCCGGCAAGGCCAAGCAGCTCCTGGACGCCGGCGCGGACACCATCGTGGTGGACACCGCGCACGGCCACCAGGAGTCGATGATCGCCGCGATCAAGGCCGTGCGCGGCCTGGACCCGCAGGTCCCGATCGTCGCGGGCAACATCGTCGCCGCCGAGGGCGTGCGCGACCTCATCGAGGCCGGCGCGGACATCATCAAGGTCGGTGTGGGCCCCGGCGCCATGTGCACCACCCGGATGATGACCGGTGTCGGCCGCCCGCAGTTCTCCGCGGTCCTGGAGTGCGCCGCCGAGGCCAAGAAGTTCGGCAAGCACGTGTGGGCCGACGGTGGCGTGCGCCACCCGCGCGACGTCGCCATGGCGCTGGCCGCCGGTGCCTCCAACGTCATGATCGGCTCCTGGTTCGCGGGCACCTACGAGTCCCCGGGCGACCTGCACACCTCCGCCGAAGGCCACCTCTACAAGGAGTCCTTCGGCATGGCCTCCGCCCGCGCGGTCAAGAACCGCACGAGCGACGAGTCCGCCTACGACCGGGCCCGCAAGGCCCTGTTCGAGGAGGGCATCTCCACCTCGCGCATGTTCCTGGACCCGACCCGGCCGGGCGTGGAGGACCTGATCGACTCGATCATCGCGGGCGTCCGTTCCTCCTGCACCTACGCGGGTGCCTCCTCGCTCGCCGAGTTCGAGGAGAAGGCCGTCGTCGGCATCCAGTCCGCCGCCGGCTACGCCGAGGGCAAGCCGCTGCACGCCAGCTGGAGCTAGTCACCGCACAGCGGTACGTCCGCCTCCGACCGCCGTACGCCCCGGAGCCCCCGCGATTCCTCTCGCGGGGGCTCCGGCCCGTACGGGGGCTCCCGGCCCGTGGCGGGGCGGTGGGAGGCGCCGGGGCTACGGGAGGCACGAGGACTCGGGCGTCCGCGCCGCCCCGGGCACCCGCGGGGCCAGCGCCCGCGTCACCGCCGCGCCCAGGAGGGCGTGGCCCTCGTCCGTGGGGTGCAGGCCGTCGGCGAGGTGGTCCGGGGTCAACAGGCCCTGCCCGGGCAGCAGTTGAAGGGCCTGGTCGCCCTTCGCGATGAGCTCCCCGGTCGCCCCCTCCATGGCCGCCCGCAGCTCGGCCAGCGTCGCGCCCAGGGCGTTCGGCGTCCGCTCCGCCTCCGGGCACAACAGCGGGGACACCAGAAGCAGCGGGGTCGTCGGATGGCCCCGGCGCACGAGCCGCAGGAACGCCAGCGTCGTCTCGTACATCAGCGTGGCCGAAAACGGCACCCCGGACCAGCAGTTGGTGCCGAAGGCGAGCGTGATGACGTCGGCCGAAAGGCGCGCGAGCTGTTCGGCGGTGGGGAGTTCACCGCGAGCCCCGCCCGCGTACCCCAGGTTCACCGCGTCCAGGCCCAGCGCCCGGCCCGCCACGGCCGGCCAGGCGTGTGCGGGGCGCGTCGACCACCAGCCCTCGGTGATGGAGTCCCCGTGCACGAGCCAGCGCGGCTGCGGCGGGGCCGGTGCGAGCGTGCCCCCGACCGGCCGAAGGCCGACGATCCTCGGCGCCTGCGTCTCGGGCGGGTGAATGGTGAACAGGCCGTCCGTGCTGGGAAGTTGGAGACGTACGCGACCTTCCTGACGGGGTGTCACGGTTGCCTCGGCGACGCACCGGTCGCCCTGCCAGAGCGCGAAGGTGTGCGCGAGGTCGTGCAGCTCCGCGTCGTCCTCGGGCACCCGGGCGCGATAGCGCACCTCCACCGCCGAGGCCCCGCGCGCGGTGAACTCGATGCGCATGCCGATGGGCAGCGCGGCCCGCTCGCCGGTGTCCCACGGCAGCCGCATCACATCGTCCGGATCCGCCCGCACCGGCTGCCCCTCGGCGTCGAGCCAGGCCACCCCGCGCAGGAAGGGGGCCGGATCCAGCCAGCCCCTGGCCGACGGCCCGGCGGTCTCGTACGGCACGTGCAGCTCCATGGGGCGCGACCCTGCAACAGCCCTGATCAAGTGTCAAGACGGCCCCGCGGCCGGCGCCGCTGTGCGCGCCGTGACCGGGCTGGCGCGCCGGCCGTGACCAGGACCACTGCGCGGTCCTGTGAGAAGGGGTACGAACAGGGCATACGCACGGATCGAACGTTGATGTGCAACAAACACCCACCCCACGCGTCCGTGCGCAATGATCAACCGCCGATGCGCAAGGTTGCTGCATTACGACCGGGAAGCGGAAACCCATAGGGTTCTCGCCGTACGTGGAGTGGCGGGGACCGCCTGCTCGGCGGAACCGGCCACGGGAAGGCTCCATGCTGCCCGAAATACCCCTTTGTGCGGGCAGGTCGGTCCGTCGCGGTCACCCGCCGCCGATTGGCAGCGATAAGGAGCCACCTCAGTGTTGGATCATGGCGCAGCGCCACCCTCAACCGATGCACCCGCCGCCGGGGGCCCGCGCCTCGGCAGCGGACTGATGCGGCGCAAGCCGGTGGAACGCCTGGTCGAGGAGGGTGGCCAGGGCGAAGGCGGTTCCCTCAAGCGCTCACTCGGCATGTGGCAGCTGACCATGATCAGCATCGGTGCGACGCTCGGCACCGGCATTTTCGTGGTGCTCGGCGAGGCCGTCCCCAAGGCCGGGCCCGCCGTCACGCTCTCCTTCGTGCTCGCCGGCCTCACGGCGCTCTTCTCGGCCCTGTCCTACGCCGAGCTGGCGGGCTCCATCCCGGTCGCGGGCTCCTCGTACTCGTACGCTTACGCAACGCTCGGCGAACTCGTCGCCTGGATCTGCGGCTGGTGCCTGATCCTGGAGTACGGCGTCTCGGTGGCGGCGGTCGCCGTCGGCTGGGGCCAGTACCTCAATGAGTTCCTGGACGGCACGATCGGCGTCACCATCCCCGACGCGCTGTCCGCGCCGCCCGGCGACGGCGGAATATTCAACCTGCCCGCGCTGATCGTCGTCGTCCTCGCGATGGGCCTGCTGCTCGGCGGCGCCCGCGAGTCCGCCCGCATCAACACGATCATGGTCGGTGTGAAGATCGCCGCCCTGGTGCTGTTCTGCGTCATCGGCTTCATGGGCTTCAAGTCGGGCAACTACAGCAACTTCATGCCGATGGGCACGGCCGGAGTCAGCGGGGCCGCCTCGTCGCTGTTCTTCTCCTACATCGGTTTCGACGCGGCCTCCACGGCCGGTGAAGAGGCCAAGAACCCCAAGCGTGATCTGCCCCGCGCGATCATGCTCTCGCTGGTCATCGTCACCGCGCTCTACGTCCTCGTCGCGTTCGTCGCCGTGGGCGCCCGCCCCTGGAAGCAGTTCGAGGGCTCGGAGGCGGCGCTCGCCGGGATCATGA
Organism: Streptomyces sp. NPDC006691; assembly: GCF_042869955.1. Taxonomy (NCBI): domain Bacteria; kingdom Bacillati; phylum Actinomycetota; class Actinomycetes; order Kitasatosporales; family Streptomycetaceae; genus Streptomyces; species Streptomyces sp. NPDC006691. The sequence continues at coordinate 229,381 of NZ_JBIAGW010000011.1, forward strand.
AGGACGTCACCGGACACTCCTTCTGGGCCACGCTGCTCGCGGCCTGCGCCGTGATCGCGATCGCGAGTGTCGTCCTGACGGTGCTCTACGGCCAGACCCGCATCCTCTTCGCGATGTCCCGCGACGGTCTGGTGCCCAAGGTGTTCGCCAAGGTCAGCCCGCGCAGCGGTACCCCGGTCGCGAACACGATCGCGGTGTCCCTGTTCTGCGGTGTGCTCGCCGCCGCGGTACCGCTCGGCAACCTCGCGGACGCCACGAGCATCGGCACGCTCTTCGCCTTCGCGCTGGTCAATGTGGCCGTCGTCATCCTGCGCGTGACCCGCCCCGACATGCCGCGCACCTTCCGGGTGCCGCTCGGCTGGGTCATCCCGATCCTCGGCTTCGCCACCTGTGGCTACCTCATGTGGAACCTCTCCGGGGTCACCTGGGAGTACTTCGGATACTGGATGGCCGCCGGTCTCGTGATCTACTTCGCTTACGGCTACCGCCGTTCCAGGCTGGCCACCGCCTCACAGAAGTGATCCACCCGCAGTGCGACTCAATGACCTCGATGAACGCATCGTCCACGCGCTCGCCGAAGACGCCCGACGCTCCTACGCCGACATCGGCTCGCTGATCGGTCTGTCCGCGCCCGCCGTCAAGCGGCGCGTCGACCGGCTGCGGGCCGAGGGTGCCATCACCGGCTTCACCGTACGGGTGGACCCGGCGGCCCTCGGCTGGGAGACGGAGGGGTTCATCGAGATCTACTGCCGTCGCAACACCTCGCCCGACGCGATCAAGCGGGGGCTAGAGCGGTACCCCGAAGTCGCGTCCGCCTCCACCGTCACCGGTGAGGCGGACGCGATCGTTCAGGTCTTCGCCTCCGACATGCGGCACTTCGAGCGGGTCCTTGAGCGGATCGCGGGCGAGCCGTACGTGGAGCGCACCAAGTCGGTGCTGGTGCTCTCGCCCCTGCTCCGCCGCTACACCTCGGGGTCTCCGGCCTAGCCCTGACCGCCCTCCCTCCCACCCGCCCGCTCGTGGCCCGGGGCCGACAGATCTCAGGGGCCAAAGGGGCCCATGACGGGCCCAACGCTCTGATGCAGGCCAGCACCGGTGCGGCCTAGGAGCGCGGAGAACTGCGCGAGCAACCACGCACGGCCCGCACCCGAGGTGCACAAGGGGCGCGAGGAACTGCGCGAACGGCCCCCGCGGTCCGCAGGCACAGGACGGTGTGTTGGGGGCGCGGGAAACTGCGCGAACGCCGAGGCGCGGCCAGCGCCTATGCGGCCAAGGGGCGCGGGGAACTGCGCGACCAGCCACGCACGGCCCGCACCCGAGGTGCACAAGGGGCGCGGGGAACTGCGCGAACGGCCCCCGCGGTCCGCAGGCGCAGGACGGTGTACTGGGGGCGCGGGCAACCGCGCGAACGCCGAGGCGCGGCCAGCGCCGATGCGGCCAAGGGGCGCGAGGAACTGCGCGAGCAACCACGCACGGCCCGCACCCGAGGTGCACAAGGGGCGCGGGGAACTGCGCGATCAGCCACGCACGGCCCGCCGCACGCCCCCCAACCGCACCCACCGGAAAACCGCACCCAGCGGAAAACCGCACCCACCGGAAAACCGCACCCACCGGAAAACCGCACCCACCGGAAAACCGCACCCACCGGAAAACCGCACCCACCGGAAAACCGCACTCAGCGGAAACCGCACAACAAATCGCCGCCACCACGCGATCTTGCGCAACGAATCGTGCGGAGGCGCGCAACGCTCGCGCCTTGTCGGGGCCGAACGGCGGAACGTACCGTCTAGTGACCCCGCACCCCCAGCCCCGCCGAGGACCGCCCATGCCCGCGTTGCGCACCGCCCTGCTCCAGAGTTCCGGCCGTCTCTCGGACGTCGCCGCGAACCTGACGGTGCTGGACGAAGCGGCCGGACGGGCGGCCGCGACCGGCGCCGGGCTGATCGTCTGCCCCGAGCTGTTCCTCACCGGGTACGCCATCGGCGACGACGTGGCCAGGCTCGCGGAGCCCGCCGACGGCCCCTCCGCCCGGGCGATCGCCGACATCGCGGTGCGCCACGGCCTGGCCGTCGTCTACGGCTACCCCGAGCGCGACGGCGACGCCGTCTACAACGCGGCCCAGCTCATCGGCCCCGACGGCACCCGCCTCGCGAGCTACCGCAAGACCCACCTCTTCGGCGGCTTCGAGCGGGACGCGTTCACGCCGGGCGAGCAGCCGGTCGTCCAGGCCGAGCTGAACGGCCTCCGTATCGGCATGATGATCTGCTACGACGTGGAGTTCCCCGAGAACGTACGGGCCCACGCGCTGGCCGGCACCGACCTCCTCCTGGTGCCCACCGCCCAGATGCACCCCTTCCAGTTCGTCGCCGAGTCCCTCGTCCCGGTCCGCGCCTTCGAGAACCAGCTGTACGTCGCGTACGTCAACCGGACCGGCCCCGAGGGCGAGTTCGAGTTCGTCGGGCTGAGCTGTCTGGCGGGCCCCGACGGTGCCGCACGGGCCCGCGCCGGGCGCGGCACCGAGCTGGTCGTGGGGGACGTCGACCCCGAGTTCCTGGCCGTCTCGCGCGCGAACAACCCGTATCTGCGCGACCGCCGCCCCGGCCTGTACTCCTCCCTCGTCTAGCCCCGCCTCCGAGCTCACTGGCCGAGCCCCTCCGTCCATTCGACCCGCCGAGCCATTCGACCCGTGAGCCCGGGCCCCCACCCCGGGCCGTGAGGGCCTGCCCCGCCTGCCCTCTCAACTTCCGTACTGTGCAAGGAGTCCGTACCCCATGACGTCCACGGTGCCCACCGCCGTCCAGCACATCGACGAGCAGCCGCCCGTCACGATGTTCGGGCCGGACTTCCCCTACGCGTACGACGACTTCCTCGCGCACCCGGCCGGGCTCGGCCAGATACCCGCGACCGAGCACGGCGCGGAGGTCGCGGTCATCGGCGGCGGCCTCTCCGGCATCGTCGCCGCGTACGAGCTGATGAAGATGGGCCTCAAGCCCGTCGTGTACGAGGCCGACCAGATCGGCGGCCGGCTGCGCACCGTAGGTTTCCCGGGCTGTGACCCGGAGCTCACCGCCGAGATGGGCGCCATGCGGTTCCCCCCGTGCTCCACCGCGCTCCAGCACTACATCGACCTGGTGGACCTGGAGACCAAGCCGTTCCCCAACCCGCTCGCGCCGGACACCCCCTCGACGGTCGTCGACCTCAAGGGAGAGTCCCACTACGCGACCTCGGTCGACGAGCTGCCGGCCGTGTACCGCGAGGTCATGGACGCCTGGAACGCCTGTCTCGAAGAGGGCGCCGACTTCTCCGACATGAACCAGGCCATCCGCGAGCGCGACATCCCGCGCATCCGTGAGATCTGGGCCAAGCTCGTCGACAAGCTCGACAACCAGACCTTCTACGGCTTCCTCTGCGAGTCGGAGGCCTTCAAGTCCTTCCGGCACCGCGAGATCTTCGGCCAGGTCGGCTTCGGCACCGGCGGCTGGGACACCGACTTCCCGAACTCCATCCTGGAGATCCTGCGCGTCGTCTACACCGAGGCGGACGACCACCACCGCGGCATCGTCGGCGGTTCCCAGCAGCTGCCACTGCGCCTGTGGGAGCGTGAGCCGGGGAAGATCGTGCACTGGGCGCAGGGCACCTCGCTCTCCTCGCTGCACGACGGCGCCCCCAGGCCCGCCGTGACCCGGCTGCACCGCACCGCGGGCAACCGCATCACCGTGACGGACGCGGACGGCGACATCCGCACCTTCCGCGCGGCGATCTTCACGGCGCAGTCCTGGATGCTGCTCTCCAAGATCGCCTGCGACGACTCGCTCTTCCCGATCGACCACTGGACCGCGATCGAGCGCACCCACTACATGGAGTCCTCCAAGCTGTTCGTGCCGGTCGACCGGCCGTTCTGGCTGGACAAGGACGAGGACACCGGCCGTGACGTCATGTCGATGACGCTCACCGACCGCATGACGCGCGGCACCTACCTCCTCGACAACGGGCCGGACAAGCCCGCCGTCATCTGCCTCTCCTACACGTGGTGCGACGACAGCCTCAAGTGGCTGCCGCTGTCGGCGAGCGAGCGCATGGAGGTCATGCTCAAGTCGCTCGGCGAGATCTACCCGAAGGTCGACATCCGGGGCCACATCATCGGCAACCCGGTGACGGTGTCCTGGGAGAACGAGCCGTACTTCATGGGCGCGTTCAAGGCGAACCTGCCGGGGCACTACCGCTACCAGCGCCGCCTGTTCACCCACTTCATGCAGGACGCGCTGCCCGAGGACAAGCGGGGCATCTTCCTCGCGGGCGACGACATCTCCTGGACCGCGGGCTGGGCGGAGGGTGCGGTGCAGACCGCGCTCAACGCGGTGTGGGGGGTCATGCACCACTTCGGCGGGGCCACGGACGCGGGCAACCCCGGGCCGGGGGACCTGTACGACTCGATCGCCCCGGTCGAGCTCCCCGAGGACTAGCCCCCGGAGCCGAGGTACCGGGGGCTCTGCCCCCGGACCCCCGTTCGCGCCTCAAGGGCGCTCGTCCGCAAACGCCGGACGGGCTGAGGGGCCCGGCGGCCCGGGGCCGGGTGCCGGTCCCGGGCCTACAGGCCCGCCGCCCGCGCCAGCCCGTACACCTCCGCCGCCAAGTCCTTCAGCTCCTCCGCGTCCCGTGCGGAACTCTGGAGGTCCAGGAGGAACTCCCCGATGCCGTCGAGCGCGTGGGCGGCCAGGTCGTCCACGATCTGGGCCGCGCTGCCCGTGAACGGCGGACGCTCCGCGCCCTCGAACGGCTTCGCCCGGTGCTGGGCGTTCACGCGGACGCAGACCTCGATCGGGCGCGTCCTGCCCCGCTGCGCGGCCAGGTCCTGGAGCCTCGCCCACTGCTCGGTGAGCTGGGCCACGCCCTGGGCCGCGGGCAGCCAGCCGTCCGCCCGGTCCACCAGGCGGCGGGCCGACTTCGGGCTCGACGCCGGGAGGTAGACCGGGATGGGCCGGGCCGGCTTGGGGCCGACCACGGCGGGAGCGACGGTCGTCAACTCGCCCTGGTAGGTGACCGGATCGGGTCCCCACACCGCGGCACACACATCGAGCAGCTCGTCGAGCACCTTGCCGCGCTTCTCGAAGGGCGCCACCCCCGCCGCCGCGTACTCGTCGTGCGACCAGCCCGTACCGATCCCGGCCACCACCCGGCCACCGCTCGCCACGTCCAACGAGGCCAGTGAGCGCGCGAGTTGGAACGGGATGTGCAGCGGGCCCACCAGGACGCTGGTGCCGAGCCGGGCCCGTCCGGTGGCCGCGGCCGCGAGGGTCAGTGTGACCAGCGGGTCGGCGACCGCGCGGTAGGCGTCGGGCCAGGGCAGGCCCGGAACGCCGTACAGGCCCTGGGTCGCGGGCTCGGGGAACAGCACCCGTTCGAAGACCCACAGGCTCTCGAAACCGATCTCCTCCGCCGTCCGCGCCACCGCGGGCACATCGCGGCCGAGGTCGTACTGCTTCATCTGCGGGAGGCCGAGTCCGAGCCGTATCGCCATGGTCGCTCCTCAGTCGGGTACCGAAAGGGGGGTCAGCAGACAGCGGGTCACCAGACCCACGCCCGCGTCCAGCCGATCGGTGAACTCCTGGGCCAGGGCCGGAAGTTCCCGCAACTGCCACAGGACCTTCGCCGCGGACCAGGACGCGTCCCGCGCCCGCTCCAGGCTCCAGGACGCCAGCAGATGCGTCATCGGGTCGGCGACCTCGAACAGGTCGGGCCCGGGCATGAGTTCCTCCCGGATGCGTTCCTCCAGGAGCGTCAGCGTGTCTCCGACACGGTCGAAGTCCCGCTCCAGGAAAGCCGGTTCGCAGTCGAGGGCCCGGCAGCTGTCGACCAGCGCGAGCGTCAGGTCGTGCCCGATGTGGGCGTTGATCCCGGCCAGCGCGAACTGCAGGGGACGCACCCCGGGATGGCGCCGGTACTGGAACAGCGGACGCCAGCAGTCCGGCGGGCGCCGACCCAGGGAGGAGGACTCCACCGCCGCGAGATAGCGCCCGGCGAACAGCACGTCCAGGGTCGCCGCGCCCCGCGGGTCGGTGAAGTGGTCGTGCGCGATGAGCCGGGAGATCTCCTCGGTCACCGTCAGATAGACACGGTTGAAGACCGCGATGCCGTCCCGGGCCGGCAGGTCGGCCCGCAGCGCCCGCATCCGCCGGACCACGGGGTCGAGCGGCGCGGCGAACCGGTGGGTGTGCCGCGGGTGCCGCGCGGGAGGTCCGGTTTCGGTCCATGCGGTCTGCGTCATGGGGGCAGCGTCCCAGCCCGCCGGCCCGGCCCGGCACCGCCGTAAGGGGGCTTGACCGGATCGGATGAACGGTGGGCGGGGCGGCCGCCGCGCGCGGGCCCGGCGCGCTATGCCCGGTCCCTCGCCTACCGCGCTACGCCTGGTCCTTCTCGTAGGACGAGGTGCCCGAATCGAGCAGCGGCTCCTGCTCCTTGAGGTGGGCCGGGGCGAAGGCGCGCAGCACGTGGTAGCCGGTGATCACCACGATTGTGCCGAGCGCGATGCCGCTGAGCTGGAAGTTCTCGGTGAACTTCAGCGTCACGTTGCCGATGCCGATGATGATGCCCGCGGCGGCCGGAACGAGGTTCAGCGGATTGCGCAGATCGACCTTGGCGTTGATCCAGATCTGCGCGCCGAGCAGCCCGATCATGCCGTACAGGATGACGGTGATGCCGCCGAGCACCCCGCCCGGAATCGCCGCGACGACCGCGCCGAACTTGGGGCACACACCGAAGAGCAGCGCGAATCCGGCGGCGGCCCAATAGGCCGCGGTCGAGTAGACGCGGGTGGCGGCCATGACGCCGATGTTCTCGGAGTACGTGGTGTTCGGCGGGCCGCCCACGGCGGTCGACAGCATCGAACCGACACCGTCGGCGGCGATCGCGGTGCCGAGCTTGTCGTCGAGGTTGGTGCCGGTCATCTCGCCGACGGCCTTGACGTGGCCCGCGTTCTCCGCGATCAGCGCGATGACGACGGGCAGCGCGACGAGGATCGCCGACCATTCGAAGCTCGGCGCGTGGAAGCTCGGGAGCCCGATCCAGTCGGCCCTGCCCACGCCCGCGAGGTCCAGGCGCCAGTGGTCGACGGCCTGCGGGCCGCCGTTCACCGAGTGGATCTTGCCGAAGACCTGGTCGAGCACCCACGAGATGCCGTACCCGAAGATCAGCCCGAGGAAGATCGCGATGCGGGACCAGAAACCGCGCAGGCACACGACGGCCAGGCCGGTGAACAGCATCACCATCAGCGCGGTCCACTGGTCCTGCGGCCAGTACGTGGCGGCCGTGACCGGCGCCAGGTTGAAGCCGATCAGCATGACGACGGCGCCCGTGACGATGGGCGGCATCGCCGCGTGGATGATCCGGGCGCCGAACCGCTGCACCGTGAGACCGGCGAAGAACAGCACCACGCCGACGACGAACACGGCGCCGGTCACGGTGGCGCTGGTGCCCCCGGTGGCCCGGATCGCGGCCGCGACGCCCACGAAGGAGAGCGAGCAGCCGAGGTAGCTGGGGACCCGGCCCTTGGTGGCGAGCAGGAAGATGACCGTCGCGATGCCGGACATCATGATCGCGAGGTTGGGGTCGAGGCCCATCAGGACCGGCGAGACGAACGACGCCCCGAACATGGCCACCACGTGCTGGGCGCCGAGACCGATCGTGCGCGGCCAGGTGAGCCGTTCGTCGGGGCGTACGACGGCTCCTGGAGCGGGGGTCCGCCCGTCGCCGTGCAAGGTCCAGTGCACGCCGAGGCGCATGGTCGCTCCAGTTCGTCCGTGGTGGTCGGTGCCAAGAAAAGATCAGGCCAAATATTAGTGCCGGATCTCGACCTCGCTCGTCGGCCGGGCCGCGGGCGTGCGTAGCGGGGTCAGGGGTGACGGGCGGGCGCCACGTCCGCCGTACCGGCCGGGTCCGGTGGACGGACCCCCGCCCGCAGGACCCGGGCCCCCGCTATGAGGCCGAGCGCGAGCACGGTCACCAGGCCGAACGAGACCACCAGGGAGGTCAGATCGGCGATCCCGCCGATCGCGGAGGGCGCGACCAGGCCCGAGGTGTAGGTGATGGTCGCCACACCCGCGATGGCCTGGCTCGGGTTGGTGCCGCTGCGTCCGGCCGCCGCGAAGGCGAGCGGCACCACGACCGCGATCCCGAGCCCCATCAGGCCGAACCCGGCCATCGCGACGGCCGGTCCCGGAGCGCACACCACGAGCAGACCGCCCAACGTGGCGAGCACCCCTCCGGCGCGCACCGTACGCACCGCCCCGAAGCGGTCCACCCCCTTGTCGCCCGCGAGCCGGGCCACCGCCATCGTCAGCGTGAACGCGGTGGTGCAGGCCGCGGCCGTACCCGCCGAGGTGTCCAGGACATCGCGCAGATAGACCGCCGACCAGTCCAGACTGGCACCCTCGGCGAACACCGCGCAGAACGCCACCATGCCGATGACCAGCGCCGACCGGGGCGGCAGCGTGAACCGGGGCGGCGCCGTCTCGTCGGGGGCGCTGCGCAGGTCGAGTACGCCCTGACAGGCGGCGAGGCCGAGCACGGTCAGGACGGCGGCGGCCGCGGTGAGGTGGAGCCGGGCGTCCGCTCCGAGGTGCGCGGCGAGCGTCCCGGACGCGGAGCCGATCAGCGCGCCCACGCTCCACATGCCGTGCAGCGAGGACATGATCGAGCGGCGGAGCCGGGTCTCGGTCTCCACGCCGAGCGCGTTCATCGCCACGTCCGCCATCCCGGCGCTCGCGCCGTACACGAAGAGAACGGCGCACAGCGTGTAGAGGTTGGGGGCGAGCGCGGGCAGCGTGAGCGCCAGGGTCCACAGGGCGAGCAGCCCGCGCAGCGCGTTGCGCGCCCCGAACCGGTGGGTGATCGCACCGGACAGCGGCATCAGGAGCGACGAGCCGATCGCGGGGAAGGCCAGGGCGAGGCCGAGCTGGCCGGCGGAGACCCCGGCGTGGTCCTGGATCCAGGGGACCCGGGTGGCGAAATTGCCGGTCACCGCGCCGTGCACACAGAACACTGCGGCGATCGCGATCCGCGCCCGCCTCAACTGCCTTGGATCCAGAGCAAGTTCGGCTGCCATTTCGACCGGGTTCCCCTCCCTCTGGGGCGGCTTTCCCGCCGCCGGGCCGTAAACTATCAGGAACCCTGCCTGATAAATAGAACGGGTGGCCCTCCGCCTTCGCCGATCTGGAAGGATTCCCGGCATGCCCGCATCCCCGAGCACCGCCCGGGCCATCAACGACCGGCTCGCCCTGAGCCTCCTCCAGGACGAGGGCCCGTTGACGGCAGGCCAGCTGAAGCACCTCACCGGCCTCTCCCGGCCGACCGTCGCCGACCTCGTCGAGCGTCTCCAGGGCTCCGGCCTCGTCCATGTGGTGGGGGAGTCGGGCGCCGAGCGGCGCGGCCCCAACGCGCGGCTCTACGCGATCGTCGCCGACCGGGCGCACCTGGCGGCCCTGGACGTGCGCACCGACAGTGTCTCGCTGGTCGTGGCCGACCTCCTCGGACACACCCTCGCCGAGGCCACGCTGCCGATCGAGCCGGAGGCCGGGACGGGTCCCGCCGTCGAGCAGGCCGTGGCGCTCCTGGAGCGCACCGCGAAGGAGGCCGGCGCGGAGCGGCTGCACAGCGTCGGGGTCGGCGCCCCCGGGCTCATCGACCCGGCCAGCGGCGAACTGCGCGACACCAGCGGGCTGCCCGCCTGGCACCGCGAACTCGTGCGGGTCCTGGCCCGGCGACTGCCCGCCGCCGTGCTCGTCGAGAACGAGACCAACCTGGCCGCCGTGGCCGAGCAGCGTCTGGGCGCAGCCCGTGGTCAGGACACCTTCGTGCTCCTGTGGCTCGGCCAGGGCATCGGCTCGGCACTCGTCCTGGACGGCAAGCTGCGCAGGGGCGCCTCGGGCGGCGCGGGCGAGATCGGGTTCATGCCGGTACCGGGCACCGGCGGACTGCCGTCCTCGACCGGCTGCGACGGCGGGTTCCACGAGCTGGTGCACGCGGGTGCGGTGGCGCGCCTCGCCGCCGAGTTCGGACGGGCCGGCAGTGCGGAGGAGGCCGTGCGGGACGCGGACGGGCCCTTCCTCGACGCGCTGGCCCAGCGGCTCGCCGTCGGCGCGGCGGGCGTGGTCGCGGTCCTGGACCCCGGGCTCATCGTGCTCGGCGGCGAACTGGGCCATGCGGGCGGCCAGTTGCTCGCCTCCCGCGTCCAGCGCGCCCTGGCCGCCCTGACCCCGCTCCCCGCCGAGGTCAGGCCGAGCGCCCTGGGTGATGGCGCGGTCCTGAGCGGTGCGCTGCTGACCGCGCGGGACGCGGCTCAGGACGACCTCTTCGCGCCAAATCCCTGAGCGGGCACGGGAAGTGAGGCTCCCTCAGATCCGGGAGCCCTGATCTCCGGGCACCCGACGGCGGCCAAGGGCCGGGAGACCGCCGCCGGGCGTTCGTGCGGGGAGCGGATCAGCAGGCGCCGAGGTCCTGCCACACTCCCCAGTCACCGGTAGTACCCGGTTCCTCGCCCTTCGTCCACCACTTGGACTTCCAGGTGTGGGACTTGTACGAGACGGTCGTGCCGCCGCCGTACGCGGAACCCGCCGACCAGACCGGGGCCGCGCACGTGCCGCCCGGCGGCGTGGGGGACGGCGAGGGCCCGGTCGTGCCCGAAGGCGTCGGGGTCGGGGTCGGGGTGCCCGACGGGGTCGGGGTGGGTGTCGAGGTGCCGGGGTCGCTCACGACCGCCCCCCGGGTGCGGTCGCCGGCCAGCGCGTAGGTCTTGCCACCGAAGGTCACCGTCCAGTTCGAGGGGGTGGAAACCGGCAGGTAGTAGACGAAGTCGAGGGTGACCGAGGCGCCCGGTGCCAGCGACTGCCAGCTCGGCAGCTTCAGCGAGACGCGGTTGTAGTCGCCCTTGAGCCCGCCGATGTTGTTGGCCGCGGTGTGGTCGCTGCGCACGATCGTCGTGCCGAAGCCGGACTGGTCCTTGGCGTTGGCGGGGGCCGAAGTGCCGTAGTCGAACTGGAACTCCGTGCCGCCGGGCAGCGTCGCCGTGGTGTTGTTGGTCAGGGTCACCTTGGGGCTGATGGGGTAGTTGGAGTCGCCGAGCGGGAACTGCCCGAAGTCCACGCCGATGTTCAGCGCCTGGGCGGGCAGGGCGATCGTGGAGCGCTTGTTGCCGTACGGGGTGGCCGACTTGAACTTGTCGTACATCTCGCTCGTCAGGGTCGAGCCCTGCTCGTACTGGCCCTTGCCCGCGTTCCACTGGTAGTCGCCGGCCAGCTCCCAGACCATCGTGCCGCCGATGCCCTTGTCCACCACGTAGTCCGCCTTGGCCCCCACCGACTGCTCGTCCTCGGTGGACAGGAAGACCTTCTTCTGGTCGTTCCACAGCCAGGGCGCCACCAGCGTGGAGTCGTAGTTGCGGACGTAGGTGCCGGTCAGCTTGGTGGTGGCGGAGAGGCCGTACTTGCTGACGTAGTCGCCGACGATCCCCTTCTCCAGGTTCTTGGCGTGCCACATCGGGTTGGAGCCGGCCGGGGCCTCCTTGCCGTTGGCGTCGAGGTCGTGCCAGAGGTTGTCGATGCCGACGGCGCCGTCACCGCAGGCGGTCAGGCCCGAACCCGCGGGGCAGTTCGTCGAAGGCGCCTTGCCCCACAGGCCGTTGGTGCCGCCCTGCACGTTCTCGAAGCCGCGGGTGTAGTACGGCAGGCCCATGTTGATGCGCCCGGCCGGCATGGAACCGCGGAAGTAGTGGTAGGCCCAGTCGGCGTTGAGGTAGCCGATGCCGCCGTACTGGGACGTGGAGTAGACGCCGGCGGCCGCGAGTTCCGCGTCCTTGCCGTCGTCGAAGAGCGAGGCGTTGGGGCCGACGTACTGGTTCCAGGCGCCGTGCAGGTCGTAGGACATGATGTTGACGTAGTCCAGGTACTGCTGGACCTGGAAGGTCTCCATGCCGCGCAGCAGATAGCCGGAGGACGGCGCGGCGACCGAGAGCAGATAGTGCTTTCCGTCGGCCGCCCCCGCGCGGTCGAGCTTCTCGCGCAGCGACTTCATCAGCGCCGCGTAGCCCTTGACGAGACCGGCCCGGCGGGCGTTGGAGAGGGTCAGGTCGAGCGGGTTGCCCGCGTCCTTCATCGTCGTCGGGTACTCGTAGTCGATGTCGACGCCGTTGAAGCCGTACTTCTTGATGAAGGCGACCGCCGAGTCGGCGAAGGTGTCGACACCGGCCTGGTTGACCGAGCCGTCCGCGTTGGTGGCCATCGCGTAGAAGCCGCCGGAGTCGACGCGCTTGCCGTCGTCACCGAAGTAGCCGCCGGTCTCGGCCCAACCGCCCACGGAGATGAGGGTCTTCACGTTGGGGTGCTGCTTCTTGAACTTGTTGAGCAGGTTGAAATGGCCCTTGTAGGGGAGCGAGGGGTCCATCTCGGCGCCCGCGACGCCCGGCCAGGTCATCCCGGTCGCGGCGTTCTTCTCGCTGTCGGTGCCGACCGAGATCTTGTTGTCCGAACCGACGTGTGCGAAGGCGTAGTTGATGTGGGTGACCTTGTCCCACGGGATGTCGGAGGCGAGGTAGGCGGGCGTCCCGTCCTGGCCGGTGCGCCAGCCGGTGAAGTAGCCGATGACCCGGCGCTGGTGGTCGGCGCCCATCTTCTCGCGGCCGTCGCTGTCGTACACCGAGCAGTACGGGACGTCGACGCCCGGGGTCTTGTACAGGCCGTCCGGACGACAGGCCTCGTTGTCGACGGCGGCCTGCGAGACGCCGGTGGACAGCGCGCCGAACAGCAGCCCGGCGACCGCGGTGGCGGCCGTGAGCAGCGCGGTGCGTCTGCGGGTGGGGGAGAGCACGGGCAGTTCCTCCTGGGAGGTGGGCGGAACACAACGAACAAGGCGGTGGTCGTGCACGGCCCCGGCGTGCGCACACCGGCGGGCCTCTCCTCGGAGGTGACGCAGAGATTAAAAGGACTAGACCAGTGCGTCAATAGGTATGGACCAAAGGCATGCGCCGCTGCGCGCGTTCCGCGTGGCTCCGGGCCGGACCCCGCTGGATTCCGGCCAATCTGTGAGCCAGGCCACATCCACTCACTCGCATGGCCTTCGGGCAGCCGTGGCACACTGGCCCTGTACCAGCAGCAGCGCACTCCGGGGTCGGTGTAATTCCGAACCGGCGGTTATAGTCCGCGACCCGTCCGCATCCAGCGGCCGGTTGACCAGGTGAAATTCCTGGACCGACGGTGAAAGTCCGGATGGGAGGCAGTGCGCGGCGGGCGGACCGTTGACCGGTCACGTCGGCCGTCTGTTACCGGTCGCCCGAGCGGGCACCGGTCTCTTTCGGCCGTGGCGTGAGCTGTACGCGATGGTCTGTTTCCGCTCTCTGTCGTCATCGACAGGCCCCGGAGTCCGTGCCCGAAGAGGCAGGAGGACCCGGTGGCACCCACAGCCGACGCGGACGCCATGCGCCGAGCCGTCGAGCTCGCGGCGCGCGGACTCGGCTCCACCAGCCCCAACCCGGTTGTCGGATGCGTGATCACCGACGCCTCCGGCGCGGTCGTGGGCGAGGGCCACCACCAGCGGGCCGGCGGCCCGCACGCCGAGGTCCACGCCCTGCGGGACGCGGGCGAGAAGGCCCGTGGCGGCACCGCCTACGTCACCCTCGAACCCTGCAACCACACCGGCCGCACCGGGCCCTGCGCCCAGGCGCTCATCGAGGCCGGTATCGCCCGCGTCCTGTACGCCGTCGCCGACCCGAACCCGCAGGCCACCGGTGGTGCCGACACCCTGCGCGCGGCAGGCGTCCCCGCCGAGCGGGGCCTGCTCGCCGCCGAGGCCGAGGCGGTCAACGCCGCATGGCTCACCTCGGTACGGCTCGGCCGCCCGCACGTCACCTGGAAGTACGCGGCCACTCTCGACGGGCGCACCGCGGCCGAGGACGGCACCAGTCGCTGGATCACCTCCGCCGAGGCCCGCGCCGACGTCCACCGGCTGCGCGCCGAGTCCGACGCGGTGGTCGTGGGCTCCGGCACCGCCCGCACCGACGACCCGCACCTCGCCGTGCGCGGCGTCGAGGGGGCAACTCAGCCGCTGCGCCTGGCAGTCGACACCAACGCCACCGCCGTCAAGCCCGGCGCCCGCATCCTCGACGACGCGGCGCCCACCCTGATCGCGGTCGCCGAGGACGCCGACGCGGCCCACCTGCCCCAGGCCGCCGTCCTGCGCCTGCCGCGCGCCGCGGCCGGTCTGGACATCCCCGCACTGCTCGCGGCCCTGCACACCCGGGGCGTGCGCTCCGTCCTCCTCGAAGGCGGACCGACCCTGGCCGGCGCCTTCGTCGCCGCGGGCGCCGTCGACAAGGTCGTCGGCTACCTCGCGCCCGCCCTGCTCGGCGCCGGACCCACCGCGCTCGCCGGAGCGGGAATCAGCACCATCGCCGACGCGTTGCGGCTCGACATCACCGAGGCCGTGCGCATCGGCCCCGACCTGCGCATCACTGCCACCCCTCTCGCCAAGGAGCGCTGAACGTGTTCACCGGAATCGTCGAAGAGCTGGGCGAGGTCGCCGCCATCGAGACCCTCGGTGACGCCTCCCGCTTCCGTCTGCGCGGCCCCCTCGTCACCGAAGGCGCCGGACACGGCGACTCCATCGCCGTCAACGGCGTCTGTCTGACGGTCGTGGAGTTCGGCGACGGCGAGTTCACCGCCGACGTGATGGACGAGACGCTCAAGCGCTCCAGCCTCGGCGCCCTGGAGGTCGGCTCCCGGGTCAACCTGGAGCGGCCCATGGCCGTCGGCGGCCGGCTCGGCGGGCACATCGTGCAGGGGCACGTGGACGGCACCGGCACGGTGCTCGCCCGCACGCCCTCGGAGAACTGGGAGATCGTCAAGATCGCCCTGCCCGCCGACCTGTCCCGCTACGTCGTCGAGAAGGGCTCCATCACCGTGGACGGCGTGAGCCTCACGGTCGTGGAGGCCGCCGCCGACTACTTCACCATCAGCCTCATCCCGACCACCCTCGCGCTGACCACGCTCGGCATCAAGCAGCCCGGCGACCCGGTCAACCTGGAGGTCGACGTCATCGCCAAGTACGTCGAGCGGCTGCTCGGCGCCAGCCACGGGGGGAACGACAAGTGAGCATGGTGAACTGGCTGAACGGCGAGGCCTTCACGGTCCTCGGTCAGCACATCAAGTGGTCGGACATGATCGGCAACACCATCGGCCTGATCGCCCTCGCACTCGGCTGGCGCCGCTCCATATGGACCTGGCCCGCCCAGTTCGTCTCGGGCCTGATCCTGTTCGTGGCGTTCGCCGCCGGACACCTCTCCGGCAGCGCCGGCAAGCAGGTCGTGGTGATGGTCGTCGCGGCCGGCGGCTGGCTCGCCTGGAGCCGCCGGGGCCGGCGGCAGGCACAGGACGGCTCCATCGCCGTACGGTTCGCCACCTGGCGCGAGCGGGCCTTCCTGCTCGGCGGCGCCGCCGTCGGCACGGTCGCCGTCGCGGGCCTCTTCACCGCCTACCCGGCGCTCTCCTGGGACCCGTGGCCCGACGCGTACGTCTTCGTCGGCACCGTCGTAGCGATGTTCGCCCAGGCCCGCGGCATGGTCGAGTTCTGGTTCGCCTGGCTGCTCGTCGACCTCGTCGGCGTCCCGCTCAACTTCGCCAACGGATACGCCTTCTCCGGCTTCGTCTACGTCATTTACGGCGCGCTCGTCCTGTGGGGCATGCGCGACTGGTGGCTGCGCTCGCGCACGAGCGTCAAGCCCGTCCTGGAAGGAGCGACGGCATGACCACGCACGCACCCACCTGGTACTCCACCGACAACCGCGAGGACCTCGCCCTCGACCCCGTCGAGCAGGCCATCCGCGACATCGCCGCGGGCCGCCCCGTGGTCGTCGTCGACGACGAGGACCGCGAGAACGAGGGCGACCTCGTCATCGCGGCCGAGAAGGCCACCCCCGAGATCGTCGCGTTCATGATGAGCGAGTGCCGCGGTCTGATCTGCGCGCCCATGGAGGGCGAGGACCTCGACCGGCTCGAACTGCCGCAGATGGTCGAGCACAACACCGAGTCGATGAAGACCGCCTTCACCGTCTCCGTGGACGCCACGGCCGCCCACGGCGTGAGCACCGGCATCTCCGCCGCCGACCGCGCCACCACCCTGCGCCTGCTCGCCGACGGCCGCTCCGCCTCCGGCGACTTCGTCCGCCCCGGCCACATCTTCCCGCTGCGCGCCAAGCCCGGCGGGGTGCTGGTCCGCAACGGCCACACCGAGGCCGCGGTCGACCTCGCCCGGCTCGCCGGGCTCGCCCCGGCCGGCGCCATCGTCGAGATCGCGGGCGAGGACGGCGTCATGCTGCGCCTGCCCGAGCTCGTCCCGTTCGCCCGCAAGCACGGCCTGACGATCATCTCCATCGAGGACCTGATCGCCTACCGCCGCTCCGCCGAGCCGACCGTGCGCCGCGAGGCCGAGGTCCATCTGCCCACCGCCGCCGGGGAGTTCACCGCCTACGGCTACCGCTCCACCGTCGACGGCGTCGAGCACGTCGCCCTGGTCCACGGCGACATCGGCGACGGCGAGGACGTCCTGGTCCGGGTCCACTCCGAGTGCCTGACCGGCGACATCTTCCACTCGCTGCGCTGCGACTGCGGTCCCCAGCTCCAGGCCTCCATGGAACGCATCACCGAGGCCGGCCGAGGCGTCGTGGTCTACCTGCGCGGCCACGAGGGCCGGGGCATCGGCCTCCTCTCCAAGCTCCGCGCGTACGAGCTCCAGGAGCGCGGCCGCGACACCCTGGACGCCAACCTGGAGCTCGGCCTGCCCGCCGACGCCCGCGACTACGCGGCCGGCGCCCAGATCCTCGCCGATCTCGGCGTGCACAGCCTGCGGCTGATGACCAACAACCCCGACAAGATCACCGCGCTGGTCCGGCACGGTCTGACGGTGTCGGGCCGCGAGCCCATGCCCGTCCAGGCGGGCGAGCACAATCTGCGGTACCTGCGCACCAAGCGGGACCGCATGGGGCACGACCTGCCGTGGCTCGACGGCGGCCCCGCGCCGATGTCGGCCTGCGGCAACCAGTGAGCACACCGAGAACACCGCACATCCCAGAACGAACACCGCACGTCCCAGCACGAACACCGCACGTCCCAGAACACAGCACGTCCCAGAACACCTGAAGGAGAGCACGTGAGCGGCAAGGGCGCACCCGAACTGTCCGTACGCAACTGCGGAGACCTCCGTGTCGCCGTGGTCGCGGCACAGTGGCACGAGAAGGTGATGGACGGACTCGTCGACGGCGCCCTGCGCGCCCTGCACGAGCTCGGCATCGACGAGCCGACGCTGCTGCGCGTCCCCGGCAGCTTCGAACTACCCGTGGTCGCCAAGGTGCTCGCGGGCCGCGGCTACGATGCCATCGTCGCGCTCGGGGTCGTCATCAGGGGCGGCACCCCGCACTTCGAGTACGTGTGCCAGGGTGTCACCAACGGCCTCACCCAGGTCACCGTGGACACCGGCGTACCCGTCGGCTTCGGCGTGCTGACCTGCGACACCGAGGAGCAGGCCCTGGACCGGGCCGGCCTCGAAGGGTCGAACGAGGACAAGGGCCATGAAGCGGTCACCGCCGCCGTGGCCACCGCGGCCACGCTGCGCACGGTCAGCGAACCCTGGCGCTGAGCGACCGGAACCCACCCCTTACCCTAAGAAGCATCATGGCGAACAAACCCTCCAAGAGCTTCGAAGAGCTCTTCACCGAGCTCCAGCTCAAGGCCGCCAACGGCGACCCGTCCACCTCCCGCACCGCCGAGCTGGTGGACAAGGGCGTGCATGCCATCGGCAAGAAGGTCGTCGAGGAGGCCGCCGAAGTCTGGATGGCCGCCGAGTACGAGGGCAAGGAAGCCGCCGCCGAGGAGATCTCGCAGCTGCTGTACCACGTCCAGGTGATGATGGTCGCGCGCGGGATCTCCCTCGACGACGTGTACGCCCACCTCTAAGCACGCCTCACAGCACATCTCTCCGTACGAAAAGGAAGCTGACCTCATGCTGCGCATCGCCGTCCCCAACAAGGGTTCACTGTCCGGACCTGCGTCGGCGATGCTCCATGAGGCCGGCTACCGGATGCGCAAGGAGTCGAAGGAACTCGTCCTCGTCGACCCCGTCAACCAGGTCGAGTTCTTCTACCTGCGCCCCAAGGACATCGCGATCTACGTGTCCGCGGGCAAGCTCGACATCGGCATCACCGGCGAGGACCTGCTGATCGACTCCGGCGCCGACGCCGAGGTGATCCTGCCGCTCGGCTTCGCCCGCTCCACCTTCCGCTTCGCCGCCAAGCCCGGCACCGTCTCGGACCTCAAGGACCTGGCGGGCAAGACGATCGCCACCTCCTACGAGGGCATCGTCGCCAAGCACCTCGCCGAGGCCGGCGTGGACGCCTCCGTGGTGCACCTCGACGGCGCCGTGGAGACCGCGATCGAGCTGGGCGTCGCCCAGGTGATCGCCGACGTCGTGGAGACCGGCACCTCCCTGCGCAACGCGGGCCTCGAAGTCTTTGGCGACCCGATCATGAAGTCCGAGGCGGCCGTCATCCGCCGCACCGGCGCCGAGGACAACGCCAAGGTCCAGCAGTTCCTGCGCCGCCTCCAGGGCGTCCTGGTCGCCCGCAGCTACGTGATGATGGACTACGACTGCCGCGCCGAGCACCTGGAGCGGGCGGTCGCGCTCACGCCGGGCCTGGAGTCGCCGACGATCTCCCCGCTGCACAACGAGGGCTGGGTCGCCGTCCGCTCGATGGTCCCCGCCAAGGACTCCCAGCGGGTCATGGACGACCTGTACGAGCTGGGAGCCCGCGCCATCCTCACCACGGCCATCCACGCCTGCCGCCTCTGACCCGCGCACGGCGCCGGACGGCGCCGCCGAGGACAGCGACGAAGACGACCGCGACGAAAGCGAACGACACCGTGTCCGCCCCCGTGCCCCAACCCCCCGCCCTGCCGGTCACGTTCAGGCCGACCGTGACCCGGGCCGTCCTGCTGATCAGCGCCGCCGCCATGTTCGTCGCCATGACGGTGATGTCGCTGCTCCTGGAGACCCTGAGCGGGGGCGAGCGGGGCAGCTTCATCCTGATGGCCGCCCTGTTCGCCGGGGTGCTCGTGCTGCTCAGCCGGCCGAAGGTGGTCGCCGACGACGCGGGCGTCACCGTGGTCAACCTCACCGCGCGGCGCCGGCTCGCCTGGCCGGAGATCCTGCGGGTGAATCTGCGCCCCGGCGACCCCTGGGTCTTCCTCGACCTCTCCGACGGCACCAGCCTGCCCGCGCTCGGCATCCAGCCCGGCAGTGGCAAGGCGCGCGCCATCCGCGACGCCAGGGCGCTGCGCGCGCTCGCCGAGAGCCACGGCAGCCGCGGCACCGCCCCCGATTCACCCGGCTCGGCTCACGACAACGGCTGAGCCCCTTGCCCCACCTGGCACCATCTTGATTACCCTGATGTCGGCGGCGCCGAGTGCGCCCCGCCCCGCACAAGGGCCAGCGTCATCGGCCGCGGGGCACCAGCGACCCGAGGAGTGACTCCCTCCAGCAATGGACGGATCGTCCGGTAGTACCTGCGCCGCCCCCTCCCAGGAGGCGGCGGCATGACCATCACACTCGTGCTGCTCTTCGCGGCATTCCTTCTGATCCTCGCCAACGGCTTCTTTGTCGCGGCCGAGTTCGGCCTGGTCACCGTCGACCGGCCGGACGCCGAACGGGCGGCGGCCGAGGGCGACCGCAGGGCCCGCACCGTGGTGCGCGCCCTGCGCGAGCTGTCCTTCCAGCTCTCCGGCACCCAACTCGGCATCACCATCACCTCGCTCGTGGTCGGCATGCTGGCCGAGCCCGCGCTCGCCGACCTGCTCGACGGGCCGATCGGCGCCACCGGGCTCCCGGCCGGCGCGGTCTCCGGCATCAGCGTCGTACTCGGCATGCTCCTCGCGGCAGCCGTGCAGATGGTGATCGGCGAACTCGTGCCGAAGAACTGGGCGGTCTCCAAGCCGCTCCAGGTGGCCCGCTTCGTGGCCGGGCCTCAGGACCGCTTCTCGCGGCTCTTCCGCCCGCTCATCGCGCTGCTCAACACCATCGCGAACCGCCTGGTGCGGGCGCTCGGCGTGGAGCCCGCCGACGAGCTGGCCTCGGCCCGCACACCCGGCGAGCTCGTCTCCCTGGTCCGGCACTCGGCCAGGGCCGGCGCCCTGGAGCAGGACACCGCCGACCTCTTCGTACGGACCCTCTCGCTCGGCCACCTCACGGCCGAGAACGTGATGACCCCGCGCGTCAAGGTCAGCGCCCTGCAGACCACCGCCACCGCCGCCGACGTCCTCAACCTCACGCGCGCCACCGGCCTCTCCCGCTTCCCGGTCTACCGGGAGCGCATCGACGAGGTCGTCGGCATGGTCCACCTCAAGGACGCGCTCGCGGTGCGGCCCGACGAGCGGCTGCGCACCGCGGTCGGCCTGATCGCCGTGCCGCCGCTGCTCGTCCCGGAGACGCTGCCCGTGCAGCAGCTCCTGGAGCGGCTGCGCAGCGAACAGCCGATAGCCGTGGTCGTGGACGAGTACGGCGGTACGGCCGGCGTGGTCACGCTCGAAGACATCGTCGAGGAACTCGTCGGCGAGGTCCGCGACGAGCACGACGGCGCGGACGCCGGCCGCCCCGAGCTCGCCGTGGTGGCGGGCGAGGACGGCAGGCCCGCCTGGGAGGCCGACGGCAGCTGCCGGGTCCTCTCGCTCGGCCGGATAGGCCTGGAAGCACCCGAGGGCCCGTACGAGACCGTCGCGGGTCTCGTCGCCGACCTCCTCGGCCGCATCCCGGTCCCCGGCGACCGGGTCGAGCTGCCCGGCTGGCGGATCCAGGTCCGCCGGGTCGAGCGGTACCGCGCCGAGCGGGTCCGCTTCGTGCGGACGGCCGACGCACCGGTGGCGGAGGCGGTCCGATGAGTCTGCTCCAACTCCTGTTCGCGCTGCTGCTCGTGCTCGCCAACGGCTTCTTCGTCGGCGCGGAGTTCGCGCTCGTCTCCGTGCGCCGCAGCCAGATCGAACCGCTGGCCGCCTCCTCCGCGCGGGCCCGCCAGGTGCTGCACGGCCTGGAGAACCTGCCGCAGATGATGGCCGCCGCCCAATTCGGCATCACCGTCTGCTCGTTGACGCTCGGCGCGGTCGCCGAGCCGACCGTGGCCCGGCTCCTGGAGCCCGTCTTCCAGGCGGCCCGGCTGCCCGAGGGGCTCGTGCATCCGCTGGGCTATGTGATCGCGCTCGCCCTCGTGGTCTCGCTGCACCTCGTCATCGGCGAGATGGTCCCGAAGAACATGGCGATGGCCGCGCCCGAGCGGACCGCGCTCTGGTTCAGCCCGGGCCTGGTCGCCTTCGCCCGGGTCTGCAAGCCCGTGACGATCGCGCTCGGCGCCTGCGCGCGGCTCATCCTGAAGCTGTTCCGGGTCGAGCCGAAGGACGAGGTGGAGGCCGTTTTCACCAGCGTCCAGCTCGGCCGCCTCGTCGAGGACTCCGGCCAGGCCGGGCTCTTGGAGCCCGAGGCCCAGGAACGCCTGGAGGACGCCCTGGAGCTGGGCAGCCGCCCGGTCACCGATGTCCTGCTCGACCGGTCCTCCCTGGTCACGGTCGGCTGCTCGGTGACACCCCGGGAGCTGGAGGAGCTGACGGTACGCACCGGATACTCCCGCTTCCCGGTGTGCGCGGAGGGCGGCGCCTTCATGGGCTTCCTGCACGTCAAGGACGTGCTCGACGTGGAGGAGCAGGGCCGCGCGGTGCCGCAGCAGCTGTGGCGCCCGCTCGCCACCCTGCGGGCCGAACTGCCCCTGGACGACGCCCTCACGGTGATGCGCCGCGCGGCCACCCACCTCGCCCTCGTCACGGACGGGTCCGGGCGGGTGCTCGGTCTGGTCGCCCTGGAGGACGTCCTGGAGAAGCTGGTGGGCGAGGTCCGCGACCCGGCCCACCGCGACGAGCCCACCCCGCTGGCCCGGCTCGCCGAGCCCCGCGGTGAACAGGCCCAGCAGGCGCTGGCCGGATAGCTAGAGCGGTTCCTGGGGGTCGCGGCGCGTGGGGCCGCGACCCGACAGGACCTCCCCGTACGCCTGCATGAGATCGGGCAGCCGCAGGGTGGAGAGGTCGTCGCGGGTCGGGGTCGTCGGGTACATCGACAGCCTCAGGTCCCGGTAGGCGCAGCTCTTCTCGTACAGGGTGCGCAGGAAGCGGCCGTTGCCCAGCTCGTCGATCCAGCCCTGGTCGACGACGTGCCCGCTGATCGAGCGCAGCTCGTCCAGGGCCTCCTCGTCCCACGCGTCCCCGTTCTCGGCGGCCAGCACCTCGCCGATCGAGGTCAGTTCCAGCGGGCGGTAGGAGGGGAAGTCGACGCGGCTGGTGAAACGCGAGGACAGGCCCGGGTTGGTGACGAGGAGCCGGTCCATGCCCTCGGGGTAGCCGGCGAGGATCACCACCAGGTGGTCCCGGTTGTCCTCGGCGCGCTTGAGCAGCACCTGGAGCGCCTCGTCGCCGTAGGCGTCGCCCTTGCTGTAACCGGAGTTGGAGAGTGAGTACGCCTCGTCGACGAAGAGCACTCCGCCGAGCGCCGAGTCGATCAGCTCATTGGCCTTGACGGCCGTCTGACCGAGGAACTCGCCCACCAGATCGGCCCGTTGGGCCTCCACGAGGTGGTCGCCGCCGAGCAGCCCGAGTGCGTAGAAGACCCGGCCCAGGATGCGGGCGACGGTGGTCTTGCCGGTGCCGGAGGGGCCCGAGAAGACAAAGTGACGTTTCGGCGGCTGGACCGGAAGGCCCTGACTCGCCCTGAGCCGCGCCATGTTGAGCTGCGCGGACAGCGCCTTGACCTGACGCTTGACCGGTTCGAGCCCGACCATCCGCTCCAGCTCGGCGAGCGCCTCGGCGAGCAGGGCGGGGTCGGTGGGGCCGGCCGGGAACTGCGGGGGCGCGGGCTGCGAGGGAACGCCGGGCTTGTCCCGGACGCCGTCGCGCACCACTCCCGCGGGGCCGGCGAGCGGGGCCTGCGCCTCACCGCCGAGCCGTAGTTCCCGGCCGTCGGGGGCGTCGAGCCCGAGCGCGGAATCCGCCTCCGCCTCCACGGTGTCGCCGAAGCCGGACAGAGCGACCGCGGCGAGGCCGGGGGACTCGTCCGCGCCCTCGTACCCGTCGTTCTCGGTGATCGCGGTCAGCCGGGCCGCGGTGTCCATGAACGCCGGGTCGACGCGGTGCACGGCCCGGTACAGGGGCAGGGCCGCCGCCGAGCGCCCGGTGCCCTCGTGGGCGCGGGCCAGCCAGTAGCGCAGCTCCTTGCGCTGGGGCTGTTCGCTGCGGCAGCGCATCAGCGCGGCCGAAAGCAGCGGTTCGGCCTGCCCGAACATCTCCAGGCGGACCCGGGCCATCCCGCCGAACAGCCCGGCCTCGATGCCGAGCAGCGGGTCGTCCACCAACGGCTCGGTGTGGCGCACCAGTTGGTCCCAGTCCTTGACCAGGTAGGCCCGGCAGGCGTGCAGGAAGCGCACCTGGGGATCGGCGTCCACGGGCGGAAGGCCCGCCAACGCCCGGTCCAGCTCGGGGACATGGCGTCCGTCCAGCCAGTGCGAGGCGTGCGCGAGCAGCAGGTCGCGCGGGCTCTCCAGGACCGGCTGGACCCACCAGCCGAGCCAGTACCAGGAGTTGAGGGTCCTGCGATGTCCGGCGCGCTGTTCGCCGAAGCGTTCGCGATGGCGGTACATGCGCAGTAACGCGGTCGTGGTGTCCACGCGCAGGGCGTGCAGTCCGAGCCAGCCGTCCGCCATCGAGGGGTCGAGCCGCACCGCGGTGCGGAACTCCTCCTCGGCCTGCGGATACGCGCCCATGGTGTACGCGTCCACCCCGCGCAGCCAGGCCAGATCGGCCGGGGCGTGTACGCCCGGAGTGCCGAAGTCCATCACGTCCCCCACCACCGTGCCCCGTGCTGAACCGCCCATTCGCACAACGGAATTGACGGGAGTTGACCGCACCGATGTGCATCGTACCTGCGGGAAGGCCCGCTGCCGAAGGGGGCGGGAGGGGAGCTCGGATGGTGACCCAGGGTGAGTGAAACGCCCTGTGTGACGGGCTCGAAAGGGAGGAAAGGGCAGAACGAAGCCCCCGATCACGGGGGAACAACCGGGGGCTTCGCGTCCGCGGCGGCTCCGAAAAGCCGCACATTGAGAACGTAAGACCTGTATGGCCCCTGGGTCAAGCGGAGTTGAAGCACTCCGGGGGCTGTTTTGCGACTGTTCCGGGCGGTGGGGTGAGCTCGTCACGCTCGGTGAGCGAATGGCTCGTACGGGCAGCCGAATCGAGTCACGGCAGCCACTCGTACCCCTGCTGCACCTGGCGTACCAGCGCGTCCGCGAAGGGTCGCGAAGGGTCCTCGGCGAAATGGCGCATCTCCGCCTCCGTCCAGTCGTCCCAGAAGGCGGAAAGTCCGATTCCGTCGCGCTGGCGGCCGCGCGCCCAGGAGTCCGGCGCGGGCAGTTCCATCCAGACGAGCAGCGCGAGCCGGGACCGCAGGGCCCGCCGGCCGGCCCCGACGCCCTCGACGATCACCACCGGCGCGGGCTCCAGGGAACGCGGGGCCCCGAAGCGCCGCAGCTCCCAGTCGTACGGGTCGTACCGGGCCGTCTCGCCGTGCGCGAACGGGTCGAGCACCTGGCGGCCCAGCCGGTCCGGCCAGCCGAAGAACTCCGCGTGTGTGGCCAGATCGTCCAGGTGCAGCACCGGCGCCCCGCCCAGCGCCCCGGCGAGGCGGCCCGCGAACGTGGACTTGCCGGAGCCCGCGTGCCCGTCCACCCCGACCAGCCGCACGGGTCCGCAGGACGGTGGCAACTCCCTTGTCAGCGCGGCCAGTTCGGCCACGGCAGGGCCGGGAGGGGGCGTACTCGTCATCGCGTCCTGCCTGGGTGGTGCCGGGGCGGGCCCGGACCGGCGTACTGCCGGGCGGACTCCGGGGAGGTCCTTCGACCGTACCCGGTGCGGGGGAGCGGGGCTCGCGGGTGGCGGGCCGGCCGGCCCGCGACGGGGGTGATCACCCGCCAGGGGGAGCCGCCCAGCTCATGCCAGTGGTCGAGACCAATACGTGCCGTCCATATTGGCGCCGTGGCACGCGCCGAATCGCTGGCCGAAGGGGCCCCCGACCCGCGATAGTTGGCCCGCTGTCGTGCACTCGCCACCCCACCACATGACCGATCGGGGGTCCTCACCGTGACAAGCCCCACCTCCCGCAGAACCGTCCTCGCCGCGGCCGTCGCCGTCGCGGCCGGCGCCGTCACCGCGTCCGCGGGACCGGCGGCCGCGTCCGGCGGCGCCGCCCGACCGAAGCAGGGCCAGCAGCTCGTGGACAACCAGGCCTGGACCTCGCACGCCGACTGGCGTTCCGGCACCGCCCACGGGGTGCGCGCCGGGACCGGGCGGCGCCCCGGCATCGTCATCGCCCGGCCGGCCGGGACCAGCACCTACACCGACCCGCACACCAACAGGACGGCAACCTGGGAGTACGCGAGTTGGACCTCCCCGGTGCACCGCTCGACCGTCCCCGCGACCGAGTCCGTCGCCCATTGGAACGCCCACACCCCGCCCGGCACCTGGATCCAGGTCGAGCTGCTCGGCACCTACACCGACGGAACCGCCACACCGGCGTACGTGATGGGCCGCTGGACGGCGGGCGACGGCGACACGGACATCCGGCGCACCTCCGTCGACGGCCAGGGCGACGGGAAGAGCTCCATCTCGACCGACACCTTCGCCATCGACACCCCGGCGAGCGGCCTGCGCCTCGCCTCCTACCGGCTGCGGGTCACCCTCTACCGCCCGCCGGGCAGCCGGCTCACGCCCACCGTGTGGCGGCTCGGCGCGATGGCGTCGGACATCCCGGACCGGTTCACCGTGGAGGCCTCGACGCCCGGGTACGCGGGCGAGCTGGCGGTGCCGAGCTATTCGCAGGAGATCCACAAGGGCCAGTACCCGCAGTACGACAACGGCGGCGAGGCCTGGTGCAGCCCCACCTCCTCGCAGATGATCATCGAACACTGGGGGCGCCGGCCGAGCGCGGCCGACCTGGCCTGGGTGGACCCGTCCTACGCCGATCCCCAGGTGTGCCACGCGGCCCGTCAGACCTACGACTACCAGTACCAGGGCTGCGGCAACTGGCCCTTCAACGCCGCCTACGCCGCCACCTACCGGGACCTGAGCGCGGTCGTCACCCGGCTGCGCTCGCTGAACGACGTGGAAACGCTGGTCCGCGCCGGCATCCCGGCTATAACGTCCCAGTCGTTCCTCGCGACCGAACTGACCGGCGCGGGCTACGGGACCTCGGGGCACCTGATGACCGTGATCGGCTTCACCGCGGACGGCGACGTCATCGCCCACGACCCGGCATCGCCCAGTGACACGGCCGTACGGCGCGTCTACAAGCGGCGCGAATTCGAGAACATCTGGCTGCGGACCAAGCGCTACAACGCGAGCGGAAACGTGTCCTCCGGCACAGGCGGCGTCTGCTACCTGTACTGGCCCGCGTTCCCGACGGCCAGCCAGCGCAAGGCCCTCGCGGCCGTCGGCATCGGCTGAGCGGCCCTCGGTGCCCCGGGGTCAGTGACGAACGTCTCTACCCCGGGGCGCCGTTCCGATGGCACGGTGGACGGGTCACCGGGGGGACCGTGCACCGCCACACGACCGAGTGAGTTCCCATGACCCTGCCTGCCACCACCCTCGACGATCCCCGAGCCCTGGCCGAGCTGCGCGCCCGCACCGGCGGCCCCAAGGACACCGGGCCCAAGGTCCTCGAACACATCCTGGGCTGGACCCTCGTGGTGGTCATCGCCATGCTGGTCACGCAGACGGGTCTGCTGTAGCCGGGCGCCGCCGCGGTCAGGTCGTGAGTTCCAGGTCGAGGTCGGCCTTCCAGTGCCGCCCCGGGACGCCGACCAGGCCGTACAGGAACCGCACCGGTGAGCGCCGGGCCAGCAGGACAAGGCCCGCCGACGCGGCGAAGAGCAGCAGCCCCAGCGGCCACCCGAGCAGCCGCACCAGCCCGCTCGCGGCCACGGCTCCGCCGAACGGCAGCCCGTAGACCCCGGCCGCGGCGACGGCCACCGCGAGCACCCGGGGCACCTTGCGGTCCTCGTCGGCGCCCGGCAGCTCCCAGCCCTCCATCAGCCAGCCGATCTCCGTGATCAGCATCGCCCCGATCACGGCGGCTCCGAGGACGAGCAGTGCGAGGAACGTCCCGGACGTCAGGAAGTGCAGCAGGTGGTTGATCACGCTGTCCTTCGGCCAGTCCCGCAGCGCCGCCCGGTCCGTGGTGAGCAGCCGGCGGTAGCCGGTGCCGTCCCAGCCGTGGATCAGCATCCCGAACAGCAGGAAGTGCCCGCCCACGCTCTGCAGGTAGGCCCAGTATCCGGCCCCCACGAGGACCAGCGACTGCGCCACGAGGAAGCCGAGCAGCGCCGCGACGACCGTGCCGCCCGCGTAGCAGAGCACGAACCCGGCCCAGATCCCGCCGTGCCCACCGGCCACCTGCATGGTCGCCCACGACGGGTACTGCCACAGCATGAACAGGCCGGCGGGGACCAGGAGTACGGCCGCGAAGAGCGTGGTCAGCATCAGATAGGGATTGGCCGCGCGGCTGCGGGTGCGCACCCCCTCCTGGTACACCGACCGCTGCCACCACTGGAGTTGACGGGCCGCCGAGAGGGCGAAGGTCGCACCGGTCGCGTACGCCCAGAAGGGCGCCGCCTGGATCTGGATCACGATGCCCCCAGGGTCAGACCGTTCGCGACGATCGAGTCCGAGGTGACCAGGGCCTGTTCGGCCGTCACATCGGTCATGAAGACGAACGGCGGCACGATCGGCGGCACCGGCAGCGTGTTGGGATCGAAGGTGACGCAGATCAGCCCTTCGAGACAGCCGCTGAACTTCGAGAGGTAGAGCGTCACATGGCCGGTCAGGTCCAACGAGCCTGCGCCCAGGGCGAGTTCGTCGTGTCCGTCGCGGGTGCTGAGACGGTAGTCGGTGAGCGAGGCCGAGGTCATCCGCAGGACCATCACCTTGAGCGGGCCGTGCGCGGTCGGCACGGTCGTCACCCCGGCGAGCAGGAACCCGTGGGGCGAGAAACGGCTCGTGGTGACCGTCGGCGGCACCGCCGGGGCGGTGATCCGCCCGGCCTGCGGGACCGCTGCCGGACGCCCGCCGAGTGTGAGGAGCAGGGCGGCCGGCAGGGCCGCGGCGAGCGTGCGCTGGGTGCGGACGTGGGGCACCCGCGAGCCCGGCGGCTCCTTCGGCGTCCAGCCGAAGCCCATCGCGCTGCCCGTGATGCCGAGCGCCATGCCGACCAGGAATCCGCCCAGGTTGGTCGCCGCGAACGAGAGCACCGAAAGGATCAGCGCGTTGATGGACACATAGTGCCGGGTGTGCGGCAGGAACCAGAGGAAGAGCCCGGCGGCGGCGAGGGCGAGCCCGATGCCGATCGCCGCGATACCGCCGAGCCCCAGGCTGACCAGGATCGTCAGCGGCGACAGCGGCACCACGAGCAGCTCGATACCGCCGAGCAGGAGGAAGAGCCCCGCCCAGAACGGCCGGGTCCGGCGCCAGCCGCGCAGCACCCGGCGGGCCTCGGGCAGCGGGAGCCGCTCGTCGAGCCAGGGGTACCGCACCCGCTCAAGCCGTCCGCCCGGCGCGGGCCCGCCCCACGGGGAGCGCTCTCCGTCCTCGGTGCGGGGCCCCGTCCCCTCGCCGGTGCGGGGCCCCGCAGCCCGGCCGGCGCGGGCGCCGGGCACGAACCCCGCGCCCGGACCGGCGCCCTTGCCCGGGGTGCCGCCCTCGCCCGGCCGCGGGCCGCCCTGGACCCGGACCGGCGGCCGGGGCGTGGGGGTGGTCGCGCCGGTGCGGGGGAGCCGGAGCAGCCCGAGTCGTCTCAGAAGCACTTCTTGCCGCCGATGCTCACATCGACCTTCATCCCCTTCAGCCGGAAGTTGCCGCCGGTCGCCGACCAGGCGTGCGACCGCACCCCGTTCACCTCGATGTCCCCGGCCTGGAGACCGAACTTGCCCGCCTGTCCCTGAACTCCCTTGACCGCGTCCAGGGTCGAGGCGTCCCGGCCGATCTCCGCGGTGCCGAACCGGGCGTCCCCGACCAGGTCCTCGCCGTCGATGACCAGGTTGCTGGCGGTCACCTGGCCCGCGTCGCCGCCCGCCGTCAGCTTGAACACCACCGTGCCCACCGGGGTGCTCACCTCGGCGGCCTGGCAGATGTCGCTGAGCGTGGCGTCCCCGATGCCGAGCAGGGCCACCGGGTGGCCCTTGCCGTCGACGGACCGGTCGGTCTGCACGTACGAGGAGAGCCCCGAGCTGGTCAGTTTCCCCGAGGAGACCTGAAAACTGGTCCCGGAGACCGCGAAGGACGCCGCGAGCGCGCCCTCCGCCATCACATTGGCCATGATCCCGACCGCGACCACCGCGGGCAGGGCGATGACCGCCGTCTTCTTCCAGGCTGTTCTGCCTTCGGCCAACGGCCGTCCGGCTGCGCTCACTTGATCCTCCCGTACGATCCGGCGAACCCTCGAAGGGCGGTGCAGGGGGAGTGCGAATGCAGGTCTGCCATACTGCGGGCATCCTGTGGCAGTTGGAGACTAGGGCCGAATTTGAATAATAGTCAACAGGGCGGTACGACCGAGAGATCCCAGGTCCGTCGCTCCGAACTCATCGCAACAGGGCGGAAGTTGTTCGCCGACACCTCCTACGACGCGCTGTCGATGGACGACATCGCCAAGCAGGCCGGGGTGGCCAAGGGGCTGATCTACTACTACTTCAAGTCCAAACGCGGCTACTACCTGGCCATCGTCGAGGACTCCGTCGCCGACCTGGTGTCCCGCGCGGGCAGCGACACCGACCTGCCCCGCGCCGAGCGGGTCCACCGCACCATCGACGGCTACCTCCGCTACGCCGAGCACCACCAGGCGGCCTACCGGACGATCGTGACGGGCGGGGTCGGCTTCGACACCCAGGTGCAAGCCATCCGGGACGCGGTGCGCGAGGAACTCGTCGCCACCCTCGCCGAGGGCGCCTACGGAACCCGGGAGATCCCGGTCCTGGCCCGGCTCGCGCTGCTCGGGTGGCTGGGCAGTGTGGAGAGCGTCACCCTGGACTGGCTCGGCGAGCTGGAGCCGCCCCGCGACACCGTGCGCGAGCTGCTCGTCCGGCTGCTGCGGCGCACCCTGGACACCATCGAGGAGTTCGAGCCGTCCTGCCCCTCGCCGGAACCGCCCGAACATCCCGAGCCCTCCTAGCCGCCCGGGCCGCCCGGGGGCATGACGAAGGGGCGGGTGGCCGCCACGGCCCCGCCCCTTCGGCCCAACTCCCGTACTAGCTGATCGACTTGATGAGCTCACCGTTGGTGGTGTCGCCGCTCAGCTCCCACAGGAAGGTTCCGCCGAGACCCTGGTTGTTCTTGTAGGTCATCTTCCCGGCGATGGTGGACGGGGTGTCGTAGCTCCACCAGTTGTTGCCGCAGTACGCGTACGCCGTCCCCGCGACCGTGCCGTTGGCGGGGCACTTGGTCTTGAGCACCTTGTAGTCCTCGATGCCCTGCTCGTACGTGCCGGCCGCCGGGCCCGTCGCGGTGCCGCCCGGCGCCTTCTGGGTCACGCCGGTCCAGCCGCGCCCGTAGAAGCCGATGCCGAGCAGCAGCTTGCTCGACGGGATGCCGAGGCCCTTCAGCTTCGTGATCGCCGCGTCGGTGTTGAAGCCCTGCGTGGGGATGCCGCTGTAGGAGGTCAGCGGGGAGTGCGGGGCGGTCGGGCCCTGGGCGGCCCAGGCGCCGAAGAAGTCGTACGTCATCGGGTTGAACCAGTCGACGTAACTCGCCGCGCCCGCGTAGTCGGTGGCGTCCATCTTGCCGTTCGCCGAGGCGTCGGCGGTGATGGCCGCGGTGACCAGGCTGGAGCCGCCGAACTTCGAACGCAGCGCCGCGAGAAGGTTCTTGAAGGCCTCGCGCCCGCTCGTGTCGCAGGACAGGCCGCAGGCGTTGGGGTACTCCCAGTCGATGTCGATGCCGTCGAAGACGTCGGCCCAGCGCGGGTCCTTGACCAGGCCGTAGCAGGAGGAGGCGAACGCGGCCGGGTTCTTCGCGGCCTCGGCGAAGCCGCCCGACCAGGTCCAACCGCCGAACGACCAGAGGACCTTGAGGCCCGGGTGCTTCTTCTTGAGCTCGCGCAGCTGGTTGATGCTGCCCGCGACCGGCTGGTCCCAGGTGTCCGCGGTGCCGTCCACGCTGGAGGCGGCGTCGTACGTCTTCTGGTAGTCGGCGTAGGCGTCGCCGATGGCGCACTTGCCGCCGGTGACGTTGCCGAACGCGTAGTTGATGTGCGTCAGCTTCGCGGCCGAGCCCGAGGTCTCGATGTTCTTGACGTGGTAGTTGCGCTGGTAGACGCCCCAGTCGGTGAAGTATCCGACGACTTTCGAGCCGGCCGCGGCGGCCTGCGGGGCCGGGGCCTGCTCGGGGGCGGCGGTGGCACTGCCCGCGCCGGCGAGCAGGGTGACGCCGAGGGCTGCGGTACACGCCGCAGCGACCAGAGCCTTGAACCGGGGACGTGGGGGACGGGGTCCGAGCATCGTGATCTCCTCGTGGGGAGGGGAGAGTGGGGGACGCGCACTGGTGCTGCTGGGGATGCTTTGACATGAACGCACTAAGGCGTCGAAGGGAACGCTAGAAGGACTAGACCAGTGCGGTCAATGGTTCGGACCAATTCCGGAGTGCTCAATTCCAGCACGCGTACGCGAAGCCGGTCCCGGGGAAATCGTGATCTTGGAGCCAGTGACGGGACGCGTCCGATCGGGCATACTCACAGCGCCACGGCCGCCCGCCTGCTACTTCCGTGACCCGGGAGGGAAGGTAACGGCCGTAGAGCAGAGTCACCGGCGGCGCCGCCACACCCTGCGCGTACGTCCGCCGTAGCGCCCGACAGGGAGGAGAGCGCGCCATGCCCGACCGTGCCCCACAGCCGGTGGAACGACAGCTGCCCACCGAAGAGGCCCGGGACCTTGTCGCGCTGGTGCGCGACATCGTCCAGCGGGAGATCGCGCCTCGGGCCGCCGAGCAGGAGGACGCCGGGCACTTCCCGCGCGAGATCTTCACCCTGCTCTCCGAATCCGGCCTCCTCGGCCTTCCGTACGACTCCGAGTTCGGCGGCGGCGACCAGCCGTACGAGGTCTACCTCCAGGTGCTCGAAGAGCTCGCGGCGGCCCGTCTCACGGTCGGCCTCGGCGTGAGCGTCCACTCCCTCGCCTGTCACGCCCTCGCCGGCTACGGCACCAAGCAGCAGCAGTCCGAGCACCTGCCCGCCATGCTCGGCGGCGGCCTGCTCGGCGCGTACTGCCTCTCCGAGCCGGCCTCGGGCTCGGACGCGGCGTCGCTGCGTACGAAGGCGGTGCGCGACGGCGAGGACTGGGTCATCACCGGCACCAAGGCGTGGATCACCCACGGCGGGGTCGCGGACTTCTACACGGTCCTCGCCCGCACCGGTGGCGAAGGCGCCCGCGGCATCACGGCGTTCCTCGTCCCGGGCGATGCGGCGGGCCTGAGCCCCGCGGCCCCCGAGAAGAAGATGGGCATGAAGGGTTCGCCCACCGCCCAGCTCCACTTCGACGGCGTACGCGTCCCCGACGCGCGCCGCATCGGCGAGGAGGGCCAGGGTTTCGCGATCGCCCTGTCCGCGCTCGACTCGGGCCGGCTCGGCATCGCCGCCTGCGCGATCGGCGTCGCCCAAGCCGCGCTCGACGAGGCCCTCGCATATGCCACCGGGCGGCGGCAGTTCGGCCGTCCCATCGCCGACTTCCAGGGCCTGCGCTTCATGCTGGCGGACATGGCGACCCAGATCGAGGCGGGCCGCGCGCTCTACCTCGCCGCCGCCCGGCTGCGCGACGCGGGCCGTCCCTTCTCGCGCCAGGCCGCGATGGCGAAGCTGTTCTGCACGGACGCGGCGATGAAGGTGACCACGGACGCGGTCCAGGTCCTGGGTGGATACGGCTACACGTCCGACTTCCCGGTCGAACGGTTCATGCGCGAGGCGAAGGTGCTTCAGATCGTCGAGGGCACGAACCAGATCCAGCGGATGGTCATCGCCCGCCACCTCGCGGGTCCGGAGACCCGCTGATCCCGTACCCCGGCCACACCGGGGCGGCCGCGATCCGGACCCACTCCTGATCCCGCCGCCCCGGCAGCGTCCGGCCCCTGCTCGCCCAATGCCGCAGCAGGGCCTGGTAGATGGGTGGGTCGGCGGCCAGTGCGGGGGTGGCCCCGCCGCTGCCCGTCACGAGCCTTCGCCGGCCTCGGCCGGGGGCGTTCGAATACAGCGAACTCATAGCCTGGCCAACGGGACGCGCCGAGCCGGGGTCACCCCCACGCGAATTCGCCCGTCCGTACGACGCCCTCCGGCGCCCGCGCCCGGCCCCTCGCCCTCGGCCGCCCCGCGCGGTCCCCAGTGGTGGCCGGGGCCGCCTGCCCCTCTCGTTCTTGGTCGGCCCGTGGGGTCTCCTGTGGTGGCCGGGGCCGCCAGCCCCTCTCGTTCTTGGTCGGCCCGTGGGGTCTCCTGTGGTGACTGGGGGCGTGTGCCGCGTCCGGCCCTGGTCTGCCCGGGCGGTCCTCTGGGGCGCTCGGGGTCGCCCGCCCCCTCTCGTTCGTGGTCGGCCCGTAGGGTCTCCTGTGGCGTCCGGGGTCGTCTGCTCCCTCGTCCTGTGCCTGCCCGAGCGGCCCGTTCCGGCATCCTGGCTCGCCCCCATGGGGCGGGGCCCTTGGCCCGTCGACGCGGTCCCTGCGGGCCGGAGCCGGCGGCATGCTCTTCCTTTGGCTGCGGGGCGTGCGGGGCGTGCGGGGAGGTTTGCGCAGGTCGATGGGTCCCTTCGGGAGTTCGCCCCGCCCCGCCCCTTCCCGAAACCCGCCGGGGGCAGGAGGTGCGGGGCGGGAGTTCGGGTGCGGATCGTGGGTGGCTTGTCGCGCAGTTCCCCGCGCCCCCAACTCCCTTCCGGGTGCGGACCGTGCCCGCTTACTCGCGCAGTTCCCCGCGCCCCTGAAGACCTCGGTGCTGGCCAGCATCGGGCACTTCAGCCCGTCAGGCTGATCGGTGCTGGCCAGCTTCGGGCACTTCAGCCCGTCCGGCGTTTGAGGACGAGCGCCGTTCAGGCGCGATACGGGGTCCGGGGCGGAGCCCCGAACCGGGGGTGCAGGGGGCGCA